>NZ_JBHZAF010000027.1:0-97197 GCF_042754085.1 Nocardia sp. NPDC059236
TGGTACTGCACTCGACAGGGTGTGGGAGAGTAGGACACCGCCGGAACATCCTTCGCGAAGGCCCCCAGCTCATGCTGGGGGCCTTCTGCGTATCCAGGGCAAGTCAACCAAATCGATACGTGCCTAACACGATTCAGCACCGAATAGTCTCTATGCGCTTCTATTGGCCGAATCCAATCACGTTGCAAGCTCTCACAGCCGCGGGCTGGACCCCACGTCGCCGAGTAGACATCACCGAATGGATCGACCGCCTGGAGGCCGAAGGCTTCCAGGTCTCTCGCCCCGCGGCATCAATCCTCGAATCCTTCGGCAAACTCGCCATTCGCCCCCCGGACCTCGCCGGCGCCCTGTGGCCTTCCGACCTCATCTTCTTCGACCCCATCGACGTGGCCAACGGCATGTACGACCGCTACGCCGACTTCGAATCAGCCCTCGGCCACCGCATGACCCCCCTAGCCGCCAACGCCACCGGCACAACCTTTCTCCTGATGCTCGACAACGGCAACGTCGTCTCCGATGGCATCCTGGCCCTCCACCTCCTGGGCCCCAGCTTCCCCCAGGCCCTCGACCTCATCCTCCGCCGCCACCGCACCCCCGACCAGATCCTCACGTACCACCGCGGCCGGCCGATCTCAGCAGCCCGGCAAACCCGAGCATCCTAGGTGTCGGCACAGCCTCAGAGTCATGGTGACGGGTGCGGTCCACCCGTCACCAACGTCGAGTTCTGCCGCCTAGCGCGAGGTCATCTGTGCCTGACGCCGTAATCCGGCAGGTTTATGCGGGGTCCTCGAAGACGCTGTCGACGGTGCGGGCCGTGATGGATTTGTCCAGCCAGTCGAGGAGACGTTCGGGTTCTGTGCAGGACGTGATGCGCTCACGGGCCGCGGCGGTGATGGTGACTCCGTTTCGCTCCAGTGTGTGAATAACGGCTACGGCAAGCCCCTCCGCACGTCCTTCAGCGAGTCCTTCAGCGAGCCCTTCAGCGAGCCCTTCGGCATGTCCCTCGGTGCGGGCCTGCGCGCGCAGGCGCTGGGAGGTTTCGGAGCGGAAAAAGGAGAGGTCCACGGTCATCAACTGCCTCCAGAGTCGTCCGGCCGGGCTTTTGCCCAACCCGAGTTCAGTGAGTTCGGCGAAGATCAGTGCGTCGTCCTCGTCGACTTTTTGCAATGCGGTGGCCAGCGTTTTCAGTATGTCACCGATGCCGGGGTCGTTGGCATGGGTGATCGCGGAGAGGGTGGCCAGCGGAATATCGCTGATCGCCTCCTGTAGATCGGTTACCGGCCGCACGTTGTGCGGGCCCAGGACCAGGGGCCGGACGACGAGGCTGGCCCATTGGCGTGGGCCGATATGTTGTGGACCGGCGGCCCATGCCGCGGTCGCGGCGTCCTGGCATACGACGAGCAGGACCGGGTGCAGGTCGTACTTCGCGTGGACGTGTGCGAGGTAGTAGGCCCATGCGCTCGGCTTGCGCTTGTCGTCTCGGCTCTGCGCCTCCACCAGTAGCAGGAATGGGCCTTCGTCGGTGTCGACGCGTAGGAGTGTGTCCACGCGCCGCTCCAGCGGTTCGATCTCAGTGAGATCGTTGGGTAACAGCGCCACGGTATTCGGTTTGGGGAACGGCAGATTCAGCGCGTCGAACGCGCGGCCGAAGACGTCCGGGTGGCGTTGGAAGAGACGGTGCATCGCTTCGTGTTTGGAGCCGACCATGCGATGAAGCTATCGCGTCGGATCGAATGTGTGTGCGATTGTTGTGATGTCGTCCGGACCCTCCCGATTTGCACGGGACTCGGCGGGTTGGCGACCGGGTGCAACCGGGAAGGTTCCTCGCGCTCGTTCCGCGCGTCGAGCGCCTCATCGGCGGGATCTCAGTCCGGTCGCCCGCAGCACTTCTTGTACTTGCGGCCGGAACCGCACCAGCAGGGGTCATTTCGGCCGGGTGGCCAGGGTGCGGCGTGGTGGGCGGTGTCGACGAGTTGCGTCGCGAAAGCGGCTCGCGTGGCGGGTAGTTCGGGGTTGGTGTCGGTTCGGGCCGCGTATTCGGCGAGCCCATCGACGGTCGTGGTGATCACCCGTGGCGACCGTCCCGGCTCGAGCTCACGCAGGGAGTGTTCCACCGCCGCGCGGTGCTCATCGAAGGTGTCGTAGGCGTGCATGGCCGGCCATCGCCGAATGGCTTGTGCGAATTCGTGTTCCGGGAAGAACAGGACAGCGGCTCGTACGGGTTTCGTGGGGAGGTCGCGTTGGGTCAGATCGGCGATCACGCGCGCGCGGTGCTGGTCGACGCCCAAGTCGGTCTCATCCTCCGGCAGTCCGAGCAGTTCGCGGACGCGGGCGCGACCCGAGGCCAGCCGGAATCGTGTCAAGGATTCCCGGGCATCATCGTCTGCCACGGACATCCGCACCCGATCTAGTCCCGATTCGAACCAGCGCAGTGCCTCCTCGAGATCCCCGTGCTCCTCGAAGGCCTCGCCAGCGATCTCGTACGCCTGGTAATCGTCGGATCCCTCCGCGAATACCACCTCGAGCAGGTCGTAGGCCTCCTTCTCGTCGCCGTGCTCGAGCAGGAATGTCGCATACCAGACGCGCGCGTCGGCGGCGACCGGACCGCCGTCGGCGATGGCGTCCAGATACCGCCGCCGTGCTTTGTCGTAGTCGCCGGCCGTCGCCCAATACGAGGCGGCCTCGGTGAGGTTCTGTGCTCGGTCCAAAGGTTCGCCCGTCGCGGCCTCCCGCTCGTAGTCCTGGGCGATCTCCTCGGGAGGCTGCTGAAAGCCCGCAAATTCCGCCGTGACCGCCGCCAATTCCGCAGTCAGTCGGGCATTCTCGGCTTCCAGCCGCTCCTTCTTCCGCCGCAGTGCGTCGAGCTGGCCGTCGTCGGTCGCTTCAGCGGGCATTCTTCCCCTCTTACGATGACGGTGGTTTCGGGTTTCGTCACCACTCGGGGAAGCATACTGACCGGGGCTGGGCAGCGTGGTGTCTCGCGGCTCGGGATTGCGGCGGGTCAGTCTTGCATGAATCCGATCCAGAGGTAGTCTCCCTCGAAGGCGCAGCTGCGCTGAGCCTGCCGGTTCTGCTCGTCGGGGACTCCGATCACGCAATCACTCCCGCAGCCGGAGTTGGTACTCGCGACGCTCTGGGGAACGCCCTCGCGGTCTATGAAGCTGTCCGCAGCGCGAACTCGCCCGCGGATGCGATGGCCCCGCGTCGCCGGCAAATCCTTGTCGATCGGGAACCGGCGCGGCGCGTGATTCCGCGCCCGCGCACATAGAGGTCGATGCTCGCCCGAATCTGTTCTCCGCCTCGCTGTTCCATTAAGCCCGGGGCCAGGTCCGCGTAGTTGCCGTCTCATTCATCTCGCACAACGAGTGGGTGACCATTCTTCGGACACCTACCGCAACAGTATCGACCGCGCGAACTCGGCTGCGTGTGAACTGAACTGGCGTCCGAATGTGGTGCGGTCCCGCCGTAAGAGGTTCATCCGTTCGAACACGTCGCTCAGGTGCCCGACCGCGGAGGTGATGTCCACCGTCTCGAGCGGGGTCCCGTCGGCGAGCCGCCAGCCTGTGGCGGTCAGGAGGTCGGCGACCATGCGGTCGACACCATCGGTCACACCGGCAGCGATTGCCATGAGATACAGCAGGGCTGGCTCGTCCCCGTACTTGCCGATCTGTTCACCGGTCTTCGTTGCCAGGTGCCACCACAACGCAATCGGGTCATCGCGGAGTGCACGGCCTTTCGTTGTGGCCGACAGCTTGCCGCGGTATTTGCGCACCAGGCCCATCTGCTGCGCCGACGCTCGCAGCTGTGCCACGGGTGGCGTCAGGTCTTCGCGATTGCCCTTCCCGATCCAGTCCTCGTCCATGCTCAGCTCGCGGAAGATGGACGCCACGACGGCCGGTGGAAGATATCCGGCTCCGGTCAGGGCGATGCCGCTGGTTCCGAGATGCTCGATGAGGCAGCGATAGGGGCGTACCGCGGCGGAAGCGGTTTCCTCGTCGATGTGTACCGGGATGCCGAGCTGTACACGATCGATCAGGTGTCGCAATTGATTTCGAGCCGGCGGCGGTGCTGTCCGCTGGAGTATGACGACGTCGCGCATCAGCTCAGGCAGATCGGCGTCGGTGCTGTCGATCGGCCCGGGCTCCCGTTCGGCGGGAATCTCCAGGTCGATGGCGGTGAGGCGCTCGTTGATCGTGTCGGGGTCGAAGGGCATCGGCGAGTAGTAGTTCTGATCGATGTCCTCGCCGTACATACTCCGGAACTTGGCCACCGCCCGACGATGCTCAGGATGTGCGGGATCAGTTGCCGCAATGATCAATTCGTATCCTCCGACACCGCCGCAGTCCTCCGGCGGACCTGGCCTTCGGCCGTCCGTGCACAGTGCGCGAGCAGCGCTGGGCTCGCGCGGTGACACGGCCTCCAACTCGATGACGTGCTGCCAGTCGTCGCCGAAGTCGTAGAGGTAGTACAAGATGTCGCCGACGTCGACCAGCACCTCATCCACGCGGACTTGCTCTTCGGGGATCCCCGGCTCACCCTCGTCGGCTTGGTACGCGCACAGGTAGTACTCCGTACGTCGGTCGTAGTACGCTGGCCCGCTGCCGAACTGATGCAAGTGACTGTCGGTCCAGCCGAACGCGGCCTGAATGGCCGCATGCAGTTCGTCGAGGAACAGTCCGGACGAGAGCTCGAGCCGCCGCCACACGGGCGGTTCGGTATCCACCAGATCGATGCGAACGCGATAGGTCATCGCCTGCTCCCGCCGTGGTCGGCGTCGAGAGGGCACCGACACCTCTTCCGCCTCGCGGGGGCTCGCCGTCAACTGCCCGATCAGCGCTTTCAGATCATCGGGATGCAGCTGTGCCAGCATTTGCTCGATGACGGGATCCAAATCGCGCTGAGGCATAGCGAGCACGCTACTCGGCCCCCAGCTGCCCGCCCACCCGTGGACGCTCACGGGGTCCGCCGCCCGGTTTGCCGACCCAATGCCAAGCCTGGCAATCGGCACATCGATCGAACGACAGATCGTGAGATCCTCGAAGGCCGAAGGCCCGAGGTGACGGGTGGCCTTGGTGACGAGCGCCGGCGCGTTACTGCGCCCCACGCGGACGGTGTCGGGTTGCCAGATCTCCTTGCGACCAATACGGCTTCCTCCCAGCCGAATACAACCAGCCTGGGGGTGTGCGTTAGTGGTTTCGCTCGGGGTGTCCACGACGCGCTGTGGCCGATTGTTTTGTTCGGGATTGACTGTCGTAGCGTCGCCGTCCGAAGCTTCTCAGCGGTCTGGGTGAATTGTGTTCGCGCCCCTGACTTTTGGGGCATCACGCCCACAAACGCTCCGTTAACGCCTGCTTGACTGGACCCGATGACCAGTTTGTCCTTCCGTTTGGATGGAAGTCGGGGATGGCGTATCGATGCGAGGAGAAATATGAAGGCCAGATCAGTGCTGTTCGCCGCGTTCGCCACCGTCCTCGTGGCGGCCGCGAGCGGATGCTCCGGCAGCTCGTCGACCCAGGCGGGAACAGCGAGCACGACAGTCGCCGCATCCCAGGGGACGACCGTACCGGCGCAGGGTAACCAGTCGGCTCCGCCTCCCGCCCAGGCCCCGGGCGGCCAGGGTGGCAATCCATCTGCGGGCGATGCCAATTCGCCGCAGCCTGCACCTGCCACCAGTGCCGCGACCGACACGCCGCAGCCCACGATCGTGCCGGTGACCACGAATCCGGCACCCAACGGCAGCGGCCACGGACTGTGCTTCGACCTCAATTCCGGGCTCGCCAACTCGGCGATCAAGAGTCTCGCCTCGACCTCGAACGGCGGATGGGGCAATCCGTCGGCGAGCAATGACCCGATCTCGGCGGGCTGCGATGGCGTGCTGTCGTGGATGACGGTGGAATCGGGCAATATTCACCCATACACCCATGTCCTGTTCTTCACCAACGGCACCTACCTGGGTACCGCGACATCCAACCCCTACGGCTACACCGAGGTCATCGGAAAGACCGCGAATACCGTCTCGGTGCAGTACAAGTGGGCGAAATCCAGTGACGCCCTGTGCTGCCCGAGCGGCGGCCCCAGCGTGGTGACCTTCACACTCTCGGGTGGCAAGGTAGTGGCGAAGGGGCAGTTCCCGCCGAGCAATTGAGTGTCAGGCCGATGCTCAGAGCGGGCGGACCGCGTCGGGTGGCGCTGCGCTTCTTCGATGTCCCGATGCCCCAGCATCCTCCGCGCCGCACATAGTGGCGATGAGGTCGAGCCGTGCGGGCACTGTCAGCTCGCGCGGTGACCGATGTTCGGTTCAGGTCGGGGACATCGAGCGGTGTGCAGTGAGTATTGCTCACGGGGCGTCGGACCGACGTCTGAACGAGGCCGCGAGAACGTCGAAGTAGTGCTGCTCGCGCCACAATTCGTGGTAACCGATCACATAGAAGCGTCGTTTCGCACGGGAGATGGCGACATTCAGCAGATTGGGTTTGGCCGCTGCCCAGCGCCGGGCCCCCTCCCTGTTGGCGGGCGTGCCGAGCACGAGGATGACCACATCGGATTCCTGGCCTTGGACGGTGTGCACCGTGCCGACGTTCTCGTCGGCGAAGTCCCAGTCGACGACCTTCTCGGCGACCACCTTGGCTCCGCGCACCACATCGCGAAAGGGACTGACCACGCGAATGGTGTTCGGCGGCACCCGCATCCCGTTGATCAGCCACTCCAGTAGCTCCGTGAGTTTGTCGCCTTCCGCGGGTACCCAATTGCCTTCGGAGACACCCGATGTCACATCGAACCAGGTGTTCTCGCCGGGGAACGCGCCGCGCGCCGCGGTGCCGTACACCATGAGGTCGCCGCCGTAGGCGATCGTGTTGGAGATCGCGAACATGGGCCGGTCACAGCGGCGATGAACGCGCAGCGGCGCCCCCACCCAGACATTCTCGCCGCTCTCCGGATCGGCCAGATACGTGCCGTAGTGCGCCAGCCGGTCGGCAACGCGCTGGGCGGAGGTGAAGTCGGGTGTCCATTGTTCGTGGATGCGGTTGTGTTCGAGCAGCGCTCGTTGCGCCGCCAGCGGCAGAGTCACGATCGGCTCGAGCTGGCGCGGGTCTCCGACGATCACCGCTCGCCGAACCCGCCAGAGGCCACCTACTGCCTGCTGCGGTGTCGCCTGCCCGGCCTCGTCGATGAACAGCCAGCCCAGGCTCTCCCGGCCCAATCCCGCGAACAGCCGGGGGAGCGAGGCGAACGTGGTCGAGACCATCGGTACGAGCAGGAACAGGGATTGCCATATCGCGGTGAGTATTTCGGCGCTGGGTTTGGGATCGAGCGGGCCACGCAGCAGGGCGGACAGGACCGCCAGGTTTCCGCGCAGCTGTGGTGCGGCATCGAAAGCGAATGCCCGATGCACACACAGCGCCTGCAGGAACAGCCGATGCCTGGCCGCCGTGAACTGCTCGTCGGCCCAGGCGTTGCACAGCTGAAATCGGTGTTCATCGTTCAGTACAGGCCCGAATGGCACTGTGTCGCGCCAGCGTTCGCATGCCTGATCGACGCGCCGGGCGGCTTCCTCATGGTCCTGGACCGCTGCCGCATGTCTTTCCAGGAGCTGACGGCCCCGCGCGGCGATTGCCTCCCATGCCTGTGCGGCCGCGGTGACCGCGGGGGCAGCGGCGTCGGACCGTAGTCTGGCGGATCTCCGTGCCGTGAGCAGGATTTCGTTCTGTGCGCGCCATTCGCGTCTGTTGCGGAACAATGTGCGCAGCGATTTCCAGAATCCGGGCTTGGCCGGTTTGTGTTCCTCGATCGCCTCCCGGGCGGCTCTCAGGGCCGCCTCCGCGGCGTCTCGCTCGGCCTCGGCCCGCGCATGTTCTGTTCGCCGGCGTTCGTACTCCCGCTCGGTTTCCCTGATCTCGCGGTCCGATGTCTCGAGCACTTTCGTCAGCCGCGCCAACTCCGCGATATCGTCGGCGACGCCCTGGCGCTCGGCCGCAAGTTCACGCACCTCGCTCAGCGCACTGCGGAAAGCCTCGCGCGCCGTGCGCCACCCCTCCGCCGTCGCGGGATCGGCTGCTGCTCGTGCGAGGAGCCGCTGCATTCCCAGAACCCCGTCGTCGGCTGGTTCCTCGGCCGGATCGGTGTCCGGCCTGGGCTGGGCGACACTGTCCTTGCCCCACCAGAAGCGCTGGGAGAAGTCTGAACGATTGGCCATATTGCCCAGCACCGCGGCGATCAAGCCCCATGCCTCGCCGCCGAGGATGTGTGAGGCGAGCTCCGGGAAGTAGTTCGCCGCGAGCGCCTCATCCAGTGCCCCCTGTACCGCTTCCACCGCCGGTATCTCGGCCGTGACGTTCGTGGCGGCGTCATTGCCGGCGGTGGCGAGGATGATCTCGAAACCCGTGACGTTCGGATTCGGGGCGTTGACCTTGAACTTGTACCGGTCGACCTGAACGGTGCCGAGTGGACGTGTGAAAGCCGATGCGGGACTGTCGTATTCGGTCAGCCGGAGCGCCCTCTCCACGACGATCGCCGCGAGCGCGTCCCGCAGCATGGTCGTCTTGCCGGTGCCCGGCGGCCCATTGACCGCGAAAACTCCTGCCGATTCCGATAGTTCGGCCATCAGTTGATTGACCGCGAACTGCTGGCTCAGCACCAGCGGCCTGCGGACATCTCCCGGCCATCGGCCGCCGGGAATCCGATTCGGGCTCAGACCCGCGATGACCGCGGGCTGGTCCGCTCGCACATCCACCCGCTGCGCCGGATCGCGGCCCTCGGACAGATAGTCGCGCAGGGCGTTTCCCAGGCCGCCGCGGGCGACCGCCTGCTCGATATCGGCGAGATCCTGCGCGATGAAGCTGTTCAGGAAGTCGGTCTCGGTGTCGGCGACCCGCTTCTCCGATACTTGAACACATCTCACGCGGACGCCCCGTACTTCGAGCGATCCGGTGATCCCGAGCGCATCGCTCAGCTCGCTGGTGAACTGATGCAGGTCGTGGGCCGTGAAATGAAACGCAGGTGGTCCGCTCGATTTGTCGCCGTCTTGAGCCTTGGCGGCGGCCGATTTGGCGATCATCTTCTCCACGAAGGTGCCGGCCGTGGCACCCGCGATCCCGCCGGCGACCGGGCCCGCGACGGACGTCACTGCCGCCGCTGTGGCCGCTGTGGCGGCGGTCCCGAGGCCCTTGGCCAACGCTTCACGTCCGGCCGACTTGCCTCGATCGCCGACCGCCCTCATGAGCGCGAACCGCTGGGAAACCGCCTCGCCGAACCCCGGTGAGGCGAGTTCGTTCAGCCCGGCGACGAATTCCCGTTCGTCCGCGTCGAACCCGTCCAGCCAGCGCCTGTCCCGAGGGCCCGGCGACCGCAACCGCCCCATGGCCCAGGCGCATGCCGACAGCTTCGGCGAGTCCTCCACCAGTGTCCCCTGCTGGTCGAGAATGAAAGCGCACATCGCGGTGGTGCCGATCGGCCGCGCATCCGGTGGCACCTGGTCGGGACCGAAGGCTCGCACCAACTCGTCTCGTGAGCGCTCGATCTGAAAGAGCCCCGCGTACACGGTGAACCGCCATGTCTTGCCCGCCGGCAGTGGGTGTTCACGCCACAGGGGATGGTCGGGCTCCCACGGCACTGGCCCGTTGACGTCGATGTCCACCACGAACGGACCGGGCTCCCGGGCCACCCGTTTGGGAACCTCTCGGGGGCTGAACATCTCGATCGCCCGCCAGAACCTCAGCAGCTCTGTAGCCCGCTCTTGCCCACCCATGGCATCGTCCCCGTCCGCTACCAATCGCACCCCGGAAGATTTCTACGGTACGGGATGAGAACTGCGTTGTCGCGAGAAATGTTGGTATAAAAGGGTTTTCGTATCAAATAGGCCCGACGGGTCAGTTTGTTTGGCGCCGGTCGACGTATCGTTCCGGCGATCTTCGGCTCCGCGCAACACGTGATCGACCTGCGGCAGTCAACACTGTGATCGTCTCGGCGGCAGCATCGGTGAACGCCATGACGAACTGATCGAAGTCGTGTCCGTGCCAGTGATGGTTGCCTGCCGGTCGACGCCGATAGAGGTCCAGGCCGGGTGGTTTTGGATGCCAGGGTGAGATCAGGATTGTTGTAGGGTCGGGCGAGCTGCTGTTCACCGGGGGAACTGCCTGCAGGGGGTGCTGTGACAACTGATGACGGTCGAGCCGAGTTGCGGTCGGAGATCGCGGCGTTCTACTCCGGATTCGGGCAGCCGGATTTGCTGCGCCGCGCCTTTGATGATGCTGTGTTGCTGGTGCCGTTGATCGGCGATGACGAGGTCTACACCTCGCGGGTTCGGGGAATCGATTGGATCTGCGCGTTCACCAGCGCCGAGGAATACGCGCGCTACATGGTTGCTCGCGAAGTGCTGGAGGATCAGTCGTACCGATATCAGCTGGTGCTCGGGGCGAGGCTGATCGCATGGGCGACAGCGCGACCCGAGCCAACAGGGGTGTCGATCGACTGCGTGGGGGCGCAGCCGGTGGCGTTCCCGCCCGAGCTGTCGGACGAGGTTATCGAGGGGGCGATGGTGTGACTGATGAGTTGAAGGTCGATCCGGCGGTGCTGACGCAGGCGGCGAATGGGATCAATTCGATCATCGGCGGATTGTCGGATCTGGGGATCAAGGAGACCGGCGCGATGGGGCGCGGGTTCGCCCTGCCTGCACTGAGGACCCGGTCGACATCGCCACCGGGGCGTTCCTGCTCCCGGAAACCGACGTCGACTTGCCTGGTGTGCTCGGGCTGGTGCTGCGGCGCACCCATCGCTCCAGCTACGGGTTCGGCCGGTGGTTCGGCCCTTCCTGGTCGGCAACGCTGGACACGCGTGTCATCGTCGACAGCGAGGGCGTCACCTTCCTGAGTGAGGACGGTGTCCTGCTCGCATTCCCGCACGCCGACATCGGAGTGGCCGTGCAACCGTTGTCTGGAGGTTGTGGCTGGATCCTGACTCGGACCGAGGCGGGTAGCTACCAGGTGTGCGATCCGCAGCGGGAATTGGTGTGGCACTTTGCGCCCGAACCTGGTCTTGCGGGTCTCGATGCGCGGTTGGGCAATCTCGCTGTGTCTGCGATCGCGGACCGTCACCACAACCGAGTCCGATTCCATTACGACGATGACGGTTCCCCGGTAGAGGTGTCGCACTCCGGTGGCTACCGAGTCGCCATCGAGAGCGCCGCGGGCCGTGTCACCGGGTTGATGGTCGTTGACAGCAACGGTTCCGGGACCGAGATTCGCACGCGGGTGCGAGAATTCGCCTACGACTCCGGGAACCTGGTCGCGGTGATCAACGCGGTGGGCGCGACCACGCGCTATACCTATGACGACCAGGCGCGCATGTTGTCGTGGACCGATTCCAACAACAACAGCATGGTCAATACCTTCGACGGGGCCGGACGTGTGGTGCGCCAACGCGGTACCGACGGGGTGTTGAGCTGCGACCTGGAGTATGTCGACTTTCCCGACAGCACAGGCAGTTTGACCACGATCACTAATTCCGTTGGCGCAGTGACTACGCGCGGCTTCGACCGTGATCTGAGGCTCCGCGACGTGGTCGACCCCGTCGGTGGGCATACCCACATCGACTACAACACTGCACGCAATCCGCTGAAAGTTGTTGCCCCTGACGGCGCCACCACAACCTACGCTTACACCGGTGAGGGAGACGTGGCTCGGGTCACCCGACCCGACGGCGCGACCATCAGCATCGACTATCAGGCTCACAATCGGCCGACTGCTGTCGCCGAGCCCGACGGCAGTGTGCACCGTCAGGAATGGGATGAATCAGGCAACCTGAGCGCCGTCATCGATGCTGCCGGGGCACGGACAGAGTTCCACCACCATCCCAACGGCGCGATTGCGTCCGTGCTCGGACCGACCGGGGCACGAACCGTCGTCGAGGTCAATCGTGCCGGTCTGCCGGTGGCGATGGCCGACCCTTATGGCGCAGTCACTCGGATCGTCCGGGATGGTTCAGGCCGTCCCGTCGAAGTCGCTGACCCATTGGGGGCAGTGACCCGCTTCGAGTGGGCGGGTGACGGAAAACTGTTGCGCCGCACTGACCCCGACGGCTGTGCCGAATCTTGGGTATGGGATGGGGAAGGCAACCTCCTCAGGCATACGGATCGTGCGGAAGCGGTTACGTGCCTTACCTACGGTGCGTTCGATTTGCTCGAATCCCGCACTGACCCTGACGGATCGGTGACCCGCTACACCTGGGACACCGAACGTCGGCTCGCCACCGTCAGAAACTCGCTGGGACAAATCTGGAGTTACGAATACGACATTGCGGGACGGCTGGTCGCAGAAACCGATTACAACGGTACGGCTACCAGCTACAGCCATGATCGCACTGGTCGCGTCACGACCATCACGCCGTCCGGCGGGCGGCGGTGCCGAAGACGGGGATCCCTGTCGCGTTGTTGAGGACTTCGGTGATTACCTCGCTGTTCTCCGCGAACGTCATCGATTCGAAGCTCACGCGCAGATGCGGGTGCAACCGCTGCCAGAGCACTGTGTAGGCGATGTCGAATCGGTGGAACTTGATCTTCCGGGAACCGTATTGGGATCGCAGCACGGCAAGTGCCTCGATCGACTGCCGGTGGCTCGGCACTTGGAAGTCGACGGTCGCGGTGGGGTGCGCGTCCGAGGCTCGTCTGCGCAGTTCTGCCAGCAATCGCGATTTTCCGATGCCACCGACTCCGGTGAGCAGCAAGACTTTTGGAGTGTCCGATGGTTCGGCAAGTAGCTGATCGAAGAGAGCAAGCACTCTGTCCCGGTTCACGAACGGTCGGCCGATTGCTCCTGGTTGATAGCGTGCGATCAGCGCCATAGAGCCTTCCCCCTCGCCGTGGCTACGGGGCAATTGTCCCCGATGATCAGGTCGAAAGGGCGGAGTTTCGGAGGTTGGCGGACTCTTATGTCAGGTTGTCGAGACCAACCGCCCGGCACTATTTACGAAGGCGCTGGCGGGCGACCGATACGGTGACCGATTCAACGGGAAGATGCTCGAGCTGGTGTTTTCCGGTCAGCGGTTGTCGGACGCATCCGTGTGCGCGGCCGCCTCGGTAGGGTGGTTCGGCGGACCACTCGAACCATAAGGAAGCTTGGTGTTCTCTCCCGATCAGCTGGTTGTCGTGATACCCCGCGAGGACATCGAAAGGGGGGACCTGGGGCCCGCCCTCGAGGCCCTCAACTCGTGCTTCGTTTCGCCGGAGCGCGCCCGAATTTTCATGGGCGCAGTCGAACTGGTCATCGAAGGTTACGAGCACATCCCGACCGAACTGTTCGAGATGGAACCGGTCCGTCAGTTCGTGCGACGGCTCGACGATGAGTTTCCCTACTGGTTGTATTTCCTCGGTCTGGGTGGCCCCTCGCTGCGGCTGATCTTCGGCTGCTTCCTGCCGCCGTTCCTCGATGAGGCCGAGCGGCGCCAGCAATTCGCGCACCGTCTGGGGGCGGTGATGGAGAACCGGTGGCTGCCCGCCATGAGCGACGTCGCGGCATTCGCCGGGCTCGCTGCGGCCGAGCTGGACGCCCGCACCGCCAGCGTCTTCGACCACTACTTCCGTTCCAGCGCACCGGCAATCGCGACATCACCGGCCGACACCACCGTGACTTTCCGCGATCAGGCCGCAGCCGTGGTGGAGGAAGTCTTCTACGGTGAGCCGACCGGCGTCGAAATCGAGCGGGATGACCACCCGTTCGACGGCCGCCCGGCGGCACCCTGGGATCCCGAACAGATTCGGATCTCCACCCGCACGTTCTCCCTGCGCAATGTTCTCGACATGATCGACGACGGCGATCTCGAACTGGCCCCCGATTTTCAACGCAACCGAGTGTGGAAGGGGCGTCAGAAATCCAGGCTCATCGAGAGCCTGCTGCTGCAGATTCCCCTGCCCGCCTTCTATTTCGCCGAGGACCGCAGCGGGATGTTCCGCGTGGTGGACGGCCTGCAGCGGTTGTCCACCGTGCACGAGTTCGTGAAGGGCGGTTTCGCTCTCGACGAGCTCGAGTACCTCGATGGCGAGCGCGAGAAGACCTTCGCGGAACTGGATCCGCCACTGCGACGCCGCCTTCACAACGCCCAGATCGTGGTGCACGTCATCGAGCCGTCCACCCCCAACCGCGTCAAGTACGACATCTTCAAACGCATCAACACCGGTGGAGAGCCGTTGAACGCCATGGAGATCCGGCACTGCATGAGCAGCGCGCGCAGCCGGAACCTGCTCAAACGGTGTGCCTCCGCCGAGGTCTTCCACGCGGCGACCGGCGGCGTGCTGCGAAATCACGTCCGCATGAACGACCGCGAGGCCGTCCTGCGTTTCCTCGCCTTCTACACCCTTCCGGATCTGCAGGAGTACGACTCCTACGGGTCGTTGGAGAACCTGCTCGACGCCACCACCGAACTCATCGACGACGTTGGCCAGATCTCCGACGCTCACCTCGAATCCTGGTTCGCCGCCTTCGAACGCGGCATGATCAACGCGCGAATCATTTTCGGCGACTATGCCTTCCGGCGCTGGCCCGCCGGCAACGATCGGCGCTCACCGATCAACCGGGCGCTGCTGGAGAGCTGGGGTGTCGTTCTGTCCGCTTACCACCCCGACCAGCTCGAGCGCGCTCGGCCCCGAATCGTCGCCGAGGCTCGCGCGGCCATGGCGAAGAACAACGAATACATCGCCGCGATCAGCGCCTCGACCGCCGACCCCAAACGCGTGCGGGTTCGCTTCGAGGTTGCGCGCCGGATTGTCGAGGACGCGGTCGCGCTGTCGTAGGTGTGGCGGGGACATGCGCGGCATTGATTGGCGTGTGGCCGCTGCCGCCGATCCAGTTCTGCACATCCGCAGCTGTCCCGCGTCGCGGGGCGGTGTAGTGGTCGATGGCCATCAGTAACCGATGTGCGTCGAGCAGGTCGTCCAGCCTGATGGTGCCCGTACCGGCCGCATCGACCATCGCGATCAGGGCCTTGACCGCCGCCAATTGCGACTTCGCATCGTCGCTGGCCTTACCTCCGGCGACAGCGTTGCCGAAGGCTCGCCAGCCCGCATCGATATGTTCGATCTTCGAGGACGCAACAGACTCACTGCGCAGCAGGAAGCTGGCCAGTGGCACGAAGCTCGCCGAACCCGGTCTCGAGGCGGGCTATCGCAATCAACGGCGCTTCGTGGGTACGGGCAACGGGCCCGGTCGGATCGCAGTCGAGCTCGCCTATCCTGGGGCGGATTCGCGACCGTGATCCCATCAAGGGTCCGATCCGCCCGCGAGCTGTGACGCTGACCGGGTTCCAGACGCGCTCTTCGCTGCGGTGTGGTGGCCAGTTCACGCGGTCTCGTTCGAGTCAGTCGACCAACTCTCCGCTTGGCTGACTTTATAGGTGTTAAACGTAGCTAGCGCCGACCTTGATGTACTTTGTGTGCTCCTCACTCTCGGTGATGAAGGCCCGGTTCATCGGGGACGGTGAGCAGTGGGAGGCGACGGGCTGACCAGCCGCGACCGAAAGACGTCGGCGTGGATGGCCTACTTCGAATCTTTGCCGTAGCCGAACTGGCGGGCCAGGGCCCAGTTGATCTCTTCGACGAAGGGGTTCTCGAGCAGACGTGGTTCGGAGCAAGCGACGTCACATGAGAAAAGCGGGCCGATCGTCCTTTCTCTCGGGCATTTGGGCCTTGCTGCTGAGACCTAGAGGAGTGATCGTGGATTGATGACAAATGTCTCGAATCTGACCGCGCCGGAACGACGCCAGCTGGCCCAGCACACGCTGGACTCGCTGACGGACCGGGCGGGGCATACGTTGACGCAGGTGCGGTGCGGTTGTGGTCACCGCGTGGCGGCGGTGTTCGATACGCCGGCCGGCGCGGTGTATCAGTCGGCGACCGGGCCGCACGCGCACGGGTCGCGTGATTTCGTCGATGCTGCGCACAGCGCTCGCGGGCATGGCACCCGGTTTACGGATCTGCTTGCCGGTGATGGCTTTGTCGATGACGCGTTGCCCGCTTCCTGCGAGTGCGGGCCGCACACACTGTCGCGGTTCCGGCTCCAGGAAGCCGTCGCGAACCACGAGCATAAGATTCTGCTGCCCTGATCAGCGATCACAACGCCGTAGCCGTGCGTCACCAGCGGTGTGGCGCCGGTCTGCCCGCGAAAGCTCAGCCGGTAGCCGTCCACAGCGCACTCCTCCCCGCGACCCTCCCGCCCGCCCTTGAACAGGCGGTCGCCCCGGCGTGCCATGCGCTCGGGGGCTCAGTTCGAGCTCAGGGCGGAGTTGAGCGTGTAAGTGCCGACGAGGTCGGCTTGCCCCAGGACGTGGCCGATCATCGCTTGGCGCAGCTGTTTTCCGGTCACTGCCTGCTGTAGCGGCAGCTGTTCGACATCCAGGGCGCAGACGGTGAACACGTAGTGATGGATGCGCTGGTCGTTCCAGGGTGGGCAGGGGCCGTCGTAGCCGTAATGATCCATTTTCGCACTGCTGAAGTCGTTGAGGCCGTACCGCGCATGATGGGGTGCAGCCGGACCCGCCCCGCCGTGCGCGGTCTGGAGGCTGCCTGCGGCGATCTGCCGCACGTCGGCTGGGATATCGAACAGCACCAAATGGTAGAAGTCGTTGCGCGGCAACTCCTCCGGCACCGTTCGCCCCTCGATGTTCACGTCCGAGCCGGTGCGGGGTACGTCGGGGTCGCAGCACACGACCGCGAACGATCGTGTTCCCGCCGGCACCTCGTCCCACGCCAGATGCGGGTTGCGATTGGCGCCCGCCCGGACATGGTGCACGGCATCCGGTACGCCGTAGGCGAACGTGGCCGGA
The DNA here is from genome assembly GCF_042754085.1 of Nocardia sp. NPDC059236. Lineage (NCBI taxonomy): Bacteria > Bacillati > Actinomycetota > Actinomycetes > Mycobacteriales > Nocardiaceae > Nocardia > Nocardia sp. NPDC059236. The sequence goes on from NZ_JBHZAF010000027.1 coordinate 16,807, forward strand.
ATGCGCGCATTATCGTCGAACGAATCACTTCGGACCTTCATAACGATGCCTTCCACTCATGCGGCCCGATTAGCCTCCGCTATGCAGGTGGCGATGGCGATGAGGTCGCAATCAACACAGCTCGTCGGTGGGATCATTCTGCGGCGTTCCCGCGCCATTGGGGGAATCTAATCTTGTCGGTCGACCACACTGTCGTCCGAACCTCTGCCTGAGCGAATCAATTCGTGCGATACATAGATTCTGCGCTTCTGCCCTGCCCCCGCCCAGAAGCGAAGGTCATCGGAACCGTATCCCCACCGCTACAATGAGCATTACGGACTGCTCGTGCCCGCCAACTCAGCGGAAGAGAATTACCGCGGCCAGCCGCCTTCGAGTCGGTCGTGAACGGTCAGATGACATTCGGTCGCTGGGTCGGGGACCGTCGGCCCGGGCGAATCTGGTTGGGGTCGTGAATCATTGATGAAGCCGGGAAACCCGGTGTCCTGCCCGAAGTGGTGAATCGATCGATAAAACGATGACGCAGACGAGCAGTCCACCGCAACAGAGTCCGGTCACCGTGCTGCTGGGCGGTGATGTGATGCTCGGTCGCGGCGTCGACCAGATCCAGCCGCATCCGGGTGATCCGATGTTGTACGAACCGTGGGTCGATGACGCCCGCCGCTACGTCGAGTTGGCCGAGAAGACGAACGGGCCGATACCGTACCCGGTCGACTCCGACTGGCCGTGGGGCGACGTGGGGCCGATGCTCGACCAATTGGCGCCCGAGGTCCGGCTGATAAACCTTGAAACATCGATCACCGCCGACGGCAGATTTGCGCCCGCCAAGGGCATCCATTATCGGATGAACCCCGCCAATATCGCGACACTGAAAGCGTTTCGGCCCGACGTCTGCGCGTTGGCCAACAACCACATCCTCGATTTCGGAAACCGCGGTCTGCGCGACACGCTCGATACGCTCGACGCGGCGAGCATCGGCACAGCCGGGGCGGGAACGAGCATCGACGCGGCCTGCCGCCCGGTGGTTGTGGAGCTGGGCACCGGGCTACGGGTGGTCATCGTCTCGGTTGCCAGCACCAGCAGCGGCGTGCCGCTGGCGTGGGCCGCGCAGCATGATCGGCCGGGAGTGTGGCTGCCCGGTGATCCGCTGGGTCGTAGTGCCGCCGACCATGTCGCGGCGGAAGCGTTGGCGCACAAGCGTCCCGGCGATACTCTGATCGTGTCCGTGCATTGGGGCCCGAACTGGGGCTACGGGATCGGACGGAGCGAAATCCAATTCGCGCAACGGCTCATCGACGCCGGCGTCGACATCGTGCATGGGCATTCATCGCACCATCCTCGCCCCGTCGAGATCTACCACGGCAGACCGATTTTCTACGGCTGTGGTGATGTCATCGACGACTACGAAGGCATCCCCGGATATGAGTCCTACCGTCCCGAACTGCGGCTGCTCTATCTGGTTTCGGTCGAGCCCGGCGGGCAGCCGACCGGAATCCGGATGCTGCCCATGCGGGTACGCCGCATGCGGCTCGAACATGCTTCCCGGGCCGATGCCGATTGGCTGGGTAAGACGCTCACTCACATCAGCCGCCGATTCCACACCCATGTCGACCGCGGAGCCGACGACCTGCTCGAGATCCACTGGGGCTGAGTCGAACTCACGCCCCGAGCTGAAACAGATCCACAGTCCAGGGCCTTCGCTCACCGCAGCGGCACCGACCCGTCGCCTTCGCCGAGATGGTCAACTCGTCGCCCACGGCCAGCTCGAGATGTCGAGTCTCTCGGCGCCAGAATGCCGGATGGCGTTGCTACCGCTTCGCGAACCCCGGCTTCGGCGCGCTGATCCCGACCTGCTTCGCACGAGACCGGCGGAAAGGATTGCGGCGAAGGGGGTTCCACTGCGCGACAGCGCTTCTGACGTTGACGAACCACCACGCGACCGATTCGACGGTGCGTACGCCCTGCGCATGCCGCCGGTGCACAGCACGTCGACATCATCGATGCTTGCCGCCCGCGCACGTCCGGGTGATCAGTGTCGCCAGCTTTCTTGCCTGTGACTCACCCGGTCCGGTCTGCTCGGCCAGCCGCATCACCGGAACCAGGCCGGCAGGCGACACGAGATTTTGATCTTCGAGCACCGCGACTCCGCGGCGAACATATGCGAAACTTGCCCCCGCAGTGCCCTTCTAGAACTGGACCGATCACTGCCTGGGCACAGCCTGGCAGGGATGCTCGCGTCCGCACCCCATATTTTCGTCATCATCACCACCCGCGGGATTGCCTATTGGATCAACCCTGGGCGGCCAGCCCTGACGAGGAGGAGTTCGGCGATGAGTTTGCTGCGCGTCGGCAGCGTTTTGGGCACTTTACTGACAGCTGTTGGGGTGATTGTTGCCGTCCTTGTGCCGACCGGGCCGATCGCTGGGGTGGCTTCGGCGGCGGGCTGCACGCTCACACCGACCGGTGGCACTGTCACACGAACGATCGGTACTCGCAGTTACACGCTCAACGTGCCACAGGGATTGACCGGGCCGGCGGTTGGGTTGCTGATCAGCCTGCACGGCACCGCCGACACCTCGGCAGGCATCGAACGCGAAACCGGATGGAGTTCCTACGCGGCGGATCACGATTTCATCGTCGCCTACCCGCAAGGCACCGAGTTCGACAAAACCTGGCACTTCGAGCAGGGGTCTGTGGACGTCACCTTCCTCAAACAAGTCGTCACCGACATCGAATCGACCTGGTGTGTCGACACCCACCGCGTCTACGCCGACGGCTGGTCCGATGGGGCGATCATGTCTCAGCGGATGGCCTGCGACGCCGCGGACCTGTTCGCCGCTGTCACCTCGTGGGAAGGCACTGACCCGACGGACCCCAACCCCCTCGAACCCAGTGCCGTTGGCACCCCGTGCACACCGAGCCGCCCTATTGCGGTCGGAATATTCCAAGGGGCGTTCGACCCCATCTCCAACCTCGGGGTCGGCCTCGCAAACGTCCGTGACTGGACCCGCCGCGACCGTTGCCCAGCGACAGCAGACCCCACCTCCGACCGTTACGGCACCCATACGAACTATCAGCCCTGCGCTGCCGGAACGAACGTCGCGTGGCGAGTCGAATACAACACGACACACCAGTGGCCCACCGGCGCCATCGGCCAGGATCTACGCGATCAGCTCTGGAACTTCCTCGACTCCCGCACCCTCCCATGACCACGGCACTCGTGCCCATCCGGGCGATTCGGCGATCAGGCGCCCGGTCAGCCACGAGATCGTGCGCTCGATAACCCGCCGGTGCCGTCCGAGATGCTGCGACGATTCGATGCCCTTGCGAGCGATGCGGACGGCGATCTCCCGGCCGCGGATCCAGCGGCGCAGATCGGCGACGTCATAAGCCTTGTCCGCGTGCAGTTTCGCGGGTTTGCGTCGACGCGGTCCGCGCCGCGAACGCACGGACCGTTGTTCGAATGGCACGGAATAGCCACACGCTATTGCCGTGGTGATCGGGAGGGTGCACTGTGAGAGACACCGGTGGCGCCACCGGGCGCTGCCTCTGTGCAGAAAGGAGGTGGATCGTGTTCGCACGGTCTACCACGCTTCAGGCGCAACTTTCCGCTCTCGAATCCGGGATCGCACATGTGCGGGACGAGGCTATGCCGCAGCTGGACGGCATTCCCGGCTGTATCGGGCTTTCGTTGCTGGTCGATCGGAAAACCGGCCGGTGCATCGTGACGACCTCGTGGGAATCCGAGGAAGCGATGAGGGCGAGCGCCGAGCGGGTGATCCCGATTCGTGATCGCGCGGCAGAGAAATTCGGCGGCAGTCCGATGGTCGAGGAATGGGAGATCGCGGCCATGCATCGCACGCATCCGACGCCGCAGGGCGCGTGTGCGCGCGTCACCTGGGTGAAGACCGATCCCAGCAGGATCGACAGCGCCATCGAGGTCTACCGGGACCACACCTTGCCCGGTATGGAGCAGCAGCTCGATGGATTCTGCAGCGCGAGCCTGATGGTGAACAGGTCGTCGGGCCGTGCCGTCTCGTCCAGTGTCTATGACAATGCCGAGGCGATGGAACGCAATCGGAACGCGTCGGCCGCGTTGCGCGTGGACGCCGCCCGGCAGGCAGGCGTCGAGGCCGTCGACGTCCGCGAATTCGAGTTGGTATTGGCGCATTTGCGCGTCCCCGAACTGGTCTGACCTCGAACGGGGGTCGGCGAAACGGCAGGTCGAGACCGGAGGTTCGACACGTCGGGCCCATCCCTGAGCAGGTGGTCACAGCAGCACGGCCGCGGCGGGCGGCCGTGCTCGGTCGGTCGGTAGTGAGTTGGACATGGATCCTGCGGGCGATCGTGGGGTCGCTATCTTCGCAAGCTGATTCACCGTGGGAAGCGCTGATTCACCGTGGGAAGCAGGGTGGGGTTGGGCGCGCGGGCGGGTTGTGTGGTGGAACACTGGTCAGTCGGAACTGTTTGGCTCCGTTGATGATTCGCGCGGGGTTGGCGAAAGTTTGTCGGGGGGATGCTCTAACGTAACGCGGTATCTGTCCGTCACGACCGTGGAGCGTTATGGCTGCCTCGTTCGACCTTCATACCCTTGCGGTGCTCGGTGCGGCTGGGGAGCGGCTGGTCATCTGGCATGTGAATGTGGGCGCGGCGCTGGGGGAGTCGCGGCTATCGGGTGCTTGGGTGCTGGAACGGTCGCGCGCGGCGGAGATCGAGAGCCTCACGGTCGGATATCCGATCGTTGTGGCAGGCAATGGCGCTCCTGCTTCCGAAGCTGTGGGTAACGACGCCCAGACTGCTGGCACGGTGGGTATTCGCGCTCAGCAGGCCGGGACGGCGGGCGAGGGTGACCAGTTGGCGGACGTGGTGGGTGTTGGGGCCGCTGCGGCGGGAGCGGGCAGTCGGATTGTCGGGGCTGCCGGGATTGTCGATGTCGATGCGACTGTCGAAACCGTCCGTGCCGCAATCGAATCGGCCGACCAGCGGTTTGTTGAGCATCAGGATGCGAGCGGTGGGAAGCTCACCAGGCCGCAGTGGCCGGTGATCGTGGCGCCGGATGAGGTTGCGCTGCCGCAGTTTCAGGTGGATGTGGCCGATGATCACATTCGGCCGGTGCTCACGCTGGCGCGGGGGCTCGCGGATCTGGCGGATGCGTGGGCGGCGTTCGAGTCGCTACGGCTCGCCCGGCCTTTTCTGGAGGACCTCGGTGGCGCGGCCGCACGGCCGTTGCCGCTCGCGGTGCGGTGAGTATGGCGGGACTGTCGTTCGCCGCCATCGATGTCGAGACCGCTAATTCCGCGCGGGGCAGTATCTGCGCCGTCGGTGTCACCGTCGTGCGGGATGGGCGGCGCGGGGAGACCGCGTCGTGGCTGTGCCGGCCTCCCTCGGGGCTGGACTTCTTCAACTGGCACAACATTCGCGTGCACGGGATCTCGGCTGCCATGGTCGCCGACAAACCGGAGTTCGCGCAGCGCTGGCCAGAAGTGGAAAGCCTGGTCGGCGAGCTTCCCGTCATTGCCCACAATGTCGGATTCGACAGCAGTGCGATACGGGAAGCCTGCGGCCGCAGCGGAATTCGGATACCCGCCTGGTCCTATAGCTGCAGCCTCGCCCTGGCCCGCCGCCACCTGAGCCTCGACAGCTACCGGCTGCCGCACGTCGCGGCCGCTCTGGGCATCGACTTCACCAACCACCACGACGCGGCCGCCGATGCCGGTGCTGCAGCCGACATCGTGATCGCCCTGGCCGCCAGAGCCGGAGCCGATTCGCTGGCGGCACTCGAGCGCATGGTGATCGACCGTCCTTTGCGGATCGACCGGACATCGCGAAAGTCCGCAGCCGGCACGCTGATACCGGTGTCCAGGCGGAGGGCGAGGCAACCGTCGGAGTCCGCAGGCCGGACAATCGAGACGCCCCTGCCAGCGGGCCGGACGATGGAGACGCCGGGGTCTGCGGGGCGGGCCGTCGAGGCGCCACTGCCTACGGGGCGGACCGTGTCGACTGCTACCGAACGCTCTCCGCGCCGATCCTGGTTCGGGCGTGAGGATTTGGTCCTTCCGACTGTGACCGGCACCGATCCATCTCACCCGTTGTATGGCGAAATCGTGGTCTTCACAGGTGATCTCGCTGCCATGACCCGCCAGGAAGCGTGGGATGCCATCGCTGCATGTGGCGCGACTCCTGCTCGGAACGTCACTCGGCGTACGACTCGGCTGGTCATTGGTGACGGCTTTCGTGGCGTCGATCCCGACGCGTTCACCACGACGAAGGCGCGCCGGGTCGCTGAGCTGCGGACGCGGGGGCAGCGGATCGAGGTCATGGATGAGGCCGCGTTCGTGGCCTGTGTGGGTGCTGGGACCGGGTTGTCCGGAGGTCGGGGCAGGGTGTGAGAAGTGCGTTGTTGCGTGGTTTTGACGGGCTCGGTAAAGAAGGTGAGGGGAATCGGTCGAATGAGTTAGAGGCGGAAATGACGAGTGCAGGTGGTCGGCGTCGGTGGGTGGCGGCGGGAATCGCCCTGGTGGCGGCGGGCTTTGCTGTGATGCCGGGGCTCGCGTCCGCTGCGGAACCGCTGAATTCCGGTGCGGCATTCGCGGCCGACGGCTCGCATATCGACCATCTCGTCCAGCGGGACGATCGCAAATCCACCGTATTCGTGTATTCGGCTGCGATGAGCCGTGTCATCGAACTCTCGGTCATTCGTGCCACCGACAATTCCGCGCCGCGTTCGACCGTGTATCTGCTCAATGGCGCAGAGGATGGCATCGATGGGAATGGCAACGAGGTCTCCTGGGAAACCCGCACCGATGTCGTCGACTTCCTGGCCGACCAGAACGTCAATGTCGTGAACGTCCTCGACGGCCGCTACACCTACTACACGGACTGGCAGTCCGACGACCTGATGCTCGGCCGCAACAAGTGGACCACCTTCCTCACCCAGGAACTCCCGCCCGTCATGGACGCGGCCCTCGGTGCCTCCGGCCGCAATGCCCTTGCAGGAGTGTCGATGTCGGCGACCTCCGCGCTCGCCCTCGCCGAATCCGCCCCTGGCCTCTACCAGAGCGTCGGCTCCTTCAGCGGCTGCGCCCAGACCAGCACCGACCCCGGCCGCCGCTACCTGCAGGCCACGGTTCTCTCCGGCGGCGGCAACCCTTGGAACATCTGGGGTGTCGACGGCTCCCCGGCCTGGACCGCGAATGACCCGTCCACCCCCGCCAACCTCGAGAAACTCCGTGGCACCGACCTCTATTTGGCCGCTGGAACCGGTGCGAACCCGGCCGCGGCGGGTGGCGGCCAAGTCGGCGCGTCCAGCACGGCACTCGAATCCACCGTCGAAACCTGCACCCGCGCTCTGCAATCCAGCATCGAAGACCTGAACCTCCCGGCCACGTTCGATTACCTCCCTGGCGGCGGCCACAACTGGACCTCGTGGCAGGTCGACTTTCACAATGCCTGGCCCGGAATCGCTCGCAGCCTCGGCCTGTGAATCGAGGCACCACGCCGGACGGCCACCCGTTCGGTTCCGCTGTCACTCGGGTGCGGGCGGGCCGATAAGCTGCTCCGGGTGACCGACGAGAAGCTGCTGCAGGGACCCATCCACGCCGTCCATGTCGAGCTGGGCGCTACCTTCGCTCCGTTCGGGGGGTGGGAGATGCCGGTTTCGTACGCGGGCACCGTGGGGGAGCACACGGCGGTGCGCACCACTGTCGGGCTTTTCGACGTCAGCCATCTCGGTAAGGCGACGGTCAAGGGTGCGGGTGCCGCGGCCTTCGTGAACTCGGCACTCACCAATGACCTGAATCGGATTCGCCCGGGAAAGGCGCAGTACACGCTGTGCTGCACGCCGGAGGGCGGGGTCATCGACGACCTCATCGCCTACTACGTGAGCGATGACGAGATCTTTCTGGTGCCCAATGCGGCGAATACCGCGACCGTGGTGGCGGAGCTGCAGAAGGTCGCGCCGGAGGGCATCACCGTCACCGACGAGCATCGCGGGTATGCGGTCTTCGCCGTGCAGGGTCCGCGGTCGGCGGAAGTCCTCGCCAAGCTCGGCCTGCCGACCGACATGGAGTACATGGCCTACGCCGACGCCGAGTGGGACGGCCGCCCGATCCGGGTGTGCCGCACCGGCTACACCGGTGAGCACGGCTACGAGCTGCTGCCCCGCTGGGCCGACGCCGAGGCCGTCTTCCGCGCGCTGGTGAGCGAGGTGCAGGCCGCCGGCGGCCAGCCCGCCGGACTCGGCGCGCGCGACACCCTGCGCACCGAGATGGGCTACCCGCTGCACGGACACGAACTGTCGCTGGACATTTCGCCGCTGCAGGCCCGCACCGGCTGGGCCGTCGGCTGGAAGAAGCCGGAGTTCTGGGGCAAGTCGGCGCTGGAGGCCGAGAAGGCGGCCGGTCCCCGTCGAATCCTGATGGGGCTCAAGGCGATCGACCGGGGCGTGCTCCGGCAGGGCCAGACCGTGATGCGCGGTGACGCCCAGGTCGGCGAAACCACCTCTGGCACCTTCTCGCCCTCCCTCAAGGTCGGCATCGCCCTGGCCCTCCTCGACACCGCCGCGGGCCTCGAGCCCGGCGACGAAGTCGAGGTCGACGTCCGAGGTCGCCGCCTGCGCTGCGAGGTCATCCGCCCCCCGTTCGTCGAAACCCGCACTGCCTGAGCAGGTTTCCTGCCCATAGAGAGATCCGCAGTAGACGCTGAGCCGCTTATCCGACCGGCCGCCCTGGTGACTACGACGCCATCGCGCGCGTCGTGGACGACTGGTGGGCCGGTCGGTCGTGGCGGCGGTTGCCAGGCTGTTCCTGGATCACTTCGCCGCGACCAGCCTGGTCGCCGAACAAGCGAACACGCTGGTGGGCTTCCTGATCGGAATCCCGGCTGCACCAGAGCCCATGCCGCTCTGTGTCTCAGCCGCACCAGGTGCCGACGACGTCGTTGTCCTGTTTGCAGGCTGCGGCGTCGAGTCCGGCGGGGCGGAGGGAGTTGAACATCGTTCGGATGGTGTCGTCGGTGGCCGTGCCGTCCGTGCCCTGGTCGGCGTAGAGGACCATGACCACGGATTGGCCGTTGTTGCCGGGCACCGCGACGGCGTGGACGATCGAGATGGCCGGGTGCGAGCAGTCGTTCGGTCCCGGGTTGGCGAGGGTCGCTGTCACGTGTGCGGCGGGTTTGCCCTGCACCGTGAGGGTTTCGACGTTACTCAGGGTGTAGGTGGAGTTGGGGCGGTCGTCGTTGGCTCCGGCCACGGTGGCCCAGCTGCCGGCCACGTCCTTGGCCGCGGCGGACACGTCGCCCAGTTTCGAGCCCGTCACGCCCGCGATGGCTTTCAAGTGGTGGCCGTCGCAGGCCTTCGGGGAGAGTTCCGCGGCGCCGCTCATGACCACGCGCCCGCCGCCGCCCTCGAAGCCGACGATGGTGGTCGGTGTCGGGACCGTCCAGCCCTGCGGTACGTCGTACACGGCATTGCGCGAGATGGAGTAGGACGTCTGCCATCCCGGCGTGAGTGAGGCGATGGTGGATCTCGGTGCGCTCGCCGTCGTGGTGGGTAGCGGTTTGGTGCGGGTCGCGGTGTCCTGTGGCCCGTATTGGTCTGCGGGCAGCGCGGTTCCGGTGACGGTGTGTGCGGGCGTCAGCGCTGCTACGACGAGGATGGCGACCAGGCCCAGCACGCTCACTGCGATCAGCGCGATCAGCAGGGGTCGGTGCGAACTGGGCGGCTTCGACAGCGGATGCTCCGGATACACGCCGTCCACCCTATCCAGGGGCAGGGACGACAGCCGGTTACCGAACCGTCCGGCTCGGGGGACAGGGGTAGCCCGCACCAGCCGGTCGAGGGCAGGAATTAGACTCCCGGTCATGACTCTTGCCGCGCAATTCACCCGTGTACCGCATCCCGCGCCACTACCGGCGGAGCGGCGACAGGAGATTCTCGCGGAGCCGGGGTTCGGGCGCTACTTCACCGATCACATGGTGTCGATGGATTACGTGGACGGGCAGTGGACCAACGGCCGCGTCGAGCCCTACGGGTCGCTGGCCATGGACCCGGCCACCATGGTGTTCCACTACGGCCAGGCCATCTTCGAAGGTCTGAAGGCCTACCGTCAGGCTGACGGCAGCATCGCCACCTTCCGGGTGGATGCCAATGCCGCGCGTTTCCGCCGCTCCGCCGCGCGCATGGCGATGGCGCAGCTGCCCGAAGAGCTGTTCATCGAATCGATCCGCCAGCTGCTCGAGGTGGACGCGGACTGGGTGCCCGCCGCCGGCGGTGAAGAGTCGCTGTACCTGCGGCCGTTCATGTTCTCCACCGAGGTCGGGCTGGGCGTGAAGCCCGCCTCCTCCTACAAGTACCTGCTGCTCGGCGGTCCCGCCGGTGCGTACTTCCCGCGCGGCCTGAAGCCGGTCAAGGTGTGGCTGTCCACCGAATACGTGCGCGCGGCTCCCGGCGGCACCGGTGAGGCCAAGGTGGCGGGCAACTACGCCGCCTCGCTGCTGGCCCAGCAGCAGGCCGCCGAGAAGGGCTGCGACCAGGTGGTGTGGCTGGACGCCTGCGAGCACCGCTACGTCGAGGAGATGGGCACCAACAATCTCTTCTTCGTCTTCGGCAGCGGCTCCGACGCCCGCCTGGTGACCCCGGAGCTGTCCGGCTCGCTGCTCCCCGGCATCACCCGCGACTCCCTCATCACCCTGGCCGCCGACTCCGGTTACAAGGTCGAGGAGCGGAAGATCTCCGTCGAGGAATGGAAGAGCGGCGTCGAATCCGGTGAGATCACCGAGGTTTTCGGTTGCGGCACCGCCGCCGTGGTCATTCCGGTCGGCTCGGTCCGCTCCGCCGAGGGCGAATTCACCATCGGCAGCGGTGAACCCGGCGAGGTGACCATGGCGCTGCGCGAGAGCCTCACCGGCATCCAGCGCGGCACCTTCGCCGACAGCCACGGCTGGCTGCGCACCATGGCCTGACCGGCCCGCGGAACGAAAAGCGCCCGCCCCGAACGAATTCGGGGCGGGCGCTGGGCATTTCAGAGGTGCGGGACATGGCCCGCAGGAGCCGGTCAGCTGGGCATGAACATGTGCCACTGCTCCAGGGTCTGGGGGCGCATGACGTAGTTGTGTTCCTTGATGTGGGTGAGCGACGCGCTGGGCTCGTCCGAGTACCAGTGGCCCGGGTAGACCGTCGGGTTCGACTTCAGGTCGGCCAGGTAGCGCAGGCTGCGGAACATGGCGTCGGAGTCGCCGCCGGGGAAGTCGGTGCGGCCGCAGCCGTCGACGAACAGGGTGTCGCCCGCGATCAGCCGGTCCTCGAACAAGAAGCACTGGCTGCCCGGCGTGTGACCGGGGGTGTGCAGGAGTTCGATCTCGAAGTCGCCGACCGCGACCTTGTCGCCGTGCGCGTGACCGGTCAGCTCGCTGGGCGCGATACCGGTGACATTGGCGACCCAGGGCAGTTCCTCGGCATTGACGTGGACCGCCACATCGGTCTTCTCCAGCAACTCCTTCACCCCGCGCAGGGTGAAGCCCATCATGGTGCCGCCGACGTGGTCGGGGTGGTGGTGGGTGGCCAGGACTCCGGTCAGCCGCATGCCGTCGGCCTCGGCGATGTCGGCCAGCTGCCCCGCCTCGTACGCGGGGTCGACGACCACGCATTCACCGCTGTCCCGATCCCCGATCAGGTAGGCGAAGTTGCGCATCTGCGTGGCGATCGGATCGCCCACGGCCCAGTCGCGCCCGGAGAGCAACTGGCGAAAGTACAAACGGTCGGAGGCCATGCCTGACAGCGTATTGCCCGCCCGCCAGAACCAGGCATCCGGATCCGGGCAATATGTCCGAAATTGCCGTTTGACCAGGGGATTTGTTGTCGGTCGGTGTTGCTAACCTGCCGCCATGCCCTCGGTCCTGCATGAAGTCGTCATCGACCTGTTCCGGCACCGCCCGCAACTCGTCGCCGAACTACTTCCCCTGGTGACCGATATCTCCCTACCCGAATTCGACCATGCGCGACTGGAATCCGGTGACTGCCCCGATATCGATCCCACGGAGTACCGTGCCGATGCCGTGATCGTGCTGGCCACCGGCAACACACCGCAATTGGCTGCCGTGGTGGAGGTCCAGCTGCGGCCGGACCCGGACAAAGGCTGGAGCTGGCCGGTCTATCTGACGACGCTGCGCGCCCGATTGCGTTGCGACACGGTGCTACTCGTCCTCTGCCCGAATGGGCACACGGCTGCGCGGTGTCGAAGGCCGATTCCCGTGGCACCCGGATTCATATTGACGCCGATAGTGATGAGCCCGTCGGATGTGCCGATCGTGACCGATGCGCGCATCGCCGCGGAGAATCCGGAGCTCGCGGTGTTGTCGGCCGTCGCTCATCGGAACGCGCCGGAGCGGGACGCCATTCTGACCACGCTGGCCGCCAACGTTGTCGACGCGCCGAACGGTGAAATGTACATTGACCTGGTAATGGCTGTCCTGCCACGGGCGGCCCGGCACTTCTTGGAGAGCCTTATGACCGCCGGAACATACAAGTACAAGAGCGAGTTCGCCCGGCGTTACTTCAGTCAGGGCGAAGCTGAGGGCCAGGCCAAAGGGGAGGCCAGAGGGGAGGCCAAGGCGCTGCTGGCGGTCTTGCGGAGCAGGGGGATCACCGTGGACGAGTCGACTGTCGCTCGCGTCGGGGCGTGCACCGATATCGAGCAGCTCGACGTATGGCTCGACAGGGCAGCGACAGCACGCTTTGCCAACGAGGTGTTCGGGGACTGACGTCCGGTCGCACTCGAGGCTCGATGCCGACCTTCGCCCGCCGAGGTCGGTGAAGAGCACGGACATGCTTGCCGCGACACGAATCTGCACGCCGACCATCTGATCGGCGTGCAGATTCGGTAATTGTCCTGGTTGGTCAGCGCAGAATGGCCTCGATCTCGTCGGTGGCCTCCGGGCCGTACGTCTCGCGCAGGCGCTTCATGGCGACGTCGTGATCGAGGGTCCAGTCCTGGGGGCCAACGGTTTCCAGGACCAGGACCGCCACCAGCGAGCCGAGCTGGGCCGAACGCTCCAGGGACAGGCCCGCGGACTGGCCGGTGAGGAAGCCCGCGCGGAAGCCGTCACCGACGCCGGTCGGGTCGACCTTGGCGATGTCGGGGACCACGTCCACGTGCAGTTCGGTGCCGTCGCGGTCGACGATCTTGGCGCCCTTCGAGCCGAGGGTGGTGACGCGAATGCCCACGCGCTCACCGATTTCCGCCTCGCTCAGGCCGGTCTTCTGGAGCATGATGCCCCATTCGTACTCGTTCGTGAACAGGTAGTCCGCGCCGTCGATGAGGCGCAGGATGGTCTCGCCGTCCACCAGCGCCAGCTGCTGGGAGGGGTCGGCGGCGAAGCGGATTCCGGCGGCGCGGCACTGATCGGTGTGGCGCAGCATGGCTTCCGGGTCGTCGGCGCCGACGAGCACCAGCTCGAGGTCGCGGCCGAGCTGGGTGATGTCGATCTCGCGGGACTCGGTCATGGCGCCCGGGTAGAAGGAGGCGATCTGGGCCATGGTCTCGTCGGTGGTGCAGACGAAGCGCGCGGTGTGGGCCTCGGTGGAGACGCGCACGGCCGAGCAGTCGACGCCGTTGTCCTCCAACCACTTCCGGTACTCGCCCCAGTCCTGGCCGACGGCGCCGACCAGCAGCGGGGTGCGGCCCAGCACGCCCATGGCGTAGCTGATGTTGCCGGCCACGCCGCCCCTGCGGATGACCAGATCATCGACGAGGAAGCTGAGCGACACGTGCTGCAGCTGGTCGGCCAGCAGCACATCGGAGAACTTGCCCGGGAAACGCATGAGGTGATCGGTCGCGATGGAAGCGGACACGGCGATGGTCACGGGGTAGATCCTTCGGTGACGTGCGGCTGCGCACCGGGATACGGAGATGACAGACGCGGGGGCCGGCGGTGGATTACGCGGCCGACAGGGCCGCAGTTCGAAACTACTCTGTCCGAGACAGGGTATTCCAGATCTCGTATGAGTCAGCGCACACAACAGCGCGGAACATCCGGTGTCGGACGTTCCGCGCTGATGGGCGCTATATCAGTTGAAGCTGTCGCCGCAGGCGCAGGAGCCGGTGGCGTTCGGGTTGTCGATGGTGAAACCCTGCTTCTCGATGGTGTCGACGAAGTCGATCGAGGCACCCTGCACGTAGGGGGCGCTCATGCGGTCGACCGCGAGCTTGACGCCGCCGAACTCCACGACCAGGTCGCCGTCGAGGCTGCGGTCGTCGAAGAAGAGCTGGTAGCGGAGGCCCGCACAACCACCGGGCTGGACTGCGATGCGAAGGGCGAGATCGTCGCGGCCTTCCTGATCCAGCAGCGCCTTGGCCTTCGAGGCGGCGGCATCGGTCAGAGTCACACCGTGAGTGGTGGTCTCGTTCTGCACAGTCATGAACTCTCCTAAGGGACCTGTTTTCAACCCGTGAAGGCGCACGGCTCGATGGCTACCAACACCTGCTGGCAGGCGACTATTCCCTATCCTACGCGGCGCGTATTCCCCGGACGGCCCAGGTTGTGCAGTCGCTGACAGATAGCTGGTGAGGTGTTCGACACAACAATCCGGGAGACCAGGATTTTCCGGCAGACATGTCATCGAATAGCCTGGTCGGCGTGAAGTTCCTGCGCCGTGGCGAGTCCACCCCCACCTCCGACAGCTCCAGCACCGATGCCGTCGCCGCGGTGGAGGACAAGACCGTCACCCTGGGCAAAGGGCGGCCGACCCCGTCACGGCGGGAAGCCGAGGGCCGCCGCCGCGGTCCGGTGGCGCCCGCGCCCAAGACCGCCAAGGAGGCCCGCGCCCGCCGCAAGGCGCTGCGCGGGACCCGCGAGGACCGCAAGGCGTCCTCGGCCGAGCGCAAGGCCGATGCGAACGATCGTCGCTCCCGCATGCTCGCCGGTGAGGAGCAGTTCCTGCTCCCGCGCGACAAGGGCCCGGTCAAGAAGTACGTCCGCGACATCGTGGACGCGCGCCGCAATCTGCTCGGCCTGTTCATGCCGCTGGCGCTGGTGCTGATCCTCAGCATGATCCTGTCGCCGGCGCTGCAGGCGATCGTCACGCTGGCCATGCTGGTGATGATGCTGTTCATGATCATCGAGGGCGTCGTCCTCGGCCGGATCGTGAACAAGCGGGTCCGGGAGCGCTACCCGGACACTGCGGATTCCTCGTTCTCGCTGGGCTGGTACGCCTTCGTGCGCGCCTCGCAGGTGCGGCGCATGCGCGCCCCGGAGCCGCAGGTGAGCCCGGGCGACGCGGTCTAATTGCCGCTGCTGCCGTCGGCGCTGACGGCGCTGGACGGATTCCCTGACGGGCGGTGTCTCACCGCCCGTCAGTTGTGTTCGCGGTAGGTCGACAGGGCGCGGATCTCGAGCGCCATGCGGTCGCGGTCGCGGTCGACGACCTGGCCGGAACCGGCCATCTCCCAGGCGTTTTCGCGGTGGAAGGGGACGGCCCGGCCGGCCGCGGCCAGCAGGGCGACGATGCGGCGGAACATGGTGACTGCCTCGGGGGTGCCGGTCGCGGTGCGGAACTGACCGGAGGTGATGGTGGTCATGCGCGGATCTCGCTCTCATCGAGGGGTTCGGTGGTGTCTCCGGCCATGAAGCCGAAGGTCAGGGTGCCGAGCGCTGCCATGGCGGTTCCGGCTGCGACGATTGCGGACAGTGCTTGCATGGCAGTAAGTTTTCTCTAGAGAAGTTCCTGCCAACAGTGGCTGTTCTGACATTGTTCGCAAATATCCGGCCAGAGGGGATCGGACCATGCTCTCGAAGGTCGCCGTCGTACTCAACGACCACCTCGCCATGTTCGAATTCGGCGTCGTCTGTGAGGTTTTCGGCCTCGACCGGACCGCGGACGGACTGCCCGCCTTCGACTATCGGGTCTGCGGTGCGGAGCCGGGGAAGCCGCTGAAGTCCAGCTCACCCGGCATTCACGTGACTCCGGAGTACGGGCTGGAGGAGCTGCGCGACGCGGATCTGGTTGCCATTCCGGCCTTTCCGATCTTCGCGGACAATCCCTTCGATCGGCGCGTGGTGGATGCCGTGCGGGACGCCGCGCAGGCCGGGGCCACGGTGCTCACGGTGTGCTCGGGGGCCTTCCTCGCCGGCGCGGCCGGACTGCTCGACGGGCGCAAGTGCACCACACACTGGCGATATGTCGATCTGCTGGCGGAGCAGTTTCCGCAGGCCTCCGTCGATCCCGATGTCCTGTACGTGGACGAGGGCAATCTCATCACCAGCGCGGGCACCGCGGCCGGCATCGACGCCTGCCTGCATCTGGTGCGGCGCGAGCTGGGCAGCAGCGTCGCCAATGCCATCGCGCGCCGCATGGTGGTGCCGCCGCAACGCGATGGCGGGCAGCGGCAGTTCATCGAGCGGCCGGTGGTGGACTGCGATTCCGACAGCCTCAGCGAAACCCTGCACTGGATGGGTGAGCATCTGGAACTTCCGCACACGGTCGAAGCGCTGGCCGCGCGTAGCGCCATGTCGACGCGCACATTCGCGCGCCGCTTCGCCGCCGAGACCGGGACGACGCCGGTGAAATGGCTGACCGGGCAGCGGGTGCTGCTGGCCAAGCAGTTGCTGGAGGACACCGACCTGGATCTCGAATCCCTCGCTCACCGTTGCGGATTCGGGTCCGGGGTGCTGCTGCGCCATCACTTCCAGCGGGTGGTGGGGATCGCGCCCGTCGAGTATCGGCGGCGGTTCGGCGCCCGCGTGTCTTGAATGGCTGGTGCCTGAAACAGGCGCTGTCCGAAGCAGTGCCTCCGGCTACGATGCGCAACCGTGCGTTGGGGAGTGATGATCGCGGCCGTGCCCATGGCGGTGCTGGTGGCCGGTGGGACCGCCGGGTGCAAGGATCCGCGGAATGCGGCGGGGGACTGTGTAGTGGGGACCTCGCCCGATTCGCATGTGAAGCCGGCGCCCTGCTCGGGGCGGCACGACGGCAAGATCATCGCGAGTGTGAACCATCGATCGGACTGCCCGCAGGGCACGGACTGGTCGTATACCGCCAAGGACCTGAAGGTCATGTGCGTGCACAACGAGCAGAGCTCCTGAGCCGTATCCGGACGCGGGCGGTGAGACTGCCGTCCGCAGGCGTGTGATCGCCGTGCCTACTCGGCCGGAGCACAGCTGCAGTTGATACCGTGCTGACGTGTCGCACACTGCTCAGACAACCGATCGGCCGCTGCGGACCCTGGTGCTCGGTGGCGCCCGGTCCGGGAAGTCGGCTTACGCGGAACAGTTGGTCGCGTCGGAGGCGGTGCGGTACGTAGCCACCGCGGTGGCCGATCCGGCCGACGCCGACTTCGCCGAACGTATTGCGGCGCACCGGGCTCGGCGGCCCGCGAACTGGACGATCGTGGAGGGCGACGCCGTCGCCGCACTGGCCGAGGCCACCCCCGTCACCCTGGTCGACGACCTGGGCACCTGGCTGACCGCGCGCCTCGACGCTCGCGCCGCCTGGGAGTCGCCGCGCGGCATCGTCGCGCCGGATATCGATGCGCTCGTCAGCGCGGTGGCCGGATACGGGCAGCGGCTGATCATCGTCAGCCCCGAGGTGGGGCTCGGCATCATTCCGGCGACCGCCTCCGGTCGTCTGTTCCGCGATGAGATCGGCACGCTGAACCAGCGGCTCGCGGAGGTTTGCGACGAGGTCTTCCTGGTGGTGGCCGGGCAGCCGATGCGGATCAAGCCGGACGTCGCGGCCGCACTCGCGGATGCGGCCGCAGCGAATTCTGCCGCCGCAGTGGCGACGTCGGCCCAGGCTTACGGAGCCGACGCGGATGAGGCTGCGGTGCAGCCGGTTTCAGCAGCAGGAGCGACGACTGTAGCCGCACTGGGTGCCGCGGCCGGTGCGGGCGCGACGGCCGAAGCTGATTCGGATGAGGCTGGCTCTGCGACCGCTGACGGACCGGTTCTGACCAAGCCCGTGCGGATTTCGTTCGGGCCGGTGCAGGGTCCCGACGCCGGGGTGCGGAAGGCCGCGGAGGAGCGGCAGTTGCAGCTGACCAAGCCCGCCGGGGCGCTGGGGCGGCTGGAGAAGCTGGCCAACTGGGTCGCGGCATGTCAGGGTGTGTGCCCGCCCAAGCAGTTCGAGCGGGCTCGGGTGGTGGTCTTCGCGGGCGATCACGGGGTGGCGCAGCACGGGGTGTCGGCCTACCCGAGCGAGGTGACCGGGCAGATGGTCGCCAACTTCCTGAACGGCGGGGCGGCGGTGAATGTGCTGGCGCGCCTGGCCGATGCCACCGTCCGGGTCGAGGACATCGCGGTGGATTCCGATACCGCGCCGGAGATCTCGCGGCACAAGGTGCGGCGGTCCAGCGGTTCCATCGATCGTGAGGACGCGCTGACCGAGGCCGAGGTGCAGGCGGCGCTGACAGCGGGCGCGACCATTGCCGACGAGGAAATCGATTCCGGCGCAGACCTTCTCATCGCCGGTGACATGGGTATCGGCAACACCACGCCCGCCACTGTGCTGATCGCGGCCGTCACCGACACCGAGCCGGTGATCGCCGTCGGCCGCGGCACCGGCGTCGACGATGCCGGATGGATCCGCAAGACCGCCGCCGTCCGCGACGCCATGTGGCGGGCCCGCCCGGTGGTGAAGGACCCGGTTGCCCTGCTGCGCACCGCATCCGGCGCGGACTTCGCCGCCATGGCCGGCTTCCTCGCCCGCGCGGCGGCCCGCCGCACCCCGGTCATCCTGGACGGCGTCGTGGTCACCGCCGCCGCCGTGGTCGCCGACCAACTGGCCCCGGGCGCCCGCGCCTGGTGGGTGGCGGGCCACCGCTCCAGCGAGCCCTCCCACACCATCGCCCTCCAGCGCCTCGACCTCGAGCCCCTGGTCGACATGAGCATGCGCCTGGGCGAAGGCTCCGGCGCGGTTGCGGCTCTGCCGCTGCTCCGCGCCGCGGTCGCCACCCTCGGCGAAATGGCGACCTTCGATTCCGCCGGAGTCAGCACCGCCGACACGGGCGCCGAAGCCGCCGGTGCCTAGCTCCCCACCGCTCGCGGCACCGAGTCCCGCCTCGCGAGACGCGGTGCCGCGCAACCCGGTACGACGCCAAGCGGTCGTTACGTCCCGGCCGAATGCCGCCGCCCGCGACCGGCGCGCGCACGGCAGCTCCGCCGATGTGCCCGGCACCGGGGTGGTCGGAGCTGTGCAATGGGCAGTGTGGGAACGGTTCCGGGGGATCGCGTGAACGCGGTTCGGCTGGCGGTGTCGTGGTTGACCGTGCTGCCGGTGCGGGGGCCGGACGAGGTGGATCGGGCCGTGGCGGGGCGGGCGATTGCGTGGGCACCGCTGGTCGGGGTGCTGCTCGGGGGACTGGGCGCCGGATTGCTGTGGGGGCTGGGTGAATTGGGGGCCGGGTGGCTGCTGGCCGGGTTTGTGGCGGTGGCCGGGCTGGCGTTGATCACGCGGGGGATGCATATCGACGGGCTGGCCGACACCATGGATGGGCTGGGGAGTTATGGGTCGCCGGAGCGGGCTCGGGAGATCATGAAGAGTGGTGGGGCGGGGCCGTTCGGGGTGGCGGCGCTGGTGTTCGTTATTGGGATTCAGGCGGTTTCGCTGGGGGCGTTGGCCGGGGGCGGGCGGTGGCTCGCGGTGGTGGTCGCGGTCGCTGTCGGGCGGGTCGCGGTTGTGCTGGCCTGCCGGAGGGGGATCGAGGCGGCTCCGGGTGCAGGATTCGGGGCGCTGGTAGCGGGGACGCAGCGTCCCGTCCTGGGTTTCGTATGGGGTGGGATCGCGTGTCTCGCAGCGGTGTTCGCCACCGGGAATCCGTGGCAGGGGCCACTGGCCGTGGTGGTGGCGCTGGCAGGGGCGATGTTGCTGGTGCGGCACTGTGTGCGGCGGTTCGGCGGCCTCAACGGTGACGTGCTCGGTGCTGCACTGGAAGTGAGCGTCACGGTCGCTGCCGCAGTGCTGTCGTTCGCCTGCTAGGTGGTGCGGCGGGATTCCTCGCCGCCAACTGCATGGGCTGAAGGTCGGTGCCATCGGCCGGGAATTCGGCAGCCGGAGCCAAGCTCGCGGGATCGGGACGAAGGTGTCGGCGGGCAGCATCCGTTGGGCTCAGTCGATGAGCAGCGCGACACGCCGAGTATGGGAAATATCGAGGCGCGCAGTGGATTTGCCGCATTCGTCGCAACCGGGTGGCAGTTCGTTTGCCCTTCGCGATCCGACCGCCCGGTGGCCGCGAATACCTCATGATCGCAACTGCCGTGGGTGGGAATGGAGTCGTGCAATGCTCGGAATCCTGATGCAGCTGGGTGTGCTGGTGTTGTTCGCGGTCGTGGCGGTGGGGGTCTTCGTCGTCGGGGATCGGGTGCGGCCGAAGTCGTGGCGGCACAGCGACGATGCGGGGGCGGGGCACATGATGCTGGACATGGTCAATATGTTCTTCGCGGCCATTGTGGCGTTCGTGGTGGTGATCCTCTGGGAGCAGTACGACACCTCCCATGAGCACACGGTGAGCGAGGGCAAGGCGCTGGTCAGCGTGTACGAGACCGCCAATGACATGCCGGCGCAGGATCGTAAGCAGATCCAGTCGCTGGTGACCGACTACACCAAGCAGGTGATCGGCGACGAGTGGAAGGTCATGGAGGAGCAGCGGCGACTGAGCCCGGCCGCGCAGGCGACGCTGGACGATCTGCGCCAGGCGGTGGCCTCCGCGCCCGCCACCGACGCCGATGCCAAGTCGACCCAGGACAAGGCGCTCACCGCGGTGGACGCGATCGCCGAGGCTCGCTACGACCGCGGCCTGGATGCGGCATACCGACTGCCTGGATTCCTTTATGTGGCACTGTGGTTCGCGACCGTCATGCTGCTGTTCGGCACGGTCTTCTCCGGCGTGGTGGTCACCAAGCGCAGCATCCTCATGACCGGACTCTTCGGTGTGGTGATCGGCGCGGTCATCGTGGCCATCTACCAGCTGGACCAGCCGTTCTCAGGCGGCAATCACGTCTCCAAGGACGCCTACGAGCTGGCCCTGGCCCGCTTCCAGCACATCGCCTCGGACGCGCCGGTGGCCAGCGGCGGCAATCCGCGCTGATCTGCTCGACCGAGCAACCCGCACTTGGCTTTCGGAGGCAAGGTGAACGGAACTCGAAGAACAGCCCGAGGATTCGCGGCGGCGACGGCGGTACCACTGACCGCGGCGCTGCTCGCCATTCATCCGAAGGTAGCGGCCGCCGATCCCGGACTACTGGAGCTCCCGCCGATCGGTGAGATCATCAGCGGCAGCGCGTCTCCGGACACCGGGGCCGCACCGATCGACGCGTCCACGGGGAGTGCACTCGGGCTGGGCACAGGCAGCAGCTACACCGGTAGCCAGGGCGGCGCCGGCAAGGGTGGGGCCACCACCGGCAGCTCGGCGGGAGTGGCGCAGAGTCCGGTGGCCGGAGTCCCGCTCGGTACCGGCGCGTCCGGCAGCGCCGAACCAGCGGACGGAACCGCGTCGCGCACAGCGGATCTCGCAATACCCGGACCGGCCACGGAGAGTCCGGCCGCCGCCCCGAACACCCTCGGCGGCCTGCTCGGCCTGAACTCGGGCAGCGTGCTCACCGCCTGTGCGGGCAGCGCTGTGCTGGGCAGTGCGGCACTGGGTTTGGGCCTTCTGACCGGCAGCAGCATGGGCTCGGGGTTGATCGGCCCCGGCTTCGTGCCCGGGTCCAGCGGGCTGGTCGGGCCGGGCTCGGCCGGAGCGGGCAGCGTGGCGGTGGGCAGCGCGGCCACCGGAAGCGCACTGCTGACCTGCATGCTCATGCTGCCGGTGCGCATGGCGCCGGGACCCGGTATCCCGCTGCAGATCCCGCCCGCGCCTGCCATTGTGCCCGCGGCCGCACCGATACCCGTACCGGCGCCTGCGGCGATTCCCCCTGCCCCGATGCCGGTTCCGCCGCTGCCGCCCCCACCGCCGCCCGTCGAGTACGCCGCCCCCGTCCCACCCGAGCAACGGCTGCCTCTAACCGCTCTCCAGGTCATGACCGTCATGATCATCACCATCATCGCCGGGGCCCGCGCCCGCCTCGCTCGTGCCCACCGCGGAGCGGTCGACTAGCGCAAGGTCGCCTCAACCGCGGTGCGCCTCGAGGCAGGCGACATCGTGCTGCCCGGCTCCTGCACCCGCGCCGTCGACGCCCGCCCGGGCGACGAGTTCATCGGCGAGTTCGCGGGAAGCAGTCGTCGAGTCGAAAGTCATTGCCGGAATCTGGCTTCCAGGTCAGTTGAGGTGGCTTGGAGATCAGCCGGGGTGTTGGTCTTGAAAATGCCCTGGAATCCCGCCTCGGCCTTGATCGCCGCCTCCACCTCCGGGTCGTGGTAGATCTGCGTCAGCTGCACGTACTTCGGGTTGTCCTTGTCTGCGGCCCGCGCGGCGAAGATGTTGATGTACTGCTTCAGGTCCGGACGGTTCGGGTCATCGGTGTAGATGATCCGATCATTGGTCAGCCCCGCCTGCCGCGCCCAGGTGTCGTCGACGTAGGCGGCATCCACGCTGTCCAGCGACGCGGCGGTCAGCGTCGGGTCGATGGTGGTGAGCCGGACCTTGGAGGCGGACTTGTCGACGTCCTCGAGCTTCGAATCCCACGAGCCGCCGTTCTTCAGCACGATCAGCCCGGCGGCGGCCAGGTTCAGCAGCGGCCGCACCTGATTGGCGGGATTGTTGCTCAGGGTGATCTCCCCGCCCTGGGGGATCTCCGACACCGACCTGTGCTTCTTCGAATACAGGCCCAGCGGATAGATCTCCGTGGCCCCGATCGGCACGAGCGTGTCGTTGTTGCGGGCGTTGTAGTTGGCCAGATACCGGATGTGCTGGAACTTGTTGAGGTCGATGCGCCCCTGGGACAGCGCCGGATTCGGCTGGTTGTAGTCGGTGAAATTGGTGAACTCGACCGTGATGCCCGCGGCGGCGGCCTTCCTCTTGAACACGTCCCAGTGCGGTTGTGAGAGATCGTTCACGCCGATGCGGACCACGTCGCCATGGTGTTCCGTGCCACAGGCGGCCGTCAGGGCCAGCGCGAACAGGACCGGAATCACCAGGAAACGGCGGAATTTTCGCATTTCAGGCACCGTAGGCGAGCGGTCGTCGCGGCCGGAAGCGTTTGGCTCCCCGGGATCGCAATCATTGCCCGGCGATTGCCCGCACGGTTGCATGGCCGGGTTCGATTTCCACCGGTCACGAAGCAGTACAAGCATGCGGGAGCACGAGTGAAATTCCATCGGGTACTGGCGATCCCGGTCCTGGTAGCAGCCGTCGCGAGCCTCACCCTCACGGCCTGCGGCAGCAGCGGCGACTCCGGCGGCACCACGGTGCGCATCGGCACCACCGAGTCCGATCCGCACTGGGACGTCTTCAAGGACAAGGCCAAGGAACAGGGCATCAGCCTGAATATCGTCCACTACTCGGACTACTCGCAGCCGAACACGGCGCTGGCGCAGAAGCAGATCGATGTGAATCTGTTCCAGCACTTGCAGTTCCTGGGGCAGTACAACGTGGCCAACAATCAGGATCTGACGCCGATCGGGGCGACGCAGATCGTGCCGCTGGGGCTCTACTCCAAGAAGCACAAGTCGGTTGCCGAGATCCCGCAGGGCGGGGAGATCGCCATTCCGAACGATCCGACGAATCAGGCGCGGGCGCTGTTCGTCCTGCAGGCGGCCGGGCTGCTGAAGATCAACGGGTCCGTTCGCCAGCCGACGCCCGCCGACGTGGACAAGGGCGCGTCCAAGGTGAAGGTGACCGCGGTCGACGCGGCGCAGACGGCGCTGTCGCTGGAGTCGGTGGACGGGTCCGTCGTCAACAACACCTACCTGCTCAAGTCCGGAATCGATCCGAAATCCGCGCTGTACAAGGATGATCCGGGCAATCCCGGCGCCGAGCCGTACATCAATGCGTTCGTGACCCGGGCCGCGGACAAAGGCAATGCCACCTACCTGAAGCTGGTGGACATCTTCCACAGCCCCGAGGTGCAGAAGTCGGTGCAGGAGGATTCCAAGGGCACCGCGCTCGAAGTGACGAAGAGCGGGCCCGAGCTGGAGCAGATCCTGGCGCGGGTGCAGCAGACGATCCGCGACACCAAGTGAGCGACGACGGTGCCGCAACCGGCGAGAATTCAGCCGCGACCGGCAGGAACTCCGTCGCGGCCGTCGAATTCCGGTCGGTCACCAAGGTTTTCCGGACCGGTAAGCAGGGCCACACGGCGCTCGACAACATCGACCTGCGCATCGAGAAGGGCGAGATCTTCGGTGTGATCGGCTATTCCGGCGCGGGCAAGTCCACGCTGGTCCGGCTGATCAACGCCCTCGAGCAGCCCACCGACGGCACCGTGCTCGTCTCCGGAGACCCCATCACCGGCGTCCCGGAATCGCGGGTGCGGCAGCTGCGCCGCGATATCGGCATGGTGTTCCAGCAGTTCAACCTGTTCCGCTCGCGCACCGCCGCCGGCAATATCGAGTACCCGTTGAAAGTGGCGGGCTGGCCACGTGCACGGCGGAAGGCGCGCGTGGCGGAACTGCTGGAGTTCGTGGGGCTTTCGGACAAAGCGCGCAACTACCCGGACCAGTTGTCCGGCGGCCAGAAACAGCGCGTTGGCATCGCCCGGGCACTGGCCACCTCGCCGTCACTGCTGCTCGCCGACGAGGCGACCTCGGCGCTGGACCCGGAGACCACCGGCGAGGTGCTGCGGCTGCTGAAGAAGATCAACCGCGAGCTCGGCGTCACCATCGTGGTCATCACCCACGAAATGGACGTCATCCGCGCGGTGGCAGACCGCGTGGCAGTGCTGGCCGAGGGCCGAATCGTGGAGTTGGCCAGCACGTTCGAGGTGTTCTCGGCACCCGCCGCCCCACCCACCCGATCATTCGTCGAGACGGTCCTGCACAACCGTCCGACCGCCGACGAACTACAGCGGCTGGGAGAACGGCGTGCTGGCCGCCTGGTGACCGTTGCCGTCGACGACGAGAACGGGATCGGTCCGGCCCTGTCCGCCGCCGCAGCCCAGGGCGTGAGCTTCGAGATCGTCTTCGGCGGCGTGAGCACCTTGCAGGACAAAACCTTCGGCAGCCTGACCCTGGCCCTGGACGGCCCCGAGGACGCCGTGCGCCAGGTCGCCGAGCGCCTCGAGTTGGGGGCATCCGTTCGCAGGGCGGCGGTGGAGGCCGAGAGCGATCGGAGGAGTGCATGAGCGGCGGTGTGAGCAGTTTGGCTGCGGTGCATACGGATTGGGATCGGCTGCGGCCTGTGCTCAGCGAGGCTGTTGGGACCACGATCTACCTGGTGCTGCTCACCTTTGTTGTCGGCGGCACCATCGGGCTGGCGTTGGGGACCGCGCTCTATACGACGCGGAAGGGTGGGTTGCTGGCGAATGCGCCGATCAATCTGGTGTTGAACGTGCTGGTGAATGTGGTGCGGCCGATTCCGTTCATCATCTTGCTGGCTGCGTTGGGGCCGGTGACGCTGAAGGTGATCGGGACGACGATCGGGACGGATGCGGCGGCGTTCGTGATGATCGTGGCGGCTTCGTTCGGGATCGCGCGGATTGTCGAGCAGAATCTGGTGACCGTGGATCCGGGGGTGATCGAGGCGGCGCGGTCGATGGGGGCGGGGCCGCTGCGGATCATTCTCACTCTGCTCATTCCGGAAGCGTTGGGGCCCTTGGTACTCGGGTACACCTTCGTTGTCATCGCCATTGTCGATATGTCCGCGATGGCCGGGACGGTCGGCGGGGGCGGGCTGGGCGACTTCGCGCTGGTGTACGGCTATCAGCGGTTCGACTGGCAGGTCACGCTGGTGGCGACGCTGATCATTATCGCCGGGGTGCAGGGCATTCAGTTCCTCGGCAACTGGCTGGCCCGCCGGGTGCTGCGCCGATGAGGACGCGCGCGACCCGGCGGGACATTGGTCAGCTCAGCTTCTCCAGCTTCGGGACCTGCCACTGCCCGTTCAGCACCTCGTCTTTCGGCGCGTATAGCCGCAGGGTGAGGGAGAACGGGCCGGTCTCCGGAATGGGCAGCCAGTGTCCGTCGGGCACGTCCGCGCCGGGATCGGCGCTCTGCACGGCGATCTCGACCGTGCCGTCGGCGGCGGGTTTGAGCGGCACCAGGTGGCCCACAGAGTAGATGCCCGCCGGATTCTGGATCAGGTAGCTCTGCTCGTCGTAGGCCGTGAGCGACCAGAACGCGCCGACCGGCGGCAGCTGATCCTTGGCGAAGGTCACCCGGAATCGGCTGCCGCTCTCGGCCTTCGTGTCGATGCTCGGATACACCGCGTCCCGGGGCAGATTCGCGCCCAGGCCGACCGCCGCGACCTGCGCCCGCAACATGTAGTTCGTGCCGTACGTGCCGATATTGAGATCGAAGGTCCAGTCGTTCTGATGCTGGGCCTGGGGGTCCCGGAAGGCGGCGAGCTGTTTGCGAGCATCGGCGATGGCCGCGGTGAGGACGTCCGGGGGCGCGGTGCTCGCGGTGGCGTCGGCGGTGATGCCGATGGCGGCGAACCGCTTCATGGCCTCGGCGTCATCGGGCGCGGGCGGGTTGCGGGCCATCACCGCGCACATGCGGGTGAAGAAGGTGGGGCCGTCCATCTTCATCACCATCTGGGCCGGGACGCCGCCGCCCGCGAGCTGGGCGCCCGGGCCGCCGTGCACCGCGCTCGGGTCGGCGCTCCAGTCGCTGAGCGGGGCCAGCTTCAGCTTCTGCTGCAGAGCCCGCACGTGCTTGATGTCGTTGTCGCCCTTGTACTCGATGCGGCCGAGCAACCAGCTGGTGTCGGTGGGCATGGCCAGCTGGGTCATGCCGTCGGGCACCGTGCCCTTCCAGCCCGGCCCGGTGACCAGGTAGGTGTACGGCGGGCTGGTAACCCCGTCGTCGAGCCGGGGGTTCGTGCTGGCCGGATCGTGCACCGTGTTGGTCCACGCGTCCAGGAGCTGCATGAGCCAATATCGGCCGGATTCGATGGCGGGCACCTGCACCACCATCGGCTCGGTGCTCAGGTCCAGCCAGGCCTGCGAGTAGAGGGTGTCCAGGTTGAGCCGGACCACCTGCTTCTCCTCCGGCGTGGGCGGATTCTGGTGCACGAATTGATTGGCCGGGCCGCCGGTTTCGCGGGTGACGTCCATGAGCACCAGCGGAAATCCGAAGATGTAGGCATCGGTGGCGATGGCCCTGGGGTCGTTGGAGGCGGGGGTGGTGGTGGTCGCGGTCGAGCTGCTGCCCGACTTGCCGCAGGCGGCCAGGCCGAGGGTGGCCAGCGCGGCGGCGCCGAGTCCGAGGGCCGAGCGGCGGTTGACGCGCGGGGCGTCGCCAGTGGACGGGAGATCCATTGATACCGAGTCCTTTCCGAGAGGGTGTGGTGGCGAGGAGGACTTCCGGTGAAACGAACACCCTATTGCAGTAGCACTGCAAGTATAGTGGCTAACCAGTGGTTACCGTACTGCTGCGGCAGCGAGGGAGCGCGCAAAATGAGCTCGGCCGATCTGATCGTCACCGGTGGACCGATCGTCACCGTCGACGCGAACCACCCGAATCCCACCCACGTCGCCGTGACCGACGGCCGGATCGTCGCCGTCGGCGGGGACGAGGTGCTGGACCGGCGCGGCGGCGGCACCGAGATCGTCGATCTGGGCGGGCGGGCGCTGCTGCCGGGATTCGTTGAGGCGCACACCCATCCGACCCAGGACCAGATGATGTTCACCGACCTGGTCGTCGACATCCGCCCGGTCACCACCTGCCCCGCCGCCGAGGACGTGCTGCGCACCATGAAGGAGACGCTGGCCGCCGCGCCCGCCGGGCGGCCCGTCATCTTCTACGGCGGCCCGGCGACCGCGAGCACGCCCGGGGCCTCGTGAGTCCTCGCCCCGGAGGAGCGGATCAGCGTCGACGACGCCCTCGCCGCCCAGACCATCAACCCCGCCTGGCAGCTCTTCGCCGAGAACATCGCCGGATCCATCACCCCGGGCAAGTACGCCGATCTCGTTGTCCTGGACCGCGACCCGCGCACGACCGACCCGGACACCTGGCACGACATCGCCGTCCACGCCACCTACCTCGCGGGAAACCCCACCTACCAGGCATAGACGAACGTGAAGGGCCGCGCACCCGGACGGGTGCGCGGCCCTTCACGGAGGACGACTACAGGTTGACCGGGTAGGTCGGTTCCTGGATCTCGGGCTTGATGCGGTTCTCGACGAAGATGCCGTGCCAGATCATGAAGACGATCAGGGTCCAGAGGCGGCGGCTGTGGTCGACCGGGCCGGTGCGGTGGGCCTCCAGCATGGCCAGGATGGCCTGTTTGTTGAGCAGGTGGTCGGTGCCGGACTCGGTGATCTGGGCGCGGGCCCAGTCGTAGAGCTCCGGGCCGCGCAGCCAGTGGCGCAGGGGGACCGGGAAGCCGAGCTTGGCGCGGTTGAGGACATGCGGGGGCACGATGTCCGTGAGCGCCTGGCGCAGGGCGTATTTGGTGGTTTCCTTGGTGATCTTCTGGTCGACCGGGATCTTCTCGGCGACCTTGAAGACCTCGGGGTCCAGGAAGGGGACGCGCAGTTCCAGGGAGTTGGCCATGGTCATCTTGTCGGCCTTGACCAGGATGTCGCCGCGCAGCCAGGTGAACAGGTCCAGGTGCTGCATGCGCGCCACCGGATCCCAGTGGTAGCCCTGCATGGCGTAGATGGGGGCGGTCACGTCCTGGTGGGTCCACTCGGGGCGGAATTCCCGCAGCACCGAACGCAATTGGGCGTCGTTGAAGCTGCGGGCGTTGCCGTAGTAGCGCTCCTCCAGGGTGAGCGAGCCG
Organism: Nocardia sp. NPDC059236; assembly: GCF_042754085.1. NCBI lineage: Bacteria > Bacillati > Actinomycetota > Actinomycetes > Mycobacteriales > Nocardiaceae > Nocardia > Nocardia sp. NPDC059236. The sequence continues at coordinate 45,612 of NZ_JBHZAF010000027.1, forward strand.
CGGTGCAGCAGGCTCTTGCCGCGGGTGCCCTCCGGAATCCGGTCCGACAGCCTGCCCGCCAGCTTGCGCAGCGGCTTGGGCAGGAATTCGAAGGGCTTGAGCGACAGCGGTTCCCGGTAGATGGTGTAGCCGCCGAACAGCTCGTCGGAACCCTCGCCCGACAGCACCACCTTGACGTGCTTGCGGGCCTCCTTGGCCACGAAGTACAGGGGCACCAGCGCCGGGTCGGCCACGGGCTCGTCCAGGTACCAGACGATCTCGGGAATGGCGGCCGCGTACTCCTCGGGGGAGACCATGCGGATGTAGTGCTTGGCGCCGATGGCCTCGGCGGTCTCGGCCGCCACATCGGCCTCGGAGTAGCCCTGCCGCTCGAACGCCGAGGTGAAGGTCAGCAGGTTCGGGTTGTGCCGAATGGCCAGCGCCGCAATGGCGGTGGAGTCGATGCCGCCGGACAGGAACGCGCCGACGGTGACGTCCGCGCGCATGTGCTTGGCGACGGAGTCCTCGAGTGCCTCCGCGATCTCCCGGTACCGCTTGGCCTCGCTGCCCGCCGCGAACTTCTGCACCCGGAACTGGGGGTTGAAGTAGCGGGTCACCCGCGGGGTCTCGCCCGGCTCGACCCAGGCGTAGCAACCGGATTCGAGGCGGCGGACGTCCTTGTGCAGGGTCTCGGCCTCGGGCACGTACTGCAGCACCGTGTAGTGCTCGAGCGCGCGCGGGTCCAGGTCGTCGGAAAGCTCCAGCGCCGGAAGCAGACCCAGCAGGCTCTTCTTCTCGCTGGAGAAGGCGGTGCCGCCGGCGCCGGTGGCGATGAACAGCGGCTTGATGCCGAACGGGTCGCGCGCCAGGAACAGCTTGTTCAGCTGCGTGTCCCAGATCGCGAAGGCGAACATGCCGCGCAGCCGGCTCGCGGCCTTGGCGCCCCAGTAGTGGAAGGCGGCCATGATGGCCTCGCCGTCGCCCTCGGTGCGGAACATCGGCTCATCGCCGAACTCCGCCTCGTGCGCCTCCTTCAACTCGGCGCGCAGCTCGAGATAGTTGTAGATCTCGCCATTGAAGGTCATGGCGTACCGCTCGGGGTTCTCCGGCGGACCCCAGCGCAGCGGCTGGTGCGAGTGCTCGATATCGATGATCGACAGGCGGTTGAAGCCGAAGATCATGCGGTCGTCGTTCCAGGTGCCGCGCTCGTCGGGGCCACGATGGCGCTGGCAGTGCAGGGCCTCGTACACCTGTGCCGCGGTGGTTTCGACCGTCCGCCCATCCGGAGTAGTAGCCGTTGTAGCTGTCAGAAATCCGAGCAGACCACACACTGCGCCGAGAACCTCTTTCCGGGGTCTAGGGATTGGGGCGTACCCGCACGGGCACGCTGGACGCGAAACCTACTGCCCGAGTATGCCGTACCCGGGCAGATCCCGCCGCCAGAGGCCGTATCCACTGCATATGAGGTTTCCGGAGTGTCGAAAGGGACCCAGTCACAACGGGGGCGGTTCTTTGGTCTACGCTGCGTAGTACTTGGGAAACTCTCAGGGTCGGTTGCGCGTTCGCGCGTATCCTCCCCGAGGTCCAGAACTGTGCTGAAAATGTGTCGCCCGGCGGAAGGGAGTCCGGGCGACGCGGTGTCGGAATGACGACCAGGAAGGCGTTGAGCGTGGCGCACAAGGCGAGCGAGGCGATAGGGGCACGACCCGCCCGGGGTCGGCGGGGCCGCATCCTTCGGCGGGCCGGGCTGGCGGTGTCCTTGGGGATGACCGCGATGCTCGTCTCCGGCTGCTCGATCGACAACCCGTGGCTTCGGTTCGGCTGGCCCTCGGGCATCACGCCGCAGGCCACCCGCATGCGCGAGCTGTGGACCTGGTCCGTGCTCGCCGCCCTCGCGATGGGCGTGCTGGTGTGGGGCCTGACCTTCTGGACCATCGCGTTCCACCGCAAGAAGCCGAACTCCCCGGAGTTCCCGCGGCAGACCGGTTACAACGTGCCGCTGGAGCTGAGCTACACGGCGATTCCGTTCGTGATCATCGCCGTGCTGTTCTACTTCACCGTGGTGGTGCAGAACTACGTCCACGAGAAGGTCGGTAACCCGGACGTCGTGGTCGACGTGACCGCGTTCCAGTGGAACTGGAAGTTCGGTTACCAGAAGGTCGACCTCAAGGACGGCAGCCCGGTCTACGACGGCGTCGACACCGAGCGCCAGGACATGAACCAGGACATCAAGGACCGCTACAAGGAAGCGACCAAGGATGGCCACCCGCAGCCGGGCCCGAACAACGGCCTGCCCGCGAACGACATCTCGTACCTGCACTACGACAAGGTCGAGACCGTCGGCACCTCCAACGAGGTTCCGGTGCTGGTCCTGCCGTCCGGCAAGAACATCGAGTTCCAGCTGGCCGCCGCGGACGTCATCCACTCGTTCTGGGTGCCGGAGTTCCTGTTCAAGCGCGACGTGATGCCGAACCCGAAGCAGAACAACTCGGACAACGTCTTCCAGATCACCAAGATCGAGAAGGAAGGCGCGTTCGTCGGCCGGTGCGCCGAGATGTGCGGCACCTTCCACTCGATGATGAACTTCGAGATCCGCGTGGTGTCCCCGGCGGACTTCCAGAAGTACATGGACGCGCGGATCAAGGACCACAAGACCAACGCCGAGGCGCTGGCCAGCATCGGTCAGTCGCCGGTGGCGACCTCCACCAAGCCGTTCAACACCGACCGCAAGGCGCGCGGTAACGAACTCGCCGACGCCAAGTGAGGATGAACTGACATGAAGGTCGAAGCTCGCATCTTCGAACTGATCACGGTGTTCTTCGTGATCGTGGCCGTCGTGTACGGCTACTTCACCGGCCGCTCGCGCACCGGCGTCGAGTGGGCGGGTACCACCGCCATCGTGCTGTCGGCGGGCCTGGCCCTGATCGTGGCCACCTACTTCCGCTTCGTCGCCCGTCGTCTGGACCTGCGTCCCGAGGACTACGAAGAGGCGGAGATCGTCGACGGCGCCGGCGACCTGGGCTTCTTCTCGCCCGGCTCGTTCTGGCCCATCCTGCTGGCCGGTGCGGGCTCCATCGCCGCCCTCGGCTTCGCGTTCTTCCAGTTCTGGCTGATCGGCCTCGGCGTGATCTGCATCCTGGTCGCCGCCGGCGGCCTGGTGTTCGAGTACCACCTCGGCCCGGAAAAGCACTGACGTAGCTCACGAAGCGCCCCACCCGGATTCCGGGTGGGGCGCTTTGCTGTTCGCACATGGGTTGGGAATGTGACCGGGGGAGAACGGGTTTCGGGCTCGCGGGGTGTGAGTCCGAGAGACTTTCGGTCGAGCTCAGATACCCAGGGCGTGCTTGAGGCGGGTGGTCCGCGGGGACATGGAGGTCAGGCCCAGGAGGGCTCGGGGGAAGCGGGGCTGGATTTGCGGCGGGCGGGTGCGGATGGCGGTTTCGATCCAGCGGGCGGCCTCGGCGGGGTCCAGGGCGGGGTTCTCGGGGAGGTGGGCGGGGGAGCCGGAGCCGAGCGTGAAGGCGGGGTACCGGACCGTGGTGACGTGGATGCCGCGGGGGGAGAGTTCGGCGTCGGCGCATTGGCCGAAGGTGGTCCAGGCGGCCTGGGCGCTGGCGTAGGAGGCGAAATTGGGGGCGGCGCCGGTGTCGGCGCTCCAGGGGCCGACATTCACCACGTGGCCGGAGCCGCCGGCCAGCATGGCGGGCAGCAGGCCGAGGGTCAGGCGCAGGGGTCCGAAGTAGTAGGCGGCCATCATGCGCTGGTAGTCGCGGAAGCGGTCCAGGGATTGCAGCACCGGGCGGCGGGTGGGGCGGCCGGTGTTGTTGACGAGGACGTCGACGGTGTCGAACTCGGTGAGCAGCCACTCGACCAGCTGATCCACATCGCCGAGGGCGGAGATGTCGCAGCGGAACCAGTGGGCGCGGCCCCCGGCCTCGATGATGGTGGCGCACTCCTCGACCAGCTGAGAGCCGTTGCGCGCCACCAGGATTACCTCGGCACCGTGAAAACCCAGTAGTCGCACGGTCTCTCGGCCGATCTCGGAGCAGGCGTCGGTGACGACGATTCGTTTGCCCTCGATGGGGCGTTCCCCCGCAAGGGATCCAGCGGTGCGGGGACGGCGGGCAGCACGGAATTCGATCATGGGACAGGCAACCTTCATCTGAGGATTGAGCATGAACCATGCACCGACACCCCGCCGACAGTGCCGATACCGCCGCCCCGCCCGGCTGCTAACCGATAGCTGGCGGTGCGGCGGAACACATTCTATTCGGTCGGGTCATAACGCCGGGCGCGTTCGGCGAGACAGATCTCGTCGATTGCGGACACGATGTCCCGCAACAGTTCCGAGGGCAGCGCCGCCGGCCGCAACCGGCAGGTGAAGGTGATGAAGCCGTGGTCCTCGTTGTCGAGTTCGCGCAGGTAGCGAGACCGTACGCCATAGGTCATGGCCGAGATGACGGTGAAGCAGCCGGTGCGTTCGCGGTGCCCGGCGAACAGGTCGTGCAGGCCGTGGAAGACCCGGGCGTAGGAGGACAGGGGCGCGAAAACCGAGACGCGGTACGCCGGTCCGCGCTCGGAGGAGCTGATGACGGTGTCGGCCAGGTACTCGGCGTCGCGCAGGGTCAGCACCTTCGGAGCGAACATGAGCGCGCCGGCGGCGGCATTGCGGACCGGCATACCGGCGCGGCCGCCCGCGGATGCGGCGATGGCGCCCAGCGACTTTCGGGCGCGCGCGCCGACCTCGCGGCGGGCGCGCAGCGAGAGGTTGGGGGTGGTGGGGTGCAGGCTCGACCACTGGCCGAAGCGCACGGTGCCCAGCTGCACGGTGCCGGTACCGACCGGCCGGGCAACCTTCAGGGGCGCGGTGTCCACCCAGCGGCCCACCTGCAGCATGGCGTCACCCGGCGACTGGATCTCGCGATAGGAGTGCTCCACCCAGGTGTCGAAGTCCAGGAACCGGTGCGCGTCGGTGGTGAGCCAGGTGCGGTCCTTGTCCACACTGGTGACCTCGAGCGTCAGCGCGGTGATGATCCCGGTGCGCCCGCCGCCGCCCAGGATCCGGCGGAACCGCTCCGCGTGATGCGTGCGCCCGCAGGTGCCGAATCGCCCGTCCTGATCGACGTATTCGAGCTCGACCACATTGTCGCTGAACATGCCGAAGCGATGCGACGCCGCCGACAGCCCGCCCACTGCCGCGAATCCGCCCGCTGTGATGTCCCGATGGTCGCCGACCACGGGCAGCCCGAGCCCGTGTGCGCCCAGCGTCCGGTCGATGTCGTAGAGGCGCGCCCCCGCCTGCACCCGCACCGTCCTGGCGTCGGCGTCCACCACCTGGACCCGGTTCATCTTCCGCAGGCTCAGCACGCCGCCCTGATCGGGCAGCGCGAGCTCGTCCTCCGGCCGTTCCCCACCCCGGATGATCAGCGGTTTCGTCGAACGACGTGAATCCCGAACGGTCCGAACCACATCCGCGGTATCGCGGGGCAGAAATTCGTCGGGGTGGGTGGAGACGGGCGTGCTCATGGCGCTACAGCTAACCATAGTCACGCGCATTGTGCTCGTCCTTGGACGGGCGTCCTAGTGAGCACTGCGCGGACACGCCGTGAACAGCGCGTTTTAGGTTGTGGGACACAGGTTCCCTGCGGGTTTGCGGGCAGCGTTTGTCGCCCCTCGCGCGTAGAGTCCGGGCCATGAGTTTCCTGGGCGGGGTGTTCGGTTCGCCACGAAATCGGTTCGGCAAGAAGGTTTTGGAACAGGTGCTCGGCTACGAGGCCGTGGAGACGGCGCACTTCGACACCGAGGCGTTCGAGATCGGCTACCGGCTGAAGAACGGGTACGTCGCCAAGATGAACCTGGGCACGCTGTACCGCCGGTTCGACGGGAAGATCACCGCCGGGCTGTTCCAGGCCGTCGACAGCCTCATCCTGCCGCCGGAGGCGCCGCAGGGCTGGGAGCAGGTGGCGCCCAGGCTGCGACCGGTGCTGCGGCGGGCCGGGTACGGGTCGGGCACGATCCGGGTCGGTGAGCTGGAGGGGCGGGACCTGGTGCTCTCGCGTCCGGCGCTGCCGTTCCTGATCGAGATGGTGGTCATCGATCTGCCCAGCACCGTGCAATTCGTGACGAAGCAGGAACTGTCGAGCTGGGGCGTGGACGCCGAGCAGGTCTACGCCGTCGCGCACGCCAATCTCACCGAGCTGGCCATGAACACGCTGGAGGCCCTCGAACCGCCGCAGGGGATGCGGGTGATGGACTTCGTCGACGACGACGGCGAGAGCTATGTCGGTTCGCTGCCGCTGGTGGCCGGGTGGCTCGAGGGCGTGCGGGCTCGAACCGCCACGCGCCCACTGCTTTTCCTACCCGGGCACCTGGGCATGCTGGTCGTGCTGGGCGCGACGCCCACCGCCCTGCCGCAACTGCTGGCGCTGGCGGCGGAGCGGCTCGAGGGGGCGCTGCGACCGCTGTCCGCGGTTCCGTACACCGTCGACGACAACGGCGACGTGGTTCCGTTCGAGGTGGCCGCGGATCATCCGGTTTACGGGCTCATCCGCCGCGCGCAGGCGCAGCTCGCGGTGGCGGCGTATCACGCGCAGACCGAGCGGCTGCGCGCCGAGGCGGAGCGCGAGGGCGCGATCATGGAACTGCTGCACGTGCGGGCGCCCGACGGCAGCGAGTACACCATGACCTCCTGGACCGACGGGGTCACGAATCTGCTGCCCGCCGCCGATTTCATCTGCTTCGTCACCGGCGACGGCGATGTCTTCCGCGTCGCCTGGGAGGACGTGTCCGGGCTGGTGGCACTGGAACTCGCCGCCGAGTACGACCCACCGCGCTATCGCGTGCACGACCATCCGCCCGCCGAGATCATGAACCGCCTGCGCACACTCGCCAGCTGACTGTGTGCCCTGCGACCAACTCGGTGCCCTGCAACCAAGTCGGTGCGGCGGCGCGCCGTCGGTGTGGCGCGTTATCCGCACGATTCTGTCGCCTCGGTCGGCTAGGGTCGCGGCGTGGACAGGGCGCAGCTGACAGCGGACATGGCCGACGGGGCGAGACCGGAGTTCCTCTTCTTCTGGGGGCACACCCGCACCCCCGGCCACGAGGTCGGCAAGTGGGTGCTCAGCCAGTGGTGGCAGGTCGAATTCAGCGTCGACGGCCAGAACTATGGCAGCGCAGAGCATTTCATGATGGCCGAGAAGGCTCGCCTGTTCGGCGACGAGGACATGCGCACCCGCATCCTGTCCAGCGACACCCCCGCCGACGCCAAGCGCATGGGGCGCGCCATCTCCGGCTTCGACCAGGACACCTGGGAAGCCCATCGCTTCGACATCGTGCTGCGCGCCAGCATCGCCAAATTCGGCCAGCACGACCAGCTCCGCGACTTCCTGCTCGCCACCACCGGCAAGGTGCTCGTCGAAGCCGCTCCCCGCGACACCATCTGGGGCATCGGCCTGGGTGCCGACAACCCCTCCGCCGCCGACCCGGCGCGCTGGCGCGGCGAGAACCTGCTGGGCTTCGCCCTCATGGACGCCCGGGACGCCCTGGCCCCGGCCCGCCAGTCCTGACCCGCCCCGCGGTGGGGGAGGATCGGGGGATGGACACGCTGCGGAGTCGTGAGGTGTACGCGAATCGGTGGATCACGCTGCGAGAGGACGTGGTTCGGCAGGCCGACGGGGAGGAGTCGGTGTACGCCTACATCCGGAAGGCGGATTTCGCGATCGTGATTCCGTGGGATGGCGAGCGATTCCACCTGGTCGAGCAGTATCGGTATCCGCTGGGGCGCAGGTGCTGGGAGTTCCCGGGCGGGGCGGTGGCGGGGGAGAGCGATCCGATCGCGGTGGCCCGGCAGGAGCTGCGGGAGGAGACGGGGTTGCGGGCCGGCCGGCTGACGGCGCTGGGGAAGGTGGCGCCCGCCCCGGCCACCAGCACGCACTACGGGACCGTGGTGCTGGCCACCGAGCTGACGGCGGGGCCGCACGAGCGGGAGCCCTCCGAGATGGACATGGAGTCCGCCTGGTTCACCCGGGACGAGGTGGAGGCCATGATCCTGGCGGGCGCGATCGTGGATGCCCAGAGTGTGGCCGCGTATTCCCTGCTGTTGCTGCACGAAAGGCGCGGCGGGCTGGGCTAGCCCCGGTCGGCGTGCTCGATGAGGCCCGCGACGACCTCGGGGAAGTCGGCGGTGATCTGGGGGCCGATCTCGGGGCCGAGGGTGGCGGCGGCGGGGCCGGTGATTTCGGTGCGGTAGACGACGCGGGTGGCGCCGGAGGGCAGGGCGTCGAGGCGATGCTGGGTCAGCACCTCGAAGCCCTCGCCCAGGAAGACGTCGCTCCAGAGTTCGCCGTCGACGATCTCCACGAAGCACAGCTCCACGGTGTCACCGTCCGGCGAGGTCATGCGGAAGGTGGTGCCGGGCGCGAAAGGCCCGTCCAGCTCGAAGGTTTCGATGCCGGGGTTCCATTCGGGCCAGCGGCTCGGGTCGGACCAGCTGCGCCACAGCGCCTCCCGGGGCACGGTGGTCTCGGCGCTGTGTTCGTACTCCCACATGATCTCGTCCTCGATCGAAGTTCAGTCGGATAGACGGTTTATCACATTCGAAACCTGAAGATCCGCTGAAGGTGAACCGCGATCGCCCTTGCGTCTTGCCGGGAATGGCGTTTAATCGGCGTCGCGGTCCATGCATCGAAGGGCCGGGGGATTGATCATGGATCGTATTGGTGCACACGACGATACGAAGAGTGATCGATATGCGCGGAAAACTCCGACCGGCACTGATGGTGGTCGCCCTGCTCACGGCTCCCCTGGCGACCGGCCTGGCTACCGCTCACGCCGTGCCTGCGGCGGGCGTCACCGCGGCCCGCCACCACGATGGCGACCAGGATCAGGACGGGAACGGCGATCAGGACGGATCCGGCGGTGGCCAAGGCGGATTCGGCGATCAGAACGGACCCCGCGACCAGGGTGACTGGTGGTTCGTCCACCACTGCATCCAGCAGCACGAGTGGTGGCAGCAGCGCTGCCGGCGCGACGGCCCCGACATGTGGCACCGCGGTGACCCGCAGCCGAACGGCAGCTGGTAGGCCTCACCATTCGATGCGGCCGTACTCCTCCTGTCCCCAGATGTGACCCCAGAACGTGCCCGTCGGGCCGTCGGCGGGCAACGTCGCGAGGTGGACGCTGGGCTCGGCGCCCTGTTCGGCGGTGCGGAAACCGCTGTTGGCGTTGAGATCCGTCGCGGTGTAGCCGGGGTTGGCGGCGTTCACCTTGATGGGGGTGTCCTTCAGTTCGAGCGCGTACAGGACCGTCACCATGTTCACGGCGGTCTTGGACGAGGTGTACGGGATGGCCGAAACCATTTGCGACATGGGGCTGTTCGGATCGGTGCGGCCGACCAGCGAGCCGACCTCGCTGGACACGTTGACGATCCGGGCCGCCTCGGCGCGCCGCAGCAGCGGCAGCAGGGCATTGGTGACAGCGACCAGTCCGAACACATTGGTCTCGTACACGTGCCGCAGGGTGGCGAGGGTGCCCGACGACGGCTTGCCGTCACCGTCGAGGCCGCCGCTGATGGCGGCATTGTTGACGAGAACGTCGAGCCGGCCGAAGTCCGCTTCGATCTGGGCGGCGGCCGCGGCGATGGACTGTTCGTCGGCGACATCGATCCGGACGAAGTGGGCGTCCGCGCCCTCGGCCCGCAGTTTGGCGGCGGCGGCCTGCCCGAGTTCGGGATCCCGCGCGCCGAGCAGGACGGTCATGCCGCGCGCGGCCAGCTGCCGGGCGGTCTCGTAGCCGATGCCCTTGTTGGCGCCGGTGATGAATGCTGCTTTGGTCATGCGAAAAGCATCGCCGCACTGGGGTTTCGGTGGGAGGCCCAAGTTGTACCAGGTTGGGGTGGTGGTCAATTGCTTGACTTCCTGTTTCCTTCGATGCATTTCACGCGGAGGCGTGTCCCGGCATCGGGGCCCAGCACGGGCCGGCCGCTTCGGACCACGCGGCACGTGGTGCGGATGTTCTCCCGATCGGGTGGCTGAGAGGTGTTCGCCGGACCGAGACTGCTCCCTTGGGCCGCATGCGTTGGCGTGGAACATCGGCCCGCCCGCGCGAACGGGGGATTACGCCCTCTGGGTCAACTCTCACGCAACAAATACTTGATTCGTTGCATCAGATGTGAGTATGTTGCATCCATGAGTGGTCTCGGTCACAACAGAGCTCTCGGCAATCAGGCGGTCGCCCTCGCACGGCGCAAATTCCTCGACGGCGACCGGCTGGACATGCAGAAGCTCGCCGCCGAACTGGGCGTCGACCGGTCGACACTGTTCCGCTGGGTCGGTAATCGGGACCAGCTGCTCGCGACGATCCTGTGGTCTCTGGCCGAACCGACTCACCGCGCCGCGGTGGCGGCGACCACACGCACCGGCGTCGCCCGGATCGCGGACGTGACGCGCATGTTCGGGCAAGCGCTGATCAACGCGCCGTTCTTCCGGACGTTCCTGCGCCGCGAACCCGAACGAGCGCTGCGGCTGCTCACCACCAAGGACAGCCCGGTCCAGCACGAAATCGTCAACGCCATCGAGCGCATGGTGCAGCAGGAACTGGACCGCGGGCACCTCATCCATCCGATGTCCGCGCACGACCTGGCCTACCTGATCGCACGCATCGGCGAATCGTTCATCTACGCCGACCTGATCACCGGAGACGACCCCGACGCAGCCAAGGCCGCCATCGCGGTCGCGGCGCTGTTGGGCGATCCGACCTATACACCGAAAGGGATCCACTCATGACTGTGTCCGGGCAATGCCGCCCCCAATTCGATGAGCTACGAACAACTTTCGAGCGGAACATCGCCTCGGGCGAGGAGCTGGGTGCCTCGATCGTCATCGACATCGACGGCGAGATCGTGGTCGACCTGTGGGGCGGTTACTGCGACAGCGAACGAACCCGGCCCTGGGAGAAAGACACCATCACCAACGTATGGTCCTGCACCAAGACGGTCACCAGCCTGGCAGTGCTGATGCTGGTGGACCGCGGCCTGCTCGACGTGCGCGCACCGGTCGCGGCGTACTGGCCCGAATTCGCCGCCAACGGCAAGGAACACATCGAACTGCGTCACCTGCTCTCGCACACCTCCGGTGTCTCGGGCTGGGAGGCGCCCTTCGGCCTCGGCGACCTCTACGACTGGGAGCCGGCCAGCTCGCACCTGGCCGCGCAGGCGCCGTGGTGGGAACCGGGAACCGCGTCGGGATACCACGCGCAGAACTTCGGCCAGTTGCTCGGAGAAGTCGTTCGCCGGGTCACCGGCAAGACCCTCGCGCAGTTCGTCACCGAGGAGATCGCCGGCCCCTTGGGCGCCGATTTCCAGATCGGTGCGCGCGAAGACGATTGGCCCCGCATCGCCGATGTCGTTGCCCCGCCGCCGCTTCCGTTCGAACTCAACGCGCTGCCCCAGGACAACCTCCTGCGCAGAACCCTCGGCACACCCCCGCTCGACGCGGACGCCGCGAACACCGCGCCGTGGCGGCGCGCGGACCTGGGCGCTTACAACGGCCACGGCAACGCACGCTCGCTCGCACGCATCATGTCCGCCATTCCACGCGGCGGAACCGTCGATGACATCACCTTGCTGACCCCGGCCACGATCGAGTTGATCTTCGAGGAACAAAGCAACGGACCCGACCTGGTGCTGGGCGTCCCGCTGCGCTTCGGCATCGGGTACGGCCTGCCGCACAAGCGCCTCGTCCCGTACATCCCCGACGAACGGATCTGCTTCTGGGGAGGCTGGGGCGGCTCGATGGTCGTGATGGATCTGGACCGTCGCATGACCATCACCTACGCGATGAACAAGATGGGCGCCGGCCTCATCGGTTCACCCCGAAGCGAGGCGTACCTGCGGACGGTTTATCAGGTGAGCAACGCCTGATCCCGCCGTAACCCTGGCACCGAGCCCGGCCGCCGCTCCTCGAGAGCCGGGTTCGGTATCCGAATCTGCACCCGCTGACGAACAGGATGGCCGTCGGCGCCATTATGGTGCGTTCCGCGGAGCGTCTCGTCCCCCAAAAATCGAGACAGCGGCCCACACTGGAGCCATGGCTGACAGGAACGAACTCGCGGCTTTTCTGCGGGCCCGGCGCAATCGGCTGACACCCGGTGAGGTCGGGCTGCCGAACGGAATCAACCGCCGTGCACCGGGATTGCGCCGTCAGGAAGTGGCACAGCTGGCCGGGATCTCGGTGGATTACTACATCCGCATCGAGCAGGCCCGCGGCGCGAAGCCGTCGCGGCAGGTGCTGGCGGCGCTGGCCCGCGCGCTCATGCTCACCGTGGACGAGCGGGAATACCTGTTTCGGATGTCGGGGGAGTCGCCGCCGGTCACGGCCGGGCCGCACAAGACTGTGCCGCAGGCGGTCCGGTCCATCCTCGACAATCTGGCGGCCCCGGCGTATGTGGTGGACGCGACCTATGAGGTGCTCGCCTGGAACCGGGCGGCCACGCCCTTCGTCGGCGATCTCGACACGGTGCCCGAGCACGAGCGCAATATGATCCGCTGGATGTTCCGGGAGGCCGCCGACCATCCGCAATGGGCCGACGCCGAGACCCGCGACTTCGCCCGTGCCCTGATCGCCGATCTGCGCGCGGCCTATGCCCGGTATCCGGGGCATCCGGCGCTGGCCGCGCTGGTCACCGAACTGCTCGGCACGTCGAAGCGGTTCGCCGACATGTGGGCCGCCCACGATGTGGAGGTGCGCCGGATCCACCGCAAGCGCATCCGTCATCCGGAGCTGGGGCCGCTGGACTTCCACTGCCAGGTGCTGCACATCTCCGACACCGATCAGCGGGTCATCGTCTACTGCGCGACGCCGCACACCCGGACCGCCGCCGTCTTCCAGTCGCTGGCCGCCGCCACCGACCGCTGAAGGTTTGCCAACATTCGTTGGCCAACAAGTGTTGACATGGCTTCGACCGGGTCGTACCGTCTAAGTCAACAGACGTTGGCCAACAAATGTTGGCAGAGCCTCAGGAGTCGTCATGAACACCGTCCCCGCCACCGCCTCGGTCGTCATCGTGGGTGCCGGTCCCGCCGGGCTGACCGCGGGCATCGCGCTCGCCGACGCGGGTGTGAACGTGGTGCTGCTCGACAAGCTGGCCGAGGGCGCCAACACCTCCCGCGCGGTCGTCGTGCACGCCCGCACCCTGGAGGTGCTCGAGCAGTTCGGCGTCACCGAGACCCTGCTCGAGCGCGGAATCGTGGTGCCGCACTTCGTGATGCGCGACGGCGACCACGTGCTGGCCCGCATCTCGTTCGACGGACTGCCCACCGCCTACCCCTACACCGTGATGATCGGTCAGGAATCGACCGAGGCAATCCTGCTGGCGCGCCTCGAGAAGGCGGGCGGGCAGGTGCACCGGCACGCCGAGGTCACCGGCGTCGTCCAGGACGCCGACGGTGTCACCGTCTCCTTCACCGACGCCGACGGCGCCGCGAATTCCGTTCGCGCGGACTGGGTCATCGGTGCGGACGGCATGCACAGCCCGGTCCGCGAGGCCGCCGGGATCGGCTTCACCGGCGCCACCTACCCCGAGTCCTTCGTCCTCGCCGATGTCCGCATGACCTGGCCGGACCCGCGCGACGAGGTCTCCCTGCACCTGTCGCCCGAGGGGGTCACGGTCGTCGCGCCGCTGCCCGACCCGCAGCCCGACCGCTTCCGCATCGTCGCCACCGTGGCCGACGCCCCCGAGCACCAGGATCTGGCCTATGTACAGGCGCTGGTCGACGCCCGCCGGCCCGGCGCGCACGCGAAGCTCGAGGAGATCGTCTGGAGCTCGCGCTTCCGGGTGCACCACCGGGTCGCCGACCACTACCGCGCCGGCCGCATCCTGCTCGCCGGGGACGCCGCGCACGTGCACAGCCCGGCGGGCGGCCAGGGCATGAACACCGGCATCCAGGACGCCGCCATGCTCGGCCGCCTGCTCGCCGCGGTGGTCGCGGGCGCCCCTGAGGCCACCCTCGACGAGTACGAGCAGACCCGTCGCCCGGTGGCGCTGGGCGTGGTCAGCTTCACCGATCGCATGACCCGCATGGCCACCTTGCGTCCGGTGCCCGCCCGGCTGGTCCGCAACCTCGTCATCAGCACCGCCGCCCGTATCCCGGCGTTCCGTCGCAACATGGCCTACCAGCTCTCGGAACTGGCCAATCGCTGACTGCCGCAGCATGATTCGGCGGCCCGCACCCTCGGGTGCGGGCCGCCTGTCGGGTGGGATTCGCCGATGACGCCGCGTCGATCAGTGGCCGTCGCGGTGATCAGTGGCCGTCCCAGGACGCGGATGACGCCTCAGCCGCGCAGGGATGTGGTGACGGTATCGGCCGCGGCAATGGTGGCGGTGGCCAGCTCGTGCAGGCGGGCGGCGGGGAGATTGGTGTCGGGGCAGGAGACGATCGACGCGATGACCGAGCCGTCGGAGGCGAAGATCGGGGCGGCGACCGACACGACCGCATTGTGGTCGCCGAGTTCGTCGGGGAGATAGTCGATGGTGATGAGGTCGGCGATCATGGCGCTGAGACGGTGCCGCAGCGGATCGGTGACAGGGGAATGGCGAAGTGCCCCCAGGGCTTCCAGCATGGGGGCGGACTCGTCGGCAAGGCGTTCGACGGAGTAGCCGCGGGCGGCGATGACGTCGAGGACCGCGGTGAGGCGGGGGCGGTGGCGTGGGTCGGCGGCCTGCAGCCAGGTCTCCCGCTCGGATTCCGGTGCCCAGGCGATGAATTCGCGGCAGACCGGCGGCGCGAACGGCATGCGGCGGGCGGGGCGGATCCACGGGACCGACGGGGTGCCGAGCACCTCGGTGATGACGATGGCCTCCTGTTCCCGCTCGGCCAGGAAGATCGGGACGCCGTGCGCGGTGGCCAGCGCGTGCATGGGCTCCACGGCCAGGCGGCGCAGCGGAAAAGCGGTGTCGGCCCGCCGCGCCACGGCCAGTAGTCCGAGGCCGAGGCTGTAGTTCCCCTCGCTGTCGCGCACGGTCCAGCCGTCGGCGGTGAGCTGGGTGAGCACGGCGTGCGCGGTGGCCCGGGACATGCCGGTGGCGCGCACGATGCGGGCCAGTGAGAGGCGCTCGCCGGAATGCCGCGACAGCAGCTCGATCGCCTGCACGACCCGGTGGGTCGGCGGTGAGGCGGGCGCGGAACCTGCTCCGGCCGCCGTTCCGGGTTCGGAAGCCACAGGGGCGGTGGTGGATTCAGGCAACTCGATCCCTGCTGGTGTCGGTCCCGGCGCTGCGGGAGGTTCGGGCCCGATCGTATCGGCCGGGGTGTCGGTCATCCGCACCGGAGTGGCCCGGATCCGGTGTGCCCGAGCTACTCCGATGCGCGGCGGCAACTACTCCGATACGCGGCAATTCGGGCGCGGGTATTGACCGTCGCCCGGGTGCCGACCTATCGTCGGTGTCACATTATCGAACAATAGCGTCGAATATTCGACACTGCAAGGTCGAATGACCGGACGGATCGGATGACGCGGCGAATGGGACGAGAGATGCGCACGGGATATGAGCTGTCGCACCTGAACGCCTTGGAGGCGGAATCGGTGCACATCATCCGGGAGGTGGCGGCCACCTTCGAGCGGCCGGTGCTGCTGTTCTCCGGTGGTAAGGACTCGGCGGTCATGCTGGAGCTGGCACGGCGGGCGTTCTGGCCCGCGCCGCTGCCGTTCCCATTGCTGCACATCGATACCGGGCGCAATTTCGACGAGGTCATCGACTTCCGGGATCGCACCGTGGCGCGGCTGGGCGCCCAGCTGCTGGTCGGCAGCGTGCAGGACGATATCGACGCGGGCCGGGTCACCGAACGGCCTGGCGAGACCCGAAACCGGCTGCAGACCACCACCCTGCTGCGCACCATTCGCGAGCACCGCTTCGACGCGGTATTCGGCGGGGCGCGTCGCGACGAGGAGAAGGCGCGCGCCAAGGAGCGGGTGTTCAGCTTCCGCGACGAGTACGGCGCGTGGGAACCGCGGGCCCAGCGCCCCGAGGTGTGGAACCTCTACAACGGCCGGCACCGCAAGGGCGAGCACATCCGGGTGTTCCCGCTGTCGAACTGGACCGAGCTCGACATCTGGGAGTACATCGACCAGGCCGAGGTGGAGCTGCCGTCGCTGTACTACGCGCATCGGCGCACCGTGGTGGCGCGCGACGGAATGTTGCTGGCGGACAACCGATTCCTGGAGTTCGGCCCGGAGGAGAAGCGCTTCGAGGCCACCGTGCGCTTCCGGACCCTCGGCGATGCCGACTGCACCGGTTGCGTGGAATCCACCGCGGCCGACCCCGCCGAGGTGATCGCCGAAACCGCCGCCACCCGGCTGACCGAGCGCGGCGCCACCCGCGCCGACGACCGCATCTCGGAGTCCGGCATGGAAGATCGCAAGCGAGAGGGCTATTTCTGATGCGTCGCAACCTGTTACGACTGGCCACCGCGGGCAGCGTGGACGACGGCAAATCGACCCTCATCGGGCGGCTGCTGTTCGACTCCAAGAGCCTGTTCAGCGATCAGCTGGATGCCATCGAGCGCGCGAGCCTTTCGCGCGGCGGCGACGGGCCGGACCTGTCGCTGGTGACCGACGGCCTGCGCGCCGAACGCGAGCAGGGCATCACCATCGATGTCGCGTACCGCTACTTCGCCACGCCGCGAAGGAAATTCATCATCGCCGACACCCCGGGGCACGTGCAGTACACCCGGAACATGGTGACCGGCGCCTCCACGGCCGACCTGGCGCTCATCCTCGTCGACGCGCGCAAGGGCGTCTCCGAGCAGACCCGCCGCCACGCCTTCCTGTCCTCGCTGCTGGGGGTCGGGCACCTGGTGCTGTGCGTGAACAAGATGGACCTGGTCGACTGGTCCGAGCAGCGGTTCGAGGAAATCCGGTCGGAATTCGCGGATTTCGCCACCAAGCTCGATGTCGGCGATCTGAGCTTCATCCCGGTGTCGGCGCTGCACGGCGACAATGTGGTGGATTCGTCCGCGCGCACCGCCGGCTGGTACCCGGGCCCGCCGCTGCTGCGGCACCTGGAAGAGGTGCACGTGGCCTCCGACCGCAACCTCATCGACAACCGGCTGCCGGTGCAGTACGTCATCCGGCCGCACGGGGAGAACCAGCGCAGCTACGCGGGCACCGTCGCGGGCGGCATCTTCAAGCCGGGCGACGAGGTCGTGGTGCTGCCGTCGGGGCGGACCAGCCGAGTCAACCAGATCTGGGGGCCGGGCGGCGGGAAGGTCGACGAGGCCTTCACCGGTATGGCGGTGTCGCTGACCCTGGACGACGAAATCGATATCGGCCGTGGCGATATGCTCGCCCGGCCCGGCAACCAGCCGCACACCGATCGTGAGCTCGACGCCATGGTGTGCTGGTTCTCCGACGACACCGAACTGCGGGCCGGCAACTCCTACGCCATCCGCACCGCCACCCAGACCTCCAAGGTGGAGGTGAGCGAGCTGGACTACCGGCTGGACGTGAACACCCTGCACCGGCAGACGGACGCGGATCGGCTGGGGCTCAACGACATCGGGCGCGTGACGATCAAGAGCCGGCAGTCGCTGCTGTTCGACCCGTACCGGGAGAACCGCGCCACCGGCAGCTTCATCCTCATCGACGAGGCCACCGATCAGACGGTGGCCGCGGGCATGATCACCGGACGCTCCACGGGCGCACCGCGGGTCGGGCAGAAGGCCTCGAATGTGGTGTGGCACAGCTCCGCCGTGGAGCGCGGGCAGCGGCTCAGCACCGGCGCGACCGTGTGGCTGACCGGACTGTCGGGCTCCGGGAAGTCCACCATCGCAGTCGAATTGGAGCGGCAGCTCATCGAGTCCGGGCAGCCCGCCTACCTGCTCGACGGCGACAACCTGCGGCACGGGCTGAACAAGAACCTGGGCTTCACCGACGAGGACCGGCGGGAGAACATTCGCCGCGTCGCCGAGGTGGCGGCGCTGTTCGCGGATGCCGGCGTGGTCGCCATCGTGTCGCTCATCAGCCCGTTCCGTGCCGAACGGCGCGAGGCGCGCAAGCTGCACGACTCCAGGAATCTGTCGTTCCGGGAGATCTTCGTGGACACCCCGCTCGCGGAGTGCGAGCTGCGCGACTCGAAGGGCCTGTACAAGCGGGCCCGCGCCGGGGAGCTGCGCGAATTCACCGGCATCAGTTCGCCGTACGAGCGGCCGGAATTCGCCGACCTGACCATCACCCCCTCGGCCGGGACGCCGGCCGAGATCGCCCATCGAATTCGAGAGATCCTAGGAATCGCTGATAGCTGATGACAGATATAGAAAAGGCCGAGCTGCCCCTGACCGAGCCGTTCCTCGCGGCCGTCGCCGAGGCCGAAAAGCTCATCGCCGCCGCCGATTTCATCCGTGACCCGCACGACCTCGCGGAGGGCTACGACTACCTGCAGGGCAGCATTGCCGCCGTGCTGCAGCTGTCGCGGGCGCACGGCACCTCGCACCCGTACCTCGTGTCCGCCACCGGGCCCTACACCAAGATGGGCCTGGACAACCCGGACACGCTGTACTACAGCGCCAATATCGAGCCGAATGCGGAATACCTGCTCACCGGCGTGCGCGGCAGCACCGTCGACCTGAGTTTCCAGGTGCTCAAGGGCGATTACACTGCCACCGACGTCCCGAACGGTGACGACGCGTTCGACGACCGGCGGCTGCAGATCAACGAGGACGGCAGCTATCAGCTGCGCTTCGGCCCGCCCAAGGAGAATCCGGAGCCGAACTACTTCGTGCTCGGCGAGGGCGCGTCCATGCTGGCCGTGCGCGAGGTCTACGGCGGCTGGAATGCCGAGCGCAAGGGCAGCATTCGCATCGAGCGGGTGGACACCATCGGGACCGCGCCGGTCGAGGCCGGGGTGGAACAGCTGCGCAAGCGGTACCGAGCGGCCGGGCGCATGCTGCTGACCCGGGTGCACACCTGGTTCAACTTCCCGAAGTGGTTCTACCTGAACCTGCCGGTCAATACGCTGACCGAACCTCGGCTCACGCCGGGCGGCTTGAGCACGCAGTACTCCTCCGTCGGGCATTTCGAGCTGGAGGACGATCAGGCGCTGATCATCACCGTGCCGAAATCCGATGCGCCGTATCAGGGTTTCCAGCTGGGCAGCCGCTGGTACGTCTCGCTCGACTACGCCAACCACCAGACCTCGCTGAATCATCAGCAGGCGCAGGTGGATCCGGACGGGATGATCCGCATGGTGGTCTCCGCCCGGAACCCGGGGATCGCCAACTGGATCGAGACCACCGGCCGCAAGCTCGGCATTCTCCAGTTCCGCTGGCAGCGCGTGGATCGCGCGATCACGCCGGAGGACGGGCCGACCATCGAGCTCGTTCCGTTGGACAAGGTGGCCGAACGGCTGCCGCACTACGAACACAATCGAATCGACGAGGCCGGATGGCGCGAGCGGATCGCCGCTCGCCAGCGCGCCTTCGCGGAAAGGATGCTGGGATGACCCGCCTGAAGACGGGACTGCTGGCCGACAAGGTCGTGGTCGTCAGCGGCATCGGGCCCGGTCTCGGTCGCTCCATCGCGCTGGAGGCCGCGGCGGCCGGGGCCAAGGTCGTGCTGGCGGCGCGCACCGAGTCGCGGCTGAAGGAGGTCGCCGACGAGATCGCGGCCGAGGGTGGCGCGGAAACGCTCTGCGTGCCCACCGATATCACCGATGAGGCCACGGTCCAGAACCTGGCGAAGCAGACCCTCGAGACCTTCGGCCGGGTCGACGCGCTGGTGAACAACGCATTCAAGGTGCCGTCCATGAAGCCGCTGGCGCGCACCGACTTCGAGCAGATCCGCGAGAGCGTGGACCTGACCGTGCTCGGCAATCTCCGCATGACGCAGGCGTTCACCGACGGGCTGGCCGAGACCAAGGGCTCGGTCGTCATGGTCAACTCCATGGTGCTGCGGCATTCCGAACCCCGCTACGGCAGCTACAAGGTCGCCAAGGCGGCCCTGCTGGCCATGTCGCAGACTCTGGCGACCGAGCTGGGCGAGAAGGGGATTCGCGTCAACAGCGTGCTGCCCGGCTACATCTGGACCGACCAGCTGAAGTGGTACTTCAGCGAGATCGCCAAGAAGTACGGCATCACCGAGGAGCAGGTCTACCAGCAGACCGCGTCCAAGTCCGACCTGAAGCGGCTGCCGCTGCCCGACGAGATCGCCCAGACCATCGTCTTCCTCATGTCGCCGTGGGCCAATGCCATCACCGGGCAGACCATCGACGTCAACTGCGGCGAATACCACGTCTGAGCAAGGAGTTTCACCACTATGAGCGGACGTACCAACGTCGGCACCGTCGAGGATCTGCACCACTCGGCGTCGAAAGTCAGCGGCCTCACCGACTTCGGGTCCGACGACTACCTGGAGGCGCTCGGCGTCCTGCTGGAGTCATACCAGCGTGACGCCGGGCTCACCGAGCTCGGCTCCAAGATGAGCCGGTACTTCCTGCGCGGGGCGCTCGTCGCGCGTGCCCTGAGCGAAGCCTCCTGGCAGGCCAACCCGGCCTACACCGAAACCCAGGTCACCAGGCCGATTTTCGTGACCGGGCTGCCCCGCACCGGCACCACCGCCCTGCACCGGCTGCTCGCCGCCGACCCGCAGCACCAGGCCCTGGAGATGTGGCTCGCCGACTTCCCGCAGCCGCGGCCGCCGCGCGAGACCTGGGCCGACAATCCGGTCTACCAGGCGGTCGACAAGGGGTTCGCCCAGCACCGGATCGAGAACCCGGAATTCATGGGCGTGCACTACATGACCGCCGCCGAGGTCGAGGAGTGCTGGCAGCTGCTGCGCCAGACGGTGAAATCCATCTCCTACGAGTCGCTGGCCTACCTGCCGAGCTACTCGCAGTGGCTGCGCAAGCAGGACTGGACGGATGCCTATGCGCGGCACAAGGCGAACCTGCAGCTCATCGGCCTGGGTGACAACCGGCGCTGGGTGCTGAAGAACCCCAGCCACCTGTTCGCCCTCGACGCCCTGATGAAGGTGTACCCGGACGCGCTGATCATCCAGACCCACCGCGACCCGGTCACCATCGTCGGCTCCTCGTGCAGCCTGTCCGAGCAGGCCACCGCGGGCTGGTCCACCACCTTCGTCGGCGAGAAGATCGGTGAATCACAGCTCGAACTGTGGTCCCGCGGCCTGCGCGAATTCAATACCGCGCGAGCCCGGTACAACCCGGACCAGTTCATGGACATCGAATTCGACGAACTCCGCGCCGACCCCTTCGCCACGGTCGAGAAGATCTACTCGAAGTTCGGCCTGGACTACACGGATTCGGCCCGCACCGCCATGACCACCCTCGACGAGGAGAGCAAGTCCGGCGACCGCAAACCGGTCCACAAGTACTCCCTGGCCGACTACGGGCTCACCGAAGACCGGGTCCGAGCCGAATTCGAGCTCTGACCAACCCATCTCGGACGGCCGGGTGCGCACCTCGCGCATCCGGCCGTCCGCGCTGTGACGGGTTTTCACCGCGGTCGATTCGACCGTGATCAACCTCTGCTGTCACGTCGGGTGTGCGACCGGGGAGGTCACCGCGCTCAGTCCGGTGAACAGTACGGTCAAGCCGCGCTGCATGATCGCTTCGACCTCGGCGAAATCGGTCGACTCGGCCCTGACGATCCAGTGCGTATAAGCCTGGCGGCTGGTCTGTACCACCAGCTGGGCGGGCAGTTCGCGCAGAAACGGATCGGTGCCGAGATCGATACGCGCGGCGAGGAATTCGGTGATGGGCTCGTAGAGCCATTCGCCCCACTCCAGCCATCGGCGCCGGTATTCGGGGCTCATGACACCGGTGAGGCGGCTGCGCGGGCCAGATTGGCTCGGACCTCGGCATTCCAGGCCTCGGCCGGGCGGGTGGTGTCGAGTTCGTATTCGAATCGATCGACCATCGCCGGTTCGATATCGGCCTGGTCGACGTAGAACTGCTGATACCAGCGGCGCAACTGATAGACCGGGCCGTCTTCCTCGCAGAGCAGCGGATTGTCGATGCGCGCCTTGCGTTTCCAGATCGCCACGTCCTGCTCGAAGCCGAGCTTGACCCAGTCGCCCATCGCACGGGCACCGGCCATGGCTTCCTCGGCGTCGAGACCGGCGGGGATTTCGACCATGATGCCGTACTGCAGGACGAAGGAGTTCGCGTCGATCGGATAGTGGCAGTTGATCAAAACTGTTTTGTGGTCACCGTTCTCGTAGCGATAGAGCAGGTCGTCGATCATGAACGAGGGTCCGTAGTACGAGGCAACCGACTGTGTGCCGAGCAGTTTCGGCTCGCCGATCGGTCCCGGCAGATCCTCGCGCGCACCGCTGTCGAAGTACTGGGTCGCCACATGCCCTTCGAACACGTTGCGGAAGTAGGTGGGCAACGAGCCGTGCACGTAGAAGAAGTGCGCCATATCGACGATGTTGTCGACGATTTCACGGCAGTTGGTGTCGACGACGGTGGTGTACCAGTGCCAATCGGTCCACCCTTCGCTGCCGGCCGACTCGATGCGGGGAATGGCGACCTCTGGCGGCGGCGGATTGCCCTCGGGGTCGTTCCACACGAACAGCATCCCGTCCTGCTGCAGCGTGTTCCACGCTCGGGTACGTGCCAGCGGCGGGACGCGGCGGCCGTAGGGAATCTGCTTGCAGCGGCCGTCCCCGCCCCAGCGCCAGTCGTGAAACGGGCACGCGATCTCGTCCCCTTTGACTTCGCCGTCGGACAGATCCCCGCCCATGTGCCGGCAGTAGGCGTCCAGCACCTTCAGCGTGCCGTCCGCCCCGGCGAAGATCACCAGTTTGGTCCCGAACGCCCGGATGGAATGCGGCTTGCCGTCGGCGAAATCGCGCACCAACCCCAGGCAGTGCCAGCCTCGCGCGAAGCGGGCCGGTGCCGGCTCGGCTTCGACCCGGCGGAACTCGTCACGCATCGTTGTCATAGGTACCGTCCTCGCTCGGTGTGAATGCGGAACACCAACTCACGGGCCCCGTCATCGGAGCCGGCCCCGCACATTTCCCGTTATAGCGGTGGAAAATCCCATGCCGCGCAGATGATTTCACTCACTGGACGATCGGAGAAACTCCGCCATGGGGTTTCGGTGACTGGAACGTCGAACGGTGGTCACCTCCGGGCTCGCCGCTCATCGCGCTGATCGCCACGGTGCCAGGAGAAGTTCGCAGGCTCGGTGGATGTCGGAGAGGGCTTGGTCGGTGGTGAGGCGGCCGGCGGTGGTCCAGGTGAGGATGCCGAAGACGCACTGCTCGAGGAGGCGGGCCAGGCGGTGGTCCTCGGGGGTGGGGTGGGGGATGGCGGCGGCGGTCAGGATGCGGTCCGGCATGGCGTAGTCCTGGGCGAGGGGGCTGGCGGGGGCGGGGTCTTCGGCTCGGACTGCGTTCATGGACACCAGCATTGCGCGGGCCAGGCGGGGGTGGCGGAGCAGTTCGCCGATGGCGGTACCCAGGAATTCGGTCGCGCCGGCGACCGGGTCGGCGGGAATGTCGGCGGGACTGGGCATTTCGCGGATGGCGCGATCCAGGACGCCCGCGAACAGGTGGTGCTTGGACGGGTAGTAGCGGTACAGGGTGCCCAGCGCCACCCCGGCGGTCTGGGCGACCTCGCTCATCTGCACGCCGTCCAAGCCGTGCTCGGCACCCAGGCGGGCGGCGGCGCGTAGGATCGCGCGCTGGCGCTCGAGCTGGCGGGCGGTCGATACCCGGCCGGGGGTGCGGGACTCCGGAATTCGCGGCATGGCCTCATCTTCTGTCGGAAAACTAGAATTCACTCTAGTTTTTTCGGCCGGAAGTTTGTAGAACTGGAGGGTGCCGAGTTCATTCTCACAGGTGAGGAAGTCGCGATGAACGGTGAAGATCCGCAGCATCCGGTCGATCCGGAGCGCCCGGTCGATCCCGAGCGGTATGGGCCGTGGGCGGTCATCACCGGGGGATCGGAGGGGGTCGGGCGGTCGTTCGCGCTGGAGCTGGCGCGGGCGGGGATCGCGCTGCTGCTGGTGGCGCGGCGGGCCGAACCGCTCGCCGCGACGGCCGCCGAGTGCCGGGCGCTGGGCGTCCAGGTACGCACGCTGGCACTGGATTTGACCGCGCCCGGCGCGGTGGCGGAGATCGCGGCGGCGGTGGACGATGTCGAGGTCGGGCTGCTGGTGCTCAATGCGGGCGCGAATACGCACAGCGCGCCGTTCGTGGACGGGGATCTGGACGCCTTCCACCGGGTCATAGATCTGAACATCACCGCGCCGCTCGGGCTGATCCACCACTTCGGGCGCGCCATGAAAACCCGTGGACGAGGCGGGATTCTGATGGTCGGGTCGCTGGCCGGGTATCTGGGCTCGCAGCATCACACCGTGTACGGCGGGGTCAAGGCGTTCGGGCGGATCTTCGCCGAGAGCTTGTGGCTGGAGCTCGGCGAATACGGGGTGGATGTGCTCGAACTGGTGCTCGGCGTGACCCGGACACCGGCCATGGAGCGCGTCGGACTCGACTTCACCGTGCCAGGGATGACGGTGTCCGAGCCCGACGACGTGGCGCGCGAAGGACTTTCGCGGCTCGGGTTCGGGCCGGTGCACATCATGTCCGGCAACGAGGCGGGAGCCGCCCAGCGCAATGACCCGGATCGGGCGGCCGCCGTGCTGCGCGCCGACAAGGGCATGCGGCGGCTCATGGGTCTGCCGGAACGGGTGGTGCGATGAGTATCCGCCTCGGTCTGTCCACGCCGATCGTGGTGCAGGTGCCCGGCGTCGCCTCGCCCTGGGAGGCCACCGCGGGCCCCGAGGATCTGACCCGGATCGCCACGACCGCAGATGAACTCGGCTTCGACCACCTCACCTGCTCCGACCACGTCGGCGTGCCAGCGGCGGCCGCCTCGGTGCGCGGCGCGACCTATTGGGACCCGCTGGCCACCCTGTCGTACCTGGCGGCGCACACCACCCGGATCCGGCTCGCCACCTCGGTGCTCGTGCTGGGCTACCACCATCCGCTGGCGCTGGCCAAGAGCTACGGCACCCTCGACCGGCTCAGTGGCGGCCGGGTGGTGCTCGGGGTCGGAGTGGGCTCTCTCGCAGAGGAATTCGCCCTGCTCGGCGCGGCCTGGGAGGACCGGGGCGCGCGGGCCGATGCGGCGCTGACCCGATTGCGACGGGCCTGGGGGCGCCGTGATGTCGAAGGCTTCGTGCTGGAACCGCACGCCACCGCCACCACCGTGCCGATCTGGGTGGGCGGGCGCACTCGCCGGTCGCTGCGCCGCGCGGTGTCGCTGGGCACCGGCTGGGTGCCGTTCGGCCTGCACGCCGACCAGATCGCGGACCTGCTAACCACGGTGACCGTACCCGACGGCTTCGATGTGGTGCTCTCGCCGGGCGTGCCGCTGGATCCCCAAGGGAACGCCGAGGATTCCCTGCGCCGGCTGGCAGCGCTGCGAGCGGCTGGGGCGACCCACCTCACCTGCACGGTCCGGGCCACCGATGCCGTCCACTACTGCGATCAGCTCGCCGCGCTGCGCGAGCTGGTCGACCGTCATCTCCTGTAGCAGAAGGATTTCCATGATCGAAGAGCGTCTCGCCGTGCTCGAGGACCGGTTGCGCCGGGTCGAGGACGAGCTGGCCATCACCCGTCTGATCGCCTCCTACGGCCCGCTGGTCGATGCCGGGGCCGCCGAGGCGGTCGCCGAATTGTGGACCGAGGACGGCGAATACGACGTCGAGGGCTGGCACATGCGCGATCGCGGGCAGGTCCGCGACATGGTCGAATCGCAGGCGCACCAATCGCTCATCGCCGCCGGATCGGCGCACTTCCTGGGCCCGGTGTCGGTCACCGTGGACGGGGACACCGCGGACGCGGTGTGCGAGTCGCTGCTGGTCCGGCGGCGGGACGGCGGATTCTTCGTGTGGCGGGCGGGGGCGAATCACTTCCGCCTGGTCCGCACTTCCGGCGGCTGGCGGATCGCGCAGCGGATCACGCGGGCGCTGGATGGCTCCGAGACCGCCCGAAAACTGCTCATTGCGCCCTGGACCAGCGGAAATGGCGTTTCCGAATGGAAATGAGGGTCCCCTAACGCGCCGCCGATTCTTCCAGCTATGGTTAGCATCACCTAACGCCGCACCTGGGCGTTTGCTGGAAGGACCTGAAATGAACGGACGCTCGAGCGGCATGGCGCCGGTGCGCAAGACCCTGATGCGCGTGTCGGCACTGGGTGCAGCGCTGGTGGTCGCGGCGGCATGCAGCAATACGAAGTCGAACAACGACGACGTGAAGGCGCTCGACGGAAACCATTACGCCCAGGTCAATATCGCCTCCAACAAGGCGGACGACAAGGCGCAGTTCACCTTCCCGAACTTCATCAACGCCTGGGGCATCGCGGACCGTCCCAAGGGCGCCGGCGGGCACTTCTGGGTCGGCGCGGGCGGCTACTCCTTCCAGTTCGTCGGTGACGCCACCAAGGCGGCGGATGCCAAGTACCAGAAGATGTTCCAGGATCCGCTGAAGCTGGTCACCATCCCGGGCGCGGACTCCATCGCGGACGACGACGGCGACGACAGCGAAGGCAAGACCACCGGCGTCGTCTTCAACCCGGCCCCCATCACCTCCGACATCTTCGCGGTGAAGGACCAGCCGGTCAGCTACGACGGCAAGGACGAGAAGCTCACCGGCTCCGCGCGATTCATCTTCGCCACCGACTCCGGCAAGATCTCCGGCTGGACCGAGCAGGGTGCGGGCGGCGCCATCGTGCGCCACGACGGCCCGGCCGTGCTCGAATACGACGGCACCGCGGCGGGCATGAAGTTCAAGGGCATCGCACTGGACCCGTCCGGCGCCAAGCTGCTGGCCGCCGACTTCGGCAAGGACCCGCAGGTCCGCACCTTCGACAAGGACTGGAAGCTGGTGCCCACCACCGGTTTCGCCAACCCCTTCGCCACCGGTGACGCCATCGACCCGGCCGACGCGTCCAAGGGCAAGAAGGTGAAGGTCGGCGACCCGGCTCCCTTCAACGTCGCCACCATCGGCGACCGCGTCTTCGTCACCTACGCCGTCACCCAGTCCGAGGGCGGCGACCCGAACAAGCTGAAGGCCGGCGAAGAGGACAAGCTCGACAAGGACCAGGAGAAGAACGCCGGCAACAAGGCCAAGAAGGGCCAGGTCGCCGAATTCGACAAGAACGGCAAGCTGGTTCGCACCCTCGACGCCGACGGCCGCCTCAACGCGCCGTGGGCCGTCACCATCGCCCCGCAGGGCTTCGGCCCGCTGTCGGGCAAGCTGCTGGTCGGCAACTTCGGCGGCGCGGGCCACATCCTGGCCCTCGACGACCAGTCCGGCAAGTTCGTCGACTACCTGCGCGACGCCGACGGCAAGCCCGCCGAGATCGAGGGCCTCTGGGGCCTCATGTTCGGCAACGGTGAGAGCCTCGGCGACGCCGACGCCCTCTACTTCACCGCGGGCCCCAACGACGAGAAGGACGGCCTCTTCGGCAGCCTCCGCCTGAAGTAACCCGCGAAAGCCCCGGGCCCCGAGTCGATTCCGGCTCGGGGCTCACGCTTTTCCGGGGCAGGCTCGTCGCCGGGGTCAGCTCGCGCCGACGCCCAGTGCGGTGAGCAGGACCAGCACCACGGTGACGACGGCGAAGACGCCGTGCCCGCCCACGACCACGACGGGGAAGTGGCGTTCGGCCGGTTCGGACTGCGGGGCACCGGCTGCCCGGCCCCGATAGACCGGCAGCCAGCGCAGCAACATGAAGAAGCCGAGCAGTGCCACCGGAATCAGCACCGCGAAGGCGACCCAGGCGACAGCCTTGGTGTCGACCACCAGGTAGATGATCCACAGCACCAGCCCGGCCACGGCCAGCAGGAAGTGGCCGAAGATGAGGGGCGGGGGCAGATGGCTGGAACTCGGTTGCCGGACACCGCCTTTGGCGATCCAGGTGCCGAGCAGAACGAAACCGCCGGCCGCGGTGAGCAGCCAGGTGATGAGTGCCGCGATGGCCATGATCAACTCCTGTCGAGAGAGGGGGCGGGGGATTCAGCGCTGGAAACCCGCGGCCTGGGTGGTCTCGTCGGCGACCCGGACGCCGTAGCGATAGGCGAGTTTGCCGCCGAGATAACCGGATACGGTCAGCGCCGCGAGGGCTGCCACCGACAGCAGCAGCGGACCCCACGGCACCGGACCGTGCGTGCCCTCGGCTCGCCGCCAGACGAAATCCAGTGCGAAGGCGACGGTCACCGCGAGGTTGAGGCTCAGGTGGACCAGGCCGGTGCGGAAGGCGGCGGTGCCGGCCGGAATGGCCAGGAAATCCAGGAATCCGACGGTGGCCGCCGCGAGTGCGCCGAGCACGCCGATGGCGATCAGCCACAGTGCGCCGCGCGCCAGGAACTCCGGATCATCGACCATGTGCGAGGCGAGGTCGAAGATCAGGCTGGCCACCCAGGTCCCGATGGGCACGGTGACCAGGATCGGATGGAACGGATGGCCGTACGGCCCGGCCAGCGCCGCGCTCACCGGGCGCTTGGCCTGGTACGGATCAGGCTCGGTCTGCTGCGGATCAGCCGTCACGACAACCTCCCAACCAGCCTTGAATTCAGGAAATAATTCTTGGCGTAATTACCCTGCCGGGTCAAGGACCACACGCTGCAGCGGTACCAAATACTTTTCGGCCATCACGATGGGCGCTATTGTGGTCACGTGACCAGTGCTTCCGCGATCGGTGCCGTCGCCGTCCTCGATGACGACCTGCGGCGCGGCATGTACTGGTACATCCGCCGCGCCCGCCGCCCCGTCACCCGCGACGAGGCCGCCGCCGAGGTCGGCATCTCCCGCAAACTCGCCGCCTTCCACCTGGACAAGCTCGTCGACGCGGGTCTGCTACGCGCCCGCTACGAGGCCGTCGGCGCCCCCCGTCGCGTCGGCCGTACCCCCAAGGTCTACGAACCCGCCGAAACCGATGTGCGCGTGAGCATTCCGGAACGCCGCTACGAGGTGCTGGCCGAAATCCTGATGGGCGCGGTCCTCGCCGAGGGTGCGGACGAGACCGCCCGGGACGTCGCCGTCCGCGTCGCCACCGAGCGCGGCACCGCCCTCGGCGCCGCCGAACGCGACCTCCGCAAACCCGGCCGCCTCGGCCCCGAACGCGCCCTCACCCTCCTCCAGGCCCTACTGTCCGACCAGGGCTTCGAACCCGGCCGCCCGACCCCGTCCTGCGTCCGCCTGCACAACTGCCCCTTCCACCCCCTCGCCGCCTCCGCCCCCGAACTCGTCTGCACCCTCAACCACGCCTACCTCTCCGGCATCCTCGACGGTCTGGGTGCGAACACCGTCGAAGCCGTTCTGGCTCCGGCCCCCGGCGAATGCTGCGTCGAACTACGCCCGGCAGTCGACGGCCGCGACCGCCCGGACCACCCTTCGCCCGCCCCGGGCTCATCGGCAGCCTCCGCCTGAGGGAGATATAGCTATTCCATCGTCTTGCCGATCAGGAACAGTGTGAGGACGATGCCCATCACCACGACCAGTCCGTAGTGGCCGGCCGACCGGCCGTAGTCATAGGTGGAGGAGGCGACGACGATCGTCATGATCAGGAAAAGAAAGCGCTTCACCGCAGACTCCCACAGGCTCGTTCCCAACCGTACGAGCGGTGGATTCGGTTGTGCCACAGCGTAATGGGTGAAGGGCAGCGCAGTGGCGGCGGCCCGCCCGAACGCTGCGTGTCGGCGTGGAAACGGGGCAGCGGTCACCGCGGAATCCGGGTGCGCGACCGATGAATCCACGACGGTCGCCCCGTCCTATGGGTAACCGCGCGGCCCACCTCGACCCATTCGCAAGGAGTACACCGATGCGCAAGATCACCGCTGGACTGTTCATCTCGCTCGACGGCATCGTCGCCGACCCGCAGGACTGGCACTTCCCCTACTACAACGACGAGATGGGCGAGGCGGTCTCGGCCCTGGTCGCCACCGCCGACACCCTGCTGTTCGGCCGCGTCACCTACGACTCGTTCGCGGGTGCGTGGCCCGAACGTGAGGCCGCCGGAGCCGAGGACGCGGGCTTCGCGAAGGCGCTCGGCGATCTGCGCAAGATCGTGTTCTCCCGTCGCGAACTCGACTTCACCTGGCGCAATTCCGAACAGCCCCGCGGTGATCTGGTGGCGACCGCGGCCGCCCTCAAAGCCGAACCGGGCGGCGACATCTCGCTCAGCGGCTCGACCTCGATCGTGCGTCAGCTGCTGGCGGCCGCGCTCGTCGACGAACTGCACCTGTTCGTGCACCCGATCGCCCTGCGCAGCGACGGCCTGCGGCTCTTCGACGAGGGCACTCCCATCCCGCTGCGGCTGCTGTCGGCCACGCCGTTCAAAACCGGTGTGCTCCACCTGATCTACGGCCCCGCCGACGCTCCCGAGGAGGCCGGTTACGAGGACGCGAGAGCGCACCTCGCCTGAGCAGCCGGGCGGTGTCGAACCAGCGAGTAGAGCCGAGGTATGCCAACATCGGCCGCATGGCGATCTCTGTGGAGTCTGTTGCGCATATCCGGCTCACCGTGGGTGACATCGGGCGGTCGAGAGCCTTTTACGATGCGGTCTTCGGGTGGCCGGTGGCGCTGGAGATCGCGGCCGATGCGGACGACGAAACACGGCAACGGCTGAGCTTCCTGCACGGTGGGGTGATCTACCGGATGGCGCAGGGACTGATCGGTCTGCGGCCGGTCGGAACCGACCGGTTCGACGAGGACCGTGTCGGTCTCGACCACCTCGCCTTCCCGGTCGGTTCACTGGCCGAATTGGAGACCGCCGCGGCGCATCTCGATGCCTGCGGGGTCGCGCACGAGGACATCAAGGACATCGGCTTCAGCTACATCCTGGAGTTCCGGGACCCGGACAACATCGCACTGGAGTTGGTTGCGCCGAAGTAGGTGCGGGGGCCCGGGGCTAGTTCATGGCCTTGCCGACGAAGAACATGGTCAGGACTGCGCCCAGGGCTATTGCCGCGCCGTAGTGGCCGGGGGAGTGGGCGTAGGTGTAGGTGGATGCGGCGAGGATGATCGCGGCGGTGAGGAATAGCAGGCGCTTCGCTTTGGGCTCCACAGGCTGGAATTCAACCGTAGGAGGGGGCGGATTCCTGGGCGCCACGGCGGCGGGTCAAGGGTGGGAGCGGGTCCGCCGACGGCGGGCCCGCTCCTTGTCGGGAAGCGGCGCTCCGACCGGCTACTTGCCGAAGGATCCACCGGCCGAGCCGCTGGCGACCAGGCAGAGCGGATTGTTGACCATGAGCATTTGCGCCGAGCCCGAGGACGAACCGGTGATGCCGGAGTCGATGGCGGGTGTGTTCGGCGGTGTAGCAGCGGGATCACCGGAACCGCCGAGCCGCACCGAGCGGCCGTCGGAGTTCGGATCCGCCGGTGCACCCAGCAGGTCCAGCACTGTCGGGGTGATGTCGGCCAGGGTGTAGCCGTTGTTCTGCGCACCCGCGGCGAAGTCCGGCCCCCGCGCGATCATGAAACTCGCTGTCTCGTAGGCGCTCTGACCACCGTGGCCCCCCTCGGGCTTGTGCCCGTGGTCCGTGGTCACCAGGATCGTCCAGCGCTCGCCGGCGTGCGTCCGGGCGCGGTCGTCGACCGCCTTGGTGATCTTGCC
Organism: Nocardia sp. NPDC059236; assembly: GCF_042754085.1. Classification (NCBI taxonomy): domain Bacteria; kingdom Bacillati; phylum Actinomycetota; class Actinomycetes; order Mycobacteriales; family Nocardiaceae; genus Nocardia; species Nocardia sp. NPDC059236. Next base: position 77,226 of record NZ_JBHZAF010000027.1, read on the forward strand.
GACCAGCGCGTCCACCCGGCCGATGGCATCCCGGTACGCCTGCGGCCAGATGCCACGCAGGGTGTGGCCGACGATATCGACCTGATCGAGGTGGGTGAACACGAAATCCGTGCCGTCGTCGGTGATGGCGGACACCACCTGCGCCGCGGCATTCGAATCCGCGGTCGTCTCACAGACTCCCGCGCCGGTCGGATCGACCTGCGTCACGGACACCCTGTCCGCCGCGGGATTTCCGGTCCGGGCGATCATGCCGATCTTGTCCCAGGTACCCAGCGACGCGGTGGCCAGGCTCGGCTTCGCGCGCTCCAGCTGCGTGAACACCGTCGGATACTGTGCGAAAGGCGCAGGGGTGCAGGTGGAGTCATTGTCCTTGATGCCGTGCTTGGTATCCCACACCCCGGTCAGGGCCGTCGCCCAGGAGACGCACGACATGGTGGTGTGCGGGGCGATGGAGGTCCGCGCCAGGGTGCCCTGGGCCGCGAGCAGGCCCAGGTTCGGGGCATTGGCCGCCTGCACCTCGCTCCACAGCGTGCCGTCGATGCCGATCACCACGACCTTGTTCACCACGGGTGCGGCCGTTGCCGGGGCGGCCGTGGCCAGCGGGAGTGCGGCCAGCGCGGCGGCGGCCACCATTGCACGAGTACGAGACATGCGCGGCAACCTAGCCGGGGCCCGGCACTTCCGCAGCAAATTCGGACAATTGACCAGAACTGTCCCGCTGAGTGAACGTCGGCGGGACGCATCCCCTAGCCGGAGCGGGGGTTCGAGCGGGTCTGCCGCCGGCGGGCCCGCTCCTTCTCGATGGCGTCGAAGCGGAGTTGCAGGCCGTCGGTGAAGGCCGACAGCGCCAATTCGAAACTCTCCGAATCGATCTCGTCCGCCTTGGCGCGCAGCAGATGCGCCTGCTCCAGATGCGGGTAGCGGTCGCGATAGACCTGGACGTCGTCGACGAAACCGCGGGAGAACGAGCCCATGGTGGCGCCCATGACCAGGTAGCGGGTGGCCGCGCCGATCATGGTGGCGTCGCGCGGTGGCCAGCCGGCGGAGACCAGGCCGCCGTGGACGGCGTCGGCGGCGCGCAGGTTCTCGTCGCGGGTGCCGGGTCCGGCGGCCAGGTACGCGACGAAGTTGGGGTGCCGGACCAGGGCGTCGCGGTAGGAGTGGGCCCACGAGGTGAGGCCGGCCCGCCAGCCCTGGTCGAAGGCAGACGCATCGACCCGCGCCATGAGACCGCCCGCAATGTCGTCGAGGACGGCGTCCTTGGTGGGGTAGTGGGTGTAGAGGGAGGCGGCCTGCACACCGAGTTCGGCGGCGAGCTTGCGCATGGACAGCTCGGCGAGCCCGTCGCGATCGATCAGGGTCAGGGCCGCGTCGCGAATCCGTTCGCGGCTCAGCAGCGGCACCTTCGGCCTGGCCATCCGGCTCACCTCCTTCGATGGAAGACCCCAGCGATCCCCCGGCGGACGTCGAATTTATCACTCGGTCCTTGATTAACCGAACACTGTTAGGATAACTTCGGGCCATAAACCTAACAACGTTTGGTTAGGAGCTATCACAACCATGGACTTCGAACTCGGCGAGTCGCAGCGCGAACTGCGCGAGCTGGCCCGGGCCTGGGTGGACAAAGAGGTCGTTCCGCACGCGGCCGCCTGGGATCGGGCCGAGGCGGTCGATACCGCGATCGTCGGCAAGCTCGGTGCGATGGGCTTCCTCGGAATCGAGATCCCGGAGGAGTACGGCGGCTCCGGCGGCACGGCCCTGGACTACTGCGTCCTGCTCGAGGAACTCGGCCGCGGCGACAGCTCGGTGCGCGGCATCGTGTCCGTCTCGCTCGGCCTGGTGGCCAAGTCGATCAAGACCTACGGCACCGAGACCCAGAAGCGGGAGTGGCTGCCGCGCCTGTGCGCCGGGCAATCGCTGGGCTGCTTCGGGCTCACCGAACCCGGCACCGGCTCCGACGCGGGCAGCCTCACCACCAAAGCCGTTGCCGACGGCGACGATTGGCTGCTGTCGGGCACCAAGATGTTCATCACCAACGGCACCTGGGCCGATGTCGCCATCATCTTCGCCCGCACCGGCGGCCCCGGCCCCAAGGGCGTGACCGCCTTCCTGGTGCCCACCGACGCACCCGGCTTCGCGCGCACCGAGATCAAGGGCAAGCTCGGCCTGCGCGGCCAGGCCACCGCCGAACTCGTCCTCGACCAGGTCCGGGTGCCCGACGCCAACCGGCTCGGCGAGCTCGGCCAGGGCTTCAAGATCGCCATGGCCGCGCTGGACAAGGGCCGGATGGGTGTGGCCGCCGGGTGTGTCGGCGTCGTGCGCGGCTGCCTGGAGGCCGCCGTGAAATACGCTCGGGAGCGCGAGCAGTTCGGCAAGCCGATCGCCTCCTATCAGCTGGTCCAGGAACTCATCTCCGATATCGCCGTCGATGTCGAGGCGGCACGGCTGCTCACCTGGCGGGTCGCCGACCTGGTCGGGAAGGGCAAGCCGTTCGGCACCGAGGCCTCGGTCGCCAAGCTGTTCGCCAGCGAGGCCGCGGTGAAGGCCGCCAACAATGCCATCCAGGTATTCGGCGGATACGGCTACATCGACGAGTACCCGGTGTCGAAGTACCTGCGCGACGCCCGCGTGCTCACCCTCTACGAGGGCACCAGCCAGATCCAGAAACTGCTCATCGGACGCGCCCTTACCGGCGTGAACGCCTTCCTCTGAACGTCATTCACAGACAGGGAGATTCAGTCATGTCGAAAGTCGCAGTCGTGACCGGTGCGGCCCGCGGAATCGGCGCGGGCACCGCGGCCCGGCTGGCCGCCGACGGCTTCGCCGTCGCCATCGTCGATCTCGACGAGGCCGCCTGCAAGGACGCCGTGGACGCCATTACCGCCCAGGGCGGCACGGCCATCGCGGTGGGCTGCAATGTCACCGACGAGGCGCAGGTCGCCGCCGCGTTCGAACGCATTGCCGCGGAACTGGGTTCGGTCGACGTGCTGGTCAACAACGCGGGCGTGCTGCGCGACAACCTGCTGTTCAAGATGTCGGTGGACGACTGGGACATCGTCATGTCCGTGCACCTGAAGGGCACGTTCCTGTGCTCGCGGGAGGCGCAGAAGTACATGGTGAAGCAGAAGTCCGGCAAGATCGTGAACACCTCCAGCGTGTCCGCACTGGGCAGCCGCGGCCAGGCCAACTACTCGGCCGCCAAGATGGGCATCCAGGGCCTGACCCGCACGCTCGCCATGGAATTGGGCCCGTTCGGCATCAATGTGAATGCCGTCGCGCCCGGCTTCATCGTCACCGAGATGACCGATGCCACCGCCGCCCGCGTGGGCGTCTCGCCGGAGGAGTTCCGCGCCGAGGCCGCCAAGATCACCCCGCTGCGCCGGGTCGGCGAGCCCACCGACATCGCGAACGTGGTGTCCTTCCTGGTCTCCGACGACGCGTCGTTCGTCACGGGCCAGACCATCTACGTCGACGGCGGACGCCGTCTCTGACCGCTAGAGAGATTTCTTCCATGCAGAGAACAGTTTTCGACAAGGACCACGACGCCTTCCGCGAGACCGTGCGCGCGTTCATCGAAGCCGAGGTCGTGCCCGTCTACGAGCAGTGGTACGCCGCCGGTATCGCACCCCGCGACTTCTATTACAAGCTGGGCGAACTCGGCGTCTTCGGCATCGAGGTGCCCGAGGAGTACGGCGGCGCGGGCATCGAGTCGTTCAAGTTCCAGGCCATCCTCATGGAGGAGTGCGCCCGCGCCGCGGTGTCCTTCGGCGGCTCGGGCGTGCACGTCGGACTGTGCCTGCCCTACATCAAGAATCTCGCGAGCGCGGCGCAGAAGCAGCGCTGGCTGCCCGGCTTCGTCACCGGCGAGATCATGTTCGCCATCGCCATGACCGAGCCCGGCACCGGCTCCGACCTGGCCGGAATGCGCACCACCGCAAAGCTTTCCGCGGACGGCACGCACTACGTACTGAACGGGTCCAAGACCTTCATCACCGGCGGCGTGCTCGCCGACCGCGTCATCGTCTGCGCCCGCACCGCCGCGCCCAGCGACACCGATCGGCGCCACGGCATCTCGCTGTTCGTGGTGGACACCAAGTCCCCGGGCTACAGCGTCGGCCGCAAGCTGGACAAGCTGGGCCTCAAGGTCTCCGACACCGCCGAGCTCAACTTCACCGACGTCAAGGTGCCGGTGGAGGACCTGCTCGGCGAGGAGCACAGGGGCTTCTCCTACCTGGGCCAGAACCTCCCGCAGGAGCGGCTGTCCATCGCGGTCGGCGCGTACGCGCAGGCCAAGGCCGCGATCCGCTTCGCCAAGGAATACACCCGGCAGCGCAACGTCTTCGGACAGCCGGTCGCCAGCTTCCAGAACACCAAGTTCGAACTCGCCGCCTGCCAGGCCGAGGTGGACGCCGCCGAGGCCGTGGTCGACCGTGGCCTCGAGGCCCTCGACGAAGGCACCCTGACCCCCGCCGACGCCGCCTCCGCCAAGCTGTTCTGCACCGAGGTCGCGCACCGCGTCATCGACCGCTGCCTGCAGCTGCACGGCGGCTACGGCTTCATCAACGAATACCCGGTCGCCCGCCTGTACGCAGACAACCGCGTCAATCGCATCTACGGCGGCACCAGCGAGGTCATGAAAATGATCATCGCCAAGGACATGGGGCTGTAGGCCGAGCCGCCCCGAACGCTGATCCGATCGAACCGAGGTCTCAATGAACGCGACTCTCTCCCTGGCCGGCATCCTCGCCGAACCGGCGTGGCGGCGACCCGACCACATCGCCCTGATCGAGGGCGACCAGCGCATCACCTTCCGCGACCTGTGGCGGCAGGCCCGCGAACAGGCCGGTGCGCTCATCGAACTCGGGGTGCGGCCGGGTGACCGGGTCGCGCTCATGGGACCCAATACCGCTGATTTCCCGCGCGCATACTTCGCCATCCTGGCGGCGGGTGCGACCGTGGTGCCGGTGCACCTGCTGCTCACCGCGGACGAGGCGGAATACGTGCTGCGCGACAGCGGGGCCAAGGTCATGATCTGCCATCCGATGGTGGAGGCCGTCGGCAAGGAGGCGGCCGGCCGGGTCGGCATCGACTGCCTGAGCCCGAAAGAGCTTTCCGGCGAGGCGATTCCGGCGTATGTGGCGCGCAGCCCGCTCGACACCGCGGTGGTGTTCTACACCAGCGGCACCACCGGCCGCCCCAAGGGCGCGGAGCTCAGCCACCTCAATATGGTCATGTGCGCGACGGTGAACGCCTTCGACGCCAACGAGGTCGAGCGCGAGGATATCGCGCTGGGCGCGCTGCCGCTGTTCCATGTGTTCGGGCAGACCGTCTCCATGAACTCGCACTGGCGGCTGGGCGCGACCCTGGTGCTCATGCCGAGATTCGATGCGGCACAGGCGCTCGAGCTCATGGTGAAGGAGAACATCAACACCTTCCACGGGGTGCCGACCATGTACCACGGGCTGCTCGAGGCGGCCGGGGGCGCGGCGGAACTGCCGAAGCTGCGGCTGTGCATCAGCGGCGGCGCGGCCATGCCGCCGGTCATCATCGAGGAGTTCGAGAAGGTCTTCGGCTCGCACATCCTCGAGGGCTACGGCCTGTCCGAAACCTCGCCCACCGCAACGGTGAACCAGCCGCTGCTCGGCCCGCAGATCGGCACCGTCGGCCACCCGGTGTGGGGCGTCGACGTCGAGATCGCCGCCGCCGAGGTGCGCGACCGCATCGAACTCCTGCCGACCGGCACCATCGGTGAGGTCGTGGTGCGCGGCCACAATGTGTTCAGCGGCTACACCGGCAAGCCCGAGGCCACCGCGGAGGTCATGGTGGACGGCTGGTTCCGCACCGGCGACCTGGGCGTCAAGGACGAGCAGGGCTACCTGCGCATCGTGGACCGGATCAAGGAGATGATCATCCGCGGCGGGTTCAACGTGTACCCGACCGAGGTGGAGGCCGCGCTGCTGCGGCACCCGAACATCGCGCAGGTGGCGATCATCGGTGTGCCGGACGAGAACTACGGCGAGGAGATCCTCGCGGTCGTCGTGCCGTCCGGACCGCTCACCGCCGAGGACGTCATCGACTTTGCGAAAGAGCATGTGGCGCGGTACAAGTACCCGCGCCGCGTCGAGTTCGTCACCGAACTGCCCATGGGGCCCACCCACAAGATCCTCAAGCGCGAACTGAAGCAGCGCTACGCCTAGCGGGAGGAACACAGCATGATCGACTTCAGCGACTTCGACCACCTGCGCGCCGCCGCCGGCACCGAAATCGGTGTCAGCGACTGGATCACCGTCGACCAGCAGCGCATCGACACCTTCGCCGACGCCACCGACGACCACCAGTGGATCCACGTCGACGCCGCCCGCGCGGCCGCCGGACCCTACGGGCGCACCATCGCCCACGGGTTCCTCACGCTGTCGCTGGTGGTGCCGATGACCGCGCAGGTCATGACCGTCAGCGCCGCGAACATGGCGATCAACTACGGGCTCAACAAGGTTCGGTTCATCAACCCGGTGCCGGTGGACAGCCGCATCCGCGGGCGCTTCACCCTCGACGCCGTCACGGACATCCCCGGCGGCGTGCAGGCGGTGCGGACGGTCACCGTCGAAATCGAGGGGCAGGACAAGCCCGCCTGCGTCGCGGAGAGCATCGCCCGCTACCTCGCCTGAGGCGCGCAGACCAGGGCCCGCCGATCGAATGGATCGGCGGGCCCTGGCTTTTCGCGGACCGGCGGTGTTCTGCGGGCTAGCTGCGTGGTCCGAACGGCACCGCCGACAGCGGGGCGGCGTCCGGCGTCATGGTCGCCACCACCGAGATCCCGGCCGCCTGGAAATTCATCAGAGCCCGGGCGATATGGTTCGCCGAGGTGATCAGGATCGCCGCGTGCGCGCCGATGGCATCCATCAGCTGCGCCGAGAACGCCGCGTTCTGGACCGTCGAATTCGCCTTGGTCTCGGTATGAATGCGGGTGCGGTCGATACCGCGCTCGACCAGCCAGTCCGCCATGGCGTCCGCCTCGGTCACCCCGTTCTGCGGATTGCCGCCGGTCACGATGACCGGGGCCTGCGGCGAGAGCAGGGCCGAGACGTAGCCGGCGTAGAGCCGGGCCATGAGCTCCGGGCGCATCGAGCCGTCGGGCTGCAGACCGTAACCGAGCACCACGATCGCGGTGTCCGGGGTGAACAGCGCGGGCAGGTTCACGCCCGGCAGGTCCATGCCGGGGATATTGAAGGTCTGCAACGCGTTGATGGCCGCCAGCATGTTCTGGGAGAGCCCGGCGATGGAATCGATCTGTACCGGCTGCGGCGGCGCGTCGGCGTGGGCCGGGGCGGCGGCCGTCGCCAGTGCGATGACGGTCGCGCCGGGCAGCAGGGCCTGGATGGCCTTGGTGCGGAACTGATTCGATGTCCTCCGGTGATGGCGGCCGGGCCGGACGCGCCCCAGCTGGGGGCGGACTCCTTGCCACTGACCGCTGGGTGAGATTCTCCGATGTCTGCCTGCGTCGAGCATCGCAACCCCCTAGGTAGCCGGGATGTGACTACCGGTCGGTTCACAATCGTCCGAATCATGATCGCGCCGGATCCACTTCCATGGAGGCGATTTCGCGAAATCAAGATTCACATCGTCGCGAGACAGTGTCCGAACAGCGGAAATATCAAGCCGGACCGGCATTGTCGTGAGGTCGGCGCGACCGGTCGGACCGCTCCAGATGGTATGACCGGCATCACATCGCACCCGATGTCACACCCGCGTGGGCCGCGTCGTCAACCTGACGAAGGCAACGAACGACACAGAGAAAAGAGAGAACAATGACCCGCTTCGCCCTGTACGAGAACGAAGTCGCCGCCAAGTTCAACAAGCGCCTCGTCACCGCCGCCCGCGTCGTCGACGAGTCCAGCCTGCCCAAGGCCACCCAGGAACTGGTGAAGATCCGCGCCTCGCAGATCAACGGCTGCGGCATGTGCCTGGACATGCACACCAAGGACGCCGCCCACGCCGGCGAGACCGCGGTCCGCCTGGCCATGGTCGCCGCCTGGAAGGAATCCACCGTCTTCACCGAGCCGGAGCGCGCGGCCCTCGCCCTCACCGACGAGGGCACCCGCCTCGCCGACGGCGGCGGCATCTCCGAGGACACCTGGGCCCTGGTTCGCAAGAACTACGACGACGACCAGATCGGCGCGCTGATCTCCCTCATCGCCACCATCAACGCCTGGAACCGCCTGAACGTCATCTCCGGCCAGCTGGGCGGCCAGTACGTTCCCGGCCAGTGGTGACCACCTGCCCGCGCCCCAATCACATTGGGGCGCAAGGGTAGACATTCCTCGAGTGGCACACCACCGAGGGGAATCGGTCGAATCCCCGCGGCGGTGTGCCACTCGGCGTTCGGGCCGCGCAACCGACCCCGCGATTCGGCTGCCGGGCCCGAGCTTCCAGGACGGGCGGCCAACCCGCCTGTCCGTCCGGCCGATCGAGCCTGCCCGGCTCGGGTTCTCGATACCGTGCAACTGCCCGCTCTCATTCCGGTCCGCGTTCCCCGGTGGAGTGTCGGCTCGGAAGCGCCGCGGTCGGGTGGATTCCGGTCCCGCCCCTCGATCGTCGAGACCGGACGGCTAGTCGTTGTGGCGCACCAGCGGCCAGTCGATCGCGACTCGGCCCGCCGTCGTCACGTAGGTGGTGAAGACGTTCAGCGCCACGTGGGCGATGATCTCCACCAGGAGGTCCGGGGCCAGGCCGGCGTCCTGGGCGGTACGCAGATCGGCGTCGGTGACGGTGCCGTTGTGGACCAGCAGGGCGTGCGCGAAGGCCAGGGCCGCTTCGGCTTCCGGGTCCGTGGACGCGGCCTGCCGGGCGCGGATCGTCTCCTCCGCGGGCAAGCCGGTGACCTTGGCACCGCGATAGGTGTGGGCCGACAGCTCGTAGTCACTGCGATTGTGCTGGGCCACCAGCAGCGCGAGGCGCTCGCGGGTGGCGGGCGGAATCCGGCCGTGCCGCAGGGCATCCGACAGATCCAGATAGCCGCGCAGGGCCGAGGGACTGTTGGCCATGGCCTTGGTCAGGTTCGCGGTGATGCCGAAGGCTTGCTGCGCCTCGGTGAAGAGGGCGGCGGTGGCGGCGGGCGCATCCTCCGGCTCCAGTAGCGGCAATCCTGACATCGTTCGAGAATCGGCCGCCGCGTTGATAGATTCGCTGTACATCGGCGATGTGCCGAACGAACAGCGGCTCATGGTGGATGTGCGGGTGACAGTAGGACTGACGGTGCTCGGACCGGTCGGTGTGACAGTGGACGAGCGGGCCGTGCCCGGACTCGCGCCCCGCCACCGCGCGGTGCTGGCGCACCTGTTGCTGAACGCCCGCACCGTGGTCACCGTCGACCAGCTCACCGACGCGCTGTGGGGACCCACCCCGCCCGACACCGCGCGCTCCCAGATCCACCACGCCATCACCGCCGTCCGCAAGGTGCTGCGCACCGCGGGCATCGCCGACCTCCTGCACACCCGCGCCAACGGCTACCTCATCCAGCCCGCGCCCGGCCAGCTCGATCTCGACGTCTTCGTCGCCGAAACCGCCACGGCCACCCGCGAATCCGCCACCGACCCGGCCGCCGCTGCCACCCGCCTGCGCGCCACCCTGCGGCTCTGGCGCGGTCAGCCCCTCGCCGACGTCAAGGCCGACTTCGCCCCCGACGCCCGCGCCCGCCTCGAGGACCGCCGCCTGCGCGCCGTCGAACAGCTCGCCGAACTCGACCTCGCCCTGGGCCGCCACGACGATCTCATCGACGAACTCCCCGCCCACCTCGCCGCGAACCCCTTGCGCGAGAAGCTGACCGCCCACCTCGTGCTCGCCCTGCATCGCGCCGGTCGCCAGCCCGACGCCCTCACCGCCGCCCGCGCCTTCCGCAGCCGCCTCGCCGACGATCAGGGCCTCGACCCCAGCCCCGCTTTCGCCGACCTCGAACAGGCCATCCTCTGTCGCGACCCCGCCCTCGACTACCGCCCGGACCAGCCGGGGTCGTTCGGTGCGCACCCGGTCGTCGGCCACCATACGAATGATGCTGCCGCGCAGCAGCATTCGGAGGCTCCGGATCTCGGCGCGGGCCGCATCGGCGTGGACGCCGCCCGATTCGAAGCGACGTCGCGCCCAGTGGTGGACAGGATCGATCCGGCTGCCGATCCCGCAGCGAGCACGTTGCCCGCCGCGGGGCAGGTGGTCAACTTCCTGCCGTACGACGTTCCTGATTTCACGGGACGGGCCGGGGATATCGAGCGGCTGCAGGGCTGGCTGACCGGGGAGGCCGCCGGGGTGGCGGTCCTCGACGGCATGGCGGGGGTCGGGAAGACCGCGCTCGCAGTGCATTTGGCGCACGTGGTGGCGGGGCAGTTTCCGGACGGGCAATTGTTCATCGACCTGCAGGGTCATACGCCGGGGCGGGAGCCGCTGGATATCGGGATCGCGCTGGGGGCCTTGCTGCGTCAGCTGGGTGTGTCCGACGACGCCATTCCGTCGGGGGAGGCGGAACGGGCGGCGCTGTGGCGGGCCCGAGTGCGGGACCGGCGGGTGATCGTGGTGCTCGACAATGCGGTCGACACCGCTCAGGTGCGGCCGCTGCTGGCCGGAGGCGGGGCACACCGGGTGATCGTGACCAGCCGGCGACGGCTGCTGGATCTGGATGGTGCGCAATCGCTGTCGATGGAGCTGCTGGCGGCGGCCGATGCCGTCGAGCTGTTCCGGGCCATCGTGGGGGAGCGGGCGGACGCGGAACCGCTGGCGGCGCTGGATGTACTGCAGCTGTGCGGATTCCTGCCGCTGGCCATTCGCATCGCGGCCGCGCGGCTCGCGCACCGGCCCCAGTGGACGGTCGAATACCTGGCCGGGCGGCTGCGGGATCAACGACGGCGGCTCACCGAACTGGCCACACCGGAACGCGGGGTGGCCTCGGCCTTCGCGCTGTCCTATCAGCAGCTGGAACCCGCTGAGCAGCGCATGTTCCGGCTGCTCGGGCTCAACCCCGCGCGCGATATCGAACCGCACGCCGCCGCGGCCCTCACCGGCCTCACCGTCGCCGAGGCCGAGCACCACCTCGAGCGCCTGCTCGACGCGCACGTCCTGACCCAGCTGCGCCCCGGCCGCTACACCATGCACGACCTGGTCCGTCAGCACGCACGTACCACCGCGGCGAACGAGGAATCCGCCGAAACCCGCTCCGCCGCAGTCGAATCCCTCTACCGCTACTACCAGGACACCGCCGCTCAGGCCGTCCGACTACTCTTCCCCGACGGCTCCCACGCCGCACCGGAGTTCACCAGAGCTTCGGAATCCACTGCAGCATCGCAATCGACCGGAGCATCGGAGTTCACTGGAGCAGCGGACTTCACCGGTGCATCCGAGTTCGCACCGGCGCGGGAGTCCGTCGGGGCGCTGGATTCGGCTGGGGCGCAGTCGTTCGATAGATCGGCGCTGACCTTCGAGGAGTCGGCGGAGGCCATCGAGTGGCTCGATGCGGAACGCATCAACCTGGTGGCCATCTGCATTGCGCCGGAGGAGGCCGCGCGGCCCGGTTACACGGCGCGGCTGGCACGCAGTCTGCACGCCTACCTCGATGGGAACGGCCACTACGGTGCGGCGCGCACCATGCACACGCAGGCGTTGCGGAGTAGCCGCCGCGATGAGGACCTGGCCGCGCAGTCCCGGGCATGCAGCGACCTGGCTTGGATCGCCTGGCGATTCGGGCGGCTGGACGAGGCGCACGACTACGGTGAGCAGGCCCTCGACGCGGCCCGCGCAGTCGGGGATGGGCGGGCTGAGGCCCGGGCCCATTACGTGTTCGGGTATGTCTTCTGGCAGCGCGACATCGAGCGGGCAGGGGAGCACTATCGGCAGGGGCTGGCCCTGTTCCGCGAGTTCGGCGACCGTGCTGGTGAGGCGGCCTGCCTCACCAGCCTCGGCACCGTCAGCGAGCGCTTGGAGCGCTACCCCGAAGCTCGTGAAACGCTTGGCGAAGCCCTGCGCCTCTACCGCGAATTGGGTTCCCGCACAGGGGAAATAGTCGTGCTCAACAACCTCGGCCCGGTGCATCTCGGCGAGGACCGCCCCGACGAGGCGCGCCGCCGGCACCGCCGCGCCCTCGACCTGTGCCGCGAACTCCGCTTCCGCAGCGAGGAGGCCGAGGCCCTCAACGGTCTCGGCGAGATCGCCCTCGCGCTGGACGATCCCGCCGCCGCCGTCGCCGACTTCACCGCCGCGGTCACGGTCTGCCGCGATCTCGGCGACCGCGCCGAGGAGGCCCGCGCTCTGCTCGGCCTGGCCCAGTCCCACCGCGCGCTCGGGCAGACTGCTGCCGCTCGCGACCATTCCGTCAGGGCGCTGGCCCTTTTCGAGGAACTCGAGGTCCCCGAGGCCGATGACGCCCGCGCCCTCCTCGCCGACCTCGGCTGACCCCGCCGCGGAAATTCGGTACCGCTTTCCGCGACGTGTCATTACTGTCATCGTCGCCACCGACGCCCTGGCGCGCAGGTCGTGGGGTGGTCCAGCCGGTGTGGAGGAGTCCGGAGTCCTCGCTTCCCCGTCAAGGAAGAAACCGCGGGTTCGAATCCCGTCACTGGTGCAGGTGATGTCAGCCGGATGCGGTCCGTCAGCCCTCGAAGGCTCGGTCAGTCCTCGAAGGCGGCGCGGTGGGCCGCACACCATTCGGCGAAGGTGCGCGGCGGGCGGCGGAGCAGTTCGGTCACGGTGCCGGTGCGCGCGCCCACGGTGTCGGCACGCATGAGGGCGAAGCCCGCCACGATCGCCGCGGCCAGCGGCGGGGGAGCGCCGTTCGGGAAGCGGGCCGCCACCGCCTCCTCCGGCGTCGCGGCCTCACGAATCTTGATGTCGCGGTCCAGGATTCGGGCGAGGATCGCGACCTGCTCGCCGACGGTCAGGCTCTCCGGCCCGGTGAGGTGATAGGCCGCCCCGGCGTGGCCGGGCTCGGTGAGGCAGCGCGCCGCCACCTTGGCGATATCGGCGGGATCGATCGGGGCGAAGCGGCCCGGACCGGAGGGGTCGAGGATCGGGTCGCCCGCCCGCAACGCCGGAATCCATTCCAGGGCATTGGACATGTACCCGCCCGGACGCAGGATCGTGCACGGAATTCCGCTGGCGCGCACCAGATTCTCGCGCTCGTGGTGCCAGCTGCCCATGGCGGGCAGTGGTTCGACCAGCACGTGGGCGGAGGAAATCATGACGATCCGCCTCACTCCCGCCCTGACGGCGGCGTGCAGCAGGTTGCGGGTGTGGTCGAGCCCGATGCCCGGGACCAGCAGAAACAGGCCGGTGACTCCGGTCATGGCCCGGTCCAGGCTCGCCGGATCATCGAGGTCGCCCGGGCAGGTCTCCGCACGCGCGGGCAGGGTCGTGGCCCGTGCCGGATCACGCACCAGGGCACGGAAATCGAGGTCGTTGGCGTCGAGGATGCGGGTGAGTTCGCGGCCGATGTTCCCGGTCGCTCCGGTCAGCAGTAGCATGACATCTCCAGATCGTTAGCCGTCTATCGAAAAACGTTAGACGGCTAACGATCGACGGTCAATATCCGCACCCGACCGGAGGCCTCATGTCTTCCCCAGGCTCAGCCGACTTCCTGGACCTGCACGGCCGCACCTCGAAAGCCCTGCGCGCCTTGGCCGATCGCGATATGCGCCGCCTCGGCCTGCACCTCGGCCAGAATCACGTGCTGGCCGTGCTGTGGGAACAGGACGGCCGCACACCGGGGGAGATGGCGGCCGTGCTGAACGTCACCACGCCGACCGTCGTCAAGATGGCCACCCGCATGGCCGCCGCCGGTCTGCTCACCCGCCGCCGCGACGACAAGGACAATCGCCTGGTCCGGCTCTGGCTCACCGACCGCGGCCGCGACCTCCGCGACCCCGTCGAAGCCGACCGGAAGACCCTGTCCGACAAGGTGACCGCCGACCTCACCGACGCCGAGCGCCGACACCTGATGTCGGCGCTGGAAAAAATCCACCGCGCCGCCGCCGACCTCCTCGGCGAATCGCTCGACCACACCGACTCGATCCCGGACTGACCCGGACCCGTGCCGTTCGATCCCGGACCGGCGCTGCCGTCCCGGCCATCACCTAGAGTTGGGCACATGATTACCGCGATCGTGTTGATCTCTGCCGAACCGGATCGGATTCCAGAGACCGCGCAGGAACTGGCCGACATCAAGGGGGTGGCCGAGGTCTATTCGTGCGCGGGGGATGTGGACCTGATCGCCGTGGTCCGGGTGCGCGACCACGAGGAGATCGCCGACGTGGTCACCGGCCGGATCAACAAGACGCCGGGCGTGCTGCGCACGGCCACCCACATCGCGTTCAAGTCCTACTCGCGCGCGGACGTGGAGGCCGGCTTCTCGATCGGCGAATAGCCGGCCGGGTCAGCGGGTCTGCACGGACGCGCCCAGCGCGGTGCCGGTGTGACCGGGCTCGATGGTGTGGGTGACGCCGCCCTTGCAGCCGGGGAACAGATACACCTGGGCGCGCAGGGCGGTTTCATTGTCGACACTGAGCCGGCGCGGCACACTGCGGATGGTCACGCAGTCGCCCGGAATGCCGTAGCTACGGCCGTCCACACTGAGGGTGCCGGGATCGGCGGTCTCGTCGTGAGCCCAGTGAGCGGCGCTCACCGGAATGCCGATGCCCAGGAACACGGCCACCAGGCCGGGTAGCACCACTCCGTATCGCATGTCGAAACTGTAACGCCGCCTCGGGGACCGAACGGCAAACACACAGCTGGGTGACCCGAACTCTCAGGACACTCGGAGGAATTCTTCCATGAGAGGGCAGGAACCATGTTCGTGAAGGTGTGCGGGCTCACCACCGAGGAACAGATCGACTGGGCCGTCGAGCTCGGCTACTCGGCCATCGGCGTGGTCGGCACGGCCAAGAGCAAGCGGTATGTCGAGCCCGCCCGGGCGCGTGAGCTGGCGGCGTACGCGCGCGGCCGGATCCGCTCGTTCGTGGTGGCGTTCGACCGGACCGAGGTCGCCGAGGTGATCGGCGACTTCGACGTCATCCAGCTCTACAACTGGACCGACCTGCCGAATCTGGCCTACTGCTCGGCCGCCGCACCCGCCCCGGAACAGGTCTGCGAGTACTTCTTCTACGACGCCAGCACCGGATCGGGCGTCTTCGCCGAATTCCCGGACTGGCTGGAGAAGGTGCCCGGACAGGTGGTGCTGGCCGGTGGCCTCAGCCCCGACAATGTCGCCGAGGTGATCACGACCCATCGGCCGTTCGGCGTCGACGTCTCCAGCTCCGTCGAAACCGCCCCTGGCATCAAGAGTTTCGATGCCATGAGCCGGTTCAAACAGGCCGTGGACTCCGTGGCCGAACCGGGGGCCTGAAGCCCCCGGGATCAGTTCGCGCCGAGCCCGTTGGAGACGGTGACCCAGCGATCCAGCAGGGCCGAGGCCGCACCCGAATCCACGGTCTCGGCCACCCGCTTCAACGCCGCGGCCAGCTTGGTGTGCAGATCGTCGTCCACCTCCGCGGCGGACAGCTCGAACGCCACCAGCGCCGCCGCCGAATTCAGCAGCACCGCGTCCCGCACCGGGCCCGGGTCGCCGGCGAACATAGCGCGCGCGATCTCCGCGTTCATCGTCGCGTCGCCGCCGCGCAGCGCCGACGGATCCACGCGCTCGATGCCCAGTCTCGTTGGGTCGATGGTGGTTTCGTGCAACCGGCCGCCCGATACCACCCACACATCGGTGGTGTCGGCGGTGGTGATCTCGTCCAGGCCGTCGTTGCCGCGGACCACCAGCGCCGAGGCGCCGCGTTCGGCGAACACACCCGCGATGACCGCCACCAGATCCGGGAAAGCGCAGCCGATCAGGCCCGTGCTGGGCTGGGCCGGATTGGTCAGCGGGCCCAGGATATTGAAGACCGTCGGAATCCCGATCTCACCGCGCGCCTGACTCGCGAACCGCAGCGAGGGATGGAACACCGGCGCGAAGCAGAACCCGATGCCGGTCTGCCGCACGCACTCGGCCACCGATTCCGGCCCGAGTGCGATCTTCACGCCCAGCGCCTCCAGCACGTCCGCGCCGCCGCTCTTGGACGAGGCCGCCCGGTTGCCGTGCTTGATCACCGGAATCCCGCTGGCCGCCACCACGATCGAGGACATGGTGGAGATGTTCACGCTGCCCGAGCGGTCGCCGCCGGTACCGACGATATCCACCGCCGCGCCCTCGAACGGCACCCGCCTCGCGTGCGAGAGCATGCCGGTGGCCAGGCCGCTCAGCTCGGTCGGGGTCGGGCCCTTCATCTTCAGGGCCACGCCGAAGGCCGCGATCTGCGCGGAGGTGGCGTTGTCGGAGAAGATCTCGTTCATCGCCCACGCGGCCTCATCCGAGGACAGATCGTTGCCGTCGGTGAGGATGCCGAGAATTTCTCTCCAGCTGCGCGCGCTCATTGCCTTCTCTTCCCGTTGCCGGTCCACGCCGGACACCAGTGTTGTTGGGGCAAGCCTAGTGTGCGGGGCTAGTTCTTTCCGCCAGGACCGGCGGCGGGCTGGAGGGCATCCCAGCCGAGGACATGGCCGTCGTAGCGATGGGCGATTCCCGCCATGCGGGAACGCTCCTGGGAGCAGTGCAGGGCGTCGAGCACCTGCACGCGCTGCAGCACCAGGCTCGCCGGGTCGGCCGCGTCCACCGAGGCCGTGTCATAGCCGATCTGCGCGGCGATGACTTGCACCTCACCGACGCGGTCGGCGGGAACCTGGAGGTGGTGCCGGAGGACTACTGGATCGTCCGATGTCCACTGCAGAGCCTTGCCCAGGGCCGCCGAACAGGCTTCGGCGTCATCGAAACTCGACGCCACCACCACCAGATCCGGCCGCGTCGGGTCCAGTTCCGTTGCCCCGCCGCGTCCGGCTATCCGCCGCCACCACGATTTCACGCTCATACATCCCTCTCCACAGGGCTCAGCTTCCTCTTACCTGCGCAATCTAGGCTCACCCGGGACACGCCGAGAGCCCTGCCAGACGAGCGCTCGCCCTGGGCTTTCCGACACGTACGACAAAGTTTCGTACCCGCCTACGCCTGTCGTACTACGACAAGTCATACTTACCGGCGTGACGACCGCAGTAGGGACCCCAGGATCGGCCATTACCCAGCGTGTGCATTCGCTGAACCGGCCCAACATGGTCAGCGTCGGTACCATCATCTGGCTGTCGAGCGAGCTGATGTTCTTCGCCGGCTTGTTCGCCATGTACTTCGTTGCTCGCGCGCAGGCGCACGGAAACTGGCCGCCGGAGCCGACCGAGCTGAACATGAAGCTCGCCGTGCCGGTGACCGCGGTGCTGATCGCCTCCTCCTTCACATGCCAGATGGGCGTGTTCGCGGCGGAGAAGGGTGACGTCTTCGGCCTGCGCCGCTGGTACCTGCTGACCTTCCTGATGGGTGCGTTCTTCGTCGGTGGCCAGGCCACCGAGTACCACGCCCTGTACTCGGAGGGCACCTCGATCTCCAGCAGCGTGTACGGCTCGGTGTTCTTCATCACCACGGGCTTCCACGGTCTGCACGTCATCGGCGGTCTCATCGCGTTCGTGTTCCTGCTGATCCGCACCAAGCTCAGCAAGTTCACCCCGGCGCAGGCCACGGCGGCGATCGTCGTCTCCTACTACTGGCACTTCGTCGACATCGTCTGGATCGGCCTCTTCGCCACGATCTACTTCGTCCGCTAGTACCGGACGTGCCGAGGCCCAGCCCGCGTCGGCAACCCAAAAACTTGTACAAGTCGGTTCCGTCTACTCCAAAGGGACACAGATGAGTTCATCTCCCCCGTCAGCGCCAGATCCCGAGGGGATCGGCCAGGCCACCAAGATCCGCAAGCAGCGCCGGATGCGCCGGAAGCTGGCCGGCGGTCTGGTCCTCCTGATGGGCCTCGTCGGAGCCGGCTTCGCGGCGTCGGCCCTGACCCCGCAGGCTCAGGTCGCCACCGCGAAAGAGGACCAGTCCGCGCTGATCCGCGAGGGCAAGCAGATCTACGACACCTCCTGCGTCACCTGCCACGGTGCCAACCTGCAGGGTGTCCAGGATCGCGGCCCCAGCCTGATCGGCGTCGGTGAGGCCGCGGTCTACTTCCAGGTTTCCACCGGTCGTATGCCTGCCGCCCGCAACGAGGCGCAGATCCAGCGCAAGCCCCCGAAGTTCGACGCGCACCAGACCGACGCGCTCGGCGCGTACGTCCAGTCCCAGGGCGGCGGTCCGACCGTGCTGCGCGACAGCAACGGCGAGATCGCGCAGGAGTCCATCGTCGAGGACCGTGACCTCGGCCGCGGTGGCGAGCTGTTCCGCATGAACTGCGCCTCCTGCCACAACTTCACCGGCAAGGGTGGCGCGCTGTCGTCCGGCAAGTTCGCGCCGCCGCTGGAAGAGGCCACCGAGCAGCAGCTCTACCTGGCCATGCTGACCGGCCCGCAGAACATGCCCCGGTTCTCCGACCGGCAGCTGACGCCGGACGAGAAGAAGGACATCGTCGCCTACATCAAGGACCGCATGGATACCCCGTCCGAGGGCGGCTACGGTCTCGGCGGCTTCGGTCCCGCGACCGAGGGCCTGGCCATCTGGGTCGTCGGCATCGTGGTCCTGGTCGGCTCCGCGATGTGGATCGGTTCCCGGTCATGAGTGAACAGGAGCGAAACAGCATGGGGGACAACCCCACCGAACCCACCGATGAGCAGCTCGACGCCATGTCGCGGGACGAGCTGGTCAAGCTCGGCACCGAGCTGGACGGCGTCGACGTCGCCTACCGTGCCCCGCGCTGGCCGGTCCCGGGTACCCGGGCCGAGAAGCGCGCCGAGCGCCGGGTGGCGCTCTGGTTCGGCATCTCCGCGCTCGCGGGTGCCGCGCTGATCGGTGTCTTCCTGTTCTGGCCCTGGGAGTACAAGGGCCGTCACCAGGACGGCAACGGCATGTACACGCTGACCACCCCGCTCTACGGCCTCACCCTCGGCATCGCCGTGCTGGCCGTCGGCGTCGCGGTGGTGCTGATCCGCAAGCACTTCATCCCCGCCGAGATCTCCATCCAGGACCGCCACGACGGCGCGTCCAAGGAGGTCGACCGGCGCACCCTGGTCGCGCAGCTGCAGGACGCCGCCGAGACCTCGACCCTGGGCCGCCGCAAGCTCATCACCCGCACCGCGGGCCTGGGCGTGGGCGTCATGGGCGTCGGCGCGCTGCTCGTCTTCGTCGGCGGCATGATCAAGAACCCGTGGGCCAAGCGCGACAAGTCGCCGCTGTGGGTCTCGGGCTGGACCCCGGACTACCCGGGCGAGACCATCTATCTGCGTCGCGACACCGGCCGGCCCGAGGACATCGTCCTGGTCAAGCCGGAGGATCTGGACGCCGGCGCCATGGAGACCGTCTTCCCCTGGAAGGAATCCTGGCGCGGTGACGAGCACAAGACGCTGGAATCGCTGCGCGGTATCCGCAACGCGGTCATGCTGATTCGCTTGCGCACCCACGATGCCGAGCACGCCATCAAGCGCAAGGGTCAGGAGAGCTTCAACTTCGGCGACTACTTCGCCTACTCGAAGATCTGCACCCACCTCGGCTGCCCCACCTCGCTGTTCGAGCAGCAGACCAACCGGATCCTGTGCCCCTGCCACCAGTCGCAGTTCTCCGCGACCGAGTGGGGTAAGCCGGTCTTCGGTCCCGCCGCGCGTGCGCTGCCGCAGCTGCCGATCACCGTCAACGCCGATGGCTACCTGGTCGCCCAGCACGACTTCATCGAGCCCCTCGGCCCGGCCTACTGGGAGCGTCGTTCATGAGCCCTAGCAAAGTGGCCGTCCAGGCCAACGAGATGGACGAGCGCTACCGCCTCGCGGCGTTCGCCAAGCGATCGATCAACAAGGTCTTCCCGACCCACTGGTCGTTCCTGCTCGGTGAGATCGCGCTGTACGCGTTCATCATCCTGCTGCTGTCGGGTATCTACCTGACGCT
>NZ_JBHZAF010000028.1:0-88860 GCF_042754085.1 Nocardia sp. NPDC059236
GCGCGGTGGGTTACGCCGATCCGGCGGCCTTCCGGCGCATCTACCGCAGGCACACCGGCGAGACACCGACCGCCACCCGCACCCGCGCGGCCGAAACGACCTAATAGGAGTGCCGTTCACGGTCGTGTCACCTGGTACATGAAGCCCTGTTCAGCCAAGTAGCCACCGCGATCACTGTTCTTGTTCGGTCGCCAGCGTGGAGTAGCGGTGCAGTGATGTCTTCGGGATGCCGGTCTTGCTCGTGATTTCACCTCGCACAGGTTCCAGCCGAGCCGGTCGAGTGTGTAGGCCACGATGGTGTCGCCGTCGAGCAGTTTGGCCAGTCCGGGCCGGTCGACGACCGCCCCGCTCTTCTTGTCGAGGTAGATCCGCTCATCTGGCAGGCCTGCGGCGGTGAGGGCGTCGAGTTGGCGTTCCAGGCTTTGCTTGGTGGTCGAGACTCGGGCGTAGCCGAGTTCGAGTCCGCCGACCGGATGCTGTGGTGCGTTCGCCATACCCGAAATATCGGAATTCGCTGCCGTACATGCCTTTCGGAACATCTTCGGTGGAACGATTTCCGGAACGAATGCCGTTCCGCTTCGCCCTGGTGTCCGATCACCGACCGCGGCGTGTTCGGTGCGGCGTCGGGTTGTTCCACTTCCAAGGAAGCGGAACAGATAGCCAACCCGGCTACCGCCCAGGACAAACGGACCTCGATGGCTTCAGGCGGCCTTACTTTGGGCCTGGGGCCAGCTTCAGGATTGGTTACCTGACACCTGTCGAAGATGCCGCGCTCGTTCCGGGTCGTCGCGCCAACGCCTGCCGACCCGGAACGATCGAAATCACCAGTTAGATGATGTCCCGGAGCTTTTCGATCAGCTTCACACGTTCTCCGGGAGCTGACGCCATGGGTGTGACGTTCAGGACCGTGATTCCGGCCTCCCTGAACGCGTCGACTCGTTCCTTCACGAATCCGGCTGAACCGATCAGTGAGATGTCGCGGACGAGATCGTCGGGCACGGCACGCGCCGCCTCGTCGGTCCTGCCCGCCAGATACAACTCCTGTATGCGGTCGGCTTCAGCTCGGTAGCCGTACTTGGTGGCCAGCGAGTGGTAGAAGTTCTTGCCCTTCGCCCCCATACCGCCGACATACATCGCCAGGTGCGGCTTCACCTGCTCCCGGAGCGGTTCGACGTTGTCACCGATGGCCAGCGCCGGGCTGGCATAGATTTCGAGTTCACCGAGGGCCGGATCGCGCTTGGCCTTGCCCCGGGTCAGCGCCGCTCCCCACACCGCATCGACCTTCTCCGGCAGCACGAGAAGCGGCTGCCATCCCTGGGCCAGCTCTGCGGCCAGCTCTACATTCTTCGGCCCCAACGCTGCCAGTAGAACCGGGATACGTTCGCGCACTGGGTGATTGATGAGCTTCAGCGACTTGCCCAACCCGGTGCCCGCTCCCGGCGGCAACGGGATGGTGTAGTGCGTGCCCGCGAACTCCAGCGGCTCACGTCGCCACACCTTGCGGCAGATCTCAATCACCTCTCGGGCTCTGCCGATGGGCGCGTCATACGGCACGCCGTGAAAGCCCTCGATCACCTGCGGACCGGACGCACCGATTCCCAAGATGTACCGCCCATCCGATACATAATCCAGTCCCGCCGCGGTCATGGCAGTCAGCGTCGGAGTACGGGTGAAGAGCTGCAGGATGCCCGAAGCCAGCTGTACCCGTTGGGTTTTGGCCGCCAGGTAGCCGAGGCCGCTGACCGCGTCGAACGAGTAGGCCTCGGGGACGAACACGATATCCAGTCCTGCCTGCTCCAGGTCTGCGACTTCAGCGGCGACTTCCCTGAAGCCGCCCGCGTAGTTGATGCCCAGTCCGATACGCATTGGCCGATTACTCCTATTATATTGAGTGTTCACTCTATTAATTTGTAACAGACGAAAGCCGAGGGCAGGCGTGAACACGTCATCCACCGCACAACGAGGCCCGCTTGCGGACGTCCGGGTCGTTGAACTGGCCGGCATCGGCCCCGCGCCGCACGCCGCGCTGCTACTCGCGGATCTGGGTGCAGATGTGGTGCGCGTACAGCGGCCGGGGCAGTTCCCCGGTTCCACGGAGCGGCCACAGTGGCGCGGGCGGACCATTGTCGAGGCCAACCTGAAGGATCCGGCCGACATCGAGAAGACTCTCGCCCTGATCGCCAAGGCCGATGTGCTGATCGAGGGCTTCCGGCCCGGCGTCACCGAGCGCATGGGACTGGGCCCCGACACGGCGCTGGAACGCAATCCACGCCTGATCTACGGCCGCATGACCGGCTGGGGCCAGTACGGCCCGATGGCCGACCGCGCCGGACACGACATCAACTACATCTCGCTCACCGGTGTGCTGAACGCCATCGGCCGCAAGGGCGAACGCCCCGTACCGCCACTGAACATGGTCGGCGACTTCGGCGGCGGTTCCATGTTCCTGGTCTTCGGCATCCTGGCCGCGCTGGTGGAACGCCAGAACTCCGGCAAGGGCCAGGTCATCGACGCCGCCATGACCGATGGCGCGCTTGCTCTTTCGCACATCATCTGGGGCATGAGAGGTATGGGTGGGTGGTCCGATGAACGCGGCACCAACCTGCTCGACACCGGCATGGCCTTCTACGACACCTACGAGACCGCCGATGGCAAGTACATGGCCGTCGGCGCGATCGAGCCTCAGTTCTACACCGAACTACTGCGAGGCTTGCAGATCGACGCCGACAGCCTGCCCGAACAGACCGATCCGGCCGGCCAGGACGAGCTGCGCAAGCTCTTCGCCGAAAAGTTCAAGACCAAGACACGAGACGAGTGGGCCGCGATATTCGACGGCACCGATGCCTGCTGCACCCCCGTTCTCACATTGACCGAGGCTGAACAGAACGCCCATATCGTCGCCCGCAACAGCCTGATCGAGATCGACGGCGTCGTTCAGCATGCTCCGGCGCCGAGGTTCTCACGAACCCCCGGCGGAGTCCCGACACCTCCGCCATCCGCGGCAACCGATATCAACCGAGTATGGTCCGAATGAACTGACGGGGTCGGGGTCCGGACGTGAAAGGTACATCCGGACCCCGAACCCAGGTTCGGACTCCCCGCCGTCGAAAGACGCTGGCGCTCAGGAACCTTGCAGCTGCGTCCGCAACTGGTTCTTCAGCACCTTCCCACTGGCGTTACGCGGCAGCGCGGCGACAATCGACGTCCGCTTCGGAACCTTGTACGCCGCCAGACGTTCCCGGCACCACTGCTCGATCTCTGCGGCCGTGGGCGTCTCGTCAGGCTCACGGGCCGCCACGACCGCAAGCGGAACTTCACCCCATTTCTCGTCCGGCACACCGATCACCGCGACCTCGGCGACCTTCGGGTGGTCCGCGATCGCGTTCTCGACTTCGGCCGAGTAGATGTTCTCGCCACCAGAGATGATCATGTCCTTGAGCCGGTCGACTACATAGAGGTAGCCGTCCTCGTCCTGGCGCACGAGGTCTCCGGAGTGGAACCAGCCTCCTTCGAACGCTACCTGGGTCGCGTCGGGCTTGTTCCAGTACTCCTTCATCACGGTCGGTCCGCGGTACACGATCTCCCCGACCTCGCCGACCGCGACATCCCTCATCTCCGCGTCAACGACGCGTACTTCCACATTGAGCATCGGGGTTCCCACGGACCCGATCTTCTCCACCGCGTCCTCCCCCATCAAAACCGTGGTCGTCCCGGTCGTCTCCGTCATTCCGAAAGCGCTGTACAGCAACGCATCCGGAAAGGTGCTCATGATCCGTCGCAGCAGTGCAGGGGCGGCGGGCCCCGCTCCCCACGCCATTACTCGCAGAGCCGACAGGTCGCGATCTGCGGTGTCCGACGCGTCGCAGATCAGCTGCCACTGCGCCGGAACGAAGAAGCACACGTTGATCGCCTCCCGCTCGAGCACGTCGACCGCGGCGGCGGCGTCGAAGGCCCCCATCGGTGCCAGCACGAGGCGATCGCCACGCAGGATCGACGGCAGGATCCCGGCCACGGCTGCGATATGGAACAGCGGCAGGGCAACCAGCCACACCCGGGCGTCGGTCGGCACTCCCAGATGGATCAGCAAGCTGGTCGCGATGACGAACAGGCCCTGGTGCGTGAGCACGGCTCCCTTCGGGCGCCCGGTCGTACCCGAGGTGTAGATGATGAATGCCGGAGCGTGCTCGTCCACGTCGATCCGCACCTCGTCCGGCGAGGCCGAATAGAGGGCGTGTTCGTAAGCCTCCCAACCGGTTTCGGCGGCGCCCGGCGTTCCGACCACCAGACAGTGCCGCAGCGACGGGATCCTGCTGTGCACCTTGGCGACCAGCGGTGCGAGTGATTCATCGACCACGATCACGGAAGCACCGCTGTCTTCGAGGATGTATGCGACCTCGTCGGCTACCAAACGGAAATTGACGGTGACGGTGATGGCCCCGATGCGCGCGGACGCGAAGTATGCCTCCAGTGCTTCGATGTTGTTCATCGTCAGGACCGCGACCCTGTCCCCCTGCCGGACCCCTCGTTCCAGCAGGGCATTGGCCAGCCGGCCGACGCGCTCGTCGAGCTCAGCGTAGGTGCGATCGCGGGCGCCGTCCGGAGCGAGGAACCGCACTGCCACCCGCTCAGGGATCTTTCCGGCGTGCCGCGCCAGTTGATCGCTGATGGTCATACGCTGTGTGCGAACGGTATTCATGGTTCGACCTTCTTCTCGCCCAAAAGAATTCAGTACTTACCGGCACCGGTGAAGCCGAACAGGTACCCCGCCACTTTCCGCATCTGGATCTCCTCGGATCCCTCGGTGATGCGGTATCGGCGGTGGTGACGGTAGATGTGCTCGAACGGCAGGTGTCGGCTGTAGCCGATGCCTCCGTGTACCTGCATCGCCCGGTCGGCGGCCGCGCAGCAGAATCGATTGGCCCGGTAGTTGCACATCGCCACCCGGTCACTGATCTCGAGATGGTCGCGGGTATCGAGTTCGCCGGCGGTCTTACGGATCAGCGCCTTCAGCATTTCCGCCTCGGTGGCCAGTTCGACCAGGGGCCACTGGATCGCCTGACGACGCGCCAGCGGTTCACCGAAGGTCACCCGCTCCCGGGCGTAGGCGACCGACAAGTCGATGCAGTGCTCGCCGGCACCGAGACTGGAGGCGGCCTGGCGAATTCGGTTCTCGTGGACGAACTGCTGCGCGATCACCAGCCCTTCGCCCTCTGCGCCGAGGATCGCCGAGTTGCCGACGACAACATTCTCGAACGTCACATCGGCATGATCGGTGGGCATGTTGAACGTCCACCGGTAGCCGTCGATCCGGAACCCGGGGGTGTCGACCGGAACGATGAACGCGGTGATGCCCCGAGCGCTTCCGTCCGCTCCCGAGGTACGCGCGAAGACAAGATCGTGAGACGCGGCGTGCAGGCCGGAGTTCCAGCGCTTTCCGCCATTGATGACCCAGTCCCCGCCCCGCCGTACCGCTCGGGTTTCCATCCATGTCGCGTCACTACCGTGGCCCGGCTCGGTCAGTCCGAAGGCGAGGCCGCCCTCACCGACAATGCCGGCTTCGCAGTGTTCATCCTTCTGCTCGTCGGTGCCGAACGTCCAGACCAGGCGCACCGTCGGGTGGTTGCCGACGATCGACGACTCGTCCTGCAGATCGTTGTGCAGTCCGAGGCCGCGCCGCGCCAGATGCTCACGGATGATGGACATTTCCAGGCTGGTCGCGTCGTTGCCACCGAGTTCAGCGGGCAGGTCGTGGCGATAGAACCCGGCCTTGTCGGCGCGGCGCTTCATTTCGCGCAGCAGGTCCTGCCAGTCCTGCCGCGGCAGGCCGCCATGGTCGAAGTCGGTACGCGCCCATTCCCGGCGGTGATCGAAGAACCGGTCGTTGTCGTCCTGCCGCTGCAGGGATTCGATCTCGGCTTCGATGAACTCGTCGATGCTGCGCAGCAGGGACTTCGTCGCTTCGCTGATCGACGGATCGGTGTCGTGGGTAGTGGACACAAGCTCTCCTCGCTCTGAACGATCGTTCAGAGCGAGAAAACCACCGGAGCTCGAGGAAATCAAGAGCTAGATGCGGTTGACTACCTCTTGCCGCCCCACTCACGGCTTGCTAGCGTGAACGAATGTTCAGAGCTTCGGTCGAGTATCAGCCTGTCCAGGCGGACGACGACCCCACCGCGGCACGAATATTGGAAACCGCGATCGAGGTGATCGCGACACGCGGCTACCACGGCACGTCGGTCCGCGATATCGCGCAAGCGGCGAATGTCAGCGCCGGTTCGATCTACAACCACTACGAGTCCAAGCAGGGCTTGCTGGACGTGATCATCAACCGCGGGATGGACGGCCTGCTCGCAGTCAGCGAGCAGGCACTCTACGACGCACCCGCCAACCCCGTCGATCGCCTGGATGCGCTGGTCGCTGCGCACGTCCGAGCCCATGCCGGGTATGGGCCGTGGAGCTCTATCGGAAACGCCGAACTCCGCAGCCTCGAACCTCCACGGTTGGCGGTCGTCGTAGCCAAGCGGGACACTCAGCAGCGAATGTTCGACCGCGTCATCACGGATGGTGTGACACAGGGCCTGTTCGTGACACCGGACCCCGCAATGGCTGCGAAATACGTTGTCACAGCATGTACTTCCGTCGCGGGCTGGTACCGAATCGGCGGTCGGCTCGACCTCGATGAACTGATCGAGCAGTACCAGGTGATCTCCCGGAACGCGGTGGGATATCGAGGCGGACAGGCCGGACAGCCATGAGTCACGAAACCGCCGAACTGACCGCGAGCTTGCAGGCATGTCTCTCAGCGATCTGGGGCAAACCCGCTGTCGTGCAAGGATTGAGCCGATTGTCCGGCGGTGCCAGCAGGCACACCTGGTCGCTGGATGCAGCTCCGATCGGCGAACGCCCCAGGCCATTCGTGCTGCGCTGCGACCCGCCTGGCCGGCCCGACCCCGAACAGATGGCGCGTGAGGCGCGCGTGTTGACCGCCGCGGCCGCCTCCGGCGTACCGGTGCCCCGAGTCATCGACTACGGCGACGGCCACGATGGTGGTGGTGCTGCAGCGTCTCAGGCATACATCCTCATGGACCGCATCGAGGGCGAAACCGTTCCGCGCCGACTTCTGCGCGACGATCGGTACGCGGCCGTGCGTCCCGGACTACCCGCGCAGTTCGGGCGAATACTCGCCCAAATCCATTCGATCCCTACCGATTCGGTCCCCGGACTCTCCGCCGAGGATCCGCTCCGGCAATTGGTGACGATCTACCGCGCCTTCGACGAACCGCGCCCGGCGATCGAGCTCGGCCTGCAATGGCTGGCCCAGCATCGACCTCCGGAGCGGCCCGCCACGGTGGTACACGGCGACTTCCGCAACGGCAACCTGATCGTCGGCCCCGAGGGTGTACGCGCCGTGCTCGACTGGGAGCTCGTGCACCTCGGCAACCCGATCGAAGATCTGGGCTGGCTGTGTGTCAAAGCGTGGCGCTTCGGCAATGCCCATCCTGTAGGCGGATTCGGCTCGCGACAGGACCTGCTCGCGGCCTACGCCGATGTATCCGGGATCCGACCGGACGACGACGAGCTGCATTGGTGGGAGGTCTTCGGCACGGTCCGGTGGGCGGTGCTGTGCCGCCTACAGGCCGAGCGCTTCTTCTCCGGCGACGACCGATCGATCGAATACGCGGTGCTCGGACGCCGGGTATGCGAGCAGGAGCACGACATCCTGCTGGCGCTTCGGTTGACCGAGTCCGTCCCCGCACCCGACATCCTGACGGATCCTCTCGATGACGAGCGCGATGCGGACAGCGACCGCCCGGATGCGGACGCCCTGCTCGAAGCCGTCCACGATTTCCTCACCACTCAGGTCGCACCGAACAGCGAGGCCAGGCAGCGGTTTCTGGCGAAGGTAGCGGCAAACGCTGTCGCCATCGCGCGCCGTGAGATTCGTCAGGCGCCAGCGAAAACACAACGGCAGAAACAGCTTTCCTTGCTCGGCTGTGCCAATGACAGGGAACTGGCCGAGGCTCTTCGGTGCGGTTCGATCGACGCACACGACCCTGATGTCCTGCGAGCGATTCGTACAGGCGTGACCGCCAGGCTGGCGGTTGCCAATCCCGCCTACCTGCAACAATCCGCAAGCTGATCGGCGAGCAACCACCAGACTCCCGGTCGCTGTTCCCGCGGCCGGACAGCACGAAAAGAGAACCCCCATGGGCAGACTCGGCTTGACCATCCCACTCGACGGCATTCAGCTCGCACGGCAACGAGATCACCTCGGCGAGATCGAAACCAGCGGATTCAGCGATTTGTGGTCATCGGAGGCATCGGGTGCCGATGCCTTCACCCCGCTCGTCGGTGCCGCGGTCAGCCACCCCTCGTTTCGGCTCGGCACAGCGATCGTCCCGGCGTACACCCGCAGCCCCGGACTCATGGCGATGTCAGCTGCGGCGTTGGCCGACATCGCACAGGGCGAGGTGGTGCTCGGTATCGGCACCAGCTCCGACGTAATCGTCGAGAAGTGGAACGGCCTGCGTTTCGAGGCGCCGTACCAACGCGTGCGGGATGTGGCGACCTTCGTACGCCGAGCCCTGACCGGCGAGCGGGTCGACATGTCTTGTGACAGCTTCAGCATCAGCGGGTTTCGGCTCGATCGCGCCCCGCGCCGGCAGCCGAAGATCATGGTGGCCGCGCTGCGCCCCGGCATGCTCCGGCTCGCGGGCACCGTCGGGGACGGCGCGATCGTCAACTGGCTCTCCCCTGCCGACGTACGGCAGGTCGCACCATATGTTCATGCGGCGAACCCGGACGCGGAGATCGTGGCACGACTTTTCGTCATTCCGAGCGAAGACGTGACGGCCGTGCGAGCTGCGGCGCGCCGGGCCATCGCGGCCTATTTGAACGTGCCGGTCTATGCGGAGTTTCACCGCTGGCTGGGCCGCGGCGATCAATTGGCGCAGATGTGGCGGGCGTGGCAGGCCGGCGAGCGAGCAGCCGCTTTGGCTGCGATACCCGATGAACTCATCGATGAGCTATTCCTCTACGGTAATCCCACCGAGATCGCCTCCCGCGTAAAGGATTACGCCGACGCCGGCGTCACCACACCGGTGCTCGCCGTGATTCCGGCAGCCGGAGGCAACTACTCCTCCATGGCCTCCATCACCGCGATCGGCCGCGCCTATACCGATAACACAACCAGCAAAGACCTCCAATTGACCGACACATTGTCAGTATCCAACTGAAAATTGGCTGGCAGCAGCGGGATTGATCCTTGATTAACTGTCATACGGTCAGTACACTCACATGTGACTCAAGTCATTCTTGCCACACGTTGTGCGAGCCAACACAGAACAATCGGCTTCCCGTCGGTGTGGCATCCGCAAGGAGTTGATCGGATGAATCCGAATATCGAACCCGCTGCCAAATCCAGCCCCGGCCTATCAGAATTGCTACGACCTTTGGCCGGATCAAAAAGCGTCATCAAACGGCCGGATGGCACCAAATTGCATGTCATCGAAAACGGCACCGGCCCAGATGTCCTACTCGTTCACGGATTCGGCGTTTCAGCCGATTCCTGGTCGCTGGTGCAACCGGCATTGGTCGAGCAGGGCCGGCGCGTCGTCGCCTACGACCAGCGTGCGCACGGTCGATCATCATGTGGCAGCGCGGGAATCGGGTCACGCCAACTGTTCGACGACCTACAGGCGGTCGCGGACGCTACCGGAATTACCGACGGCACGCTCGTCTGCCATTCGATGGGCAATTTCGTCGGCCTCGGGTCGCTTGCCGACAAGAGATTCAGCCAGCGGTTCCGCCGAGCGGTCCTGGTCGCCCCAGTAACCGGCCACTCGAGCAAGGGCGCACCGGTTGCCCGATTCCAGGGCCCGCTGATCGAGCGTGGCATCGCCCAGGCCCTGGCGCGGCGGCCGCGCGTCGGCCGCTCCCTTGCCGCAGCGAGCCTCGGCCCGAACGTATCCGAGGATGTCCTCGAGGCCACGCGAATCGTGTTGACCACCGTGCCGATGTCAGCCAGCCCATATCTGGGACTTCTGCGGAGAGAATCGGTCGAGGGTGATTTGGCGAAAATAGAAGTGCCCCTTCACATCTTGACCGGCACCGCCGATCGCACGACACCGGCTTGGCATGCCGAGCTCATCGTCTCGCGTGCCGCCCACGCACACATCGAGGTCGTGCCCGGTGCGGCGCACATGCTCAATTGGGAAGCTCCCGAGCTCGTTGTGCGCGCGGTAATCGCGGACTGATCGATTCTGGCGCGCAATCGCACCAGCGGCGCGCCGCATATTCACGAGGCGGTCGAATCCCTGCCTCGCCCTTCACAATTCACAATTCCGCTGTCGATGCATGTCCACGGCACGCGGAATCGCTCAACCATGGAGTAGTCGCATGTCAACGCCCCTCAGCACCGTTCCCTCCGATGGAGACTCGCTGCGTCGCAAATACGCCGAAGAGCGTTCGAAGCGTCTGCGCACCGACGGCAACGCCCAGTTCCACCACCTCGGCGACCAACTCCTGAAAGACCCGTTCACACCGGTGGTTGAACGGGAACCCGTCACCGACCATGTCACCTTCACCTTCATCGGTGGCGGCTTCGCGGGTCTGCTGGCAGGCGCCCGCGTCCACGAGGCCGGAATCTCCGACGTTCGAATCATCGACACCGCCGGTGATTTCGGCGGAACCTGGTACTGGAATCGCTACCCCGGCGTCATGTGCGACACCCCCGCGCTGGTATATTTGCCCCTGCTCGAGGAGACCGGCTACATGCCGAGCCAGAAGTGGGTGCACGGCCCGGAGATCTTCGAACACTGCCAGCGCATCGGACGACAGTTCGGACTGTACGACAACGCATTGTTCCACACCAAGGTCGAACAGGTCGTCTGGGAAGAGGAACACTCCCGCTGGCTCGTGATCACCAACCGCGGCGACCGATTCACCACATCGTTCCTCGGCATGGGCCTGGGCCCGCTCTGCGTGCCGAAATTGCCCGGCGTACCGGGTATCGAGGACTTCACGGGAGAGTCCTTCCACACCAGCAGATGGAACTACGAGTACACCGGCGGCACCCCGGACGGAGCTCCGCTGCAGAACCTCGCCGACAAGGTGGTCGCTGTCATCGGAACCGGAGCGACCGGTGTCCAGGTCATCCCCAAGCTGGCCCGAGATGCGGGTGAACTCTTCGTATTTCAGCGCACACCCTCGGGTGTGGACGCCCGAAACAACGCCCCCATCGATCCCGACTGGTTCGAGTCGATCGCGACTCCGGGGTGGCAGCAACGTCTCCAGGACAACTACGTCGCGAACTGGGAAGGCATCTTCGGGCGCCCGGGTCCCGACGTCGAGGTGAAGAATCTGTTGGAGGACAACGGTTTCTACCCCATCGCGCAACGCATTCGGTCCGCGATCCACTCGGTGCCTCCGGAAGAGTTCTCGCTGGAACGGATGATCACTGCGATCGAGTCCGTGGACGACGCGGCGATGGAAGAGATCCGGGCCCGGATCGGCCGGATCGTCGAGGATCAAGAAACCGCGGCCCGGCTCCAGCCGTGGTACCGCCAGCTGTGCAAGCGCCCCTGCTTCCATGACGAATATCTGCCCTCGTTCAACCGCCCGAATACCCACCTCATCGACACCGATGGCAAAGGCGTGGAACGGATCACCTCGCGGGGTGTGGTCGCGAACGGCATCGAGTACGAGGTCGACTGCATCGTCTACGCCTCGGGATTCGAACACGCCTTGAGCACCCTCCGCAGCCTGACCTTCGAGGTGATCGGACGGGATAAGGTCTCGCTGGCGCAAGAATGGGCCGACGGCACGAAAACGCTGCACGGCATGCACGTTCACAACTTCCCGAACCTCTTCATCGTCCAGCTCGCCCAGGCGGCGTTCTTCGGCCTCAACGCCACCAGCGGCTGGAATGACACCGCCAAAACGATCGGGACGGTCGTCGGTCATGCGGTGAGCAATGGCTACCGTGAGGTCGAGAACACTCAGGAGGCCCAGGACGCGTGGGTCGAACTGCATCTCGCCCAGGGAGCTTCGTGGGGCGCCGACGAATGCACGCCGGGTTACTACAATATGGAGGGACAGCAGGCTGATCCGTCCATCGTGGGGTATCCGGCGGGTACTGCGGCATTCTTCGCGTATATCGAGCAGTGGCGGGCGTCGGGCGAGTTCGAGAGCCTCAAGTTCAGCTGATCTCGAGAGCCGCGCAGAGCAGGAGGCGAGGCGGCCAGTTTCCCGGCCGCCTCGCACCTTCCCGGTTACGGGACAAGCACCGCTCTGCCGACAATCGATCCGCGGGCGAGGTCATCGAATGCTGTCTGTGCGTCGTCGAGTTTGTATGTCCGGGTTTCGATCCGGATCTTCTCCTGCCGCGCGAGCTCGATGACATTTCGCAGATCAGCGCGCGTTCCAGCGTACGAACGCTTCACATCCACGCCCCAGGGAACCGTCACACCGGCGGTCTCATACGACAGCGTCCCGCCGGCCAGCCCGATCAACCGAATCGCGCCCCCTGGCGCGACGACACGGCAAGCCAGGTCGACGGTTGCTTGCAGACCGACGAAATCGAACACCGCGTCGGCTCCGTATCCATCGGTAAATTCGAGAACGGCACGGGCGACGTCCTGCGAGTTGTTCAGCGCCGCATCGGCTCCCAACGCGCGGGCCAAGTCCAACTGGGGCTGGGAATTGTCGACGGCGATGATCCGTGCGCCGGTGACCGCCCGGAGAATCTGGAGTCCCACATGCCCCAATCCCCCAACCCCGATAACGACAGCGCTGGAGCCCGACGTGAGCAGATGCCGGACATCATCGATGGCGTGGTACGAGGTGAGGCCCGCGTCCGCGAGGGGCGCCGCCAGGAGCGGCGAAACGCCTCCCAGACGTTCGAGGTAGCGGACATCGACCTTGATGTACTCGGCCATGCCACCGTCGGGTCCCAATCCTGGAGCGGGAGGCACTGCACCCCGTTTCTGGGCGGCACAGACATTCTCTCGGCCCTCGCGGCAGGGTCGGCAAGTGCCGCACGACCAGACGAGGTACACCAGCACGTCTTCGCCACCGGCGAACTCACTGACATCCGGTCCAGTGGACTCGACGTAGCCGGCCACCTCGTGACCGAGCGTCATCGGTAGCGCGTACCGCGGATGCCGAAGCACATGCAGATCCGAATGGCACAGGCCAGCTCCGGCAACCCTGACCAGCACATCCCGGTGCCCGAGTTCCGGGATCGGAACCTGCTGGATGGCGATACGACCTGGCGCTGTCAGCTGCACTGCGCGCATGAAACGGCTCCTCTGAGTCTGGGGAATCCACGGGGAGCGCCACCGAATCCGGGGGTCGCTCACCAACGCACATGCTACATATATTGACATTGAGTCAGTAACGGCTCACTCTCATCCTGTGATGAGAGGGAAAGTAGACACGGAGTAGTGCCATGGTCCTGAAAATCAAAGCCTCACCCGACACCATCGGCGGCGACGTCGACGAGGGCTACGGGAAGGTCGCCGACGTCTTCCGCCGCAATCTGACCAGCGGTCAGGAGGTCGGCGCCGCCATCGCGGTCTACCGCAACGGCAAGAAGGTCGTCGATCTCTGGGGCGGGTATCAGAACGGAAACACCCGGGTGCCGTGGGAACGCGACACCGTGGTCCCTGTCTTCTCCACGACGAAGGGCATCTCCTCGCTGGCCGTCGCGGTCGCAGCCTCCCGCGGTCTCATCGACTATGACGCGAAGATTGCCGACTACTGGCCGGAGTTCGCGCAGGCTGGGAAGGGGTCGATCACCGTCCGGCAGCTTCTTTCCCATCAAGCAGGACTGGCCGCGATCGACCTTCCGCTTACGCTCGACGACGTGGCGCACCCCGACGCGATGTCGGCGAAGATCGCCGCCCAGGCCCCCGCGTGGACCCCTGGCAGTAATCACGGGTATCACGCGGTCACGCTCGGCTGGTACGAATCGGAGCTCATTCGCCACGCGGATCCAGCCGGACGCACTATCGGCCAATTCTTCGCTCAAGAGATCGCCAAGCCTCTCGACCTCGATTTCTACATCGGATTGCCGGACTCGGTGGACCGCGATCGGGTAGCGCAGCTGCACTGCTGGTCTCGGGCCGAGATGCTCCTGAATATGAACGCGATGCCGCCACGACTCGTCATGGCCCTGCTCAATCCGCGCAGTCTTTCGACGCGCGCCATCGCAGCGCCAGGGGTGAAATTCCTCGAGGAGTACAACAACGAAGAGCTCCGGGTGATGGAAATGCCCGCGGCCAACGGCATCGGGACAGCACGAGCGGTCGCCAAGCTGTACGGCAGCGCCGCGACGGGCGATGCCTATCTCGGCTTGACGCCTGCGGTCATCGACGCGTTGGCGACCCCCGCGTCGACCCCCGCAAACGGCCTGCGCGACAAGGTATTGCATGTCGACACCATGTTCTCGCTGGGATTCATGAAGCCGTTCCCGAAGTTTATCTTCGGCTCGTCGCAGCGGGCATTCGGAACCCCGGGAGCGGGCGGCTCATTCGGTTTCGCCGACCCCGACACCGGTATCGGTTTCGCGTACGTGATGAACCGCATGGGTTTTCACATCTGGAACGACCCACGAGAACTCGCGCTCCGGGAGGCGCTGTTCCACAACGTACTCGGAGTCCGTCCCCAGTCCTGACATCAGAAGGAGTCCTCAGATGAGTGTGAACCCGGAGCCCGTCCAGCGCTCGACAGGAAAGCCACCCCTGTCCGATCTGCTACGGACGTTGGACGGCGCCGCGGGTATCATCAGACGACCGGACGGCACCCGATTGCACACCGTCGAAGCCGGTGTAGGTGATGACATCCTGATGGTCCACGGATTCGGTGTCTCGTCGGATTGCTGGTCCCTCGTACAACCGAGGCTGGTTGCAGCGGACCGACGAGTCATCGCGTACGACCATCGAGGGCACGGCCGATCATCCTGTGGCAGAGACGGATTCGGCTCGGAGCAACTGCGTGCCGATCTCCACGCTGTAGCGACCGCCTACGATATCGCCGACGCCACCCTGGTCTGCCACTCGATGGGAAATTTCATCGCCCTCGGCCTCCTGAGCGACAAGACGTTCCGAAACCGATTTCGCCGTGCTGTCTTGGTAAGCCCGATCACCGGCATGTCACGCAAGGCCTCTCGCGCCGCGCTGCTGCATACGCCGATGATCCGATTGGGCTTCACCCAGTTTCTGGCGGCACAACCGCGCACCGGGCGCTACCTCGCCACCAGGAGTCTCGGACCCTTCGCCTCCGCCGACCTTGTCGAAGCCACTCGGCAGTCGCTTGCGGCCATTCCGCCAACGGTCGGGCCATGCATCACCATGGTCCGCCAGGAGTCGATCGCTCGCCGCCTCGAGCAGATCGACCTACCCCTGCAGATCCTGTCCGGCACCCGAGATCGCACGACACCGTCATGGCATGCCGAGCTGATCTACATGCGTGCCCCGAATGCCCAGATCAAGTTCATCGCCGGCGCAGGCCACATGATGAACTGGGAGGCTCCGGAGGAGATCGTCGTGGCCGCGCTGACAGACTGAACCAGTGAAGCGCAACGGTTTTCGCTCTCCCAGACCCGGAAACCGGCGCCTGCCCGCGCCAAGTAGCCCTGTCTCCTGGAGTAGTTGTCTGAAGAGGCACCTGCTGGAGCGACTGGCTTGGGCATCGCAGGCCAGTGGCTCCAGGGTGCGAGTTTGACGTCCGGGGTCCGCGCCTAACGACCGAAACCTCATCACCCAGTTGGTGGTAGCCGGATCTTGCCCATCGTTCCGCCGTGCTCGACTGCTCGAATCCGAGTTTGCCAGGGTCTTCCCATAGTCTCAGTCGTCGATGTTCAGTGGGGATACGCTGGTTCAGTAACGAAGATTTAGCCGGTGTTGCTCGTTGCTGGAATTCTGGCGGATGGTGCGCAACTGATGGGCGAGGATGATCCGTTTCGGACGCTTCGTGACGCTTCCATGGCGATCACGGAGGAGTTGGCCGCGGCCGGGTTCGAGGATGCGGAGGAGATCGGGCGGGGCGGGTTCGGTGTGGTTTTTCGCTGTACCCAGCCGGAGCTGGATCGGACGGTGGCGGTAAAGATCCTGACCACCGAGTTGGACACGGAGAACCGGGCGCGGTTCTTCCGGGAGCAGCGGGCGATGGGCCGGCTGACCGGGCATCCGAACATCGTGACGATGTTGCAGGCGGGTACCACAGCGAGCGGACATCCCTATCTGGTGATGCCGTATCACCCGTTGGACTCCCTGGAAGCACGGATCCGCGGGCAGGGTCCGTTGCCGGCGGAGACGGTGTTGTGGATCGGGGTGAAGATCGCCGGGGCGCTCGAGACCGCCCATCGCCTCGGCATCGTGCACCGCGACGTGAAGCCGGGAAATATTCTGCTCACCGATTACGGCGAGCCGGCGCTGACCGACTTCGGCATCGCCCGCATCGCCGGCGGGTTCCAGACAACCGCGGGCACCCTGACCGGTTCCCCGGCGTTCACCGCCCCGGAGGTCCTCGAGGGTGAGGCACCGACCCCGGCCGCGGATGTCTATGGGCTGGGTGCCACCTTGTTCTGCACGCTGACCGGGCACGCGGCGTTCGAGCGACGCAGCGGGGAGAACGTGGTGACCCAGTTCCTGCGGATCACCACCCAGACGGTGCCGGACCTGCGCGAGCACGGCATCGCCGAGGATGTCTCCGCGGTGGTCGCGGCGGCGATGGGCCGCGACCCGCGCGAGCGGCCCTCGGCGGCGGCGCTGGGGGAGATGATCCGGCAGGCGCAGCGCCGCTACGGGTTCGCCGTCGAGGAGATGGCGTTGCAGGCCGATCGGGCCCGCGAACGCCGCAAGCCCGTCACGCCGGGGTGGGGTCCACCGGCGTCAGCGCTTTCGCGCGATGCCGGCGGTCTGCCGGCGGAGTTGACCAGTTTCGTCGACCGCCGCACCGAGCTGGCGCACGTGAGGAATCTGCTGTCGTCCGCGCGGTTGGTGACGTTGACCGGGATCGGCGGGGTGGGCAAGACCCGGCTCGCGCTGCGGGCGGCGGAGGCCGCGCGCCAGGAGTTTGCCGACGGGGTGTGGCTGGTCGAGCTGGCGGATGTGTCGGATCCGTCGCTGCTGGTCCATGCGGTAGCAGCGGCCCTGGGGTTGCGCGACGATTCGGCGCGGCCATTGCCGAAGGTGGTGGAGGAGTTCCTGTCGGTGCGGGAGTCGCTGCTGGTGTTGGACAACTGTGAGCAGGTGGTGGCCGCGGTGGCGGAGCTGGTCGAGACTTGGTTGCGGGACTGCCCACACCTGCGGATCCTGATCACCAGCCGCGAACCGCTCGATATCGCCGGAGAGGCGGTCTTGCCGGTGCCGCCGCTGGCGGTGCCGGACCTGGATCAGGAACTGTCGCAGCGGGGTCTGTCCCGCTACGACGCGGTGACCTTGTTCGCCGACCGCGCGGCCACGGTGGTGCCGGGTCTGGAACTCTGCGACGAGGACAAGGCCATCGTGGCCCGGATTTGCGCACGCCTGGACGGGTTGCCGCTGGCGATCGAGCTGGCGGCTGCGCGGATGCGCATGATGTCGCCCGAGCAGATCCTGGCGCGGCTCGATGATCGGTATGCGCTGCTGACCCGCGGCAGCCGCAGCGCGCCGACACGCCAGCAGACCCTGCGGTGGTGTGTCGACTGGAGCTACGAGTTGTGCAGCCCGGTCGAACAACGGCTGTGGGACCGGTTGTCGGTGTTCGCCGGCGGCTTCGAACTCGATGCTGCCGAACAGGTGTGCGGCGCCGATCTGGCTCCTGAGGATCCGCTCGATGTGCTGTCCTCGCTGGCGGAAAAGTCGATTCTGATCCGCGATGACTCCCACCGCGTGGTGCGGTTCCGGATGCTGGAGATGGTCCGCGACTACGGCCGAGAGAAGCTGCGGGAGTCCGGCGAGGAACAGCAGTTACAGCGTCGGCACCGCGACTGGTACGAGCAGTTGGCGCTGGACGCTGAAGCCGAATGGATCAGCGACCGGCAGCCCTACTGCTCCGCCAGGCTCGAGCGTGAACTACCCAACCTGCGTGACGCGCTCGAATACAGCCTGGCCGAAGACAGCGAGCAGGCGGCCGAAGCCGGACTTCGGACGGCCGCCGCCCTGTTCATGTTCTGGAGTTTCCGAGGTCTGTACAGCGAAGGTCGCCGCTGGATCGACCGGCTCCTCGACCACCCTGCCCGGCAATCCGTATCTGACCGTGTCAAGGGGCTTCATGCCAGCTGCATTCTGGCAGTGCTGCAGGGCGACTTGTCGGCTGCTGCTGCCCTTGCCGAGGAGGGACGCGTGCTCGCCGAACAGGTTCCCACCCCGATGACCGAGGCGCTGGTCGCCTACGCCGACGGCGCCGTGGCGCTGTATCGCGGTGAGCTTGCTCTGGCGGTCTCCTCCTTGGAACGTGCCGTCGAGCTGTTCAGCTCGAATCGGCAAGGATTCCTTTACACAGCCGCACTATCCGTGCTCGGTTCGGTGCACGCATTGGCCGGTGATACAGAACAGGCGATCGAGTGCCACCGGATGATACTTTCCGTCACCGAAGCGTGTGGTGAATCGGTCTTCCGATCGAGCGCGTTGTGGGGCCTGGGTGTTGCCGCCTGGCGGCAAGGTGAACAATCGCGGGCGATCGAACTGCTCGAGGATGCGCTGCGAATCAACCGGCCAATGCGTAGCACGCTCGTTGCCGCGATGAGTCTCGAGGTGTTGTCCTGGGTTGCCGGCGCCGACGGTGACGCCGAGCGCGCAGCCGTACTGATGGGAGCCACAGAGGGACTACAGCGGTCCGTGGGTAATCCTGCGCCTATCCTCCCAATGCTGGACGATCACGACGAGTGCGTCCAGACAACGCGATCCGCCCTGGGCGCCCGCGGATTCGATGCGGCATTCCGCAAAGGCCGGGCGATGGGGATGGACGATGCCGTGGCTTATGCACTCGGTGAGAAACCTGCCGACACTGTGCCCGCATCGGGTCCGGGCGTGGCTCTCACCAAGCGTGAGAACCAGGTAGCGGACCTCATCGCGCAAGGCCTCACCAACAAACAGATCGCCGCCAAACTGGTGATCTCCCAACGCACCGCCCAAGGCCACGTCGAGCACATACTCACCAAACTCGGATTCACGTCCCGCGCACAAATCGCGGCCTGGGTTGTAGAAGACGCCGAACGACAGACTCATTGACCGTGCCGACCAGCAACAGATGCCGGTGCCCCGGGTGGCTCGGCGCTGCGAACGTCTTATTGATCCCGGTTGCATGACCGCCGAAGTCACCGGCTGGCTCGAGACGTCGATGAAGGTCGCTGCCGGACCGGCCCGTTACCGCAGCCGGGTTACGGAGCCTCGGTCGCTACACGAGGACCCCGGACGCCGAACCCGCGTCCGGACCAGCCCACCACGCCCGGGTCAGTGCCTCCAACAGGTACCTCTTCAGGCCACGTGCACTCCGATTGTCCGTTGCACGAGGACCCAGCGCCCCGCTCACCATCTGTAGGAACCGCTGACGGGTGACGCCGAAATTCACGAACAGCTCGCCGGCGCCGGCACCGCCGAAGGGTGTTGAGCGGATACCAGTCGGGTTTCGCTGAGGCCGCGTTGGAGGGGGGAGCCGCGGCCGGGTTTCGAGCCCGGGACATCGATTCGTGCAAACAATGACCGACCTCGAATTCTGGTCGACACATCTGCCCCCTCCAGAAGACGATAACCGCCGATAAATCCGCCGGGCTACCGGCAAATCGGCGGAAGTCCGCAGCTCACGACGGGTACGCATTGTTGTAGATGCTGTACGTGCCACACCGCGGACTCGAACCGTCACAACCGCTCTCGTCGGCAACCGACCATGGGCTACGTGGACTCCCCGGCGACGCCGACGAGGTCGTGCGATCACAGGGCTGGCAACCCAACGATCACAGTCCCATCCGTCCCAGGTTGTCCAACGGAAAGCACCTGGTAGACATATGTTTCACTGAGCTTTCCGAGGCTGACCGCGATGACCGTTTCGGCGTGATGCCAACGGCGATGCCACCAACCTCCATAAAGATTGAAAGACAGTCCTGAAACCTGTTGGCCAGGACAGCCTTTCGCAGCAGCGGGGACAGGATTTGAACCTGCGACCTCTGGGGTATGAGCCAACCGGAAACAGTTCCGAGCGTGCCGCCGGGTATCGCTACATCCTGTCTGAGCAAGCCAGCGGGATATCAATTCCCGACCCGGGCAGTGGAGCGTTGGTTGCTCGACCTCACCTCGGACAACCTGATCTTCTAGTCGCCGAACGGCAGCTGTAACCGCCCGGGAAGCCGGCCGATTCTCCCTGTCGCGCTGCTGATTCGAACCAGTTCGAACTCGTGAGCGCCCTGACTCGGTGCTGCGACTCCGTTGAGAAGGGTGAAGGGCGCCGGGTGAACTACATGGGGCCGGTGTCGCGAACGGGCATGATGTGATCGCCGCGTGGCAACGCAGGGTGGCTTCGCGAATTCCGCCGAGCGACAACCTTTCCCCATCGGCAGCGCAGCAGGTCATACGCCACCGACAGAACCGGACGGTATCCTGAAGGTCGCGAGGGACTGACCGGCAACAAGCCTGTCAGGAGCCTATTATGTCCAAACAACCTCGTATGCAACGCGATACCACCGACACGGGTGCGAGAGAAGCGTTGCGACGCCTGCTGGGCGAGCCGACGATATCGATACCTGACGCGGCCAGACTCCTCGGGATCGGACGTTCCACCGTCTATGCCGCCGTCAAATCGGGTGAGCTACCCGCCATTCGGGTCGGCCACCGAGTGCGCATTCCGTCCAGATGGATTCGCGAGGCACTACGTGTCGAGGACGAACCGGACATCGGCACACGGTAGAGCTTTCTCGACTGGCCGACGCAGCATTCCACCATCCGCCGCCGCGCTCGTGCACCACGCAGTGCTGATCCTGCGTCTGGACAACGGGAAGGTCTCACTTCCGCTCGGTCGAACGATGGTCCTGCGGCCTCATATCTGTCCCCACGGACGGACTGCGGGGCGAAACAACGGCACACGACCTTGCGTGTTCGGTGCGCTCGCACTCCTACCCCTTCTGCGTATCGTCGATGCCTTCGGGCTCCGAAATGCTTGCAGCCAAACGCAGTTCGCCGATTCCGGCTGTTCATTCGAATGGTCGCCAGCCTGAGTCGACACCGCCGATTTACTCCAGCAATCCACCCGCACAGAGGAGGCCCAGTATGCCCGGCACACAACCGCCGACCAGAAGGAAACGCCGGGCCGAGCCGATCAACAAGCACATCGCGAAGAACGGCACGGTGACCTATCGCTTCCAGGTCGACATCGGAACAAAACTTGACGGCACACGCAACCGACAGCAGTCCACCTATCGAACCCTGGCCGAGGCACGGCGCGAATATCGTCGGATCACAACAGAAGTCGCACGCGGAACCTACGCCAAGCTCGTTGACATCACCGTCGACGAAGCGTGCGACCAGTGGCTGGCCGATCGTCGTAGAATCCGGCGGAACTCACTCGAGCGCTGCCGCCAAGACCTGAAGCCGGTACGCCGCCGACTCGGCACCAAGAAGCTGGCGCAACTCACCAAGAACGACGGGGACGCTCTCGTGGAGTGGATGCTGACCGAGGGAAGGCGCTCCCCCAGGCAACCTCGTCCCGACAGCCTGGTGTCACAGGTCGCAGCGCTGATAGCGCGCCACCCGGAAGGCATCTCGACCGCGGAACTCAAGACCGAGTTCGGCAGGGACGTACATCACTGTCTCGCCGGCCTGGTCCGGGCAGGCCGGGTGACCCGCCCTCGACGGGCCGTCTACGTCCTGGCACCACCGCCGGTCACCGCCGTGGCGCCTCGGGGCGTCAAGCCGGTCACCGTCAGGTCGATGCTGACCACCTTCAGCATGATGGTTCAGTCCTATGTCGATCAGGGTGCCTTGCCGCGCAACGTCATTGCGCTGGTGGACCGGCCAGCCGACGACATCACCGACAACGATGACGACGAAACGAACGCGAAGTCATGGACCATGGCCGAGGTCGAGGTCTTCCGAGCCGCGATCGCCGGCGAACGCCTGGCCGCGTGCTGGCTGATGTCGTGTTACGGGATGCGCCGCTCGGAAGTGCTGGGCGCGCGGTGGCACCGGTTCGATGCCACCGCGTTGCGGGTGCGCCGGGGGCGGGTCGCCATCGGCAGAGAGACCGAGGAGAACCTGCCCAAGTCTCGCCGCAGCCGTCGCGATCTTCCGCCGCCCGCAGACCTGAAGGCCGCGCTGCGCGCGTTGAAGACCCGGCAGAAAGCGGAGTGCCTGGCAATGGGCGCATCCTGGTCCGACGATCGGCTGATCGCGGTGCACGAGAACGGAAACCCGGTCCGGCCCGACTGGTACTCCGCCGAGTTTCAGCGAATTCGCAAGCGCACCGGACTGCGCCGAATCCCATTGAAGGGCCTGCGGAACACGTCGGTGTCCCTGATGCTCACCTCGGGGATCCCGGTCCACATCGTCGCAGCGTGGCACGGCCACGATCCAGCCATGTCGTTGAGCATCTACTCCGACGCCCATCCTCGCGATTTGGAGGCGGCCGGAGCCGCTCTCTTCGGTCCAGCAGATGGACGCAGACCATGGCCGGTTGGCAAGCTCTAGGCAAGCCGGAGCGCCAGAGCCCTCCCTCAGAAGCCGTAAAATCACGCCCGACCAGGCTCGATCGACTGGAACAAGGTCATCGACTACTACATCACCGGCG
The DNA here is from genome assembly GCF_042754085.1 of Nocardia sp. NPDC059236. Classification (NCBI taxonomy): domain Bacteria; kingdom Bacillati; phylum Actinomycetota; class Actinomycetes; order Mycobacteriales; family Nocardiaceae; genus Nocardia; species Nocardia sp. NPDC059236. The sequence goes on from NZ_JBHZAF010000028.1 coordinate 22,762, forward strand.
TGCTCTATCCGCGCAGCGCCCTGGAGGAGGTGCGGGTGCTCGTGGTGATCTGTGTCGTCGTGTCGTGGGTGGGGCTGTATCTGCTGTCGCGGCGCCGGGCCGCTACGCAGCGGTCCTGATCGCGCGAATCGGTGTGGTCAGGGCGGCCGTCAGGGCGAGTGCCGTCGCGATGAGCAGGGCCAGTAGCGATTTCGCCGCGCCGGCCGGGGACCAGCTCGCGGCCTCGATGGCCGGTTGCAGGGCGGTGGTGGGTAGGTAGGGTTGCACCGATGGCACGGCCGACACCAGCAGGCATCCCACGTAGACCACGGCGGTGACCCCGGCGGCGATGCCCGCCGAGCCGAACCGCGCCGCCAGGGCCGCGGCGAACACCGCGAACGACACCACCGCGAGGGCTTGCACCGCAAGCGAACCCGCCGCCGGACCCAGCGGGTAGGATCCGAACAGCGCCCAGCACTCGTACAGCCCGACCGCGGCCCCGATCGAGGCAGCTACGGCGATCACCGCCGCCGCGACCAGGATCCGGGGCAGATAGAGCCGCACCGGCGAGACCTCGCGGCTGAAGTAGTAGATCCCGATCGGATCGGTACTGCGCAGGGCGCATGCCTGCGCCGCCAGGATCATCGCCACCGCCGCGACCAGCAGGCCGGTGTTCTTCACATACTGCTGCAACCCGTCTCGCCAGTCGGGCACGCGCAGCAGCTGGATTTCCGAGGAGTGTCCGATCAGATCCGGCAGGTACTTCGCCCCGAGCAGCGAGACGAATCCGAACAGGACGAATGCGGCGACCAGGGCGACCAGCCGCCGCGTGCGCAGCCACCGGTACCACTCGACCCGGAATACGGTGCGGTTCATGGTTTCTCCCCGATGGCAGCGAAGAACGCATCGGTCAAGGTCGGACGGGTGATTCGGATGTCGTCGAGCCGGCCGCTGTTCGCGGACGCGTCCGCCAGCGCCGGGCCCCACTGTGGCTGCTCGGCCTCGATGATCCGGCCGTCGGTCATGGCGATCCGCAGGATCGGCGCGGCGGTGTGCTCATCCAGGAATTCCCCTGCCTCCCCGGCGAAGACGGCCCGCCCGCGATGCAGGACCAGCAGCCGGTCGGCGAGATCCTCGACATCGGCGAGCAGGTGGCTGGAGAACACGACCGTCATCCGACTGCCCAGGTCCCGGATCAGCCCCAGCACGGCGGCGCGGCCTTCGGGATCCAGTGCGCTGGTGGGTTCGTCGAGAATGAGCACCTCGGGCTCGCGGACCAGTGCCGCGGCAATTCCCAAGCGCTGCAACATGCCCCGGGAGAACCCTCCGGCGCGCCGGTGGGCGTGCCGTTCCAGGTCGACCGCCGCGAGCGCGGCGTCGGCGGACCACGTACCGGCGCCGCGGGCCGGTCCGATGGCCATGGACTGTTCGAGGATCTCCCGGGCGGACAGCCAGGGCTCGAAACCCGGTGTGTCCGGGCAGTATCCGAGGGCGTCCAGCCCGATCGGCACCCGCACGGCACCGCCGGTCACCGGTTGCAGGCCCAGCACGGTGCGGATCAGGGTGGTCTTGCCCGCGCCGTTGAGTCCGATCAGCCCTACCACCCCGGGACCGTCCACGGTCCAGCTCACGGTGTCCAGGGCGAGGAAGTCGCCGAAGCGCACCGACACATCGGTGACCTCGAGGTGGGGCTCAGCCACGGACCGGGTCACCGTCCCGGCCGACGATCAGGTAGATGATCCCGCCGAGCGGAATGCTGATCAGGCAGATGATCGCCCACGCCCATTTCGGCAGGTACTTCACCCGTGCGCGGGACAGGTCGTACCAGCAGAAACCGACGAAGCCGAGCCCCACCACGATCAGGGGCACCAGTGCGGCTACCGGAATGTTGGACACCGCGATTCCTCTCCTCAGCGCGAGCGCGCGATTGCTACCAGATATGCGAACATTATCAATACCGATAGCAATGGTGCTAGTGTTCAGCCCGTGGAATCCGTCGAACTTCTGCTGCACCCGGTTCGGCTGCGGATCGTGCAGGCATTCCTCGGCGACCGGACACTGACCACGAGCGAGCTCAATGCCGAACTCGGCCATGTTCCGCCCGGCAGCCTCTACCGGCATGTCGCCAAGCTGGTCTCCGCCGGCGTCCTCGATATCGTCACCGAGCGCCGCGTGCGCGGCACCGTCGAGCGCACCTACCGGCTACGCCTGAGCGCCGCCCAGATCACCCCCGACCAGCTCGACGCCATGAGTCCCGAGGACCACCGCCGCGCCTTCATGGGCTTCGTCGCCGGGCTCATGGCCGACTTCGACCGGTACGTCGACGGCGGCGATATCGATTACCTGCGAGACGGAGTCGGCTACCGCATGGCTGGTCTGTGGCTCGACGATGCCGAATTCGCCGACTTCGCCCGCGATCTGGGCCGCGTGCTGGCCCCGCGCCTGGCCAATGCCCCCGCGCCGGGCCGGAAGCGTCGTATCCTGCGCACCATCCTGATTCCCGACTTCCCTGCCCCCGGAGGCGAAACCGCTTCGGGCCCGGCATAATCGCGCTGGCCGTCAGAGCGAACGAAGGGGAATCAATGGGTGGCACATCGATCGGGTCGATCTTGCGCGAGCGTGTGGTGTATCCGGTGCGCACGGCCGTCAGTACCGTGCGCGGACTCGGAAACTTCACGCGCACCGGTCAATTCGGCGATGGCCGTGAGGCCGCCGTGCGCGACCACGTCCTCGCGAACGCCGAGCAGGGCGATCCGGAGAGTGTGCTGGCGGCCATCGACAAGTTCGCCCGCACCCGCAGCAACCTGGTGAATGTCGGGGACGAGAAGGGCCTGCTGCTGGATGCCGCTGTGCGCAAAGCGAATCCGAAGCTGCTGCTCGAACTGGGCACCTATGTCGGCTACAGCGCGGTCCGCACCGCCCGCACCATGCCGGAGGGCGCGCGCCTCGTCTCCGTGGAGTTCAGCGCGGCCAATGCGGAGGTGGCCCGCGCCATCATCGCCCACGCCGGGCTGGCGGAGCGGGTGACCGTGGTGGTCGGCACCATCGGCGACGGCGGCGAGACCATCCGGCGGCTCACCGAGGAGCACGGAATCACCGAGGGCGCACTAGATTTCGTCTTCGTGGACCACGACAAGTCAGCCTACCTGGCCGACCTGAAGCACATTCTCGCGGCGGGCTGGCTGCACCCGGGCAGCATTGTCGTCGCCGACAATATGCGCGTCCCGGGCGCTCCGGACTACCTGCAGTACATGCGTGAGGCCGAGGGCAAGGCCTGGCGCACCGTCGAGCACGACACCCATATCGAGTACCAGTCGCTGCTCAAGGACCGGGTACTCGAGTCGGAGTACCTGGGCTGAGAAGGCTGGAACACCTGGGCCGAGACTGTTTCTCGGCCCAGGCAGGCGTTCAGCGACGCCGCAGCGTCACGGGCAGATCGTCCTTCGGCAGCGGCGTCGCACTCATGTCGAGGGGCATGACGTAGTCCTGCGGCACCTCCCATTCGAAGGTGTGCAGCAGCTGATGCACGATCGTCTTGATCTCGAGGCCCGCGAAGTGCTGTCCGAGGCACTTGTGCGCGCCCGCCCCGAACGGGGCCCACGCCACCCGGTGCCGCTTGTGCTCGGCGCGTTCGTCGGAGAAACGCTCGGGATCGAATTCCTCGGGGTGCGACCACATATCGGGGCGGCGGTGGTTGACGCTGATCGGGACGACGACGAAGGATCCCTTCGGCACGAAATAGCCGCACACCTCGGTGTCCTCCTGCACCGCGCGCGGGAAGATCTGCACCGGGGTGCACAGCCGGGTGGTTTCCTTGATGATCCAGTCGAGTTCGGTCAGCTCGGCGAGCTCGTCGTAACCGAGTTCGAAGGGCATCTCCAGCGAGCGCGCTCGCGCGCGCTTCTGCCATTCCGGGTATTTGGCCATGTTGTAGACGACCCCGGACAGCGTGGTCGTGGTGGTGTCGTGGGCGGCGGCCAGCAGGAAGATCATGTGGTTCACGATGTCCTGGTCGGTGAACCGATCGCCGTCGTCGCCCGCGGCCTGACACAGCATGGAGAGCAGGTCGGTGCCCGGGTTTTCGCGGGCGGCGACAATGCGGTCGGAGAGGAAGGCCGCCATGGTCTTGCGCGCGCGCATGCCCCGCCACCAGCGGTTGCCGGGAATGGCGACGCGCACCATCGCGCCGCCGGCCTGCAGGATGTCCATGGTGGCGCCGCAGATGTGCTCGGCCTCGTCGCGCGGCAGGCGCGCGCCCATGAAGACCTCCAGCACGATGTCCAGGGTGAGCCGCTGCAGGTGCTGGTGCACGAGCACCGGATTGCCGTCGGCCACACTGCCTTCCGGCAGCTTGCTCAGGTGGCGGTCGGCGATCTCGTGCATATCCTTCAGATACGACGTGAGGGCGCCGCGACCGAAGGCCTGCTGCATGATCGAGCGGTGGCTGCGGTGCTCGTCGAAATCCAGCCGGACCAGACCCCGGTCGAAGAACGGTCCCTGCAGCGGCGCCCACGCCGGACCGTTGGCGAACACCCGGTCCTTGTTCATCAGGATGCGCTGTGCCGCCTCGGGGCCACCGGCGATGATCCACTTGTCGCCGAACATGTTCAGGACATAGAGCGGGCCGTAGGCCGCCTCGTCCTCGAAGGCGGCCCCGGTGGGGTCGCGCCGCTGCCGCTGCAGCTGGGCGATCCAGTGCGTCGCGGGCCCGCTGATCTGCTTCAGATCACTGCCCTCGGGCGGAGCGGCGACGAATTGTGTTCTGGGCATTGAGAACCCCCTCCTGCTACGAAGACGCAACGGAGGAAGCTACCCGCACGAAGACGGAGTGCTCAACTCGAGCGCCCCGGAACCGCCGCGGCCAGCGCGCGGGTGATCAAATCGCCTATCGCGGGCAGGTTTTCGGGCAGATCCAGATAGAAGTGGCCACCCGGGAACGTGGCGAGGTCGAATCCGGCGGTGGTGTAGTCGCGCCAACCCCCCGCCTGCGCGGCCGAGGTGGTCGGATCGGCGGAGCTGACCAGCGCGGTGATCGGCGCGCGCAGCGGCGCACCGGGCTCGTGCCGGTAGGTCTCCACCGCGCGGTAGTCGCTGCGCACGGCCGGCAGCACCAGCTCGGCCAGACCGGGCTCGTCGCGCAGGATCCGCACCGACGCCGGATCGTTCGACAGCCGTTCGAGATCCGCGATGAGGCCCTCGTCGGGTCCGGCGTGCAGGCTTCCGGTCTCGGCGAAAGCCGGTGCGGGACGGCCGGAGACGAACAGGTGGGTCAGCTCGCGCCCGCCCGCCTCGACCCGGCGGGCGGCCTCGTAGGCGACGGTCGCGCCCATGCTGTGCCCGAAGATGGCCAGGTGCACGTCCCGCGGCCAGGCCAGCAGGTCGGCGGCGGCCCGGTCGGCCAGTTCGGTGAGCTCGGGCACCGGCGCGTCGCCGAGGCGGTCCTGGCGGCCGGGATACTGCACGCCGAACACCGCAGTACCCGAGCCGACGCGCTGGGCCAGCGCTCGGTAGACGGTGACCGATCCGCCGCCGGGCGGGAAGCAGACCAGCACGGTTGCGGGGCCGGGAGCGGATTTCAGTTCGCGCAGCCAGGCGGTTCCGGTGAGTCGTTGGGCTGTCATCCGATCGAGTATGCCGTGAGATGTGCCACCGTGGTCGGACCCGGTGCCGGCGATACAGTCGGATCGTGGCTACCTACGATGCGCTGGTCCGTGAGTACGAGGCCGGAATCGGCGTCCCGGGCGCACCGCTGCCCGCAGTCGATCCGGGTGCGAATCTGGCTGCGACGCTGCCGGTCTGGGCGCTGGCGGGCGGTGCGGTGGCGGCCTTCGCCGCGGCGGCGGATCGCTGGCGGGCCGCCTGCGGCGTGACGCCGCTCGGCGGTACGGTCGACCCGGCCCGGGTCGCCGCGGCCTTCTCGAGTGAGCGCCTGTTCCGGCTCCACGGCGAACCGCCGGACATCTTCGCAGAGTTGTCGGGATTCTTCAGGGCTGCGGACGCATGGGTGCGTACGCACGCCAACTATCCGCATCATCGCGCCCGGTTGCTGGCCGCCGTGGAGTTGCCCGGCACGGCCGGTCGCGAGGACTTCGCCCGGCGCGCAGCGACACTGACGGCGGCGGACATCGAACAGCGGGCCGGCGAGCACGGTGCGATCGCGGTGCGGGTCCGCCCCGAGCGGGAGTGGGCCGACAGCCCGCAGGGCAAGGCCGCCGCCTCCGGCCCGCTCGTCGCCGTGGCCGAGCGCGGCGATCGGGGCGGATTCGAGTGCCCCACTGCCGCAACACAACTGCTCCCGCTGCGCGGGATCCGGGTTCTCGATCTCACCCGGGTGATCGCCGGACCGGTGGCGACGCGGGCATTGGCCCTGCTCGGAGCCGATGTGCTGCGGATCGACCCGCCCGGGTTGCCGGAGATCGGCTGGCAGTACCTGGACACTTGTCAGGGGAAGCGCTCGACTGTAGTCGATTTGCGTACCGGGCTTCCTGTTTTTCGCGAATTGATCAGCAATGCAGACATAATCATCTCGGGTTACCGACCAGGCAGCTTGGAACGCCTCGGAGTACGATCCGGGGAAATTCGCCCGGGAATTGTGCACGGCCGAGTTTCGGCCTGGGGTGAACTCGGCCCATGGGGTGATCGACGCGGTTTCGACAGCATCGTGCAGGCTGCATCGGGAATTTCGCTCATCGAAGGCACACAGAATAATTCGCGTAGCGAATCATCCGTGGGCGCCCTGCCGGCCCAGGCGCTCGATCACGCCAGCGGGTACCTGCTCGCCGCGGGCGTGCTCGACGCGCTGTGCGCGCGCAGTGGCGACGGCCTCGGCCGCGATGTCCGGGTCGCCCTGGCCCGTACGGCATCCTGGCTGATCACCGCGCCGGGCCGGACGCCCGCCCACGAACCCGCCGCGGCGCCGGATGCCCGGTACGCACGCACCCACGACGCGGTGACCACCGCCGGACCCGCGCTGACCGAGTATCCGGACCATCCGTGGCCCGCTCCGGCCCACGGTTCGAGTGCTCCCGAGTGGAAAGCCCGACCGGACGGTTCGTAGTGCGCGCGAATGTATACAACGCGCTGCACGCACACCCGCAAGTGCATCAGCGAATTAGGCGAATTGACTTGCAATACAGCGCTTTCAACACACCGGACTTATCCCACGTCCGGCGTTAATATTTGAGACCCTGAAACCGACATCAAAATTGTCGACCCGTATGTCGACATGCAGATGGAGGACGTCATCGTGGACACACCTACTCCCTTGCTCACCGCCGCCAGCGACGCCGGCGCCATCTCGGTGGGGAGACGGGAATGGGCCGGATTGGCGGTGCTGGCGCTGGCCTGCCTGGTGTACTCGATGGACCTCACCGTCCTGCACCTGGCGGTCCCCCAGATCAGCGAGATACTCCGCCCCACGAGCTCCCAATTGCTCTGGATCATCGACGTTTACGGATTCTTGGTCGCCGGGTTGCTGCTCACCATGGGCACCATCGGCGATCGCATCGGCAGACGGCGACTACTGATGGTCGGGGCGGCCGCCTTCGCCGTGATCTCGGTGATCGCGGCCTTCGCGCCCTCGGCGCCGGTGCTGATCGGCTGCCGGGCCCTGCTCGGCGTCGCCGGGGCCACCCTGGCGCCGTCCACACTCTCGTTGATATTCACCATGTTTCGCGATCCGGGCCAGCGCTCCATCGCGGTCGGGGTGTGGGTGGGGTCCTACTCGGTGGGCGGCTCCATCGGGCCGCTGGCGGGCGGCATCATGCTCGAGCACTTCTGGTGGGGCTCGGTGTTCCTGCTCGCGGTGCCCGTCATGGTGTTGCTGATCGTTCTCGCGCCGCGCGTGCTCCCCGAGTTCCGCGATCCCGACGCCGGCCGTCTGGATCTGGTCAGTGCCGGATTGTGCACGACGGCAGTGCTCTTGGTGGTCTTCGGCATGAAGAAGGCCGCCCAGGACGGTCCCGGCGCGGCCGCGGTCTCGGCGCTGGTGGCCGGTCTCGCGGTCGGCGCGCTCTTCGTCCGGCGGCAGCTCAATACCAGCGAACCCATGCTGGATCTGCGGCTGTTCCGGCTGGGCAGCTTCCGCACCGCGCTCACCATCAATATGGTCGCGATCTTCGTGGCCTTCGGGTACGCCCTGTTCGTCGGACAGTATTTCCAACTGGTGCTGGGCATGTCGCCGCTGCGGGCGGGTCTCGCCACCATCCCGGCGGGCCTGGGCTTCATGATCGGCTCGCAGCTGGGCCCGCGCATCATGAAGGTGATGCGGCCCGCCTACATGATCGGCGGGGGCATGACCATGGCGGCGTGCGGACTGCTGCTGCTCACCCGGATCACCGCGACCGGCGGCGTGGAGCTCACCATCGCGGCATCGCTGCTGGTGTCCTTCGGGCTGGCACCGGTTTTCGGCATCACCACCGAGCTCATCGTGGGCACCGCGCCTCCGGAGCAGGCGGGCGCGGCCTCCGGGCTCTCGGAGACCGGGGCCGAATTCGGTGGCGCGCTGGGAATCTCCATTCTCGGCAGCATCAGCATCGCCATCTACCGCAACCAGCTCAACACCACCCTGCCCTACGGGGTGCAGGAGCCCGACGCCCGCGCCGCGCGCGACACCCTGGGCGCGGCACTCGAAGTCGCCCGGAACATGCCGGGGAAGGTGGGCAGCGCCATGGCCGAGGCGGCCAAGCACGCCTTCCTGACCGGCATGCACCTGACCGCCGCCATCGCGGCGGGCGCGGCGCTGCTGCTGGCCGTCATCGCCATGACCCGGCTGCGGCACGTGCCGCCGGGCTGAGTTCACCCGGCCGGCCGGACGGTGAGTTCATCTGCCCCGGATGGCTTCGATGGCGGTCACCAGCGAATCACCGTCCAGCAGTACGGCACCCGGCGCGATCATCTTTTGAATGGCGAGGCCCTGGAACAGCAGGAACAGCAGCTGCCCGACCGCTGCGGCCTGCTCGTCGGTCAGATCCGGGTACGCCGAGTGGACGGTTGCGGCAATATCCCGATGCGCGACCGCGCTGGCCTCGGCCATGTAGACCTGCTGCGCGGGATCGCGCGCGATCTGGATGCCGTTCTCGGTGCTCAGCAACAGGCCGTCGCGATTGCGCTGCACCACATCGACGAAGCCGTTCCAGATCGCGGCCAGCGACTCCCACAGCGTGCGACCCTCCCCCGCGTCCCGGATGGCGGCCTCCATATCGTCGCCGATCTGGGTGCCGACGCCCATTGTGATGGCCTCGGTGACCAGCTGATCCTTGGAACCGAAGTGATAGCCGATGGCGGCCAGGCTCACCCCGGCGGCGGTGGCGATGTCCCGGGCGGTCACCTTGGCCAGGCCGCGTTCCAGGACGGCCTTGCGGGCGCCCGCCAGGAGGTCTTCTCGATTTCCCATGGGACCATCCTACCAGCGTCTTAGACAAACGTTCTAGACGGGTGTTTCACAAGCTGGCGAGACCGGCGCATCCTCCCCGCAGGGCCCCGGCATCGATACGGCTACCCTCGAACGCGTGCGGCAGAAGATCCTCATGGACAACGACACCGGCATCGATGACTCCCTGGGCCTGCTCTACCTCCTCGCCTCCCCCGAGGCCGAGATCGTCGGAATCGCCTCCACCGCGGGCAATGTGCCCGCGCCGCAGGTGGCCGCCAACAATCTCGCGCTGCTCGAGCTGGTGCGGGCCCCGGAGCTCGAGGTCGCCCAGGGCGCGCTGACACCCCTGGCCGTACCGCTACGCACCACCGAGGACACCCACGGGCCCCAGGGCGTCGGCTACGCCGAGCTGCCGCCGACCAGCCGGACCCTGTCCGGCCGATCCGCGGCCCAGCTGTGGGTGGACCTGGTGCGCGAGCATCCGGGCGAGATCGTCGGGCTGTGCACCGGGCCGCTCACCAATCTCGCCCTGGCGCTGCGGATGGAACCCCAACTGCCGCAGCTGCTCCGGCGCCTGGTGATCATGGGCGGCGCGTTCAACCATCCCGGCAACACCACCCCGACCAACGAGTGGAACGTGCACGTGGATCCGGAAGCGGCCAAGGAGGTGTTCGACGCCTTCTCCGCCGCGCCCGCCGACCGCCGGCCCATCGTGTGCGCGCTCGACATCACCGAGACCATCGAGATGAAGCCCAAACACCTGGCGCTGCTGGCCGAACGGGCCGGGAGCACACCGGTGGAGCACGTCAGCGAGAACGATCCGCCCGAGGCGCGGTCGGCGGCCAGCAATCCGCTGGTGCGGTACCTCACCGATGCGATCCGCTTCTACTTCGACTTCCACAAGCACTACGACCAGGGGTATCTGGCGCACATGCACGACCCGTTCGCGGCGGCCGTGGCACTGGACCCGAGCCTGGCCGTCACCAAACCGGCGACCGTGGACGTGGAGCTGACCGGAACCATCACCCGCGCCACCACGGTCGCCGACTGGGCGGGCATGTGGGGACGGGAACCCAACGCCGACATCGTGATCGGGACCGATCCGGAGCTGTTCTTCGAACGGCTCGTCGACCGGGTCGGGGATTACGCGCGAACCGCGTTCGCGGAAGGAGATTCGAGCCGGTGACCGACGAGCAGGACCTCGACTACGTCACCGATTTCCATACGCGGCTGGGGCTGCCCGGGATCATCGATGTCCACACGCATTTCATGCCCGAGCAGGTGCTGCGCAAGGTGTGGGGCTACTTCGATTCGGCCGGGCCACTGCTCGGCCACCGCGCGTGGCCGATCACCTACCGCGCCGAGGAGCAGGTGCGGCTGAAGACCCTGCGCAGCTTCGGCGTTCGTGCCTTCACCTCGATGGTCTACCCGCACAAGCCGGAGATGGCGGCCTGGCTCAACGACTGGTCCGCCGATTTCGCCGACCGCACCCCGGACTGCCTGCACACGTCGACCTTCTACCCGGAGCCGGGCGCGGCCGAGTATGTGCGTGCCGCGATCGGGTCGGGGACGCGAATCTTCAAGCTGCACATCCAGGTCGGGAACTATCACCCGGCGGATCCACTGCTGGACGAGGTGTGGGGACTGGTCCAGGAGGCGGGCATCCCGGTGGTCACCCACTGTGGATCCGGGCCTGCCGCCGGGCGATTCACCGGTCCCGAGCCGATCGCCCAACTGCTCCGGCGGTTCCCGCGACTCCGTCTGATCATCGCGCACATGGGGGTGCCCGAGTACAGCGAGTTCCTCGACATCGCCGCGGACAACCCCGGAGTTCTGTTCGACACCACCATGAACTTCACCGACTTCTTCGAGGCCGGTGACCCCTTCCCCGCCGCCGAGCTGCCGCGCCTGCGGGACTTCGGGGATCGCATCCTGTTCGGCAGCGACTTCCCGAACATTCCCTATTCGTACGGCCACGCGCTGTTCGCGCTCGAGCGGCTCGGTCTCGGTGACGACTGGCTGCGAGCGGTCTGTTACCGCAATGCGGCGGACCTCTTCGGCATCGGATAGCTCACCGGGGCGCGACACTCCGGGTTTCGACGATGGGCTCAGGGCCTTCCGGCGCGTGGGTCTGACACGATGAGACGCGGTGGTCGGTGTCGGCTGAAACCTCACGGAAGGCGGGTCGGTCATGCGATTGGTCGCGGACATCCTGGTCGGATTGCTCGCCGCGCTGCACGTCTACATCCTGATCATGGAGATGTTCCTCTGGACCACTCCGCGGGTGCGCGCGGGCTTCGGCGTCACGGCCGAGTTCGCCGAGGAGTCCAAGGTGTTCGCCGCGAATCAGGGTCTCTACAACGGTTTTCTGGCGGCGGGGCTGATCTGGGGTCTGATTGCCGCCGATCCGGTCGGGCAGGCCGCGAAGATCTTCTTCGCGGCCTGCGTCGTGGTGGCCGGACTCTATGGTGGGGCCACCGCGAGCCGCCGGATCTTCGTCGGGCAGGCGCTGCCCGGCGCGATCACGCTGATCGCGGTCCTACTGGCCGGGTAGCGCCGCGGCGCTGAGCGCGATCTTGGCATTGCGGCCCGGGCGTTCGCTGGCGGCCGCGGCCTCGGCGGCCTCCGCGAGCGGGTAGGTGGCCTCGATGGCCAGGTCCAGTTCGCCGCGGGCGGCCAGGGTCACCAGCTCGGTGATGAGGCGGCGGCGTTCGTCACCGCCGATCTCCTCGGCGCGCTTGGAACCCCAGAAGCCCTTCACCACAGCCTGTTTGAAGATGATCGGGCCGGGGTTGAGCACCAGCGGCTGGCCCGACAGCGCGCCGAAGGTGATGAGCTCACCACGCGGGCCGAGCACCGACAGCAGGTCATCGGCGGCCGGCCCACCGACCTGGTCCACCGCACGGGCGATGGGTTCGCCGCCGGTGACCTCCGCGACCTGCTGGTGCCAGTCCCCCGACCCGGTCTCGAGCACCGGTTCGAAGCCCAGCTCCCGCAACGACTTCGCGGCCGCCGCGCTGCGCACCAGGTTCAGGACGTGGACGCCGCGGGCGCGCGCGAGCTGGTTCACCAGTCGTCCCACCGCGCCATTGGCGGCATTGATCGCGATCCACTGGCCGGGCTCGACATCGAGATCCTCGAGCAGCATGAGTGCGCTCAGCGGCATGGCCAGCAGCTGACTCGCGGTCGCGTCGGACACCGTATCCGGCACCGGGACGATCCCGCCCGCCTTGGCCACGAAATACTCCGCCCAGGCGCCCTGCACACCCGAAACCGTCACGCGCTGACCGATTTCCAGGCCGGTGACCCCCGGGCCCAGGGCGTCGATGCGGCCCACGGCCTCGGTGCCCGGGATGGCGGGCAGCTCGGGCCGGTAGCCGTAGGCGCCCCGGATGATGGCCAGGTCGTGATTGTGGATCGGGGCCAGCGTGGTCGCGATCCGCACCTCACCCGGCCCGGGCTCTGGCACCGGCCGCTCGGCCGTGGTCAGGACCTGCTCGGGCTCGCCGAACTGTTCGATGATTACCGCACGCATGCTCATCCTCCTCAGTCTTCGACCACGATGACGTCGACCTCGATATTGCCGCGAGTGGCATTGGAATACGGGCACACCTGGTGAGCCTTGTCCGCCAGCGCCTGCGCCTCGTCCAGGGGCAGGTGTGGCAGCGACACCTCGAGGGTAACGACCAGGCCGAATCCGCCGGCGTCATTGGGGCCGATGCCAACCTTCGCGCCCACGGCCGAGTCGTCCACGTTCGCCTTCAGCGACCGCGCCACGGTGCGCAGCGCCGAGTGGAAGCAGGCGGCGTACCCGGCGGCGAAGAGCTGCTCCGGGTTGGTGCCGAGGCCGTTGCCGCCCATCTCCTTCGGAATCGAGAGCGTGGCGTCGATCTTGCCGTCGGCGGTGCGGACCTGGCCGTTGCGGCCGTCTCCGGTGGCGAGGGCTTCGGCGGTGTAGAGCACGTTCATCAGGGGGTCTCCTTCGATCGGGTGTGGGCGGTGAGAGCTTCGGTGAGTCGGTGCAGGGTTTCCCGCAGTTGGATCAGTTCCTCGCCGGGCAGGCCGGCGATCTCGGCCGAGCGCGCCGGGATCCGGCATGCGGCCGAACGCAGTTCCCGTCCGCGATCGGTCAGGGTGATCTCCACGCGGCGTTCGTCGGCGGTCGAGCGGCGGCGTGCCACGAAGCCCGCCGCCTCGAGCCGCTTGAGCAGTGGCGACAGCGTGCCCGAATCCAGTTCCAGGGCCGAGCACAGATCGCCGACGGTGCGGTCGTCGCGCTGCCAGAGCGCGAGCAGCACCAGATATTGGGGATAGGTGATGCCCAGGGCGTCCAGCTGGGGCCGGTACATGGCGGTCATGGCCCGGGACGCCGAGTAGAGCGCGAAGCACAGCTGGTTTTCCAGCGCCAGCTCATCGGTCATGTCCAATACGGTAGCCAGCAATTAGATTGTGCACAATTTATCTGACCGTCGGCTGCGTCACACCCGGCGATAACATCGCCCGGACCCCGGCGCAGGGCGGGTTCCGATCATCGGGAATTTCGCTCGCGGGCAAGCGGATTCCCGGACATCGCCGCTAGAACGCGTTCTAATAGGGGCACACCGAACCAGTGGGGAGTGGCGATGACGCACGAGGTAGTGAACCGGGTCGCGGAGCTGTCGGGCCAGTTGGCGGCGACCGCCGAGGAGACCGAGCGGCGGGGCAAGCTCTCCGACGAGAGCGTGAAGCTGATCCGTCAGGCCGGGGTGATGCGGCTGCTGCAGCCCGCCGATTTCGGCGGGTACGCGGCGCATCCGCGCGATTTCGCCGAGGCGGTCATGGCCGTGGCCCAGCACTGCGGGTCCACCGGCTGGGTATGTGGCGTCGGCGGCGTGCACCCGTGGGAGATGGCGCTGATGGACCGGCGGCTGCAGAACGAGGTGTGGGGTGAGAACCCCGACACCTGGATCGCCTCGCCGTATGCCGCCCAGGGCGTGGCGACGCCGGCCGACGGCGGATACACCCTGCGCGGCCGCTGGAACTTCTCCTCCGGCACCGATCACTGCGACTGGATCTTCCTGGGCGCGCTGCTCGGTGACGCCGACGGTAATCCGGTCATGCCGCCGACCGTGCTGCACGTGGTGCTGCCGCGCAAGGACTACACGATCGTCGACGACTCGTGGGATGTCATCGGGCTGCAGGGCACCGGCAGCAAGGACGTCATCGTGGACGGCGCGTTCGTTCCGGCCTATCGGACCATCGAATTCGATGCCGTCGCGGCAGGTGAGATCGCGGCCGAGCGGGCGGGCCGCACCGAGACCGTCTACCAGCTGCCGTTCTGGGCCATGTTCCCGCTGGGCATCACCTCGGCGGTGATCGGCATCGCCGAGGGCGCACTCGCGGCGCACCTGGACTATCAGCGCGACCGGGTCACGGCCATGGGCACCAAGATCAAGGACGATCCGTACGTGCTGTCGGCCATCTCCGAGGCGGCGGCCGATATCGCGGCCTCACGCACTCAACTGCTGGACGGCATCAGCCGCCTCTACGACCAGGCCGAGGCCGGGAAGACCATCACCTTCGAGGATCGTTCCCTGGTGCGCCGCAATCAAGTTCGCTGCGCCTGGCGGGCGGTGTCGGCGGTCGACGAGATCTTCGCCCGGTCCGGCGGCAATGCGGTGCGGCGGCAGAACGTCATGCAGCGGTTCTGGCGGGACGCGCACGTGGGTCTGCAGCACGCCATCCACACGCCCGGATCGCTGTACCACTCGACGGCCTTGACCATCATGGGCATCGAGCCCGAGGGTCCGCTGCGCGCCATGATCTGACAACCGGCGGGTCGGCCCGGCACGGTTTACGCGCTGGGCGGCCACGCTTCCAGGCCGTTCCGATGGGTGATGCTACAAGTTTGCTACCGAACGGTTTCTAGAAGGATGCAATCGCGTCACCGCAGGACATTCCGAAGACCAACACGCACGATTATTCCTGGAAAATAGCCTCAAAAGCGACATACTCGCTGTCATGCATCGGCTGTCACGCTACCTCGTTGCCCTGATCGCCACATTTGCTGCCCTTGCGCCCGTCACCGCGGCGGCCGACCCCAGCGAAGGGGCTTCCATCGTCGACGTGCGCCCGCTGGGCGGCCGCCAGTACGAGGTCACCGTCTACTCGGCGGCCATGAACCGGACCATTCCGGTGTGGGTTTCGCACCCGAACGGCCCCGCGCCCGCCCTGTACCTGCTGAATGCCGTGGACGGCGGTGAGACCGGCGGCCCGTGGACCAATCGCACCGATGTCGCCCAGTTCTTCGCCGACAAGCCGGTCAATGTCATCACCCCGATCGGCGGCCGTGCCAGCTTCTACACCGACTGGGTCGCCGATGATCCGACACTGGGCCGGAACCAATGGTCCACTTTCCTTATTCACGAATTACCGCCGCTGCTGGAATCGCGATTCGCGATGACGGGGCGCAATGCCGTCGCGGGCGCATCGATGTCGGCCACCTCCGCACTCAACCTCGCTATCCAAGCACCCGGTATGTATCAGGCGGTGGGTTCCTTCAGCGGTTGCCCGCGCACGGCGGACGCGGCGGCGCGGACCTACGTGCGATCCACGCTCGAGCTGTTCGGCGCGAATGCCGCCAATATGTGGGGCGGCGACGACAATCCGGCCTGGAGCGCCCACGACCCGGTTCTCAACGCGGACCGACTGCGCGGTGTGGCGCTCTACATTTCTGCGGGGAATGGCATTCTGGGAGTTCATGACTCGCTCACCGATCCCAGCATCGGTGGGGATGTCAACGCGCTGACGGATCGGCTGGCCGTGGGTGGGGCCATGGAGACGGTAGTGCGAGCCTGCACGGATTCGCTTGTCGGAGCGTTGGGTTCGCTGGGGATTCCGGCGCAGGTGGTTTATCGGAATGGGACCCATGCGTGGCCGTATTGGCAGGACGACATACATGATTCTTGGCCGCTTTTCGCGGGGGCTTTGGGAGTTTAGGAAGAGAAAGAATTAGTTGGGGGGCATGGAGTGAAAACTGTTCTGCCGCAGTTCAATTCGACGATATGGCCGGATCGACCGACAGATTCTGGACATGACACCACGGTCAGCATCTTTTCGAGTCAGGACGACCGCCGCGGGGTTCACCCCATCATTACTGCATCCTTTGTCCTTAATCCCTTGTCTCTTCAGGTTTGGTTCTTCGGCTTTTCGCTTGGTCTGCCGCCGACACAGTCATCGTCGAGCCCTGGTCACCGTAAGTCTGTCGGTGTTCACCGTCGGTGTGATGGCTGCCCGGCTGCGCCGCATCGATCGACTGATCGCGATTCCCGTATCAGCTGCGTGACCAGGTAATTTCCAGTTCCTGGAGATCAAAGCCCTGGGGGAAGTGCGCGGTCCGGGGTTCGCCGGGGTGGCCGCCGTGGCGCTCGTAGAAGGCGATGGCGGGTGTATTGGCCTGGAGGACTTCGAGGTAGACGGGGCGGCCGGGGTATTCGGCAGCGGCCCATTCGAATCCGTGGTGCAAGAGGCGGGAGCCGATGCCGCCTCGTTTGAGGGTCGGGGTGACGTGCAGATTGTCGATGAGAATGCGGCCGTCTGCGCGGGGTGCCAGGTAGATGAATCCGAGTATTTCCGAACCGGATTCGGCAATGAACAGGTCGCCTTCGGATCGGTCGCCGGTCAGGCGGCTGTGCCAGAGCGCCTTGTGGTCGTCGGACAGCGCACCGGTCAGATAGGTCTCGGGCATGATGCTCGCGTAGGCGGTGCGCCAGCTGGCGGTGTGCAGCGTGGCGACCGCTTCCGCGTCGGATTCGGTACCTGGTCGGATCCGGATGTCCATGGGGCTCAGGACCGTTCGTCGAAGGCCCGGAGGATTTCTTCGGCGGCGAGGGCGGGGGTGAGCGAGCCGTCGCGGACCTGTTTTTCCACCTGGGTGCGCAGGGCCTTGACGTTCGGGTTCTCGGTGAGGCGGCGGAGCAGGTTGTCGTGGACCATGGTCCAGGTCCAGTCGACCTGCTGGCGGCGGCGCTTCTCGGCGAACTCGCCTGCTTCGGTGAGGACGCGGCGGTGGGTGAGGACTGTGTCCCAGAACGAATCCAGTCCGATGCCGTTCAGGCCGGACATGGTGAGAACCGGTGGACGCCACAGGGATTCGCGCGGGTGGATGAGCCGCATGGCTCCTTGCAGCTCCCGGGCGGCGGCCTTGGCCTCCAGTTCGTGGCGGCCGTCGGCCTTGTTCACGGCCACCAGGTCGGCGAGTTCGAGGACGCCCTTCTTGATTCCTTGCAGCTGGTCGCCGGTGCGGGCCAGGGTGAGGAAGCAGAAGACATCGACCATATTGGCGACGGTGACCTCGGACTGGCCGACACCGACGGTCTCCACCAGGATGACGTCGTAGCCTGCCGCCTCCAGCAGCACGATGGTCTCGCGGGTCGCTTTCGCCACGCCGCCGAGGGTTCCGGCCGTGGGAGACGGGCGGATGAAGGCGTCCCGTTCCACCGACAGTCGCGCCATGCGGGTCTTGTCGCCGAGGATCGAGCCGCCGGTCCGCGTCGAGGACGGGTCCACGGCCAGCACCGCCACGCGGTGGCCCTGGCCGATGAGGTACATGCCCAGCGCGTCGATGAACGTCGACTTGCCGACACCCGGAACACCGGTGATGCCAACGCGATTGGACACCACCTTGCCCGCTTCGGGGGTCAGCCGCAGCAGCAGCTGCTGGGCCAGGTCCCGGTGGTCGGTCCGGGTCGATTCGACCAGGGTGATGGCGCGGGCCAGGCCGGCCCGCTCCCCTGCCCGGACCTGCGCGGCCAGCTGGTCGACGTCGATCACTCGGCGCGCCACCGGAGTGGCGGGCTGGGCGCCGGGGCCGGGCGTTTCTGCGCCGGCGGGGCCGGGCAGGCCGACGCCGGCGGTGGTGCCGAGCCGAGGGTGGATTCCGCCACCCTCGGTCCCGCGTGCGGCGTCGCTCATTCCGTTGCGCCGGTGCCGATCTCGTGGCCCAGCTGTGCGGCCAGCTTCTTGATCAGGTCGATCGCGGCATCGGCGATGATGGTGCCGGGGCCGAAGATGCCGGCGGCACCCGCGGCGTACAGCTCGTCGTAGTCACCGGGCGGGATGACGCCGCCGACGGTGACCATGATGTCGGGGCGTCCGACATCGGCCAGTGCCTGCCGCAGGGCGGGCACCAGCGTGAGGTGGCCTGCGGCCAGCGACGAGACACCGACGACGTGCACGTCGTTGTCGGCCGCCTGCTGCGCCACCTCCTCGGGGGTCTGGAACAGCGGGCCCACATCGACGTCCATGCCGAGGTCGGCGAAGGCCGTGGCGATCACCTTCTGGCCGCGGTCGTGGCCGTCCTGACCCATCTTGGCGACCAGGATGCGGGGGCGACGGCCCTCCGCCTCGGCGAACGCCTCGACCAGTTCGATGGCCTTGCTGATGTTGGTCACCTTGCCGGCCTCCTCACGGTAAACGCCGGAGAGCGTGCGGATCTCGGCCTGGTGGCGGCCGTACACCTGCTCCAGCGCGTCGGAGATCTCACCCACGGTGGCCTTGGCGCGCGCGGCGTTGATGGCCAGGGCGAGCAGGTTGTTGTCCATGCCGCCCTCGGACGAGGCCGCCGCACGGGTCAATTCGGCCAGCGCCATCTCGACCTCGGCCGAATCGCGTTCCGCCCGCAGCTTTTCCAGCTTGGCGTTCTGCTCGGCACGCACGCGCGAGTTCTCGACCTTGAGCACCTCGATCGGGGTGTCTTCCTCGACCAGGTATTTGTTGACGCCGATCACCGGCTGCTGGCCGGTGTCGATGCGCGCCTGGGTGCGGGCGGCGGCCTCTTCGATGCGCAGCTTCGGGATGCCCTCCGAAATCGCCTGCGCCATACCGCCGTGCGCCTCGATCTCGGCGATGTGGGCGCGGGCGCGCTCGGCCAGCTGGTGGGTCAGCCACTCCACGTAGTACGAGCCGCCCCACGGGTCGGCCGGACGGGTGGTGTTGGACTCCTGCTGGATGAGCAGCTGGGTGTTGCGGGCGATGCGGGCGGAGAAGTCCGTCGGCAGCGCGAGGGCCTCGTCCAGCGCGTTGGTGTGCAGCGACTGGGTGTGGCCCTGGGTGGCGGCCATGGCCTCCACGCAGGTGCGCGCGACGTTGTTGAACACGTCCTGCGCGGTCAGCGACCAGCCCGAGGTCTGCGAGTGCGTGCGCAGCGCCAGCGACTTCGAGTTCTTGGGCTCGAACTTGGCGACCAGCTCGCTCCAGAGGAGCCGTCCCGCACGGAGTTTCGCGACCTCCATGAAGAAGTTCATGCCGATCGCCCAGAAGAACGACAGTCGCGGCGCGAACTTGTCGACCTCCATGCCCGCGTCCAGACCGGCCTTGATGTACTCCACGCCGTCGGCGAGGGTGTAGGCCAGCTCCAGGTCGGCCGTGGCTCCGGCCTCCTGGATGTGGTAGCCGGAGATGGAGATCGAGTTGAACTTCGGCATCTTCGCGGAGGTGTAGGCGAAGATGTCGGAGATGATCCGCATCGAGGGCTTGGGCGGGTAGATGTAGGTGTTGCGGACCATGAACTCCTTCAGAATGTCGTTCTGAATGGTTCCGGCCAGCTGCTCGGGCTTGACGCCCTGCTCCTCGGCGGCGACGACGTAGAGCGCCAGGATCGGCAGCACCGCGCCGTTCATGGTCATCGACACCGAAACCTGGTCCAGCGGAATGTGATCGAACAGTTCCCGCATGTCCAGGATGGAGTCGATGGCGACACCGGCCATGCCGACGTCACCGGTGACGCGCGGGTGGTCGGAGTCGTAGCCACGGTGGGTCGCCAGGTCGAAGGCGACCGACAGGCCCTTCTGGCCCGCCTGCAGGTTGCGGCGGTAGAAGGCGTTCGAGTCCGCGGCGGTGGAGAAGCCCGCGTACTGGCGGATCGTCCACGGCTGGTTCACGTACATGGTCGGGTACGGGCCGCGCACGAACGGGGCCACACCCGGCACGCTGTCGAGCGGGTAGCCCTCGGCGGCGATGGCGTCCCGGTCGGCCTTGGTGAACACCGGCGGCACCTCGATGCCCTCGGGGGTCGACCAGGTGAGCTGTTCGGGCGCATAGTGATTGGCGCTCGCGGCCTCGGCGACGAAGGCGTCGACCTGCGCGGCGCTGACGTCGGCGGGCGCGGTGTCGCCCTCGGTCAGCGGTACTTCGGCGAAATTGCCGATGCGATGTTTGATATCGCTCATCTCTACGCTCCCAGCTTTTCGAGCAGGCCGGTCAGAGCCGCCACAGCATCCATCCGGGCCGCCACGAAGCCATCCGGGCGCTGCGCGCCGGTCAGCTCCGCGACCGCCTTCTCGGGTCCGGCCAGCAGCACAGTGGTCACACCGGCAGCCCGCAATTCGTCCACGGCCGCGGCGGCGTCGGTGCCGTAGCGGGTGTCGGAGCCGCACAGCACGGCGATCGACGGGCCGGCCTCGGCGACCGCCTCGATGCCGCCGGAGGCCAGCAGGTTGGTGGTGAAGGTGACACGAACATTGTTCTCCGACACCGGGCCCAGCGGAACCAGGCGCACCTGCGGGCGCACGCCGTTGGCGGCCAGGTAGGCGTCGGAGCGGTTGCGCAGCGCCTCGAAGGCCGCGCCGTAGCGGGCCGGCGAGGTCTTGGCGCGCGCGGCCTCCGACAGCGGCTTCTCGCCCAGGTTCGGGAACTCGTTGACGCCGGTGACGGCCGTCTTGCGGTGCGCCACATCGGAATCGCGCTTCGCCTTGGTCTCGGCGATGCGCTCGGCGAGCAGGCCCGCCTGCAGCGCGGCAAGGTAGCCGCCGGCGGCCTCGATCTCCTGCATGAACTCCCACGCCTTGGCGGCGAGCTCGTCGGTCAGCGACTCCACGTACCAGGAGCCCGCGCCCGGGTCCTGCACGTGGCCGAGGCGGGATTCCTCGAGCAGCAGCAGCTGGGTGTTGCGGGCCATGCGCTCCGAGAACGCCTTGGACACCTCGAGCTCCCCCGCGGGCAGCGCGTCGTCGAAGGGCAGCACGGTGACGATGTCCGCGCCACCGACACCCGCACCGAACGCGGCGAGGGTGGTGCGCAGCATGTTCACCCACGGGTCGCGCTGGCTCATCATGGCCGCGGACGTGATCGCCTGCTGCGGCGCGTTACCGAAGGCCGGAGCCCCGCAGACCTGCGCGACGCGCGCCCAGAGTCGCCGGGCGGCACGGAATTTGGCGATGGTCTCGAACTGGTCGTCGGTGGCGGCGAAGCGGAACTCCAGCTGCTCCAGCGCATCCGCGATGTCGGCCCCGGCGTCGGTGAGCGAGCGCAGGTACTCCAGGCCCGCGGCCACCGCCGCACCCAGTTCCTGGGCGTCGGAGGCGCCGGAATTGTGGAAGGCCACGCCGCACACGGTGATCGCGCGGACCGTCTCGGTGCGGGCCACCGCCTGCTGGGCCAGCGCGACCGCGCCGTCCAGGTCGATGGCCGAGGAGCCGGCGAACAGGCTCGTCAGCGGGGTGGCGCCCAGCGAGACCCGAATGTCCTTGCGGTTCGGGGCCTCATAGCCGTCGAGCACCGAGAACAGTGCGGCCGCAGCCTCATTGGCGGCCGGCCCGGCGTCGAGGGTGAGCGGCGCCAGCTCGAAGAGGAAGCCCTGCAGTGCGGTGGCCAGCCCGTCGACCGGCACGCCGCGCTCGGCGACACCCAGCCACACCGCGCTCACGCCGTTGTCGAGCGCGAAGAGAATGTCCTCGTTCACGGCCTCGGCATCGGGGCCGCCGAAACGCTGGCTGACGAACCAGCCACGGTGCACGTCGCGGGTGGCGTCGCCACCGCGCACGTAGGGGAACTGCCCGGGCAGCGGCTGCTCGGGCAGTTCGTCGCGGCGCGTGTAGAGCGGGTTGACGGTCAGGCCGTCATAGGTCGTGACCGCGAGCAGCTTCTCCGGCTCATCCGGCAAGTCGCTCGCATCCACCCTGCGGGCCTTCGCCAGCACCCCGGCGACACCCTTGCGCCAGGCGGCATACTCGGGCACCGGATCGGTGTCCGAGTCGGAAGCAATCGGCATAGCTGCTGTTCCTTCTTCCACTCCCTGACCGGATGGCCGTCGCACCGGCATTCACCCAGCTCAACGGCCACTTTGGTTAACGAGCATTCATCGTCTTTCCCCTGATGCTAGCGGCAGCCTCGAGATAACGGTCTCCGGAGTCTCACTACCAGCGGGTAACCTGGCGCGGTGCCAACAACCGTGCGTGTGCCGCTCGAGCGGGTATCCGGGCTGCTCAGCCGTCTCCGTCAACCGCGAAATCTGGCCTTGCTGATCGGCTGCGGGCTACTTTTCGCGCTGGCCGCCTTCGCACCGCACCCGGCACCCCAGCAGATCCGGCAGTGGGCCGACTCGGTCGGGCCGCTGCTGCCGCTGGTGTTCTTCGCGGTGCACACGCTGGTATGTGTCGCGCCCTTCCCGCGCACCATCTTCACCCTCAGCGCGGGCATGCTGTTCGGCTCGGTGGAGGGACTCACACTGGCCCTCGCCGCCACGACACTCAGTGCGGTGCTGGCGCTGTGGCTGGTGCGCGCCCTCGATCACGAGCGGGTGCGCGCGCGGCTCACCCATCCGACCGTGCAGGCGGTCGACACCCGGTTGGCGCGGCGGGGCTGGCTGGCGATCGGATCGCTGCGGCTGATCGCGTTCGCGCCGTTCTCGATCGTGAACTATTGCGCCGCACTGTCTTCGATCCGGTTCACCCCGTACCTGATCGCCACCTTCATCGGAATCATCCCGGGCACCGTGGGCACGGTGCTGCTGGGCGACGCCCTCACCAATCGCACCTCCCCCGCCCAATTGATCGTCACGGCAGCCTGTTTGGCGGTCGGCGTGATCGGGTTGGTCGTGGACGCGAGGATGGCCGTGGCGGAACCCGAGGCTCAGCCGGAGCCCGTCGCCTGATCGGGCGGCAGCAGCGGCCACTGGTCGAAGCCGGGTAGCGAATCCAGGGGCGGTGCGGGTTCGATCAGCTCGTTCAGTTGCGCGAGCAGGTCATCCTGGTGTGCCTCGGCGTAATTCAGCGCGCTGTCGAGGTCGTGTGCCCGGACCAGCCAGCCGATGGCCCGACGGACCACCTCGGCCGGTGCGGCGCCATCGGAGTCGAGGAGAAACGCGGCGAGCGTCGGCTCGACCGCCGCGGCCGACCCCAGATGTTGCAGGCACCGGCCGGTGCCGAGATCGTCGGCGAGAGCGCGCCATTCGCCCAGGGCGGTCTGCCATCGCACCAGCGCATGCCGCGGTTCGCCCACCGACCAGTCGAGAACACCCGCGATCTCGTGCACGTGGGCCAGCCCGCTGGGGTCGCGCCCGCCCGCGGCCATGGATTCGGCCAATTCCAGGCGGTCGCGTGCGGCGGTGTGCCGCCCCTGCACGAGGTGCGCGATCGCCATGTTCACCAGGGCGCACACCTCACCGGCGACGTCTTCGCGCGGTAGCAGCCACCACGCCTGTTCCAGGAGGTTGACCGCCTTGCTCAGATTCGCGTCCGTGGTGTCCATGGCCTCCAGGGCCTGTCGATGCAGGGCGCGAGCGCGCAGGCTGCGGGACACCGTCCACGGGCTGTAGCGCGCCGGTCGCCGCTCCGGCACCGTCGCGCGGATATCGGCCAGCGCATGCAGCGGGCCGTATCGGGTCACGGACGTGATCGTCACCATCGCTGCCGCCGGGCCGGGGTCGTGCGGGCCGCCGCCCGTGCCCGGGCTGTCCTCCGCGCGTCCGGTGCGCGCATACCAGATGTCCAGCGCGTCAGCGATCGCGGCCAGATCCGGCACCACCGCGCGGACCCGGTTCAGCAGGGTGTTGTTCGCCTGTCCCGCTTCCGGTTCGGCCCGTTGCGCACAGTTGCGCAGGAGGAGACAGAGCCGGGGCTCCTCGTTCTCGAACCAGCGGCGCGCGACCACGGCGTGTGCCGGAAGATCGAGCGCCCGCGCCCACAGCGTGGCCTCCTCGGCGTGCCTGCGGAGCAGCACCGCGAGCGCGGCCCGCCACTCGGGCGTCTCGGTGATGGCGGGATCCTCGCCGGCGGACGGGACCTCGGCCAGCCGGTAGCGCCCCGGCGGCATCGGCTCCACCGCGCCCGCTCTGGTCAGGCTCGCCAATAGTCGCGGTGCGGAGGGTGATTCGGTCTCCGCCGTGGTGGCGGGGAGCCGAGCCGCGGCGCTCGCCCCGAGCACATCGAGGAGCACCGCAGTCTCATAGGTTCGAATGGGCAGCTCGCGGAGCACGGCCGCGGCCCAATTGCCCCTCAGCTCCGGGTTCGTCTCCGGCTCGGGCTCCGGCCCCCAGGGCGCTTCGGGATCGGGCAACTCCACGGGTCGCGGACCCCTGAGCCCGGCGCGATCCTGCACCAATCGATAACCGCGCCGGGCGGATTCGGTGAGAAAGTAGGCGAGAACGACCCACCCGACGGCGGACTCGGTCCACCGCACGGCGGGGTTCGCCTTGAACGCTTCGGTCATCACATTGGCGATCAGGGTGGCGATACCGATGCCCACCAGCGCCGGTCCGCCCAGCAGCCACTGCCACACCGCGGATTTCGGCGTGGCCATGAGGCTGCGGCTCTCGCGGGCCAGCTCGGTGGACTCGGGTCCGCCGGGCGCGGATTCGGTTTCGCTCATATCCGCGCTCCCCCGGCCAGGCCCGGCACCAGCCAGCGTCGCCAGCACACCAGCAGCAGCACCAGCGGGACGACCGCCGAGACCAGCGCCCCGGTCGCGAGTTGGGCGGAGCTCTCGTCGAATTGGCGGGTGTAGCCCCACAGCAGCAGCGACCATGGGCTGCCCCCGGTGCCGTTGACCAGCAGTCCGATGAAGAAGTCGTTCCACACCTGGATGAACTCCAGCACCGCCACCGCGACGACGGCCGGCACCACGGCACCCAGCCGGGCGACGATGGTGCGCAGCGATGCCAGTCCGTACAGGGCATCGGCGGCCGGGGTGTAGGCCGGTGCGAGGAGGGCCCCGCGCAGGACGAGAATCGAGATCGGCAGTCCCGCGGCGGCATGGGTGAAGATCAAGGGGACCAGGGTGCCGAACCAGCCGGAGGACCCGATCACCCGCTGCAGTGCGCCCAGATACGGGCAGCACGGTCAGAATCACCAGGCAGGGCACCGCGATTCGGACGCGCGCGGCGGCCAGCCAGTGGGCGACCGGCAGTGCGAAGGCCACGACCATCACGGTCGCGGGGACCGCCACGGTCAGGGTGGTGCGCAGTGCGTCGCGCAGGGCCGGATCGATCGTGACAGCTGGTACGCCAACGGCTTTCGGCCCGACGGTCCCGTGCAGCGCGACGTAGACCAGCTCCCCGATCGGCGACAGCACCACCAGCACGGCGACTCCCACCAGCAGCCAGCGCGGAATGGCCCGCCACAGGGGCAGGTGCTCGCGCCACGCGGAGGGGCGCGGGCGCAGCGGACGCGGACCGCTCGGGCGGCGCACATTGATCCGATCCTGCGCGAACAGCGCGGCCAGCACGAGAGCGGCCGTCAATGGCAGGGCGTACGCGGCCGCTTCGCCGCACGAATTCGCCTCGCACGCACTGTTGAGACGCCACCATTCCACGGTCGCGGTGCCGACATCGTGTTGCAGCGACCGCGGCACGGCACCGAGTACCGCGTCGAATACCCGGGCCGCGGCGACCGCCACCACCAGGAAGGCCACGGAGGCGACGGGCCGCACCTGCGCCCACAACCGGATCGGGATGAGCCAGCGCGGACCGCCGGCCAATTCCGGGGCGCGCACCGGATCGTCCTCGATCGCGAGGATGGCGGCACGGAACAGGCCGACCAGCAGTCCGAGCCAGGTCCAGACGAAGGCCGCCACCAGAACCGCTTCGAACGCATAGCGTTCCGCTGCGACACCGCTGAAATACCGTCCGCGCGTGACGGTTTCGAGTATCAGCCGGAAGGCGATCCCCGAGGTGAAGGCCGAGACGCCGAACGGCACGATGAACGGCCACCACAGCCACGGCAGGCGTCGGCTGGGCCAGGCCAGCACCAGGGCCACACCGACCAGGACGATGGCCAGCGCCACCCAGCCCGCGGTGTGTAGGTACGCGCTGCGGCTCGCGCGGGGCAGCTCCCGCCACACCACCAGGGATCCGGCCGCCAGGCAACCGAGCCCGAGCGCGGCCGCGAACGCCCACACGGTGAACGCGAACAGGCTTGGCAGGGCGGCCATTCCGGTGCGCAGCCGCCGCCGGTCGACGACGAGCAGAGTGCCGCCACCGAACAGTTGCAGTCCGCAGCCGAGGGCGAGCCCCGGATGCGTGCGCGCGCCGAGCCCGACGGTGTACAGCGCCGGAGCCACCAGCAGCAGCCCCATCAGCACGACGGCCGGTGCCCGGACCAGGTAGTTGACCACGACCTCGACGTGCGGATGCCGGCCCGGCACCAGCGGCCCCGACAGCCTGCGGGTGGCGAGTGTCAGTTCGAGGCCGTTGGAATGCACCGAATACACGCGTATCTCACCCCTGCCGATTGCGTTCCAGCTCGTAGATGGCGTCCACGGCGGTGCGCACGGCCGCGGCGGCGCGCTGCGACGAATTCGCCGCAGTGCCATCGAGATCCATCAGGAATTGCGTGATGATCCCCCACAGCGGATTGTCGCCGCCCCGCGAACCGATGCGGTCGGCCAGGTCGAATTCGGTCCAGGAGCGGACGCGCGGACCGAGGGGTTCGAGCATGGCCGAATAGGCCGGGCGGGTGCGCAGGTCGGGTGCGATGAATCCGCCTTCCTTTCCGATCCAGCTGCCGGGGGCATCGGGCAGCGACAGCAAGCGGATCAGTTCGCCTGCCGCGTCCTTGGCCGATCGGGTCAGGACCATGACGTCGCCGCCGCCGATCACCGGGCCGTCGCGGAATCCGGGGAGGATGCTCGGAAACAGCGACACCCCGACGGCCTGTTTCATCGCCACGTCATCGCCGCGGAAACAACTCCTGACTATCGGCTCGGCGAAATCGGGCGCCACCACCATGGCCGCGTCACCCTTGGCGAACACCTCGCGCACGGCATCGGGAAATTGCTGGGTGAGCGCTCGGCCGATACTGCCGGGAAAGGCATTCGGAAAACCCCAGATTCCGGCGAGGGTCTCGAGTGCCCGGGTGATTTCGGCACGCCGCTGCCCGGGACGCCAGTCGTTCGGGCTCACCACGCTCTCGTAGGCGTCGGGTGACTGGGCGAGCAGCACATTCGCGAAGAAGTCGGCGAGCATCCAGCCGTCGGCCGCGCCCAGCGCCAACGGGTGGGTTCCACTGCGCGCCAGGCGGTCCAGCAGGACGGGCCACTGCCACGGCGCCCAGCTGCCCGGTGGCGGCAGGCCGAGCCGTCGAAACTTCGCCAGGTCGAACCACACCAGCGATTTGCAGGAGGCCTTGAACGGCAGTCCGTAGAGCCGATTGCCGGACACCGTCTCGACATGCACCAGTTCCCACCAGCCGTGGGCATAACGCGGCGCTTTCCATTCATCGCCCCACAATGATTCGTCGAGCGCGCGCAGCCGTCCGTCCTGCGCCAACCGGGTTATCTGCCCGAGTTGCGGCAACACCACGATGTCCGGCGTGTACCGGCCGGCCGAGAACACCGTCCCCACATCGTCGCCCAGGGTGAATACCTGCGTGCTGTGCGAAAACTGGTGGGAATCCCGCAGATCGGCGAGCACGTCCTCGAATGCCCGCAACTCCGCGCCGCCCCAGGGCACCGCGAGTTTCACCGTGTCGGAATTCGGCCCGGACACGAAGGGGGTGCACGCCGCAGCCATCGGAAGCAGTGCGCCTGCACGCAAAATGGTTCTGCGGGTCGCCATTCCGTCCCCCCAACCGATGCGACTTTGCCCCGGTTCCGGCCTCGGTGCGGGACACGTTACTCCTGTGGACGGACCGGCACGATCGCTATTCGCGAGCCGGCCCCACCCCCGCGCTGCGCCCCACGCCACTGCGGTCAGGACGAAATGGACAGCAGCGCGGGGGTTTTCGCGGCGGGAGTCAGTCGAGGGTGCAGCCCGAGATCGGCACGTCGTCGAGGCGATCGACCAGGTAGCCGATCGCATTGTCGGTGCCGAAGCCGTCGATCAATTCGGGGCCGAAATGGTTCGGGAGGGTGGCCCCGGGCAGGATCGGGGGCAGCTCGTCGGTCCGGAAGCTGACGGTGGCGCCCCTGCCGCACCACTCGGTGGCGAGTTGCCGGGCCTGACCGTAGGGGACGGTGTCGTCGTTGCGGCCGCTGGTGATCAGGACAGGGCTTGCCGGAGTGAGGTTTCCGATGTGCTGCTGCCGCAGGATGTCCTCGGCCTCGGGGACCTCCTGCAGGTGATCGATCATCGGCCGATGATCGACGGTGAATTCGGTGCTGCGCAGGAACGGGTGCTTCAGGATCACATCACCGATGCACTCGTTGCCCAGGTCGCTCAACAGCGCCTTGCCCTCCGGCGTGGTGCGTTCGTCCAGAATCGGCTGCAGATCGGGGTAGCGCGCGACGAAACCGTTGAGCGCGAACCCGATCACGCCGCTGATCAGACTGCCGTCGGCCCGCTTCAGCACCTCGGTCAGATCCGCGACCGGCGCGCCCGCCCACGTTCCCTTCAGGTTCAGTTCGGGGGCGTAGTCGGGTTGCATCTCGACCGCTGCGGCCGTGGCGCCGCCACCCTGGGAGTACCCCCACAGCGCCAGCGGTGTGTCATCGCCGGAACCGGCGAGGTTGTTGGCCGCGCGCGCGGCGTCGAGGACGGCGTGGGCCTCCTCGACGCGGTTGACATAGGTATGGGTCCCCGGTGTTCCCATGCCGATGTAGTCCGCCACGAAGACGCGGGCGCCCAGCGAATTCCACACCAGCGCCGAGATCGCCTCCTGGTTCGCGGAGAAGGTCGGCGGCGTGATGCTCGCGTACATCCCGGTCGAGAAGGCCAGCGACACCGCGCATTGATCGCCCTGACCGGTGGTGCCGGGCGCGATGACGATGGTGGGCCGCGGCCCGGACCCGTGCCAGGGCCGGGTGGAATCGAGGAAGACACCGGTCGCCGCGACGGGCGTGCCGTCCTGCATCCGGGTCGTGTACATGACCTGTTCAGCGGGCAACGGCCAGACTCCGTTGTCCGCCGGCTGCGCCAGGTAGGCCGAGATATCGGTGGTCTTGATGATCGCTCCGCGCGTCGAATCGAATTGCGCAGGGGGAACATAGAAGTCGTTGACCGGATCGGCGGAGGCCGACCCCGGAACGGCGGCGGCACCGGCGGCGGTCAGGCACAGCGCCGCCGCGATGGCGAGGGCGTGATCGACCTTCCGGGACGTGTGTCGCTTCCCAGGATTCGGACGGCGTTGTCCAGACATTTTCTGCTTTCTCTGCGGACTCGCGAGTAACACCGTTACTCGAGTAACGCGGTTACTCTAGCCACAGGCGAAGACCGTGGGAAGAGGGTTGACTCCGGTCCGACCCACATTCACCCTTCAGAATCACGCTGACGGCCGACCGGATCAACGCCGCGCGCTCCCTGGGCGCGAATCGGATCCAGGTGATCGGCCGCGTCCTGCTGCCCGCCACGCTCCCCGACCTCATCGGCGGCATCCGGGTCGCGGTCGGCTTCGCCTGGACCACCGTGGTCGCCGCCGAACTCGACAATGGCATTCCCGGCATCGGCGGGCTCGCCTATCTGGCCGGTCAGCAACTCAATACACCGCTGACCATGGCCCGCATCATTGTCATCGGTCTCTGGATACGGACCTCGAGTTCGGTCCGAAATGCCGAGGTGTGGATCGGAAGACGCGGCGCGCCGAGGCGCAGCGCCTGCTCGAGCTGGTCGGGCTCGGTGATGCCGGCGGCAAGCGGCCCTACGAGCTGTCCGGCGGCATGCAGCAGCGGGCACAGATCGCGCGGGTGCTGGTCAACGATCCGCGCATCATCCTCATGGACGAACCGTTCGGGGCGCTGGAT
Source organism: Nocardia sp. NPDC059236 (assembly GCF_042754085.1). Classification (NCBI taxonomy): domain Bacteria; kingdom Bacillati; phylum Actinomycetota; class Actinomycetes; order Mycobacteriales; family Nocardiaceae; genus Nocardia; species Nocardia sp. NPDC059236. Next base: position 53,042 of record NZ_JBHZAF010000028.1, read on the forward strand.
CAGCTCACCCGGGAGCTGCTGCAGGTGGAGCTGCTGCGACTGTGGCGCGAATCGGGCAAAACCATTGTGTTCGTGACCCATTCGGTGGAGGAGGCGGTATTCCTCTCCACCCGGGTCCTGGTCATGAGTACCCGTCCGGGGCGAATCATCGTGGACCGTGAGGTCGTATTACCGGGCGATGACGAGGCGGGCGCCCGGGCCATCACCGTCACCGCGACACCCGAATTCCAGGCCCTCAAAACCGAATTGGCGAAGGCGATCTACGCAGCCCACGTTTGATCATGAATACGACGATGGCCCGTGCCGCAACTTTGCGGAACGGGCCATCGGACGTTTCGAACCGACGCGAAACCTGAATTACAGGTAGGCGCCGCACACGGGCCAGGCGCCCGCACCCTGACCGGCGAGCACGTTCTCCGCGACGCGGATCTGGTCCTCACGACTGGCGTTGGCAGCACTGCCGCCACCACCGTATGCGTTCCAGGTACTCTGGGTGAACTGCAGACCGCCGTAGAACCCGTTGCCGGTGTTGGCGCCCCAGTTGCCGCTGCTCTCGCACTGCGCGACAGCGTCCCAGTTGTGCCCGGCGGCCGAGGCGGTCGCGGTGGACAGCGCGAACGGGATGGACACGAGCGCACCGATGGCCGCAGCGGCGGCGAATGTGCGGGTGGTGAGCTTCCGGTTGCGATGCATAAGGTATTTCCTCGCCTGCGCCCGCCGGCCCGCGCTCTCGGCTGCGGGTCCCCGTCCCCAGGGGTTTCTCGGTTGCTCTCGAATCGCGGGACGGAGTTGCCGGTGTTCGTCGATTCGAGCGGGGCCCGGTCGAATCCGAGCCATGAAACGACGGTAACGGATCAATCACGTTAGATCACGTAACGATCACGGGCAGTTGACAGATCGATGTCTGGGATGCTCAATCCGTTTTTGCAGTTCGCATCGGAATTTCGTCGAATGACATTTCTGGAATTCGTAAACTATTTTGTGACGGAGGTCACGCGAAAATAGTGACCTCGATCGCGCAATACAAACACGAAACAAAACGATCCGCGCCCCGAAATCGCCCTCCGACCGGCTCGGATCGCGGTGCGCACAATCATTGCCCCAGTTCAGCGCCCTGACCATAGTGCCTCCATGGCCGATGAACCCCGCTCCGGAGCACGCGCTGTCGACCGTGCGATCCAGGTGCTGAATTGCTTCCACGGCGACGATCCGGAGCTGTCGCTGAGCGAACTCGCCCAGCGGGCCCGGCTGCCCGTCAGCACCGCACACCGTCTCGCCCAGGCGCTGGTGCGTGGCGGCCTGCTCGAGCAGGGCCCAGCCGGTGATCGCTACCGCGTCGGGCACGGGCTGGCGACCCTGGCCCGGCCCGCACTCGCCCGGCTGGGTCTGGAGTCCGCTGCGCCGCATCTGTACGCGCTCGCCGCGGGCATCAGGATCACGGTCAGCGTGAGCGTGATGGACGACAGCGACGCGCTCACCGTCTTCCAGGCCCGACCACCGATCCACTTCTGCCACCACCAGGTGCCGCGGTCCCGGCAGTCCCTGCACGCCAGTGCAGCGGGCCACGCCCTGCTGGCCCACTCCCCCGCCCGCGCCGCCGCCGACGTCGACCTGGACCGGGTCCGCCGCACCGGCTTCGCCTCCGAGCTGATCGAGACCGACGACCCCATCCGCGCCCTGGCGGTGCCCATCGTCGGGCCCGGCCGGCAGGTGCACGGGGCGCTGGCGGTGCAGGCCCGCTCGGCCCGCCTGGACAGCGAGCTGATCCGGGCCGTCGTGCCCGCCATGCGGATCGCCGCGGGCCGGATCGCACCGCTGTTCCAGACCACCGACGGCGCGGTGCCCGCCGCCGCCGAGTTTCGCTCACGCTGATTTCCACATGGTGAAACGCCGGTTGCCGCACCGCAGCGCCCATCGCAGCATGTGACCACCGCCGAATCATCGCCAGTTCCCCTGTCCGGCAAAGGAATCCCCATGACGCTCTGTTGTCGCCCAGCCCTCGAATCCCACCGAGCGACAGTCGTATTCACCGAAAGACTCCCCCATGGCATTCCCTCCCCGCCGGACCCGGGTGCGCCGCGCCCTCGCCGCCGCGTTCGCCGTCTCCAGTGCTCTGGTCCTGCTCACCGGCTGCGCGAAAACCGACGCGGGCACGACCGCCGACGGTAGGACCGTCCTCCGCTATCAGGGCTCGACCGGTCAGGTCTCCGCCTTCGAACTGGCCGCCGACCTCGGCTACTTCAGCAAGATCGACCTCCACTGGGAGGGCGACACCACCAGCGGGCCGGCCAATATCCAGGCCGCCGCCACCAAGCAGGTCGAATTCGGCAGCGCCTTCAACGGCGCGGTCATCAAGCTGGTCGCGGGCGGCGCTCCCGTCACCGCTGTCCTCAGCTCCTACGGGGCCGACGAACTCAACTTCACCGGCTACTTCGTCCGCGACAATTCCGGCATCACTTCCGCGCGCGACCTCATCGGCAAGAAGGTCGGCGTCAACACCCTGGGTGCACACCACGAGTTCATCACCCGGCAGTGGCTGCACGACCAGGGGCTCAGCGATCAGGAGATCAAGCAGGTCCAGCTGGTCGTGTTGCCGCCCGCCAGTACCGAGGACGCGCTGCGCAATGGCCAGATCGATGTGGCCGCGCTCGGTGGCGTCTTCCGTGACACCGCCGTCGGGCGGGGCGGGGTGCATCCGCTCTACACCGACAAGGACCTGTTCGGACAGTTCGATTACGGCACTTACGTTTTCCGCAACGACTACCTGAAGTCGCATGCCGCGGCCGTTGCCGATTTCGTGCAGGGCACCGCACGGGCCACCCGCTGGCTGCAGGTCACGCCCCGCGACGAGGTGGTGGCGCGGTTCGCCGACATCATCCACCAGCGCGGGCACAACGAGAACACCGGACTGCTGCAGTACTACAAGAGCTCGGGTATCCCCGTCCCCGGCGGCGTGATCGCCGAACGCGAACTGCAGATCTGGATCGACTGGCTGGTCCGCAATGGGGAACTGCCCGCGGGCAAGCTCGCGGCCAAGGACCTCTACACCAACAAGGACAATCCCTACGCCAACGGCACCTACCCGGCCACCAGCGGTCCCAGCGGTGAGGCGGTGGCGAAATGAGTTCCGCGACCGTCAAACTCGCGCTCACCGGGGTCAGCAAGGAATTCGCCGTGCGCGGGGAGCAGGAGAGTTTCACCGCGCTCGCCGATATCAGCGTCGATGTACGGGACGGTGAGTTCCTGGTCCTGGTCGGGCCCAGCGGCTCGGGCAAGTCCACCCTGCTGGATCTGCTCGGCGGGCTCGGCAAACCCACCTCCGGACAGATCCTGCTGGACGGGGCGCCGGTGACGGGACCCGGTCTGGACCGCGGGATCGTCTTCCAGCAGTACGCGCTGCTGCCCTGGCGCACCGCCCGGGCGAATATCGAATTCGGGCTGGAGGCCAAGGGCATTCGCCGCCGCGAACGCCGCGAGATCGCCGAGCACTATCTCGAACTGGTCGGCCTGGCCGGATTCGGGAACCGCTATCCGCACGAATTGTCCGGCGGCATGAAACAGCGGGTCGCCATCGCCCGCAGCCTGGCCTTCGACCCGGAGGTGCTGCTGATGGACGAGCCCTTCGCCGCCCTCGACGCCCAGACCCGGGAGTCGTTGCAGGACGAGCTGTTACGGATCTGGCGGGCCACCGGCAAGACGGTGCTGTTCATCACCCACGGCATCGACGAGGCGGTGTACCTGGGGCAGCGCGTGGCGGTGCTGACCTCGCGGCCCGGGCGGATCAAGGCGGTCGTGGACATCGACCTCGACCGTGCCGGGGATCCGGATATCCGTTCCAGCGAACGATTCCGCGAACTACGCCATCACGTCTGGTCCCTGCTGCACGACGAGGTCGCGCGGGCACAGGACCTCGAGCAGGCCGCGCTCACCGCCGACAAGAGGAGCTCCCATGTCTAGCGCACTGCAACTCGTCGAAGCATCCATCGATCTCCGTCCGGAGCCGGCCGGCACCGGCGACGGCACCCACACGGAAACCCGGCGTGCTCCGGCCGTGCTGCCCACCGTCGCCAGCATCGCATGGCGAATCGGCAAGCCCGCCATCGTGATCGCGGCCTTCCTCGCCCTGTGGGAAGCCGCGCCACGGCTGGGGCTGGTGGACGAGGTGTTCCTGCCGCCGTTCTCGACGGTCGTGCAGGCCGGGCTCGAGCTCATCCGCAACGGCCAACTGTGGGAACACGTCTCGGCCAGCGTGACCCGGTCGCTCATCGGCTTCTCGATCGCCCTGGTCGCGGCCATTCCGGTGGGTGTGGCCATTGCCTGGTACCGGCCGGTGGCGGAGTTCCTGAGCCCGGTGCTGGAACTGTTCCGCAATACCGCCGCCCTGGCGCTGCTGCCGGTGTTCATCCTGATCCTCGGCATCGGCGAGACCTCCAAGATCGCGCTGGTGGTGTACGCCGGGTTCTTCCCGATTCTGCTCAACACCATCAGCGGGGTGCGGACGGTCGATCCGCTGCTCGTGAAATCGGCTGTCTCGCTGGGATTCTCGCCGCTCCGCCTGTTCCAGAAGGTGATCCTGCCCGCCGCCGTGCCGTCGATCTTCACCGGCATCCGCATGGCCGCGTCCGGATCGATCCTGGTGCTCATCGCCGCCGAGATGTTCGGGGCCCGCTCCGGGCTCGGCTACCTGATCACCGCCGCCCAGCAGAACTTCCAGATTCCGGACATGTACGCCGGGATCGTGGCCATCGCCGTGGTCGGACTCACCTACAACGGCGTGCTCGTGGCCATCGAGCGACGGCTGTCCCGCTGGCGCGCCCACTGAAATCCGTCGAAGGAACCCTCTTCTATGTCCAACGCACGCAAGACCTTCCACCTGAACGCCTTCCTCATGGGCGTCGGCCACCACGAGGCCGCCTGGCGGCATCCGCGCACCGAGGAGCATCGGGTCCTGGATGTGAAGCACTTCCAGGAACTGGGCCGCATCGCCGAACGCGGCAAGCTCGACTCGGTGTTCTTCGCCGACGGGCTGGCCGTCGGACCCCGGATCAAGCGCAACGCGCTCTCCGTCTTCGAGCCGATCACCCTGCTCGCCGCCATCGCCGCCGTCACCGAGCACGTCGGGTTGATCGCGACCGCCTCCACCACCTACAACGAACCCTTCAACCTGGCACGGAAATTCGCGTCCCTCGATCACATCAGCGGCGGCCGGGCCGGCTGGAACATCGTCACCTCGGGTAGCGAGGACGAGGCGTTCAACTTCGGCTACGACGCCATCCCCGAGCACGCCCGCCGCTACGAGCGTGCCGACGAATTCGTCGATCTGGCGGTACGGCTCTGGGACAGCTGGGAATCCGACGCCATCGTGCTCGACCCGGAGACCGGCATCTTCGCCGACCCCGACAAGGTTCACACTCTCGACTACCGCGGCGAACGCTTCCAGGTGCGGGGCCCGCTGAACTCGCCTCGCAGCCCCCAGGGCCGCCCGCTGCTGGTGCAGGCCGGATCCTCCGAGAGCGGAAAGGAATTCGCCGCCCGCCACGCCGAAGCGGTGTTCACCGCGCAGCGCACCATCGAGGAGGGGCAGAAGTTCTACCGCGACCTCAAGTCCCGGCTGCCCAAATACGGCCGCTCCGCCGACGACCTCAAGGTCCTGCCCGGCTTGGTCCCCTTCATCGCCGACACCGAGGCCGAAGCCCGCGTACTCGAACAGGAATTCACCGACCTCATCTCCCCCGACTACGCGCTGCGGCAACTCTCCACCCTGCTCGGCGTCGACCTCACCGAGCACGCCCTCGACGCACCGCTGCCGCCCTTGCCGCAGGAAAGCGACATCCAAGGCGGCAAGAGCAGATTCACCCTCGTCAAGGAGCTCGCCGAGAAGGAGGACCTGACCGTCCGCCAGCTCATCGGCAAACTCGGCGGCGGCCGCGGCCACCGCACCTTCGCCGGCACGCCCGAACAGATCGCCGACGAACTCCAGTCCTGGTTCGACCAGGGCGCGGCCGACGGCTTCAACATCATGCCGCCCTACCTGCCCGGCGGGCTCGAGGACTTCGCCGACCGCGTGGTCCCGATCCTGCAGGAGCGCGGCCTGTTCCGCACCGACTACACCGCCCCGACCCTGCGCGGCCACTACGGACTCGCGCCCGTGGAAAGCCAATTCGCCCCCGCCCGTACCCAGGCGACCGCCTGAGATCTGAAAGGAAAGCACATGACCACCGCAACCGAGAATCAGGTCGGCACCTTCCGCATCGGACCCGTCGCCGGGCATATCGGCGCCGAGATCAGCGGCATCGACCTGCGCGACGACTTCACCGACGACCAGATCGAGGTACTCACCGCCGCGCTGCCCGAATACAAGGTGCTGTTCTTCCGGGACCAGCACATCGGGCACGCCGAACAGATCGCCTTCTCCCGGCGATTCGGCACGGTCACGCCCTCGCACCCGTACGACGATAACGCGCCCACCGAGTACCCGGAGATCCTCGCCGTCGACAGCCGCCTGTACGAAAAGCGGTTCGGGAAGAAGAAATTCAGCTACACCAACCACTGGCACACCGACGTCTCGCCGCTCATCAACCCGCCGGCGGCCTCGCTGCTGCGGGCCGAGATCGCGCCCGAGCGCGGCGGCGACACCCAGTGGACCAACCTCGCCGCCGCCTACGCGGGCCTGCCGGATTCGCTCAAGTCCTTCCTCGACGGACTGCGCGCCGAACACCGATTCGGCGGCAAACTGCCCGCCTGGGACGCGGAGAGCGACTACGCCAAGCGGGTCGCGGCCGCACCGCTGATCACCGAACACCCGGTGGTGCGGGTGCATCCGGTGACCGGCGAACGCGTGCTGTTCGTGAACCCGGGCTTCACCACCCGCATCGTCGGCCTCAGCCCGCGCCAGAGCGACGCGCTGCTGGAACTGCTCTACTCCGAACTCTCCGATCCGGCGTACACGGTCCGATTCCGTTGGGAGAAGGGCAGTGTCGCGTTCTGGGACAACCGTGCCACCGCGCACCTCGCACCCGGCGACCTCACCCACCTGGACGTGACCCGCGTGCTCTACCGCACGACCCTGGAGGGCGACGTGCCGGTCGGCGTCGACGGTGAGCCCTCACGTTCCATCGCGGGTGAGCACTTCGGCGGCTCGCAGAACTGATCCCGCAGCGCTCGCCAGGGAATCAGCGGGGCCCTCTCGACAGTGTCGAGAGGGCCCCAGTTCCTAATTCGATCCCTGTGTTCGATACCCCGGACGGTCAGCGGCCCAGCGGACGCGGCGGCGGAGGCGGGTTCTGCCAGCGCTGGTCCGGGGGTTCCTGGCGGTACTGCGGCTGCACCGGCTGCTGCTGAGGGGACCGCTGTTCCAGATTCGGCCGGGTCGAGGTCTGCGGCAAACCGACCGGCTCGACCGGTGCCCGCGCATCCGCCTCGGCTGCCCGGACGGCCCGCTGGGTGGCCGGGTCGGTGGCGGTGTCGAACCAGTCGGCCACCTCGTCGGCATCGTTCTCGGGCGCTTCCGCGGCCGCACCGTCCTCGGACGGCTCGTACCGGAACACGCCGTCCTCACCCTGCTTGCCGAAGCCGCGCGCGAAGCCCTCGAGGGCCTTGCCGAAATCGCTGGGCACCAGCCACACCTTGTTGGCGTCGCCCTTGGCGACCTGCGGCAGGGTCTGCATGTACTGGTAGGCCAGCAGCTCGGGAGTCGGCTTGCCGTTCTTGATCGCGGCGAACACCTTCTCGATGGCCTTGGCCTGGCCCTGCGCCTGCAGGTAGGCGGCGGCCCGCTCACCCTGCGCGCGCAGGATGCGGGACTGCCGCTCGCCCTCGGCGGAGAGGATGGCCGACTGCTTGGAGCCTTCGGCCGCGAGGATCTGCGCCTGCTTCTGGCCCTCGGCCGTCTTGATCGACGCCTCCCGCTGACCTTCCGCGGTGAGGATGATGGCGCGCTTCTCACGGTCGGCCTTCATCTGCTTCTCCATCGATTCCTGAATCGACGGCGGCGGATCGATGGCCTTCAGCTCGACACGCGACACCCGCAGACCCCAGCGGCCGGTGGCCTCGTCGAGCACCCCGCGCAGCTGGGTGTTGATCTGGTCGCGGGAGGTCAGGGTCTCTTCGAGGGTCATCCCGCCGACCACGTTGCGCAGCGTGGTGATCGTCAACTGTTCCACGGCCGCAATGTAATTGGAGATCTCGTAGACGGCGGCCTGCGGGCTGGTGACCTGGAAGTAGACCACCGAGTCGATCTGCACGGTCAGGTTGTCCTGGGTGATGACCGGCTGCGGCGGGAACGACACCACCCGCTCGCGCAGATCCACCTTGGCGCGCACCCGATCGGCGAACGGCACCAGGAAGGTCAGCTGCCCGGACACCGTCCGCGAATACCGGCCCAGCCGCTCGATCACGGCGGCCTCGGCCTGCGGCACCAGGGCCACCGATTTGAAGACCACCACCACGACCAGCAGGATGAGTACGACGGCGACTATCAGTACAGCCATCACGGCCCTTTCATGACGACGGCGTGGGCGCCGTCGATCCTCATGATGTACACGGTCGAACCGACGGGATAGGACTCCGCGGCGTCATAGGGACGCGCGCTCCACACCTCGCCACCGAGCTTCACGCGACCGCCGTGCTCGTCGACCGTTTCGAGCACCTTCGCGGTCTTGCCGGGCAACGCGTCCACCCCGGTCTGATGCGGCGGCGGAATCGCGTAGCGCCGCAACAGGAATGGGCGGACCAGTACGAGCAGGGCAATCGACGAGACACTGAACACCACCGCGTCGATGAGTACCGACGAGCCGGTGAGCTCGTTGGCGCCCGCAGTGATGAGCGCGGCAACACCCAGCATGATCAGCACGAGACTGCCCGTGAGCATCTCGGCCGCCGCGAGCAGGATCCCCGCGACCAGCCAAACTATTGCGGCCACGTCACCAACAGTAACCGTAATCGCGGGTTACGGCCGGTATTCGTGATCACTCCGCGCTTTCTACCGGACATATCGGAATGGGCGCGGCGCGAGGGGGATTCCCGCTCACCGCCGGTAACCTCGACGCGGTGAGTGGGCACCAACGGTACGGCGACATCTTCTCCGGGCACGCGCGCAAGCAGAAACGGGAGGTGCCCCGCGTGGTCGCCGAACGCGACCTCGTCGCCGAGGACGCGGCCACCGGATTCTGCGGCGCCGTAGTGGGTTTCGATCGCAGCTACGACGGCGAGTTCGTCAAACTCGAGGATCGCAGGGGGCGGGTCCGGCTGTTCGCGCTGCGGGAAGCCGCCTTTCTGATCGACGGGCAGCCGGTGACACTCGTGAAGCCGACCGCCGCCGCGCCCACGCAGCCCACCCGATCCGCCTCGGGATCGACCCGCGTCGACGGGCTGAAGGCGCGCGTCGCGAAGGCCAGCCGCATCTGGGTGGAGGGTGTGCACGACGCCGCTCTGGTCGAACGGGTGTGGGGACACGACCTGCGGGTCGAGGGCGTGGTGGTCGAACAGCTCGAGGGCCTCGACCATCTCGGCGCCAAACTCGCCGAATTCCAGCCCGGACCGACCCGGCGCGTCGGAGTCCTGGTCGACCACTTGATCACCGGCTCCAAGGAATCCGGCCTGACCCAGGGCCTGGGCACGCACGTTCTCGTCACCGGCCACCCCTACATCGACGTGTGGCAGGCCGTCCGCCCGCAGGCCGTCGGCATCCCCGCCTGGCCCGATGTCCCTCGCGGCGAGGACTGGAAAACCGGCATCTGCCAGCGGCTACGCTGGGGCACGCCGCAGGAGGGGTGGCGGCGCGTCTACAACGCGGTCAACTCCTACCGCGACCTCGAGACCCCGCTCATCGGCGCGGTCGAACGACTGATCGATTTCGTCACCGAGCAGGAGTAGCCCGCCAGTTATCCTCGAATGCATGAGTTCCCCGAGTGCATCGCTGACGGTCTGGGCCGGTGCCTGGCTGGCCGGCCGCAGCGCCCCCGACGACGTGCTGGACGCGCTGCGCGCCTGGGCTCCCCAGCAGACGGTGGCCGCCGGGGATCCCGTGACCGGCGGGCGCACCGGATTACCGTGGGCGTCCGACGACGAGCCCGCGGCGGTGGCCGGGGCGGGAATCATGGTGCTGCTCAAAGTCATCCGCGAAGCGATCGACGGGCCCGAGGCACAGATGCGGCTGGTGCTGCCGATTCCCGGAGACGTGCGCGGACTCCCGGTCGGCACCGAATTCACCGCCGCCGCAACCGAAGCCGAGGAAGGCATTCTGATCGGGACGGCCGGATCGTCCGGTACCGGGCTGGTACCGGTCTGGACCGACGACGACGCACTGCAATGGCGGGTCTACTCGGCACCGATCCCCTTCGCGCTCGCACCCGAAATGCCGCTGGGCGAAGCCGAATACACCATGCGGGAGGCGGTCCGCGATGCCGCCGACGCACTCCAGCAGCTCCAGACCACCCGGCTCGGGTCCGGCGGAGTCGGGCCTCGCGAACTCGTCGAAGCCGAACTGGCCGGACATACCAAGCACAAGTACCCCGATTCGATGCCCCTGCGTGCCCGGCGGATCCTCGATACCGCCGACCAGGTGGCCGCGATCCTCACCGTCGCCGAACGCGAGCCAGCCTCGGCCCCCACCTCCGCGACCGCCGTGGCCGCACAGGAGGCCCTACTCCGGCCACTCTGGAATGCGATCCGGGCCGCCCGCCTGGCCGCGGTCCACGCCCGCTGACTGTCCGATTTCTTCAAGACCTCTCGTGATGGGGTCGCATACCGTTCGGATATGGCTATTCGACTGAATGTGATCGGGATCGTGGTGACGGACATGGGTGCCTCGCTGGAGTTCTATCGGCGTCTGGGCGTGGAGTTCGCCGACGGCTCCGAGCAGCAGCCGCACGTGGACGCCGACCTGGGCGGCGGTATCAAGCTGATGCTCGACACCGAGCAAACAGTCCGGTCATTCCATCCGAACTGGAAGGCGGTTCCCGGGGCCGGGCGAATCGGTCTCGCGTGTGACTGCGGCTCACCCGCCCGGGTGGACCAGAAGTTCGAAGAGCTGGTCAGCGCAGGCTACCGCGCTGAGCTCAAACCCTTCGATGCGTTCTGGGGTCAGCGGTACGCCACGGTCCTCGACCCCGACGGGAATGGTGTCGACCTCTACGCCGCCCTCGCGTAAAGCGGCAAGGCCCAAGGACGAAAAGACAAAGGATCAACAGACGCCTGGAGAAGGGAGGGGCCGGGCTCACGTCCGCGCCTCCACCTACCAGCCCGCTCACCTTTGAAGCCACATGTGGGGTTACTGCAGGAGGTATTCCACGGTCACGGAGGTAAGTGTGGTGGAGATGGCCGCGGCAATCGCCGTGGCGGGAATATGACTGTGGGCGTTGTGGGTTCGGGGATCAGCGGTGAGGTGGCGGTGGGGGTGTCCGTAAAAGGTGATGGGTGCAGTCCGTGGGCCGGGATCGGCGGGTGGCGGCTGTCAACCTGGCGTCAGCTCGAGTCCGGTAGGGCAGGCGAGGTGACCACACTTCCCCGTCCCTGCGCACGCCAGCCCGACACGAGCAGCCGCGAATCACGCCGCCCGTGAACCCCACCTCAGGCAACTGGAATCGATCGCAGCGGCGACCCACTGCCCCACGTGATGCCTGTCGTTCACGCGCGGAATGCCGGTGGGGTCAAGACGTTTCGGGGCAATCCACCCGATCCGCCCCTGATGAGGGGAATCTTTGCCCATGACAACGGTTTTCCACCCGTCGGCACTGTCATTGACCAGCGCATGGCAGTGATCGCACACCAAGGTCAGGTTGGTCAGATCCGTGGGGCCGCCCTTGGCCCAGTCGGTGATGTGGTGGACCGCGCACATCGACGCGGGCGCATCGCATCCCGGTCGGGTGCAGCCCTTGTCGCGGGCGATCAACGCCAACCGTTGGGCGGGAGTGGCCAGTCGCTCGCACCGGCCCAGGTACAGCGGCAGCCCGTCGGCGTCGAGGACCGCCAGCACCGGGCGGGTGCCCTCGGCCATCTTCAGGGCCTCGTCGATGGAGACGTGCCCACCGGAAGCCGTGGTCGCGACCCCGGAACCACGCTCGAGATCAGCGACGGACATGGTCAGGATGGCCTGCACCGGCAGGCCACGGTGCGAACCCAGCTTGGCCGGGTCGACACCGGGCTGCAGCAACGCGAACAACGCGTCGTGGGTGCGCTGACCGGCATCGCGACGGTCACGACGCGCGGCGGCCTCCAGCACCTTGGAATCGACGACTTTGACCGTGGCGGCGACGCTGTCGGTGTCGTCGATGTTGCACATGCCCGGACGCGCGAGCTTGGCGAAGACGGCATCGAGCAGGGCCCGCAGTTCGGGGGTGATCCAGCCTTCGATCCAGCTCATCCCGTCTACGCCGGGGCGGCCCAGGATGAGGCCGCGTCGGCGGCGGCGGTCGGTGTCGGAGACGACCTTGCCGTCGGGGTCGATGCGGGCGAGGATGTCGCGGCCGATCTTGGGCAGGTCGTCGGGCCAGCCGACCCGGGAGTGGCCGACGAGGATGTCTTCGGCCTCGGCGCGGGTCTCGGCGGGGATGTCGGTGGGCAGGTGGTTTATGACGTCGATGATGTTGCGGACGTGGTCGCGTGAGATGTCGCCTGCCTCATAGGCTTCGGCGGTTGCGGCCAAGGTGGGCGGGCGCAGGTGGCCGGTGGGTTCGAAGAATTCTCCGCACTGGCGGGTGATCTTCACTCGCACCGACGCGTCGTACCTCGACAATCCCAATGTCTGCCGCAGGAATGGCACCACGTCTTTTGCCCCGCTGCCTTCGGGCAGTGAACGGTTGCAGGCTTCGATGATCAGACGTGAATCCAGCGCCGACAGTTGACGTTTGCAGGTCTCCAGGCGCTGCATCAACTCCACGACATCATCGTCGGAGAACGGGGTGAGGTTTCCGTTGAGGACGGAATTCGACAGGGTTTCGACGGCGGTCGCCAGGTCGGCGATGCCGCACGTGTCGAGTGTTTCCCCCTTCGAATCCATGCATCAATTATACGTCTGCCACATGCCAATAAAGCATGAATTACCATGTGATATAAGGAAATTCAGACCAAGGACATTTCCACTAACCCAAGCAATTGCCCGGGCGACATGTCCGAAAACTCTCGAATATCCCGAGTGAAATGCGCTTGATCCGCGTATCCCACTGATGCGGCAACCTCCGCAAGCCCCATCCCACCCCGCGCCAGCGCCAACGCCCGCTGCATCCTCAATACCCGGCCCAGAGTCTTCGGCCCATACCCGAAGGCCGCCAAGGAGAGTCGATGCAGCCGCCGCGGACCCGTCCCCAATTCTTCGGCCGTCGCCGACACCGACATCCCCGAGCCCAACGAGGTCACGATGAATCGCACCATCGGATCCGCGGCATCGGTCTCGCTCGCACGCCAGCGTGCGATGGTCTCGAGACCGACCGCCGGATTCGGCGCCTTGGCGATCAGCTCGGAGGCGCGGCGGAGGTCTGCCGGCGACCAGAGGTCGGCGAGATCAGCTCTGGCGTCGCGTAGTTCGTGCGCGGGCACCCCGAGCAGAGCCGGAGCGGCGCCAGGGAAGAAGCGGATCCCCGTGATCCGGTCGGCGAATCCCACCGGCGGACGGTAGGCGCGAGTGTCCGGGCCCGCCACCGAGAGTCGCCCGTCGATCCACAGCAGATCCATGCTGCCGTCCGGCAGCACGGGCAGATCCGTGTCCACGACGCCCTCGCGAGTCCACACCACCGCGCCGCCGACCCCCGACAGCCGCTCCCGATAGCCCCGCGGCGGGTGGATTTCCATCACCACACCCACTCCTCACCGCATCCCGACCCCGAAAAGCGCTGAAATACACCCTTGTTCAGCACTTCGTGCGCACTTGCATCGTTTGCTTGTTTGCACTCGATGCAATATTGCACGTTATGTCGTCGCGGGTTCCGCTGCATCGGAGACCTCGACCACGTGCTCGGACTGCCCCGGCTTCCAGGCCGTCACCTCCATGCGCCCGTCCACGATCTCGACCGACGACGCCCCCGTGATGTCGACGGCGTAGAACGGCTCGAACTTGCGGCCGCGCAGGTCGAACCCGCTCTCGGCGAACAGGTCCTCGGCCCAGCGCCGCTGCAGCTCGGGATCCTGGACATCGTGCACCGTGCCGAAGATCTTCACGTCGCCATCGCTGACCTGCGTGTCCACCGTCGCCGTGTGCAGGCAGAAGCGCGGGTCGCGGGCCAGATCCGCGAACTTCTTCGTCCCCGGCATGCCGACCAGCCATAGCTCGCCCTCGAAGATGCGCGGTTCGAGCGGGCTGATGCGCGGGAAGCCGTCCTTGCGGAGGGTGGCGAGCATGCACAGGTTGCCGGTGGCGGCATGACGACGGGTGAAGATGGTCGAGATGCGGGGTGCGGCGGCGGCGAACTCGGTCCAGGAGGTCATGTTCGCGACCGTACTCCGGGGGACCGACACCTCCGCTCGTCGAAACTCCCTGATCTCTGTTTGAATGGCCAGATGTCGATCTCCCGCCGGATCGCCGTGCTCGCCGCGGCGCTCATCGGCTGCGTCATCCCCGCCACGCTCCCGGCGAACGCCGTGGTCGGCGGCACCGAAGCCCAGGCCGGCGACTATCCCTGGCTCGCCGCAGTCGGCACCCCGCTGTTCTTCCCCCGCGCCTCCGGCCAGTTCTGCGGCGGCGCGCTCATCGCGCCCGACCAGGTGCTCACCTCCGCCCACTGTGTGGCGATCGCCCAGCTGCTGCCGCAGGCGCTGACGGTCACCTTCGATCGCAGCGACCTGACTTCGCACGACGGAATCACCGTGAGCGTCACCAATGTTCACCTGCACCCCGATTTCCGCACAGGCACGGTCGACGGCGTCAACGTCTACTATCACGACCTCGCCATCCTGACCCTCGCGACCCCACAGCACCGACCCACCGTGCCGATCGCCGCGCCGCAGGGCGGCAGCGCGACCGTGCTCGGCTGGGGCGGGACCTCCGAAAACGACCTGTCCAACACCGTGCTCAGGCGCGCCACCGTCCCACTGGTCTCCGATGCCGACTGCGCCGCCGACTA
Organism: Nocardia sp. NPDC059236; assembly: GCF_042754085.1. Lineage (NCBI taxonomy): Bacteria > Bacillati > Actinomycetota > Actinomycetes > Mycobacteriales > Nocardiaceae > Nocardia > Nocardia sp. NPDC059236. The sequence continues at coordinate 68,095 of NZ_JBHZAF010000028.1, forward strand.
CCCCGGCGTCTTCGATGCCACCGAGATGGTGTGCGCCGGCTCGACCGAGGCCGACACCGCCGAATTCGACAGCGGCGGACCGCTACTCATCGACGGCAAGCTGGTCGGCATCACCTCGTGGGCGCGCGGGACAGCCCTGGCCGGCTCTCCGACCGTCTACGCTCGGCTGCCCGCACCGTTCTGAGCCGTCAGACCTTCGCCGCCGACTGGTCGAAGGTGAAGACGCCATTGGGGTCGTAGTGCTCGGCGATGCCGTGCAGACGAGACGCGTTGTCGCCGTAGTAGGCGCTGCCCCAATTCGATAGGTCGGGGTCGATGTAGTTGACGAATGCCGTGTTCCCGGTCAGGTCGCCGAGCCGATCCCGTACCTCGTTCACGGCGTTCCGCGCATCCGATGTGGTGGCGCCGACATAGATCTGGGCGGTCGCGAGTGCGCCGCGATACGGAAAAGCCGTGTCCTTCGCGCCGATTCGCGAGGGAGCCCCGCAGAGGCTGTCCAGCAGAATATCCATCCCTTCCCGTCCGGTGACCAGTGCAGTCAACCGACTCGGGTCGGAAAGCGGTGTGGTCAGTACTCGCGAGGAGGCCGTGAACGACTCGCGACCCAATACTCCCCCGCCATTCCAATTCGGCCGGCACTGCTCCACCGAATAATTCGCGCACCCGCCGAAATACATCATTGCCGATAGGTAGTCCTTGGTCAGCGAATACCTGTTGGACGGTTGGGTCTTGGTGGCTGCCACCAGTTTGTCGACGAGACCGTTCATCTCGCTCTCGGATCCGACATAGCAGCCATTGATCCGGCACGTCGGCGGGCTCCCGGCGGAAAGACCGAGGGTGGACCAGAATTCGTCCGGAGCCGACGCGGTGAACGTCTGCCAGGCGCCCAGCACGTCGGTCAGCGATCCGGCCGGAAAGCGGACCTGGAAGACCGCCAGCCGCGGTGCCGCCACGGTCCGGAAGGTGAACGAGGTCACGATGCCGAAGTTGCCGCCACCGCCACCGCGCAGCGCCCAGAACAGATCCGGTTCCGAGGTCGCCGAGGCGGTCCGCAGCGTGCCGTCCGCGGTGACCACCTGCGCCGAAACCAGGTTGTCGCATGTCAATCCGTACTTCCCGGCCAGCACGCCGACCCCGCCGCCGAGCGTCAGCCCGGCGATCCCGACCGTCGGGCAGGACCCGGCCGGGAGGCAGCGGCCCGCCTGGGCCAGCGCGGAGTACACGTCCATCAGCCGCGTGCCCGCACCGATGACCGCGGTGCCGTCCGCTTTCACCTCGACCCCGCTCATCCCGCCCAGATCCACGACCAGGCCGTTGTCGGGTGTGGAGTAGCCGCCGTAGCTGTGCCCGCCACTGCGCGCCGCCACCGGGATCTTCGCACTCGCGGCGGCACCGACGCAGGCCTGCACATCGGAAGCCGTGGCGCACTGCGCGATTGCCGCAGGCTGCCGGGTGTCGAACGCGGGGTTGTAGGCCAGTTTCGCCGTCGCATAACCGGAGTCGGACGGCAGATTCAGTGTCCCGCTCAAGCGCTGCCGTAGCCCAACCCAATCCACTTTTCCGGCAGGCGGTTGCGCCGCTGGCACCTCCGGCACGCAGCCGGTCGCCGATCCGAGTGCGGCCAGGCTCACGCCGAGTCCGGCCGCCCGCAACAGATTTCGCCGATTGATCGCCACGACGGCGTCCCTCCCCCGAGGGTGTGCCCGGCCCGCCGGGCACACACGAACCATCCAACGGTCGGTTATCGCGACCGCGAACGTTCGTGTTTCACCCGAGCATGCCCTCGGCGAGCCGCGCCCAATCGGCGAGAACCTGCTTGCGCCGCAGGCGATCCCGTCCCACGATCTCGTCGAGGGTCGCGCCGCGCACCAGGTTGATGGTGAGCCAGAACGCGGCCTCGAGGCGTTCGCGCGGCGCGTCGATGAAACGCCCGCAGGCGTCGAGCAGTTCGATCGTCAGGTCGTGCTGCACGCGCAGCATGTTCCGGCGGAGGTCCTTGTCATTGGCGATGCCGACGTACAGCTCCACCGCCGCCTTGCCCAGCTTCCCCGCGAACGGCGCGGTCACCAGCTCGACCAGCACCTCCCCCGCCGACACCGCCCGCGACAGCGTCCGCTCCCGCCGCTGCAGCGCCTCCCCCTGCCGCTGCGTCAGATGCTCGATGGTCTGGGCGAACAATTCCTGCCGGGTGTGGAAATGATGCAGCTGCGCGCCCCGCGTCACCCCGGCCCGCGCGGTGATGTCGGCGATGGACGCGCTCGCGTACCCGACCTCGGCCAGGCTCTCGATGGCCGCGTCCAGCAGCAGCGCTCGGGTGCGGAGACTCTTCTCCTGATGCTTGTTCGGGGGCAGACCGGATACCACCTGGTCAGTCTAGCCGCCTGGCGAAATTGCGTGCTCCCTTGCACGCAATTGGGTGTCGGTCGTAATGTGACCGGTATGCCCGTCGATCGCCTGCTGCCCACGCCCGAAGCCCGCGACCTCATCGAGCTCACCCGCGATATCGCGGACAAGGTGCTCGAGCCCCAGGTCGTGGAGTACGAGAAGCAGGAGCGCTACCCCGCCGAGGCGTTCCGCGCGCTCGGTGCGGCGGGGCTGCTGAGCCTGCCGTATCCGGAGGAGTTCGGCGGGGCCGGGCAGCCGTACGAGGTGTATCTGCAGGTGCTCGAGGAGCTCGGCGCACGCTGGGCCGCGGTCGCGGTGGCGGTGAGCGTGCACAGCCTGTCGTGCCATCCGCTGTTCGCCTACGGCACCGACGAGCAGAAGCAGCGCTGGCTGCCGGAAATGCTGTCCGGCAATCTGATCGGCGCCTACAGCCTGTCCGAGTCACACGCCGGATCCGACGCTGCGGCCCTGCGCTGCCGGGCCGTCGAGGCCGAGGGCGGCTACCGGATCACCGGCACCAAGGCGTGGATCACCAACGGCGGCAAGGCCGATTACTACACCCTGTTCGCCCGCACCGGCGAGGGCTCACGCGGCATCTCGTGCTTCCTGGTCCCCGCCGGCACCGAGGGCCTGTCGTTCGGCAAGCCCGAGGAGAAGATGGGCCTGCGCGCGGTCCCGACCACCACCGCCGCCTACGACGACGTCTTCCTCCCGGCCGAGCGCCTCATCGGCGAACCGGGACAGGGCCTTCCGATCGCCTTCAGCGCCCTGGACTCCGGCCGCCTCGGCATCGCCGCCGTCGCCACCGGCATCGCCCAGCGCGCCCTCGACGACGCCGTCGCCTACGCCAAGGAGCGAGAAGCCTTCGGCCGCCCCATCATCGACCATCAGGGCCTCGGCTTCGTCCTGGCCGACATGGCCGCCGCCGTCGACTCCGCCCGCGCCACCTACCTCGACGCCGCCCGCCGCCGCGATGCCGGCCTCCCCTACTCCCGCCAGGCCAGCGTCGCCAAGCTCACCGCCACCGACGCCGCCATGAAGGTCACCACCGACGCCGTCCAGGTCTTCGGCGGCTACGGCTACACCCAGGACTTCCCCGTCGAGCGCTACATGCGCGAGGCCAAGATCACCCAGATCTTCGAGGGCACCAACCAGATCCAGCGCCTGGTCATCGCGCGGTCGCTGGCCAACGGCTGACCATCGCGAGAACGACAGTGTTCGGCCGTCCCGCGCGCCGCATGGGCGCGCGGGACGGCATCAGGAACGGTCACAGGCTGCCGAAGGGGTTCCAGGGGGTCGGCGCCGGGGCTTCGTCACGGTCGTGATGCCAGCGCCAGTCGTAGTCGCGCCACTCCCAGTGGCCACGACCGTGGTCGCAGCTCATCCCCCACTGGCCGCGGTCCTGCTGCCAGCTGTTCTGGCCGGTGTGATCGCAGTCCTGGCGCCAACCGTTGTCGTAGTCGTTGTCGGCCAAGGTGAGCGGCGCGGCCAGCACGGGCGCGGCGTAGCCGATCGGCAAGACTACGAGTGAGCCCATTACGAGAGCCCGAGCCAGCCGGTGTCGGGCGGGTGCCTTCTCGGAAATAGTCATGGCCATACCTCTTTCTCGGCACGGCCATAAAAGCGTCAGGATGGGGCACCCTCAACCGACGTGGCAACCACGCACTGCGCTCTACTGGCGGATTCGTGACCGTGACACTGGGTCCGGGACCATCACCGGATGGCCCAGCGGAAGATCGATGCTCGGTCCGCCTACAGTCTGGTCTCGTCACACGGCCCGCTCCTTGAACTCCTATGCTGAGATGAGACCACCGAGGAGTTGTCATGGGGCGAATCGTTTCGGCCGTGATCGGCGTCGTGTTGTGCATCATCGGAGTGATCTGGATCGTGCAGGGCACCGGTTCCCTGCACGGATCGCCCATGACCGGGCACTCCGAATGGAGTTACCTCGGTGGTGTTCTCGTCGTGGTGGGCGCGGGCCTGTTGCTCTGGACCGGGTACCGGGCGCTGCGTCGCTGACCGGCGCCCGCAACAGGCGAAATCCCCGAGTCGCCCCCGGGGATCACTGTGCCCGACTCACGCGGTAACCGTTACGTCCCAGTCGATGACGAAACGGTGCACCGGGCCGAACATCTTCTCCGGCTTGAGGAAGGTGCGGGTCGCGATAGGCATCATCAGACCGAACAGGGCCTTGGCGACCGGGCCGGAGGTCTTGCCGTTGTTGGTCTTGGCGGCATTGTCCGAGATGTCCTCGACGCGGGGGCGGCGCAGGCGCTCGTAGCCCGCGAAAGCCGCTGCGGGGTCCGGGATGTCACGCAGGCAGCGGGCCAGCTCGACGGCCGACTCGATGGCCAGCGACGCGCCCTGGCCCGAGCTGGAGGACGGGGCGTGCACGGCGTCGCCGACCAGGACCACACGACCGCGGAACCAGTTGGGCACGTGGGGCATCCGCTCCATCGGGCCGGTGACGATCATGTCCTCGACGCCGGCCTCGGCGAACAGCTGCTCGCCGGGAGTGTCGCCGATGTGGGCGGCGCGCAGCTTCGCCAGCCAGTCCTCGGCGGGCACGGCCTTCGCCTCGGCGAGGGTCATGGGCTGTTCCTGCGGGAAGTTGCTGAAGAAGACATACTTGCCGTTCGGCTGACGCCAGTAGCCGTAGAAGGCACGCTTGCCGAATGCGAAGTGCATCGCCTCGATATCGCCCTCGCCGCCGTCGGAAAGCTTTCCGTCCGGGGTGAATTCGCCGAAGCCGAAGCTCATCAGGCCGGTGTACTCCGGACCGGGGGCCTGCGGGTCGATCAGGGTGCGCACGGTGGAGTGGATGCCGTCCGCGCCGATCAGGATGTCGCCGGTGGCCGTGGTGCCGTCCTCGAACTGCGCGATCACGCCCGTCTCGGTCTGCTCGAGGTCGACCAGCCGCTTACCGTGCTCGATGGTGATGCCGTTGGCGACCGCGTGGTCGTGCAGCACCCGGAACAGGTCCGAGCGCAGGATGGTGCAGCTCGGCGGCAGGCCGGGCAGCGCGTCGACCTGCATGAGCGTGCGGCCCGTGCCGGTCTCCATCACCATGCTGTGCAGCGGGTGCCCGGCGGCCTCGACAAGCTTGTCCGCGCCGATGATCCCCAGCGCCGCAAGGCCGTTCGGCGCGACGGTGAGCATCGCGCCGGTGTCGGCCGCGGCCGGGTACGCCTCGTAAACCGTCGCCTCGATGCCGGCCTTCTGCAGCGCCAGCGCGGTCACCGGGCCCGCGATGCCGCCGCCGATGATCAGTGCCTTCTTGATGCCGTTCATGACTATTGCCTTCCCCGGTTCCTTCGATCACCCTCGCGACCGCTGCAGTAATAGTATCCATGCAACTAGTTTCTGCGCAACTAGTTTGTGGAACAAAAAGGGGCCTCACCGGGGACACGCCCCGATGAGGCCCACTCGGATCTACGCCGTGGCCTGCCGTTTCGGCAGCTTCCAGCCCGGCCGCGGGAAGTGGCAGGTGTAGCCGTTCGGGTACCGCTCCAGGTAATCCTGGTGCTCCGGCTCGGCCTCCCAGAACGTGCTCGCCGGGGTCACCTCGGTGACCACCTTGCCCGGCCACAGGCCCGACGCGTCGACGTCGGCGATGGTGTCCTCGGCGACCCGCTTCTGCTCGTCGTCCAGGTAGAAGACGGCAGAGCGGTAGCTCGTCCCGATGTCATTGCCCTGCCGATCCTTGGTGCTCGGATCGTGGATCTGGAAGAAGAACTCCAGCAGCGCACGGTAATCCGTCTGCGCGGGGTCGTAGACGATCTCCACCGCCTCCGCGTGCCCGGGGTGATTGCGGTAGTTCGGGTTGTCGTTGCGACCACCCGTGTAACCCACCCGGGTCGACAGCACACCCGGCTGCTTCCGGATGAGATCCTGCATGCCCCAGAAGCATCCGCCGGCCAGAATGGCCTTCCGCGTGTCGGTCACGCTTCCTCCTTCGTGAACAGAGACTTGTACTGGCCGTAGCCCTCGGCCTCGAGCTGGTCGAGGTGGATGAACCGCAGCGACGCCGAGTTGATGCAGTAGCGCAGCCCACCCGCATCGCGCGGCCCATCGGTGAACACATGACCCAGATGGCTGTCGCCGTGCGACGAGCGCACCTCGGTCCGGATCATGAAGTGACTCAGATCCCGCTTCTCGACCACATTGGCGTTGTCGATCGGCTTGGTGAAACTCGGCCACCCCGATCCGCTCTCGAACTTGTCCGTCGACGCGAACAACGGCTCACCGGACACCACATCCACATAGATACCAGGCTCGTGGTTGTCCCAGTACTCGCCCGTGAACGCCCGCTCGGTCCCGTTCTCCTGCGTGACGTGATACTGCTCAGGCGACAGCGCGGCCACAGCCGCCGGATTCCGGTTGTACTCCCGTGCCACATGACCTCCTTGATCGGCCTCAGCTACAACCCACCCTGCCCGCTGGAAAGTCCACCCTCAACCCCGCGTCATACTTCTGTCACCATTGGCCGCCGGGCATACTCACCAGCGTGAGCGCGCCCGGGAACGAGACCGACGACGATCAGGTACCCGCGTGGGCGCGGCGAACAGCAGGGGAATCGCGGTGGGCGGCGACCGCGGCGATCGTCGGAATCCTGGTCGTGCAGTTCTTTCTGCCCGCGCAATTCACGGCCGGACCGCGCTGGGTGGTCCCGGGCATCGGGCTGCTGTTGCTGATCGTCCTGATGATCGGCAACCCCGTCCGGCTGGACCGGGACGAGATCCGCCTGCGCCGCTTCAGCCTGCTGTTGATGGCGCTGCTCGGATTCGCCATGGTGTGGTCGGTGGCGCACCTGGTGCGGGCGCTGATCAATGGCTCGGTCAGCGACAACGCAGCCGGCCTGCTGACCTCCGGCGGCGCGGTCTGGCTGACCAATGTGCTCGTATTCGCGCTCTGGTACTGGGATTTCGACCGCGGCGGGCCCGCCGCCCGAGCCCACGCCCGTAAGCCCTATCCCGACTTCCTGTGGGTGCAGATGCAGAATCCGGCTCTCACGGATCCCGAGTGGGAACCGCAATTTCCGGATTACCTCTACCTGTCCTTCACCAACGCCACCGCGTTCAGCCCGACCGACGTGATGCCCATGTCCCGCTGGGCGAAAACCCTGATGATGATCCAATCGGCGATCTCACTGATCACCGTGAGCCTGGTCATCGCCCGCGCGGTCAACGTCCTGAAGTAGTGCCGAACCTGTTGTGTCAGCGGTTGAACCACATGTCGGCGACCAGCATGATCACCGCGACACCGACGAAGGCGGCGGCGAAGCCGATGGACTGGCCGATAGTGCCGACGATGCCGGCGGCGAGGAACAGCGTCAGGACCGGCGCCCAGACGAACATGTCCGGCGGGCCGAAGGTGCGCTGCTTGCGGGCGGCGGCACCGCTCGAGGCGGGCTGGCGGCGTTGCGGGGTTCCGCGTCCGGGTGTAGTCACCTGGGCGAGACTACAATTCGGCGGCCGCCGGTGCCACCGCGGGGCGGCGCGGCGGGAGCACACAGCAGCCCACAACGCAGGGCGCGCCGTTGACGGTGCAGCCCAGGGCGGTGATCTCGCTCAGGCGGGTCGGGGCGGCGGCGGTGCGGTACTCGTCCACCAGGTCGGCGACCAGCTGCGCATAGCGCGGGTCCGGGCCGGGTGTGGCGGCGCGGGCGAAGGCCATGCCCAGTTCGGCGGCCCGCTCCTTCGCCTCGTTGTCCAGGTCCCAGATGACCTCGAGGTGATCGGAGACGAAACCGACCGGGCACACCACGACCGCGTCCACGCCACGCTCGGCGAGGGCGTCGAGGTGGTCGACGATGTCGGGATCCAGCCATGGGATCTGCGGCGGGCCGGAACGCGACTGCCACACCAGGTCGTAGTCGTCGAATCCGGTTGCGGCAGCGCACAATCGGGCCGCCTCGGCGACCTGACCGCTGTAGAGGTGCTGCTCGGCGGGCGGGCCGGAGGCGACATCGGCGGAGACCGGCACCGAGTGGGCGGTGAAGACCAGGCGGGCGGACTCACGTTTGTCGACCGGCAGTTCCGCGACGGCCGCGCGGATCGAGTCCGCGAAGGCTCCGATGAACAGCGGATGGTCGAAATACTGGCGCAGCTTCACCAATTCGGGCGCGTCGGCGACCGCGGCCCGGGCGCGCACGATGTCCTCGTGATACTGCAGGCAGCCGGAGTACCCGCCCCACGCCGAGGTCGGGAACACCAGCGCGGACCGGACACCGTCCGCGCGCATGCGCTCGACGGTCTCCTCGACCATCGGATGCCAATTGCGGTTGCCGAAGTACACCGGCAGATCGATACCGCGCGTGGCGAATTCGGCCTCGATGGCCTTGATGATGTCCAGGTTCAGGGCATTGATCGGCGATACCCCGCCGAAGTGCAGGTAGTGCTGCGCGACTTCGGCGAGACGCTCCGGCGGCACGCCCCGGCCCCGAGTGACGTTCTCCAGGAACGGCATCACATCCTCGGGGCGCTCGGGACCGCCGAAGGACAGCAGTAGCAGGGCGTCCACTTCACGAGCCGTGGGCTCCGCAGCCACTGCTCTCCTCCTTACCCTCGAGTCTCTACCGGTTCAGTTGGCGCCGAAGCCGTCCGCCGGGAACCAGGTGTTGTGGCTGGCGCCGCCGTCGACGTAGATGATCGAACCGGTGGTGCCCGGCAGCCAATCCGACAGCAGGGTCACCACGGACTTGGCGACGACCGTCGGGTCGTCGACATCCCAGCCGATCGGGGACGCGCCGTCCCAGTAGGTGTTGAGCATGTTCAGTTGCTTGGCGTCATCGGTGGCGGTGCCCGCGATGGCCTTGGCGGCGAGGGTCTTGATCGGACCGGCGGCGATCAGGTTGGAGCGAACCTTCTTGGCCTCGCCCACCTCTCGCGCCACGTACCGGTTCACCGACTCGAGCGCGGCCTTGGCCACACCCATCCAGTTGTAGTACGGCATCGCGGTGCGCGGATCGAAGTCCATGCCCACGATGGAGCCGCCCTCGTTCATGACCGGCAGCACGGCGCGGGCCAGCGAGGCGTAGGACCACGCCGAGATCTCGAACGCCTTGGCGGCGTCGGCGCCGGGGCCGTCGAGGAACGGCAGGGCCTCCGGGCCCATCAGGGTGCGCGGCGCGAACGCGATCGAGTGCAGCACACCGTCGATGCCCTCGGGCGCCAGCTCGCGGACCTTGTCGGCGAGCTCGGCCAGGTTCTCCTCATTGGTCACGTCCAGGCCGATGGCCGGGGGGACCTCCTGCGGCAGGCGCTTGGCGATGCGGTCGATGAGCCGCAGGCGCTCCGGGATACCGGTGATGATCACCTTCGCGCCCTGCTCCTGCGCGACCGCGGCCGCGTGGAAGGCGATGGACGAATCGGTGATGATGCCGGTGATGAGGACGGTTTTGCCGTCGAGCAATCCAGCCATGGGGTGGTCGGTTCTCCTCGTTTGAAAAGTGCTGGGGTTGAGGGTTCTGGTCGGGCCTGAGCGCACTGTGCCGTGCACAGTGAAAAGCTCAGTGGCCCATGCCCATACCGCCGTCGACGGGGATGATCGCGCCGGAGATGTAGGAGGCGTCGTCCGAGGCGAGGAAGCTGATCACACCGGCGACGTCCTCGGCCTGACCGATCCGGCCCGCGGGGATGAAATCGAGTGCGGTCTTGCGCATCTCCGGGGTCATCTCGTCACGGGTCATGTCGGTGTCGATCAGCCCGGGCGCGACCACATTCGCGGTGATGTTGCGCTTGCCGACCTCACGGGTGATGGCGCGCGCCATACCGACCAGACCGGACTTGGCCGCCGCGTAGCTGACCTGCGCCGGCGCACCGATCTGACCGACCACCGAGCCGAGGAAGATGACGCGGCCGAAGCGGTTCTTGAGCATATTGCGGTTGGCGCGCTGGGCGACTCGCCACGCACCGGTCAGGTTGGCGTCGATGACCTTCGAGAACGACTCCTCGCTCATGCGCATGAACAGGACGTTGTCCACGATGCCCGCATTGGCGACGACGACCTCGACCGGACCCTGGTGCGCCTCCACCTCGGAGAACGCGCGATCGACCGATTCGGCATCGGTCACATCGCATTTCACGCCGAAAAGCCCCTCGGGGACGCCGGACCCACGATGAGTCACGGCGACCTTGTGTCCGTCGGCGAGCAGGCGCTGGGCGACCGCGAGACCGATGCCGCGGTTACCGCCGGTCACCAGTACCGACCGGGATGTGATGTTCGACATAAGGGCAAACCTATCTGTTCGTGTTCGGGACTCGGCGCGCGGTACCGATTTACGGCAGACGCTGACGATAGAGCAGAGCGGTGAGCACGCCACCGGCGGTCACCAGCAGGCCGAGCAACAGCCACGGGCGGCTGGCGTCGCCCATGGTGGTCTCGTAGCCGATCTGCTCTTCCAAATGGCCATAGACGTTCTTGAGTTCCTCCAGCGTGGAGGCGGTGAAGAACTCGCCGCCGGACAACTTCGCGATCTCGCGCAGCGAATCGTCGTCCACCGGCACCCGCACCCGCTGCGAACCCTTGCCGTCCTGATCCGGAATCTCGACGGTGCCCCAGGTGGTGCCGAACGAAATCGTCGACACCGGAACGCCTTTCTCCTTCGCCAGCCGTGCGGCGGTGAAGCCGTGGCGAGGGTTCTCGACGTCCTTGTCGTCCGGAACGGTCTGCTTACCGTCGGACATCATCACGATCTGGGCCGGCGGCGGCTTCTCCGCGCCGCCCAGCACCGACGCCAGTGTGTCGATCGACTGCAGGGCGGTGAGAATGCCCTCGCCGGTGGCGGTGCGCTCGGCCAGCTTCATATTGTCGATGGCCGCCTTGACCGCTTCCCGGTTGGTCGTCGGCGACACCTGCACCGACGCGGTACCGGCGAAGGTGACCAGGCCCAGGTTGATACCGGGCGTCAGATTGTCCGCGAACTCCTTGGCGGCCTTCTTGGCCACCTGAATTCGGCTGGGCGGCACGTCGGTCGCCTCCATGGACAGCGACACGTCGATCACCAGGATGACCGTGGCCCGGTTGCGCGGCACCTTCTTGGCCGCGGTCGGACCGGCGGCGGCGAAGGTCAGGAAGATCAAGCCCACCAGGGTGAGCGCCACCGGGATGTGCCGCCACGGCTTGGGCTGCGAGGGTGCGACCTTCTCCAGCAGATCCATATTGGCGAAGCGCAGCATGTGCTTTCGCCGCCGCTGCTGGATCAGGATGTAGATCAGCGCGATCGCGGCCAGCACGGCCAGGAAGCCCAGCCAGTACTGCGCCGTGAAATGCGAAAGGCTCAAAGTGACATTGCCAATGCTCACTGTCGCGGCACCCGCCCGGCAGTCGGGGCGCCGAAGGTATGGCGCCGGGTCGACACGAATCTGACCACGTCCGCGATCCAGTCGCGATCGGTGCGCAGGGTCATCACCGGCGCACCGCAGCTGCGCAGCGCCTGCTCGACCTGGTCGCGATGACGCTGCGCGGCGCGCGCGAAATCGGCACGGAGCGTGGGGGTCACACTGAATTCCCGGGTCCGGCCCGACTCCGGGTCGTGCAGGACCACATCGCCGACGTCCGGGAGTTCCAGATCGCGCGGGTCGAGCACCTCGACGCCGAGCAGGTCGTGGCGGCCGGAGATGGCGCGCAGCGAACGCTGCCAGTCGATGTCCCCGAGGAAATCGGAGACGACCACGGCCAGACCGCGTTTGCGCTGCGGGCGGCGCAGGGCCTCGATGGCCCCGCGCAGATCACCGCGCACCCCGTCGGGAGCGTGCGGGGTGGTCGCGATCTTGCGCAGCATCGCCTGCTCGTGCACGCGGCCGCTGCGGGCCGGAATGCGGATCAGCTGCTGGCCATTGGCCACCACCGCACCGATCCGGTTGCCGCCGCCACTGGTCAGATGCGTGACCGCGGCCGCCGCGGCGACCACCAGATCCCGCTTCTCGCACAGCGCGGTACCGAAGTCGACACTGGCCGACAGGTCGATGACCAGCCAGGTCTCGAGTTCGCGGTCGGCGATCATCTGCCGCACGTGCGGATGGGTGGTGCGGGCGGTGACCGACCAATCCATCTGCCGCACATCGTCGCCCGGCTGATACATGCGGGCATCGCCGGGTTCGGAGCCGGGGCCGGGGATCAGGCCCAGGTGGTCACCGTGCAGCACGCCGTCCAGGCGCCGGCGCACGGTGAGTTCGAGCGTCTTCAACGCCGCCGACAACCGCGGGTCGGTCAACTGCCCCTGCCGGAACGAGGGCGGGGCGTGCGTGGAGCCGCTGGGGGGTGAGATCGTCACGGGCGCAATCGATTCCGAGACCGGCCTCACTTCGGCTGCGGCTGACCGGGAACTCCGGACACCTGACCGTTGGGGGGCTGCGGAATACCCTGCTGCGGCGGCTGCGGAATGCCCTGGGCGGGTACGCCGGGCTGCTGCGGGGCGGCGCCGTGCGGGACCATCACCGGCGGCTGCGCCGGGGCGGGCATCGGGGCGGCGGGTGCGGGGGCGCCGGCCGGGGCATTGGCCTGGGCGGCGACCTGCGGCAGGCCGACGGTCTGCAGCACGCGCTTGATCACGTCGTCGGGGCTGACCTCGTCGGCGAGGGCGTCGTAGGACAGCACCAGGCGGTGGCGCAGCACGTCCGGGATCACCTCGACGACATCCTGCGGGACCACGTAGTCGCGGCCGCGGATCAGCGCGACCGCGCGGGCCGCGGCGATGATGCCGAGCGAGGCGCGCGGCGAGGCGCCGTAGGAGATCCAGCCGGCCACGTCCTGCATGCCGAAGTCGGCGGGCTTGCGGGTCGCGGCGATCACGCGGACCACGTAGTCGACCAGCGCGTGGTGGACGAACGTATTGGCGGCCACGCTCTGCAGCCGGACCAGTTCCTCCGGATCGAGCACCCGCTTGGCCTCCGGCGGGGTGACACCCATCCGGTAGATGATCTCGCGCTCCTCCTCGACGGAGGGGTAGTCCACGACGACCTTGAACAGGAAGCGGTCGCGCTGCGCCTCGGGCAGCGGGTACACGCCCTCCGACTCGATCGGGTTCTGGGTCGCCATGACCAGGAACGGATTCGGCATCGGGTAGGTCTTGCCGCCGATGGAAACGTGCCGCTCGGCCATCACCTCGAGCAGTGCGGACTGCACCTTGGCGGGCGCGCGGTTGATCTCGTCGGCGAGCACGAAGTTGGCGACGACCGGGCCCAGCTCGGTGTCGAACTCCTCGCGGCCCTGCCGGTAGATGCGGGTACCCACGAGGTCGGTGGGCACCAGGTCCGGGGTGAACTGCACGCGCGAGAAGCTGCCGCCCACCACCTTCGCGAAGGTCTCCACGGCCAGGGTCTTGGCGATACCCGGCACGCCCTCCAGCAGCACGTGCCCCTTGGCGAGGACACCGACCAACAGCCGCTCGACCAGCCGATCCTGACCGACGATCACCCGCTTGACTTCGTAGATCGCCTTTTCCAGGGTCTGGACATCGCGCTCGAGGGTGTTCGGAGGCGAGGGTGGTGCATCCTTCACCGTGCTTACCCCGCTCACACCGTCAGTCGAAGTCACCAACATCCCCGCTTTCGCCTTGGTCCTGTGCGTTCCGCCCCAACTATTCCAGGTATCTCGCGCAATTGCCGCACCCGGATCCGATCGCGGCGCGAATTTCGGTCGTGAAATGTGGCTTTCGGCTATTTCCTGGCCGTGGTGGCGTGGTCGAGGACCAGTTCGACGGCGTCGGCGACGGGGGTGTGACCGTCGGTCAGTTCGATGATGACGCGGTTGAGGGCGGGACGGTGCAGGGCGACGTCGATGAAGGCGGCGACGTCGTCGCGGTGGACGTTGCCGTATTCGATTGCCAGTCCGGCTGTGACCAGGCCTTTTCCGGGTTCGTTGCGCAGTGTGCCGGGACGCACGATGAGCCAGTCGAGGTCGGTCGCGACGAGGTAGGCGTCGGCCATCTTCTTCACGCGCATGTAGTGCTCGAAGGCGGGTGTCGTATTGAGATCGCGACCCGCGTCGGGGAACACGGACACCAGAATGAAACGGGCAACACCGGCAAATCGGGCAGCATCGGCCGACTTTTCCAGTCCCCTGCCATCGATCAGCGAGGTCTGGTCCATCCCGGTGCCGTGCGCGCCCGCGGAGAAGACGATGGCGTCATGGCCGTGGAATTTGGCGGCGAGTTCGTCCACCGAATCGGTGACCAGGTCGCCGGCCACCGGGGTCGCGCCGGTCGCGGCGATCACCGCCGCCTGGTCCGGGTTGCGGTGCATGCCGGTGACCGTGTCACCGCGGCCGGTCAGCAGCGTCGACAGACGGCGTCCGATGCCGCCGGCCGCTCCGATCTGGAATACCTTCATCGGTGACTCCTCTCGTAGGCGGGCACACCCCCAGCTTTCCATCGGACCGGCGGAAGGATTCGATCGGTACCAGAAAGTTTCCGGAGCACCGATGCGCGGGGCGAAGATGCGTCTAATCTTGCGAATGTCTCTGCCGCCGACCGCTTCTGCGCCGGTAGCGTTGTCGGTATCGGTCGACGGTGTCCGGTGATACGGGATGTGGTGTGACGTGTGGGATTTCGAGGTTTCGCCCAGGCAATCCATCGGCGAGACGGTGCTGGAAGAACTCCGGGAGCGGGCGGCCGCCGACGGGGTCGCGCTACGGGTGGGAGTGGTTGTCGAACACAATGACGCGGTACTGATGCTCGAGCACGAGGAGCACGTCGAGGGACGCAGCCCGCTACACCTGCCCGGGACGGTGGTCCGCCCGGGCGAGTCGCTGGCCGGCGCGGTGGTGCGGGCGGTGCAGGAGGAGACCGGGCTCGCAGTGGTCGACATCGTGCGCCACCTCGGCAGCTTCGACTACCTCTCGAGTGCCGGAAAGCGGGTCCGCAGAGAGCATTTCGCGGCCTCGGTGGCGAGTTCTGGGCCGGTGCGGGTCACGAACTACGCCGAATACCGCTGGGTCCCGCTCAGTGGCGAACTGCCGGTCACCCCGTCGATCCGCCGTATTCTCGAGACGTACCAGGAGTAGCCACTCGCCGCTGCGGAGGACCACATGCTCGAGATCGACACTCGTCCGGTGGTCCTCGACCAATTCACGGTCGACGAGACCGGCCGGGCGGGGCAGCGTCCCCGCGGCGTCGTCTATCCGGTCGCCGCCGAGGACGTGGTGACCGTGGTCGACTGGGCCCGGGAACACCGCACGCCATTGATCGCGCGCGGGGCGGGGACCAGCCTGGAAGGGCATCTCCTGGCCCGGGGTGACGAGCTGATCCTGGATTTCACGCAAGCCGACAAGATCCTCGACATCTCCCCCGGCGACTTCACCGCCACCGTGCAGCCCGGCGTCAGCCGAACCCGGCTCAATGCGGCGGCCGCCGAATTCGGGCTGCAGTTCACGGTGGATCCCGGTGCCGACGCGTCACTGGGCGGGATGGCGGCCACCAATGCCAGCGGCACCACCACCGTCCGTTACGGCGGCATGCGGGCCAATGTGCTCGCGTTGCAGGCGGTGTTCGCCGACGGCACCGTCACCCGGATCGGGCGCGCGGTGCGCAAATCCTCGAGCGGATACGACCTGAAGGACCTGCTCATCGGGTCGGCGGGCACGCTCGGGATCATCACCGAACTGACCGTGAAGCTGCATCCGATTCCGGAATGGATTCACTCGCTGCGCATTTCGTTCCCGACGGTGGCCGATGCCGTGGACACCGCGGTCGAGATGCTGGGCGCGGCATTGCCGGTGAGCCGGCTGGAACTGGTGGATGCGCCGAGCATGGCGGCCATCAACGTGTTCCGCGGTACCGCGTACGCCGAGACGCCCGCCCTGTTCATCGACATCGAATCCGGGTCGTCCGCGGCGGTGGCCGCCAATGAGCAGGAGATCGGGCGGATCGCCGACGCACACGACGCGATCGAGGTGGCGACCGCACGCACGCACGGGGATCGGCATGCGCTCTGGGAGGATCGGCACAATCTCTACTTCGCGGTCAAGGCGGGCAATCCCGGCTGCCGGTTCATGATCACCGATACCGCCGTGCCCTATTCGCGGATCGCGGGGGCCGTGGAGACCGCCACCCGGCTGGGGGCGGAACTCGGGCTGAACATCACCGTCGCGGGGCATATCGGGGACGGGAACGTCCACACCATCGTTCCCTATACCGAGGCCGAATACGAGGCTGCGCAGCAGTTCTCGGATCTGGTGGTGCGGCATGCGCTCGAGGTCGGCGGCACCGCCACCGGTGAGCACGGGATCGGGCTGGCCAAGAAGAAGTACCTGCGGGAAGAGCACGGGGCCGCGGTGGACCTGATGGCGGCGGTGAAGCGGGCGCTCGACCCGCTGGGACTGCTCAACCCCGGCAAGGTGCTCGACGTCAACCCGGGAAATCCGCTTCCCAACGGTCCCTGACCACGGTCTCGCGCGCATGCTCGAGGTACGACATGGCATGCGCCGCAACATGATCGCGCAGGCGCGCCACCGCGGGCGTCGGGCGGTGATTGCCCGAGACCAGGCCGATGCTGCGCTCCCGCTCCCCGGTCAGGGGGACACGCGTGAGGCCGGGGTGCGGGGTCTCCGGGGCCGGGAGCACCGCGATGCCGAGGTTCTGGGCGACCAGGGCACGCAGGGTTTCGAACTCGGTGATCTCGAAGCCGACATTCGGGGTGAATCCGGCGTCGGCGCACCAGGAGTCGACGAGCCTGCGCAGGTGGTAGGTCGGCGGATTGGCGATGAACGGCTCGTCGGCGAGTTCGGCGAGATCGACCAGTCCGCGGGTCGCGAGCGGGTGGGCGTTCGCGACATAGAGGTGCAGGCGCTGGAACCCGAGGATGATCGCGGGCAGGTCATCGGGCGCGGGGATGGTGACGGCCAGATCGAGGCGACCCTCGCGGACCATCTCGACCAGGGCCGTGCCGTGCGCCTGCACCAGACTCAGGCGGATGCGGGGTGCGCCCGCGTGGAAGTCGGCCAGCAGTGACGGGATGCTGACCGGGCCCAGGGTGAAGGGGAAGCCGAAGCGGACCAGGCCGCTCTCCGGATCGGCGTCGCTGCGGACCACGTCGACCGCATCGCCGAGGGCCTGGACCAGTCCGCGCGTGCGGTCGAACAGCTCCTGGCCCGCGGCGGTGAGCGCGACTCGGCGACCGACCGGTTGGAACAACTTCACCCCGACGGCCTGCTCGACCGCTTTCAACCGGCGGCTCAGCGACGACTGCGGCACACCGAGCCGCTGCGCCGCGCGCGTGATATGCCCCTCGGCCGCGGCCGCGTCGAACGCCGCGAGCAGCGGGATCAGGGCCTCGACCTGGGCAGACGGCAATCCATCCATATTCGGATCATAATCGCTCGAAATGAACATTGGACGGATGAATGGGCGCGGCGTGACGATTGTCGGTACCAGCAGCCGAGGAGGTCAGTCAGATGGACACGCACGCCGACAGCACCGAATCCCACACGGACACAGCGATTCTCGATGTCGCACTGATCGGGGGCGGCATCATGTCCGCCACGCTCGGTGCGATGATCGCGGCGCTGCAACCGGATTGGTCGATGGTCCTGCTGGAACGGCTCGATCGGGTCGCGGCGGAGAGCTCGGATCCGTGGAACAACGCGGGCACGGGACACTCGGGCTTCTGCGAACTCAACTACATGCCGGATGCGGGCGATCCGAGCAAATCGGCCGAAATCGCGTCCATGTTCGCGCTGTCGCGGCAGCTCTGGGCGGGCCTCGCGGATCGGGGCATGCTGCCGGATACGACCTTCGTCACCGCGACGCCGCATATGGATGTGGTGTTCGGTGAGCGGGATGTGACATATCTGCGCCGGCGTTTCGAGACGCTCCGGGCACTGCCCGCGTTCTCGGCGATGGAGTACAGCGAGGATCCGGCCGTGATCGCGCGGTGGGCTCCCCTGCTCATGGGCGGAC
Source organism: Nocardia sp. NPDC059236 (assembly GCF_042754085.1). Lineage (NCBI taxonomy): Bacteria > Bacillati > Actinomycetota > Actinomycetes > Mycobacteriales > Nocardiaceae > Nocardia > Nocardia sp. NPDC059236. The sequence goes on from NZ_JBHZAF010000028.1 coordinate 86,378, forward strand.
GTGAACCTGGTGAGCCGGTGGCGGCCACCCGGTGCGAGGGCGGCACCGACGTCGATTTCGGAGCGCTCACCGCATCCCTGGTAAAGGCCATGACCGGTGCGGGCGGTCAGCTGCGCACCGGCCGCGAGGTCACCGGGCTGCGGCGCGGCGACGACGGTATCTGGACGGTGACCGGACGCGATCGGAACAGCAAGCAGCGCTTCACCATCCGCGCGCGCTTCGTGTTCGTCGGGGCGGGCGGCTACGCCCTGAAGCTGCTCCAGAAGGCCCGGATTCCCGAGGTCCGCGGTTACGGGGTGTTCCCGGTCGGTGCGCAGTTCCTGCGCACCGACAACCCCGACGTCGTGGCCCGCCACGAGGCGAAGGTCTACAGCCAGGCGCTGGTCGGCGCTCCCCCGATGTCCGTGCCGCACTTGGACAAACGCATCGTCGACGGCGAATCGTCGCTGCTGTTCGGTCCTTACGCCACGTTCAGTACGCGGCTGCTCAAGCACGGCAGGCTCACCGATCTGTTCACCACCCTGCGGGTCTCGAATATCGTGGCGCTGGTGGCCGCGGGCGTCCAGAACCTGCCGCTGGTGCGCTATCTGATTCGCGAACTGCTCTCGACACGCCGCCGCAAATTCGCACAGCTGCAACGGTTCTACCCCGACGCCGACCCCGCCGACTGGTACCTGGTGCAGGCCGGTCAGCGCGCCCAGCTGGTCAAACCCGACCCCGACCGCCTCGGCGTGCTGACCATGGGCACCGAGCTGGTCACCGGCGCGGACGGCACCATCGCGGGGCTGCTGGGCGCGTCGCCCGGTGCCTCGACCGCGCCGGCCATCATGGCCGACCTGTTGAACCGGTGCTTCCCGCAGCAGCACTCGCAGTGGGAATCGACGCTGCGGGAACTCATGCCGGGCTATGCCGACGGCTCGAACTCCCAGAGCGTGGGTGCCCTGCCCGACGTCCCGGTGGCGATCGGAAAGTAGCTGTGATGATCGGCGGGATCGACGACCACGATGTGCGCGCCGTCCGCGAGGTGCGCGGCCCCGGCCGGTTTCGGATGTCCGTCCCGCCGATCGAAGACGCTCACCCACCCGCTCTCACTGGCCACGTACACCCGTTGCGGACCCGGGTCGTAGGCGAGGACATCGGGCGTTTCCCCCACGCTGTTGTGGTCGATCACTGCATGTTTCGCGAGATCCACCGTGATGAGGGTCGCGTTGTCCTCGCATCCGACGTACATGATCTGCGCGCTTGCATCGAGTGCCTGACCATGCGGCCCCGAACATCCGGGTGTGGGGATGCGATCGATGACGGTCAGCGAATCCGGTGCGATGACGGCGAGCTCGCCGCGGCCCTGCACCGCGACCACCATCCGATCGACCGTGGCGTCGTAGACGACATTGCCCACCTCCCCGCCCAGTGCGACGGTGCCGCGGACGGTTCCGCCGTCCGCGTCGACGACGCTCTCGGTGCCCGCTCGCTCGTTGGTGGTCCACACCGCGTTCCGCACCGGGTCGTAGGCCAGTCCGTCGGGATAGGCGCCGGTCGGGGCGGTGAACAGCACCGCCCCGCTGTCCTCGTCCAGTGCCATGACCTGATCGCGGCCCGTCACGGTGGCGTACAGGCGATGCTTCCCGGGGACGACCAGCACGCCGTGCACATCGGGCGCGTCGGGGATAGTCCGAACCACGGTGTGTGCCCGTACATCGACCTCGACGATCTCACCGGCCCCCATGTGCGCCAGGAACATCAGCCCGCGGCCGGAATCCAGGCTCGCATAATCGAATCGGCCGGAGCCCCCGGTCACGTCGACCTCCGCGACCATGCGCAGCGGCAGCTGCCCGCCGGTCGTGGCCGGTCCCTGGGCAGCGGAGCAGGCCGCCGCCACCATGGCCCCGGCCAGCACCCACCCCACCCGTCTCGACCACATCCGGCTCACCTCATGGGACTCGGCAGACGTCGCGGAACAGCGCGGCGGCCGCGTTGGCGGGCTCGATCAGGCGGGGATCGTCGTAGAAGTCGATCTGGCCGACCGAGTTCAGCCACAGCTCCGATTTCGGGGATGCCACCGCAGCATAGAACGTGCGGACCCAGGGCGGGACCAACGCGTTCTCGGATGCATCAGCAGGAAGGAAACCGTCAGTCGCGCGGCGGCCTCCTGGGCGTCGAAACCGGCCGTGTGCTCGAAGGATTCGACCGCGAAACCATTCGTATAGTTGGGGACCGCACCGCGCGGGGTGCCGTAGTACTCGAACGCCTCCCGCAGCAGTATGGCGACATCCCCGTTGCCGGCCGCCACGGCCAGGATGGTCGCGACCCGCTCACGCGGTTGTTCATGATCGGCATGTGCGCTGAACGCGCGACGGGCGGGTCTCGGTGCCAGCCAGCTCAGTGGAATCCCAGGGTTAGGTCGCGGCGCAGGACTTTGCCGGTGGCATTGCGCGGCAAGGGTTGCGCGGTGACCAGCCAGCGCGCGGGCACCTTGAAATAGG
>NZ_JBHZAF010000029.1:0-27126 GCF_042754085.1 Nocardia sp. NPDC059236
ACCCCGCAAGCATTCCGGCAGCAATGGTCACCGACCGAGTTCGAGCAACGGCTACAACTCGCATAGCCGGTGGACCCGCCATCGGGGCCCAGTCAGGTTGGCGGCGCCGGAGATCGCACATGTGTTGGCGGACAGCGCACCCCGCGTGCTGGTCTACGCTGCAGCGCTGCGCGATGTTGTGGAGACCGCGTGCACCGGGGCCACCGCCACCCCGTGTCTGTTCGGGTTGGACGGTGACGGAGAGCATTCGAATCTGCTCACTGCAGGCGACGAACTCGCCGCGGTAACAAGGGACCGTTCGGTCGAGTCCGACGACGCCTTCATCACGTATACCTCCGGAACCACAGGCAGGCCGAAAGGTGTTCTGATAGACCATCACCGGGCAGTGTGGGCCGCAATGGCTCAGATCGTGTCGCTCGGGTTACGCGATGGCGATCGCTATCTGCATCTGCCGCCGCTGTATCACGCGGGCGGAGCCGTATTTCTCAATGCGACAACACTTCTCGGTGGCACGAACGTGCTCGTCGACAGGTTCGAACCGGACGCGGTCCTTGATGCCATCGATCAGTTCGGGGTCACGGCACTGCTGGCGGTGCCCACCATGTATCGGTTCATGCTGCGGCACAACGAACTCGCGCAGCGTGACCTTTCGACGTGGCGAATCGGCGTCTTCGGCGCGGCACCTATGCCGGAACGTACCGTCGAAGCCCTGCTCGACGCCTTTCCCTCGGTCGAGTTCTTTCAGCAGTGCGGACAAACCGAAGCTGGACCGTCCGGAATTTACTCGACAATGGCGCAGGTTCGCAGCCAGCCCGACTCATCCGGACACCTCGCTCAGCCCTTCATCACGGCACGAGTGATCGATGATCTGGGCCGGGACGTCGAAACCGGCGCGGTCGGCGAGTTGATCCTGGCAGGGGAGCCTATCATGAAGGGGTACTGGGGAAGGCCGGCAGAAACACGTGAGGCGCTCATATCGGGGTGGTTGTACACCGGCGACCTCGTCGAAGTCATGGACGACGGTGGGATGCGCGTTGTCGATCGCCGCAAGGACGTCATCCTATCCGGCGGCCGCAATATCTATTCGGCAGAAGTCGAGCAGGCGTTGGCCGGGCATCCAGCGGTGGCGGACTGTGCGGTCGTCGGAGTCCCTCACCCCGACTGGGGTGAAACGGTTGTAGCCGTTGTGGATCCGGTCGACGGTGCGCGCCCGACACTCGAAGAGCTCCGCGATCACTGTGCGGGACTCATCGCGGACTACAAGCTGCCGCGTCGGCTCGTCCTCGGTCCTGTCCCACGCAATGCGGCGGGCAAGATCCCCAAACACACTGTTCGGGCGATGCTCACCGAGCCGTGATCCTTGATCGGACGACTGCGGGTTCACCGATCGGGTGGCAGGCGGCGGCACCACGCGCGGTGCCCAGCCGGCACCGTTGAATCTAGTGCCCTCCTCGCGCCGGCGGACCTGCCACCTTCTAAGTGAGTCGCGCGTCGAGACCGTACTGGTCCGGAACACCGAGGTGGCTACGCAGGGTCCGGCCCTCGTAGTCGAGGTGGAAGAGCCCGCGCTCCTGCAGGATCGGGACGACCTGGTCGACGAAGTCGTCGATGCCGTCGTGGAAGCCGTCGATCGCAAGCGAGAACCCGTCGCAGGCGCCGGCTTCGAACCACTCCTGGAGGTGGTCTGCCACATCGGTGGCGGTTCCGGCCACGACAGGGTGGTAATCGATGATCCCGTGTGCGATGACGTCGCGCACGCTCCATCCCTCACGGACGACTGCCAGCGCTCGTGCGGAACGGGGGTCATGCGGGCTCGCCACGGCGCGTTCCAGCAGACGGGCCGGTACCGGTTCGTCGATCTGGCCGTAGCTGAGTGGTACGCCGATCATCGCTCCGAGGTATCTGACGCGCTGGCGCAGGTCGATGGATTCGTCCAGCAGGCGTCGGCGGTCGAGGGCGGCCCGGCGTGAGGCGGCGATGGTGGGCATGAATCCCGCGAACATCTTGACGTCGTCCGGGTTGCGTCCCGCCCGCTTCGCAGCATCACGGATGGCGTTGCGCTGGGCGCGCGCACTGTCGATGTCGTAAGGGTTGGCGTAAACGCCGTCGGCGTACATGCCGGCCAGTTCGAGGCCTTCGCGGCCGCCGCCTGCTTGGAAGATCACCGGCTGGCCCTGTTCCGACGGCGGGATCGGCAGAGGGCCGCGAGAGGCTACGTGGCGACCCCGCAGGTTGACCGGCTGGATCTTCGACATGTCGGCGAAACGGTTTCCCGCTACGTCGCGGACCCACGCGTCCTGCCCCCAGCTTCCCCACAAGGCCTGCACGATCTGGATCACCTCATGGGCACGCTCGTACTTCTCCGCACGCGGTGGGATCTCCCGGCCGAAGTTCGCCGCCGCCGCGGGATCGGAGGTGGTCACCGCGTTCCATCCGGCCCGGCCTTTGCTGATCACATCCAGCGCCTTGAACTGCCGGGCCAGGTTGTACGGCTCGTTGAAGGTGGTGGAACCCGTGGAGACGAGTCCGATCCGCTCGGTCTCGCGCGCGATCGCGGTGAAAACCAGGAGCGGGTCGATCGGGAACTGAGGAGTGTGGTCCTCGAGGTCCACTGACAGGGTCGGGGTGTCAGCGAAGAAGAGGAGTTGCATCTTCCCGCGCTCGGCCGCCTGAGCGAGCCGCACGAAGTGATCGATGTCGGTGTAGCTGGACGGGTCGGCACCGGGCAGCCGCCATGCTCCGGGCTCGGCCCCGTAGCCACTGATGAGTTGCGTGCACAGCAGCATCTGTCGGTTGTTCATTGCATTTCCTTCGTTTTTCGGGATTCCGTCAGACGGCAGTTCCGGACTGGTGAATGGTGAGGCCGAGCGCTTTTGCCAGCAGCGCACGGGACTTCGCCCGGTCTTCGGGGTGGGGGATGACGTCCTGAACCATGATTTCCTCGGCTCCGGTTGTTGCGGCCATGTGCTCGAGATGTTCTCGGACGGTGTCGGGGCTGCCTGCCAGGAAGCGCGGCCACTGACCGTCGACGATGACCGTTGGCGCCTCCTTCTCGGCCCGGCTCAGCTCGCGCTCGGCCTCGGCCGCACTCGGCGTCATTGCCGCTGTACCCGCATGGGCCAGTCGGGCGTACTGTCCACGTACTGACCAAGACAGCCGTTTCGCTTCGGCGTCGGTGTCCGCGACCACGACGTGGACGGCCAGGATGGAACGGTGAGCCGGCGGTCCGAACTGCGTGGGGTTGAAGGCAGCGCGGTGACGTAGGAGCGTCCGCTCTGCGCCCATCGGGTTGATGAAGCCGGCGAAGGCGTAGCCCAGGCCGAGTTCCCCGGCCATCCGGGCACTGCTGCCCGACGAGCCCAGGACCCACACCTCGGGCCGGGTGGGGATGCCAGCGGTGATGTCAATCTGGGCGAAAGGGTGGTCTTCGGGGAAGGCATGGTGGAGGTAGGCGAGAACTTCCTCGACTTGCTCGCCGAAGTCGTCGCCCGTGCCTGCGGAGTTGCGATTGCGGCGCAGTGCCAGGTCGATCAGGGGACCGGTGGTGGCCCGGCCCAGACCGAGATCGATCCGGCCCGGCGCGAGCGCTTCGAGCTGGAGGAAGGTCTCGGTGATCCTGAACGGGCTGTGGTGGTTGAGCAGGATCGCGCCCGAGCCCACCCGGATCCGGCTGGTCTCGCGCGCGGCGATGCCGATCAGGAGTTCCGGCGCATGAGAGGCCTGGCCGGCGATGCCGTGGTGCTCGGCGTACCAGTACCGGTGGTAACCCAGCTCCTCAGCCTGCCGGGCGGACGCGATAGCGGCCTCCAGTGCATGGGTTTTGTTCGTGCCCGGGCTAACCGTGGCCAGTTCGACGATAGAGAGTTTCACGAGGTCAGTGCTCCTTCGAGCTGCTGCGGGTCATCGACGCCGACGGGCCGAGCCCACCCCGCCGCAACAAAGCGGAGGCAGCATCCGGTTTCATTCCCGGGACAATACGGAGGTAGTCTCCGTATTGTCAAAACGTCGAAATTTCCGGAAGGGACACGATGACCACTGAGGAATCGGGAGGGCGGAAGCCGCGCAGCGATGTCCAGCGCAACCGCGCTGCGATCCTCCGGGCGGCCACGCGTCGCTTCGCCGAACACGGTGTCGGCACCTCGCTGGAGGCCATCGCCAACGAGGCCGGTGTCGGACCTGGCACGCTTTACCGCCACTTCCCCACCCGCGAGGCACTGCTCGCGGCCAGCCTGCAGATCCGTGGGGAGGTTCTGCTAGCGCACCGTCAGGAGATTGCGCAGATCACCGATGCGGCAGAGGCGCTCCGACAGTGGATGCGGGCTCTGGAGGACTATCTCAGCGCCTTCAGCGGACTGCCTGAGCCCCTGCTCGCCGCAATCAAGGGGGAGGCATCACCGCTCACCGTCCCCTGCAACACTCTGATCGGCATCACTGATGACTTGCTCCGGAGCGCGCAACTCAGCGGCAGCGCCCGTGCCTCGCTCCGGGGTGAGGACCTCTTCCTCGCCGCGCTGTCCGTCGCGTGGGTCAAAGGTTCGGGGGCAGGAGACGAGACCTCGCTCAGCTCTCTTCGGACCATCACCGAGACCGGATACACGCTAGGCCTCGGCACAGTCTCAGCAAGTCAGACCTGAATCTCGGCACGGCGTAATGACGCGATCTTCACTTTGGTGGCAGGAGCAGGCATTTGGACAGCACGGGCGAGGGCGTCTCGCCATCTTGCAACTCTGATCGCAACGCTGCGGCCCCATCGATCGCAGATGCTTTCTGTGCGACCGCATTTCGGTAGCTGATCATGTTCATGTCCGTGCGCGAGGACCTCGTCGTCGAACCCATCGGACGGCGCAGAAGTCCCCGACTCCTCGTGAATCTCGTGCGATAGATCAACTTGGAGCCGGGGCATTCTTGCGGTATTTCTGGCGACCTACACCCACAGTCGCCGACATCCGCCGGCTCCTGGCGATAGTCCTGCACCGCGCCCGCACGCTCACCCACGCCCGGCCGCCTGTCGATGGCGACAACAGCAAACCTACGCCAGAAGACTCCGCTACCAGCGAAAACAATTACAGCGCAACAAAATACAACTGTCATGCTGAGCATTTGGCGGGGCGGTGCAACTCCCCGCCGGATGCTTTCGGCCGATAGAAGAGTCTCGGAGTGAGAGAACCACGGTGAGATTTGCACCACTGATTATCTCCGAGGAGCAGTTGGCCTCGTCAGGTGTCCCGACATAGTGAGGCCGCTCTCCCGCACATCAGGATCTGGCGAACGGGAAGCCCTGCGCGATGATCACCTTCATAATCTCGCTCGAACCGCCGTAGATCCTGCTGACGCGTCCGTCCAGGTAGAACTGCCCGACGATGTTGCCTTCGGAATACCCGGACGCTCCGAGGGCCCTGGTGCATTTGTCCACGACTCGTCCATGAAGTTCCGTCGCGTACAGCTTCGCCACCGCGGCGTCACGAGGATCCAGACGACGCTCGACAAGGGCGGACAACGACGCATCCAGCAGTGCCTGGCCTGCGTCGGTGTCTGCCCGGCACTCGGCCAGGGCAAACTTCGTGGACTGCTTCGGCGCGGTTCCGGACAACGCGGCAACAGTAGCGTCGATCGTCGCTTGCGCGGACGCCTGCGAATTCAGTGCGATCGACAGCCGTTCCTGTGCGAGATTGAACGTCAGCATCGCGAATCCGTCGTTTTCCTGCCCCAAGAGGTTCGCGGCGGGCACACGCATACCGGAGAACGACAGCTCCGCCAAGTCCTGCGCGTGCAACCCCAGTTTGCTCAACTTTCGGCCACGCTCGAAGCCCGGGGTGTCGCTCTCCACGACAATCAGGCTGAGACCCGCCCGGCCGGCGGCCGGATCCGTCTTACACGCGAGAATGACGAGGTCTGCTCCACCGCCGTTGGAGATGAAGGTCTTCGACCCGTCGATCACATAGGTGTCGCCGTCACGGCGAGCACGCGTCGAGATCGCCTTGAGATCGGAGCCTGCACCCGGCTCGGAGATGCCCAGAGATACAACGGTCTCACCCGATACCAAACCTGGCAGCCACCGCGCTCGTTGCTCGTCGTTGGCGTACTCGAGGAAGTACGGCATCGCGATGTCAGTGTGAATTCTCAAGCCACCGAGAGCAAATCCCAGCCGCTGCGCCTCTTCGGTAACGACCGCGCTGTGTCTGAGGTCGGACCCCGGCAGACCGCCATACTCCACGGGCACGCCGATTCCTAGAATTCCGAGCTCACCGGCTCGTTTCCAGAACCATCTGGGGGGCATACCGTGTTCACGCCAAGAGGGATAGTCAGGGAGCACTTCGTCGGTCAGAAACGACCGCACCACGCTTCTGAATTGCTCGTGCTCGTTGTCGAACACAGTCCTGCGCATCACGCGTCCTTCTCTCTGGCGCTCGAATGCTCGCCGGTTCCGCTCACCGCGGGCCGCTCGAACGGTCCGATGTCAGCGCGATAGCATTGTGCCGCAACATTTTTCATATCCCGGGTACTCCGTTACCGCTCGACACCGGTTATCGCGATCAAACCTGCATCGATGGCCAGGGTTTCGGTTATCTCTGGCAGCCCATCGACAACGAGGGCGAAGTACCGCGCCGCCGCGAACGCATGCGAGATCGGGTACTCCGACATGTAGCCGTAACCACCGTGCAGTTGCAATCCGATGTCGGCGCAACGGCTGAACAATCCGGCAGCGCGCAGCGCAAGAGCGCACACCGATGACGGCAGGGGCGCTCGTCCAGCAGTGGTTGCCAGTGTTCGATCGTGAAACGACTTCATGACCAGTACGTCCGCACGCGCGTCCGCAATCATGGCGCGGGTATTGCCGAACTCAGACACCGGCCGACCGAATACCGATCGGCCCGTGACGTATTGCGCAGTGTGCTCGATACAAAATTCGGCAGAAGCAAGCGCAATACCACCCGCCAGCAACAATGCGGCGGCTACAAGCGAATCTGCGGTGCCTGCACTCAACACAGCGTCCTGCCCGACTCGGACACCGTTCAGCACCACTGAACGTGCGCCGCTCTCGACTGCACCCAACGGCGGCGCCGAATCCTGCACCTCCACATCCGAGGAGGGCACGCAGACTACTTTCCGATTGCCATCGTCGCCGGTGACGAGTACGAGGAAGGTGTCCGCGACTCCTGCGGCGGCAACTCCCCGTGCGGTACCGTCAAGCGTGCCGTCCGCGGACATCCGGATGACGTCGGAGAGGCCGGCAATCGCGAGAACTCGTTGGCCGGATGCGGCCGACGCCAGCAACTCGTCGCGCTCTTCCCCTTGATGGCCGTCTTTGATCGCCGGAATTGCGACGTCGGCGTGCAACCCGACGATCCACGCCGCTCCGAAGGCCCCGGCATCGACGAAGGCTCGTGTCGACTGGTGGCAGAATCGCCTATCCACGGAGCCAAGGCCACCGACCTCGCTCGGCGCCATGATGCCGAGCAAACCGATGTCCGCTGCCCGCCGAAACAGCTCGCGAGGAGCGGCGGCTGCAGATCGCCATTGATCGAGATGCGGGCTCACTTCTCTTCGGACGAATTCCTTGGCTGTGTGCAGAAAGGCCTCGGCGTCCTCGGCGTAGACAAGCCCGGGCTCCGTGTAGCTACTCATTCCGATTCACACAGTCACTTCCCGGTCCACACGGGGGGTCGCTTCTCGACGAATGCTCGTGCGCCTTCGACCGCGTCCGATGAAGCGCGTACGGCTCCCGTGATTCCGGACTGCTTCTCGAACATTTCGGCGTTCGTCCAGTCCGCAGACTCCACCATGATTCGTTTGGACGCGATCAGTGCCAGAGGAGCGTTCGCTGCGATGGAAGCAGCCAAACGCAGGGCCGAATCGATCGCATTGCCATCCGACACCACTTCACTGACAAGTCCCAGTTCGCGAGCTCGCGATGCGGTGATCGGCGCCCCCGTCAGCGCCATGTGCGAAGCGATGTTCCGGGGTATACGCTGCGGCAACCGCAGTAGCCCGCCCGCAGCGGCGACCAATCCTCGCGTGACCTCGGGCAACCCGAACATTGCGCTTTCGGCGGCGACGATCAGATCCGCCGCAAGTGCGATCTCGAACCCGCCGCCGAGCGCCTTGCCCTCTACCGCAGCAATGGTCGGCTTGGTCGGCGGCCTGCCAACAATACCGAAGGCCCCGCGCTTCTCGGTCACTGGCCGCTCACCCGTGCTGCTGAAAGCTTTGAGATCCATGCCCGCACAGAACACCGCGCCTCGACCTGCCAAAACGATGGCCCGCACATCCGCGTCGTCGTCGGCCTGGTCGATCGTTGATTCGAGAGCCAGCGCCGTCGGCAGGTCCACCGCGTTGCGGACCTCCGGTCGGTTCAGAGAGATGACCGCGACGTGGTCGACCACATCGAAGAGAACCGTCTCGGCGCTCATCGCGGAGGCATCCGGATCGCGCCATCGAGACGGATCGTCTCGCCGTTGAGCACGCCGTTGTCGATGATGGACAAAGCCAACTTGGCGTATTCCTCGGGCTGCCCGAGCCGACTCGGGTGCGGCACGGCAGCAGCCAGGGATCCTCGAACGTCATCGGAGAGCCGGTTCAGCAGCGGTGTATCGAACGTGCCGGGTGCGATCGTGCACACCCGGACTCCCTTGCCGGCGAGGTCGCGCGCCGCTACCAGGGTGAGCCCGACAACTCCGGCCTTCGCTGAGGCATAAGGTACCTGGCCGATCTGTCCCTCGAAAGCGGCCACCGATGCGGTGAGGATCGCGACACCGCGATCACCATCCAGCGGCTCGTTCTTCGCCATACTCGCCGCTGCCAACCGCAAGACGTTGAACGTGCCGATCAGATTGATCGAGATCACTTCCGTGTACAGCTCCAGCGATCCCGGGTTGCCATCTCGATCCACCAGGCGCAAGGCCCCGCCGCGGCCGGCGCAGTGAACCAGCGTCCGCAGGGGCCCGCGCCCTTCCGCCGCGGCGATGGCCGCGCCGACCTGTTCCGGATCGCGTACATCGGCCGCAACGAACTGTGCGGAATCCCCACGCGCGGCGGCGATTTCGCTGCCGTTCGAAGTCGGGAGGTCGACGATCACAACGTGCGCGCCACCCGCGATCAACCGATCCGCGGTCGCCAGGCCCAGCCCGGATGCGCCGCCCGTCACCACCGCAACGGTGTCCTTGATTTGCATGAAGAGATGAGCCTTTCCAGTGTTCGGGCAGACGCTCCGGTTCAGCGAATGCCCAATTCCGTCAACATGATTCGGGCGACGTCAGTCGATCCCGACCCATCAGGGCGTGCCTAGAGCCGTTCGATCAACGTTGCATTGGCCATACCACCGGCTTCGCACATCGTCTGCAGTCCGAAGCGGCCGCCGCTGTCCTCGAGTGCGTGCAGCATCGTGGTGAGCAATCGAGCGCCCGAACCGCCCAATGGATGCCCCAGGGCGATGGCACCGCCCCGCGGGTTGAGCCGACTCTGGTCCACGCCGAAATGATCTGCCCAGGCGAGCGGAACCGACGCGAATGCCTCGTTCACCTCGAAGTGATCGATGTCCGCAATGGACATGCCCGACCGTGCGAGCAGCTTCTCGGTCGCAGGTATCGGGCCGGTCAACATCGAGATCGGTTCATCGGCGGCGACCGCGAACGAATGAAACCGTGCCCGCGCCTTCAAGCCCAGTGACGCGGCCTTCTCCTCACTCATGATCAGCACGGCCGCGGCACCATCGGTGAGTTGGGACGAGTTGCCCGGCGTGATGCTCCACTCGATTTCAGGGAAACGGTCGGCGAGCGCTTGATCGAAGAACGACGGTTTCAAACCCGCCAGCACCTCGGCAGTTGTCGCAGGCCGGATAGTCTCATCGGTGTCGACAACGACGGAGTTGTCCGGTCCATCGACTGTGATCGGAACAATCTCGCGTGAGAAATCCGCAGCGGCAGCGCGTTGATGCGAGCGAGCCGAGAACTCGTCCAGCATTCTGCGGTCGAGCTTCCATCGAGCTGCGATCAGGTCGGCCGACACCCCTTGAGACACGAGTCCCGGTGCATATCGAGCGGCTACCGACGGACCGTACGGATCCTGGCCGATCCTAGCGGTGAACATCGGAATGCGGCTCATGGACTCGACACCACCGGCAACCACTACGTCATAGGCTCCGGCGATCACACCCTGTGCGGCAAAGTCGACAGCCTGCTGGCTCGACCCACACGCTCGATTGATCGTCACGCCGGGCACGCTCTCGGCGAGCCCCGCGGCCAACCACGCGAAACGAGCGATTCCTCCGGACTGTTCACCGACTTGACTAACGCAGCCGGCAATGACGTCGTCGACGATCGACGAATCCAGATGATTTCGTTCGATGAGGTGGCCGAAGACCTGCCCGAGCAGTTCGACCGGATGCAGCCCCGAGAGCGCTCCCCCGGGCCGTCCGTCCTTGGGTGCCTTGCCCTTTGCCATCGGAGAGCGGATGGCATCGACTATCACTGCCGTGGTCATCGCCGCGCACCTGCTTGTTGATCGTTCACCATCACGACCTCTCTGCCGCTTGTTTTCTGGCTCGCCGTCGCTCCTGCGACAGCCGCATCTCGATCACAGAGCCTTCGGCCCTGATCGAGTCATAAGGCGAATGTATCCCCATCATCCTCACCGTGTCAACGATCGTTCACCGGACTCTGTATCTATGCACTACAAAGGCATTATTTCTGATTCAGATAAGTGAATGATCACTCCACGCGGCGCTGGCAAGCAACGCTCAGCAGCGCCGGAAGACAGGCTCGCGACGTTCACGAAACGCGGCAAATGCTTCCGCGGAGTCGTCTGTAGACAGGACTACGGCCTGATGGGACGAGATGGAGTCCAATGCCGCGTCGAGGGTTTGATCGAAACCTTGATAGACAGCCCGCTTGATCGTCTCGACAGCAAACGGAGCGCGGTCGGCGATCGTACGAGCAAGCCCATACACCACCGACATGAGGGCGTCGTCGTCCACGACCTCGCTCACCAGGCCCATGGACAAGGCGCTTTCGGCATCGACGAACTCCCCCGTCCAAAGGAGACGCAAGGCTGTCGACGCACCTACGATGCGCGGGAGGTAGTAGCAACCCCCGTCACCCGGTACCAATCCGACCCGGATGTACCCCTCGGAGAATCGCGCCGACCGGCTCGCGATCCGGATGTCGCACATCAGCGACATATCCATCCCCGCCCCCACCGCGACGCCATTCACCGCCGCGATAACCGGCTTCGACAAGCCGGCCATTGCACGGGCTACACGATGGACACGCCCGGTCAGAAGTTCCTTCTCCTGTAGTGGGCCACGCTTCTCGCCCTTGAAGTCGTCGAGGTCGACGCCGGAACAGAACGCATCACCAGCGCCGGTCAGAACCACGACTCGCACGGAGTCGTCGTCGCCGGCCTCCCCCAAGGCCGCAGCCCAATCGTCGACCATGCTCAGGGTGAACGCGTTCTTCCGCCCCGGCCTGTTCAGTCGTATCGTTGCGACACTGCCGTCAACGCTGTATTCCAGATCGCTCAACTTGAACTCCAGTTCACTCGTGCGTGCCGACCTCGCGGCACCCCCATTAGGCGAAATATCTTTGAGACACATATTCTCACAATTGCCCGGAGCGACTGTCAACGAAGTCCCACCTCCAGGTCCCCCGGTAGGCCACAATGGAGACTACGTGTCTCGCAATTACGTGCATCCACAGCCGAGAACGGAGGAGTCGTTGCCACCGTCCGGATCCACAGGACCTACCGCGTCAATTCATTCCGTACCGTCGCGGCCGGGCCGACCCCGGCGACACATCGACCTGGACGCAGTAGCCAACGCCGCCGAGGCACTGTTCGCCGAAGGCGGTTACGAGGCAGTCACTATCGAAGCCGTCGCAGCAGCCCTCGGTATATCGCGCGCAACCTTCTACCGGACGGTACCTACCAAGGACCGGCTACTGGGCATCGTCTTCGAGCGCGCTACCAACGAGTTGTTCACTGATGCAACTGCCGTCATGAACTGCGGCGCCGACGCCGGAACAGTGCTGACTTCCCTGATTCGCCTGCAGATCGGCACCGCCGTCCGCTTGCGTCATAACCTCACGGTGTTCTTCGGCGGCACCGACCTGCCGACCGATGTTGTCGAACGGTGGCACGGATGGAGCCATCGTTACGAGCTGCTATGGCAGGACGCCGTTCGCGACGCCATCGACGAGGGCTTCCTAGCGAAGTCGGACCTCAAAGTAACCACGCGGCTGATCCTGGGAATGGTCATCTGGGTGGCGCGGTGGTACCGCCCGTCGCACCTCATGACGCCTGATGAGATCGCAGATGCGGCCGTTGCATTGATCTCGCGCCGTCTCGAAGCGTAAGCATGAGCTCGCGTCTAAGGTCGGTCCCTTTTGCGAAAGTGTTCCACTGACTGCCGCCCGGCCTCGCCGATGCTGATGCCCCGCACGAGGTCTCGCTCGATGTCGAGCGCTTCCGCAAGATCGAGCCGTGCACCCCGGCGTACGGCCGCCCGAATCGCCTGCTGGGCGGGAGAATCAACCGCCGGGAACCGTGCGAGCAGCCGTAGTGCTGCGTCGATTGGATCGGAGACCGATACCGAATCCACCAAGCCCATCGTCAGCGCTGTCGAGGCGTCGACGGGTTCACCGGACAACAGCATGTCCAGCGCCCGCTGCTCGCCGACGAGGCGCGGCAACAACTGTGTCCCGCCGAAACCGGGGATCAGATTCAGTTTGATCTCCGGTAGGCCCAGCAATGCACCTGATTCGGCGGTACGGAAGGTGCAGGCCATCGCGATCTCGAGCCCGCCGCCAAGTGCATAACCGCTGATAGCGGCCACGACAATCTTCGGGAACTCCTGCAAGCGCAGCATGAGGGCGTGCATCCGCCGAACCCTGCTCATTGCATCGACGCCGATCTCGTGCAGGTCATTTCCGGCGCAGAACGCACGGCCGTAGCCCGCGAGAACTACGGCCGAGACGTCATCCGCGCGCTCGACAGCCGACAGCGCGTTCTCCAACGCCGTCAGCATCGGTTCGTTCAAGGCATTCAGCGAGCGGGGGCGATTCAATCTGACTATTGCCGCCCGTGGGTCGCTCCTGTCGACGATCACGGTGTTCGCCGACGCCGTCGTCACAAGAAAGCCGCCTTGACCGCTGCGTCAAGGAATCTCGGACCATGCACGAACGCGGCGACTGCAGACGGGTACCGCGCGGTCTGGGTGAAGTTCTGAGACAGCCATAGACATCCGATGTGACGCCAGACATGCGACCACACCTCAAAGAACTTCATAGCCTCGAGAGACGGCGCGGTGCCACCCGACTCGACATACCTGTCGAGGAATTCCTGCCACGGCATGACCGGTTCGATCGATGGCCGCAGGTATGCCAGTTCGTCGGCAGCGTAGCCGACATGCGCAGCCTCCCAATCGAGTATCGCCGACACGTGTGAATCCTCGACGAGCAGATTCGAGAACGCGGCGTCGCCGTGGACCAACGACTTCCGGGCAGGTTCTGCGGGAATATTCGATCGCAACCACGCGAGTAACCCGGCGAGAACCGGCTCGATCTCTATCCCCCTCTTCTCGAGCACGTCCATCTGCCACGTGATCATGGCGTTCAGCTCATCCGGTGTACTTCGCGGCGAGACCGGAGCATTGACGTCATCGATCGGGAGGCTGTGCAGTGCGGCGTACAAATCCGCGATCTCGAGGCAGAGCTCCCGGGATGCGCCGACCTGGCCCCACACATCGCCGATATTGCTACCTGCCGCCCTGGATGTCGCGAAGAACGCACCACCGAGAGCGTTGTCGCCCGGCTCGATCCACAGAGGCCGCGGTGCCGGCAAGCCATGGCTGTGCACGAACGACACCACGTCGAACTCGGGAACCAGTGATTTTGCCTGCCGACCGGTCGGGATCTGACGCAGCACAATGTCCTGATCGACGCCACCAAGCGTGGCGCGAACCAGAAGCGTCGACTTCGAAAACCCGCCGACCAACGTGCGTACCTCGTGGGCCCGATCACCTGGATTCCGCGCATCGAGATACGTCGACACATCGTCCACGGTCGGTGGCTTCGGAGCCGATCGAGGCGACCGGGAAGAGTGTGCCGCGCCCGCCTGTTCGGCTGCGCTCATCCCCCTCGCCTCGAATACGGCCCGGATCGCATCGGCCGGTGACTCATCCGATGCGAGCACCTCCCGGAGCCGGGCTTCGGCGTGTGCCAGTTGCTCTCGATCAGTCGTCAGCTGCGACTGCATCCACTGCAACAGCGCCACCGCGTTGTTCAGCCGAGCGGTCAGTTGCTCGTCCGCCGACAGCCTGCCCACCTCGGCGACTTCCTCTGCGACGGCGCCCGCGAGAGTCACGATTGTCTCGACGACAGGCCCATCCAATGGTGCTGTTACTGCCGAGGTCATCGGTTCCTCCGAACGGTGATACCTGCACCCTCACGGTCCCAGGTCCCGGCGGTGCGCCCCTCGGAGCGCAGCACGTGTTTCGTGATCTTTCCAGTAGGCGTCTTAGGGAGTTCTGCACGGAACTCGATGAACTGTGGGACGGCAAAGTACGGCAGATGGTCGACCGCCCAAAGGCACAATTCTTCCTCCGAGAGCACGGCGTCTTGGCGCAGCACCGCGGTCACCTTCAGACAGTCCTCAGCTATGCCGTCGCTGATCGCGTGGGCCGCCACTTCACTGATGGCATCGTGGCGCATGAACGCCCGTTCGATCTCGAAACTCGAGATGTTCTCTCCGCGGCTGCGCAGATAGTCCTTTTTGCGATCGACGAAGTAGAGGTAGGTACCGTCGGTGCGCCCCAGGTCTCCGGTGTGCATCCAGAGGTTGCGCCACGCCCGGACGGTGTCCTCGGGTCGCCGCCAGAATCCCTCGAACATGATGTGCGGCTTCCTCGGCCGGTACGCAATCTCGCCCGTGGCACCGTGCGGAAGAATGTTGTCGTCATCATCGAGGATCACTACCTCGAACGCATCGCTGTCGATACGCCCGCACGAACCGTCCGGCGGAGTCGGCTCTCCCAGGTAGCCGCTGCTCAGTCGCACGCCCTCCGACTGACCATATGCATGCGAGTTGAAGTACTGGACACCGAATCGCTCCGTCCAGATCTTTGCGATCTCCGGCGAGGCGTATCCGGTGACCGCACGCAGTTGCCCGTAACAACGCTTCATCTCCGGCGTATCGGGCGCTTGCGCCATCAGCGGATAGATCGACGACAGCAGCCGCACGTTGCCGGCACCCGATCGCTCGATCTCGGACCAGAACGACGACACCGAGAATCGTTTGCCGATGGCGATACGCGAGTGGGCCAGGATGGCGCTCATTGTGGTGTCGACCGCTGCCATATGGAACAACGGCAAGCAGGTGTACATGACCTCGCCGGGCAGCGGCGGCACCGTCGCGTTCGACTGGTATCCCTGATGGCAGATGTAGTTGTGGCTGACCATGCAGCCCTTGGACGGGCCGGTCGTGCCCGAGGTGTACATCAGGAGCGACAGATCGGATGGCTTGGCTATGAATCCCACCGGCGACGTGTCGTTGCCGCGGTGGTCATCGAGTAGGGCCAGCGGCAGTCCGGTCGGCGCAGAGGCAAGCGAGCCGCCCCGCTGAAGCACGAGCTTGACGTCGGTGAGCAAATCACCGACCGCCGCGATGTTCGGCAGGTACTCCGCCTCGGTCACGATAAGTTGCGCCAGCGAATCCTGGATCTGGTGCCGCAGGAACTCGCCGCGGTACGCGGTGTTGAGTGGGACCCAGATCGCACCGATCTTGTTGATCGCCAACCAGCTCACGATCTGATCGATGTTGTTGTCCAGGACGGTGGCGACGGTATCCCCCACTCCGACACCGAGGTGGGACAGCTCGTGTGCGAACGCATTGGTGCGCGCGTCGACATCACCATAGGTGTACAGGTCACCGTCGAAGTCCAAGAAGACTTGGTTCGGATCGGCCGCGACTGCCCGGGACAGCGCATCAAGGACTGTATCGGTGGTGAAGCCCGACCGAGTCTGCGCCACTTCTTGCTCAAGCACGTTGATCTCCTCTGACCGTGATGGCGACGCGGGCGCCACGCACGCACACCATATTTATTGACGTTCCAGTCTCATAAACTGTAAGTGACGTGACCCACAAATGTCCAGCAGGGGCGCGCGTGCTCTCGCTACCGCGCCGGTGACTGCGCCGAAACGGGCATGTCCAGCGCCTTTCGCGCCCGACTGCCATCCACAGCCTCACAAGCCGGGTGGATCCATAGTCAGCTGATCGCTTGCGACCGCGCAGGCGGACCCCGAAAACGCACGTGCTGTTGACTCGCCATCGTTGACCCGTGACTCCGACAACGATGTGCAGTCGACCCGGTCTGGAGACTGGTTGCGTAGACCGACCGTGCGGGCGGGTCCGCTGCGCAATCGACGCGCCGCAACCAGATTCCGTCGCCGGCCTCGGGGTAACCCGAGACCGGCTGGACTACCGACGATTGTCTACGTTTGCGGTACGGTCACGGGGGCGTCGACCGGAGCCGCCGGGGGCACCGGAGCGTTGATCTTGTTCCATGCCTCAATGCCGGCAGCAATTCCGACCGGCAGCCCAACGACGATCGTACCTGCCAGCGAGCCCAGTCCCGCACCAGCAGCGGCGCCCGCGAGGCATCCGCCGGCCATTCCCGGCAAAAACAGGGGTGACATCGTTGTGGCGCCGATCGCACATCCCGCGACACCACCGATGAGTGCACCGGTTGCTGCGCCGGCACCGGAGGCCAGGCCGAACTTCGTGGCAGCGACGCCCAGGGCCGCATTGATTTTGTCGTCCATGCTCATCGGCTGATCGACCGGCTGCACAGCCACATCATTGAAACCCGCCGCCGGCTCCGCGCCCGGCCCGCCGGCAACCCCGACGGCCGACGACGGATCAACTGTGTCCGCCCAAGCGGTGCCGGCTCCGGCACCGAGGATCGCGACCGCTGCGGTCGCACTCACTACAGCATGCGTCAACTTACTCATAATTCCTCATCTCAGGTTCAGACGCGACTCTGGATACAAGTCGCAAACATAATTCTGGAAGCGGCCATATGTCACCGAAGACACCCGCGGCACAATCTAGCCAGGATTCTCTGCAGGTTGGAATATCTAAAGTTCCGCTCCGGCCATACCTACCGTATGGCTTTCGGTCTCCAGCGATATCCAGGGATGGTGGCTCTAATCCACCTCATGGGGTCCTTCAAATCAGCTGCATCTCTTTTTTAGGATTACACCTCCGATGTAGAGATCCCATCGATCAGGATGTAGGTATCCGGATTGCCGTCAATAGGCAGCGTTGGGATGCTGCCATGATCAACCCTCGCGAACGGATTCCGACGCCGCGTCGACACCAGCTTCCGTCGTCTCGGACAAAGGCTCGATATCGGGCGATACGAGTGCGAGCAGCACGACACAGATCGCGCATATCAAGGCGGGCGCGACCGACAGCAAGAAGATGCTCCTGGATGACAGGCTCAACGCGAGCAGAAGGCCTCCGAGGGCTGGGCCGACAACCGAACCGACACGACCGAATCCGTTGAACCAGCCGATTGCGGTCGTACGAATGTGGGATGGGTACAAACCCGCGGCCACTGAGTTCATGCAGACACCAGTACCTATTACGCCGAAGCCGACCATGAACAATGCAGCGAACAGCGCCGGCAGCGCACCGGTGGTGAAAGCGCTGACCACGATTGCCAGCGCACCAACCACGTATCCGGTTGCCAACACTCGGAAGCGCGCATCCGCGCGGTCAACCGTGACGCCGAGAAGAACCCCGCCGATCATTCCACCAAGAGTGCAGGTCGACGTGGCGAGAAGCGCTGCAGTCTCACTGATTCCGGCGTTCGTAAGCACAGATGGCAGCCAACTGAAGATGAAGAAGCTACCGATGAATTGGCACAGGTACAGCACCCACAGGCACACTGTCATGCGCCCGCGACCATCGTCGAACAGGGCCCTGAACCTGGACTGCTCCACCACCCTTCGACGCAGCACGAACGAGGCTCCATCGTCGACCACGATGGTGGGATCGATCTGCGCAAGGCCGCGCACAACCTGCTCGCGACGCCCGGACACCGCCGAGAATTGCACAGTTTCCGGAAGCAGCCTCAGCGCCAAGGCAATCAGCAAGAGCGGCACCGTGCCGCCGAGGATGAATACAGACCGCCAGCCCAGGCCTGGGATCATGAAACCCGCAGCGAATCCGCCGAAGAACCCGCCGGCAGCGAGGCCCGCACCGATTACGGTTACGAATGTCCCTCGTAGGCGGGTCGGCGCCGTCTCGGTGCCATAAGCAATCAGCGTGGCCGGAACTGCTCCAAGCCCGAGGCCCGCGATAAACCGAAGCACAACCAAGGCCTCGAGATTCGGCGCAACTGCAGCTGCCAAGGTGAACACGCCAAAGATGAGCGCCCCGACCAGAATTATCGGTCTGCGGCCGAATCTGTCGGCGAACGGAGCGAGCAGCATGGCCCCGAAAATGGTTCCGATCACGGCCGCCAATGTCACGGGAGTCAGGCTTGCGACGGAGACTTTCCATTCTCTGGCGATGGCAGGAACTACGAATCCGATGATTAGAGAGTCAAATCCGTCTACCACGCCGAAGGCTAGACACATTGCCAGAGCCCGCCTCTGAACTACTGACACTCGCGCAGTGTCGATAAGTCTCTGAACGTCAACGGTGCGGGGTGTACTCACCGGAGTCTCCTTTAGATGGCACGATTACGCCGTCATCGCCGAGTGCGCCCAGGAATGACTCACGCGAGCCCAATCGAGTTGTTCCCGCGGAAGAGTTGGACGCCGGCAATAATTTTCGACTTGTTCGTCTCACAAAGAGTATGTGATCCGCACCACCCTGTCCAGCCCAGCCGGGAGATTAATCGATTCGATCAGTGACCACAGAGAAAATCCGTCTCCACAACACAAATGCGGCCGACGCGCACATGCGCACCGGCCGCATTATCCAGGTGAACCCCGTAATCGTGTTACCTCAAGGCAACGAGAGAAACCCCAGCTGATGCAGGAGATCGGCATTGCTCCAGAAGTCACGGTTACGCGTGATCTTGCCGTTTCGTACGGACGCGATCGACGCACACGCCACCTTGAAGGTCTTGTTCGTCGCCGGCATGCCGGGAAGATCCTTCACATGCCGGCCGGCCATGAATCCGCCCACGGCGAAGCCCTCATCGGTTGCGATGATGTCGTCGACCTCCCAGTGAACATCGAGGCCACCCATCGTTTTTACATAGAAGATCTTGGTGGCTTCGATGCCGTGGTAGACCTGATGCACGGATGTGTCCTCGTACACGATGTCATCAGCGTAGAACGTCCAGATTCTTTCGAGGTCACCCGCTGCGGCAGCGGCCAGGTAGCCATGCACCAGGGCTTCGGTCTCAGGGTTGTTGGGCAATGCGGAGTCCTCTCGGCATCGAGGCTGTCGGCGCTACACGTTTGTATAGTCCGGATCTGGTTCGCCTCACTTCATGAGGCCTGCATGTCGGTGAAGTCCGGCGTAAATGGCTGGTGGGCCAGCAGGCCACCGTCGACACGCAGTATGGCGCCGTTGATTCCGGCCGCTTCGTCGGAAGCCAGGAACACGAACGCGCGCGCGAGATCCTGCGGCGTGTTGAGCCGGGGGTTGAGCGTGTGCCGCGCGTAGGCGTTCTGAACAGTTGCCGGCATCTTCGCGGCCGGCGGGCTGAGCGTGGTGCCGGGGCAGATCGCGTTGCACCGGATCCCCCTGCTGCCGTACTGCGTTGCGGTGTACATGGTCAGCGCGTTCAACGCAGCCTTGGACGCGCCGTACCCGGTCAAGCGGAGATCACCGGCAAACGAGTGAGTCGATGCTGTGTTGACGATGGCTCCAGAGCCGTTCTTGATCATCTCGGGCAGACTGTGCTTCGTCAGCAGCATCGCACCGCGGACGTTCACCGCCATTACGTCGTCCCACACGTCGATGTCGAGATCAGCGACCTCGCTATCGCCGCCGGGAAATACCCCGGCATTGTTGATGACGACATCGATGCGGCCGAATACGTCGAGCGTATGCGCAACCAACTGGGCAATATCGGATTCGCTCCGGACATCGGTGGTGACCGCTGCGGCGACAGTGTGCGTTGCACCGGCGTTCAACCGGTCGGCGAGATCCTTCGCGCTCGACCCGTCGATGTCCGCGACCACTACCCTGGCACCTCGAGCCGCCAGCTCGGTGGCCGTGGCACCACCGATGTTCAACCCGCCATCCGCGATGATGGTCGCGCCGGTGACGATGGCAACCTTGCCGTCCATTTGCGACATCATTGTCTCCTCTTCTTGTATCCACTCAGCACGGCAGTGCGAGTGGTGCTTTGAGCTCAGGGAGGACTACTGCCGAGAACAACCTCAACGAGTCGAGAAGCACGTCGATCGGCATCCCGGGGAAGTGCATTCGGAGTATCCAGTGATCACACGCGAGTTGCTGCTGATGCCGGGCGAACTCCTCGATCAGGGTCTCCGGGCTACCGATCAGCATGCGGTCACGACCGAAGTCGCGTAGCGATTCGAGGTCGGACGTGCTCGAACCCGCATTGGCCACATACGTGCCGTCGGCTGCGATGGTCGGGAGTTTCATGAACTTCCGGTACTCGGCGAACAGCACAGATAGATACGGAGCTGCGAGCTCCCACGCCTCATCGTCTGTCTGCGCGCAGAAGCACTCACGTACGATTGGCAGAGCCACGGAATCCTCGGCAAAACCGGAGTCCCGCAAGGCATCCAGATGAATCTTCCGCTGCCTCGCGGCGATGGGTATCGGCGCGCCGGACAATGGAACCGTCAAGCCGAGCGCGCCTGCGCGCGCCAGCCCCAGTCTCTTTTGAGCACCCATCCAGATGGGAACCTTCGACTGGACGGGCACCGGCCTAACCTTCACACCCCTGAGGCTGTGGACGCGTCCGTCGAAGTCGAATTCCTCCCCCGCGAGAGCACGGCAAACGATCGCCACCGACTCGACCAGGTGTGACACCTTGAGCCTCGACTCGATGCCGAACCGGTCGAATTCCTCTTGGCGGTAGCCCATCCCGACGCCGAGGATCACACGACCGTTCGAAAGATTGTCCAGCGTCGCGACATCCTCGGCCAGCTTGACCGGGTTGTAGAACGCGGGAAGTGCAACCGCGCTGCCGATCCGCAACCGGGTCGTCGTGGCGGCCGCCGCGGCACTCACGATCAGTGGAGAAGGCACCTCACCGAGGTCGCTACCGTGATGTTCGGTGAAGAACATCGAGTCGAAGCCGTACTCCTCCGCCAGCACCGCGAGCCTCGGCACGGCCGAGAATAGTTCAGCTGATGTCACCGAAAAGCCTGGCGCGGATTGCAGGGCGAAGAGCAAACCGACGTTCGTCGAGCGCATCAAGCTTCCCCACCCCTCGAACCAATCGCGTAACGCTGGTGGATCACTGTGGTCTCCGATCGATACACGCCCGGTTCCGCAACACCTGTGGCGGCACCGAGCCCAATCAACAATAAGAGACGATACGTCCCAAAATCAAGAGCGGCGGCGACTTCAGGAAGAAGCCGCCGCCGCATTTGCCGGCGCTCGGTCACTCACCAACCGACTACCGGAAGTCCATCCAGTGGCCGTGCGCGGTCCACCCCAACCGGAATGGAAGCTCGATACGCGCGATAGGCCCGACGGTGATGTCCTGTGTATCGAAGATCAGATACTCGCCGCGGTTCTCCGCCCACCAGGACACCGGCACGATCAGGTACCCGTCCCCCTCTGGCGAGCCCTTGTGCCGAGGCGCGAAGGTCGCTTCGAGAACAGCGGCCGGCTGGTCTGTCCGGATCACATATTCTTGGTCCGACAAGGTCGTCATATCGGTGACCACGAGACTGTTCATCGACATGCCATTTCGCTTGTTCACCCCACCGACCTGATACCCCCACTTGTATCCACGGCCGTAGAACCGCTCGTCGACCTTCGGCAATTCCGACGGCCGGTCCGACAATGGCTCCGACTTGGTCGCTCCGGTGCTCAGGTCCACCGACCAGCGGCCCAGCTGGCTCTTGGCGATGCTGAAGAACAACGCCACATCGTCCCCGTCTGCGAAGTCCTGCTCGAACGGAAACGGAGGTCGATTGAAAATCGGCGCGTCCAACGTAAGCTGGTTCCCCACGATGTTCGCCGACATTGTGTGCATCACATACTGCGGATCCACATCCATGGTCACCCAGCGGATATCGGCATGGATATCGGTACGTGAGATGAGTCCGAGAACAATCGGCAGATCAGGCTCCCAGGCATAGATCCCGGTGCCCCGTTCGATCCGCGATTTGTCAACGAGAAACGGCTGGAACGGCAGCACCACATGCTCTGGTGTCAACCAGATGTCATGCGCCACAGTATTGTACGGCGCATCCCACACATCGCGAGAGTCGACGCTACCGTCGACATGCACGTAATGCATCGTCACGTAGGGCTTCGTATCCCGGTAAGTCAGGCCGTACAGCGTCCCGGTCTCGTGATCCCACTTCGGATGTGCGGTGAATCCTGCGTCACCGAATGCCGCCTTCTCGTGGAGCCCGGCCGACAGCTTCGAAGACCACGGCACGATTCCGACGGTGTCGAGCGTCAGCGGATCGATCGCGATCGGCGCACCAACCGAGTCCGCTGTCGCAATCATCTTCCCCGCGAACGGAAAGATGTTCACGTTGTTCGTGCCCTGCGGCACGCCAGAGGTGAAGCGATCACGCTCTACCGTCCCCAAGCCGAAGGTCCGCCAGTCATCCCAGCAACCATCTGCCCAACTGAACATTCCTTTGCCGTGCTTCTCTTCGAGAAGATACTTGGGTGTACGGATCCACCTGTTTCGAAAGTCAGCCCGCCCGTTATCAAATGTGATTCCCTGTACCATCCCGTCGATGGCCAGCAGCCCATTCGTGCCTTGCTTGGTCGGCCGTTTCCACGTCGGCCCGGTCCGATAGAAGCCACCGGCAAGATCCTTGGGAATCTCACCATGGGATACGATGCATTCCTCGACCGTTGCTTCGAACCGCATCGGCTGGAATGGCCCCTTCAATCGGGTGTCCGACGGAATCGGATAGCCCATCAAACTCACTCCCTGTCCTCGATACGCATTGCCAAATCCGGCATGACCTTATTACTGGCTCAACCTGATAGGCGCTACTTACGGCCCAGGTTGTACCGTTCGATATATCCCGAGCTCATCACCGGGAGGTGCCCGAATCCGATGCGGCCATCGATCGTCACCCGAGCCGGCTGCTCGCGGTGCCCAGGGAAGTACGGCGCGCCCTGACGAGTGACCTTGCCCGGGATCGATAGATCAACGACGTCGTGTTCGATCAGATCCCCGCGAACGACGCCGACGCCCTTCGAATCTTCGTAGCCGTTCTCGTACCCGGTGCCTCGATATGCCCAGGCGCTCTGCAGCGCCTCCGCGTCCATGCCAAGGACAGATCCGTCCTCGAGAACGAGGTCGTAGTGCAACCGAGTCCAGTCGCGAGTTCCGGGGATGAACTCGATCTGATGGTCCACCCGTGCGATCCGCATCGAGGGCCGACCGTCCGATGCCGGATAGAACACCTCGCCATCGAAATGCTTGACGTTCCCGCTGGCATCCTCACGAAGCTGAAAATGGACGCACAGTTCGTCCGTCGTGGCGAAGGTCCACAGCCACAGCAGTGTCTCTCGTCTCCGCCCGTTCGCGGGCTCGAATCCCCCAACATCCGGGCGAACTCCCCATGAGTGGTCTCGCACACCCCACCAGTCGCGGGCCTCGAATCGCTCACCGTCGACTTCCAACCAACCGGACCACGAACCGATCTGGTCATATCGGTTCGTGTCTTGTACCACGCGTCCGTCGTTGAAGGTGTAATGCGGGGCCTCCAGATAGACCGGGTACACACTCCGCCACTCGAGTTCAGCCGCGATCGGGTAGTCCCCGGGCTCCAGCGAGACACGGAGGTGTTCATAGGGTTCGAGCACATCGATCGAAAGCGGGCCGACACTAGCTCGCATATCGTTCTCCAACATACGAGACACCCGAACATTCTTCTGCTGCCGCGCGCGCTGGACCACCATGAATCCATCCGCGACGCCCATGTTCTTGTAGGTGCCCATACCCGCCAGCATCATCACTTCGCCGTCGGAACTGATCGCCTCGAACCAATGCCGGTCGTAGAACCGGTGATCTGTGGTGCCCGGAACCCGGAATGGCTGCGACGTCTGATGGTTCAGCTGCTCGTCCATCGGACCCAACAACGACATGACCGAACTCTCCTTGTGCTTACGGCGGGATGTATCCGACTACTTGAGGCCGAGCTGCTTCAGCAGGTCGAGGTTGTTCCAGAAATCGCGGTTGCGCACGATCTTGCCGTCCTTCACGCGCGCAATAGACGCGCCTGGAACGGTGAAAAATCGCCCGGTCGCCGGCATACCCGGCAGATCATGGTCATGAATCCCGCCCATGTGCCAGGAGATGCCGAAGCCCTCGTCGGTCGCGTAACAGGTATCGACAATCCAGCGAACCTCGAGCGCCCCCATCGACTTGAGATAGAACTTCTTGACCTGTTCGATGCCGTAGTAGACCTGGTTGACCGCGGTGTCCTCATAGACGATGTTGTCCGCGTAGAAGGCCCACACCTGCTCAGGATCACCTGAGCCGATCGCTCGGACATAGCCCTTGACCAGCGCTTCGGTCTCCGGATGGTTCGGCATCGAACCTGCCTCTCATTGCTCGTCCCAAGCCTCACCGAGGCGGGCACTGGATTATTTTGATCTTCGTCGTCTCAATATACTCGGCGACCGCGACCCGTCAACTGTCGATCGCCGAGGCCGATTGGCACCGGCTGCGTGCTCAACCACCCCGTCAGCGCCTCACCGAGGAGTGATCGTTCACGCCCTTTTCATAGATCCAGAACAAGAGTCTAGCTGCTAGACACACCGATGGAACACTGTTAGCTTCAGGTCAGGTGCCACTTCCCACGAAGCCGTCCACATCCTCGACGGTACTCGATCTCAGGTCTCAGAACGATTGCTAACACGCCTCTGGACTTCACGAGACAGCGAGCCAGCGTCGAAAATCTCGGGTCGCGGCTTCGTCGACGGCCCTCACCGGCCTGCGCGTCGGCCGATCGGATTCAACACAGGAGCGAACCATGGACACCACACCTACAGCTGGCCCGCTGGCCGGACTGCGCATCGTGGAACTGGCGGGAATCGGCCCCGGTCCCTTTGCTGCGATGCTGCTAGCGGACCTCGGCGCCGAAGTCGTCCGAGTCGACCGCCCCGACGGCGGCGGGAGTGTGATTCCGCCCCATCTCGACGCGCTTCGTCGCAGCCGAAAGTCAGTTGTGCTGAACCTTCGCACCGCTGATGGAGTCGCAGCCGTACTCGATCTGATCGAGAGCGCCGACATCCTTATCGAAGGCTTTCGGCCCGGAGTAGCGGAGCGGCTCGGTCTGGCACCCGAGGTTTGCTGGGAACGGAACCCACGGCTGGTTTACGGTCGGATGACCGGTTGGGGCCAAACAGGCCCCTTGGCAGCGACTGCGGGCCACGACATCTCTTACTTGGCACTCACCGGCGCGCTACACGCGATGGGCCGCGCCGGCGAAGACCCAGCCGTTCCGCTCAACCTTGTGGGCGATTTCGGCGGGGGGTCCCTCTACCTGGTCGTCGGAGTCCTGGCCGCGGTATTCGAGGCCGCCCGCTCAGGCAAGGGACAGGTCGTCGACGCCGCGATCGTCGACGGCGCAGCGAGCCTGACTGCTGTTCTGCACGGGATGATGGCCGCCGGCATGTGGCGTGACGAACGTGGAGTCAACGAACTCGACACCGGACGGCCTTGGTATGACGTATACCGAACGTCCGATGCACGGCACGTCGCCGTCGGCCCGATCGAGCCCAAGTTCTATGCCGAGTTCATGACACTGCTGGGCCTGGATCCTTCCGAGCTCGACCGCTTCGCACCCGAGTCGTGGCCGACGATCCGCAAACAGGTGGCGGACGCCTTTGCTACCCGCACCCGCGACGAGTGGGCCGTAACATTCGAGGGCACGGACGCGTGCGTCTCCCCGGTACTCAGCCTGACCGAGGCGCCCGGCCACCCGCATCTCGCGGAGCGAGGAACCTTTGTAGAAGTAGACGGTGTCCTCCAGCCCGCTCCCGCGCCACGATTCAGCCGTACTCCTGCGACAGTTCAATCCAACCCCTCACTTCCGGGGTCCCATACCCGAGAAGTACTCGAGCGCTGGGGTGTGCGTGACGTGGAAGGCCTCCTGAAGTCTGGTGTTGCCGTTCAGAGCGACGCCGCTGACTCGTAATCGGCTGTATCTCAGGTCATTCCGGCTCATCGCCGACCGTCGGCAGCCGGGGGTCAAAAATATTTTGAGATTTTCCGTCCAGCTATTGCTTACGGTGACCGGCATCACTACACTCAGAGCCATCGCGATCGCGATTCAAATGAACATCTGTACTTGCAATATCGCGTCGCAGATGTTCGAACTCACTGAGACCACAACGAAGAGGAATGATGAGTGATCTCAAGCCCGAGGACGTCGTTCGTAGCTTCTACGCCGATTGGGACACCCTTGGCTTTCGTAAGTCCTACGAAAAGCACCTGCACCCCGAGGTAACTGTCGAAAATACGGGATTCCCCGACTGGCACGGGCGAGACTTCGTACTGCAGATGCTCGACATCTACATGGACGCATTCCAGCGACCGTTCGGTCGAGTCGAGATTCTCAACATGGCATCGAACGGTAACGTGGTCCTGACTGAACGCATCGAGCACAACGAGAATCGGGAGACCGGTGACACCTACAGCGGAAAACTGATGACTACCTTCGTCATCGAGGACGGGCTTATCAAGCGCTGGGCCGAATACTACGACCCGGCTCCCTACAAGTTCGGCGCCGCAGTTCCGTTGGGGCAGTCTGGCTACAAGGCAAAGCACGCCAGCTAGCTTCTGTGTCGAAGTGAGTTGAGGGGTGGGGGCGGGGGGGGCGGGGGCCCCGCCCCCGGGGTTTCCGCGGGGGCGGGGGGCGGGGGGGGGGGGTGCGTCGATGTAGGGGGTGAGTTTCTGGAGTTCGCCCCAGTCTCGGGTCC
>NZ_JBHZAF010000029.1:27136-87770 GCF_042754085.1 Nocardia sp. NPDC059236
GCCGGGGGTGGGGGCTTCCCCGCCAAAACCCCACCCCCCCCCTGTTTGTTTGGGGTTTGTTGGGGGGGGGGGGGGGCCCCGGGGGCGGGCCCCCCCCCCTCGACTCGTTTGATGAAACCTGTTGTCTGCGTTGGTGTATGGGTGAGGTCTCGGGTAGGTGGTTCAACGACCAAGAAAAACCCGGAGTTCTACCGGAGACCTCGTGACCAGCGCAGTGGTGGCGAGGTCGACAATGCGTATTCCAGCCGCGCCGACCGAGACTGGCTGCACCGCAACCACATAAAGGCCACGATCCATATCGCCGCAATCAATCAGTGGATACGACACGAGTGAGGGCGGCCCGAACGGACCGCCCTCACCCCAGTTCGACAAAAACCTAGGCCGGCACAGCACAGACCCCTTATTGTCAGCGCCCGCCGACCGCGGAGGCCATCAAATGCTCAACCAGCCGGACAAGGACGAGCTTGGCCGAGTTGCGATCACGAGCGTCACAGAGCTGGATCGGGATATCAGCAGGAATATCGAGCGCGGCTCGTATTTCCTGATCGTCATAGCTGTCCGCACCGTCGAAACAGTTCACGCCGATCACAAAGGGTATTCCGCGTGACTCGAAGAAGTCCACAGCGCCGAAACAGTCGTCGAGTCGACGAGTATCAGCCAGGACCACGGCACCGAGCGCGCCGACCGACAATTCCTGCCACATGAACCAGAAGCGGTCCTGCCCGGGTGTGCCGAAGAGATACACAACTACGGCCGGCGAGACCGTAATCCTGCCGAAATCAAGTGCAACTGTGGTCGTTGTCTTGGACTCGACACCGGTCAGATCATCGACTGCCATACCGATGTCCGATAGCCGTTCTTCGGTGCGCAGCGGCTGTATTTCGCTTACCGAACCGACAAAGGTCGTCTTACCAACGCCGAATCCGCCGGCTATCAGTATCTTGACTGCCTCGAGATCCGGCTCTCCGGCGGCGTTAGATGTTCCGAACACCATCGAGCACCGCCTTGAGCAATTGGAGGTTCGGACTGTCAGACGTGTGCCGTGGCGATCTGAATATGACATGACCTGAATTGATCAGATCGCTGACAAGCACCTTGACCGCCGCGATCAGTAGATTGAGTTCGGCTGCGATTTCAGCGATCGACAATGGCCTGGCCTGGCACATGCGGAGTATCTCTCCATATTCTCGGTCCAAGGTCGCGGCGGCGGTTTCAGGAACGATCGCCACAACGAGGGTGATCATGTCGAGGTTGTGCAGATCACCGCCGGCGCGCCCGCGCGTAACCGCGAAAGGACGTACCAGTGGTCCGGGTTCATCGTCGAACCAGTCGGTGCCCTCTTCGAAGTTCATGTCGTGTAACGGGAACCGCTACCGCCGGACGGTACCCGCGGGCTCGCTGACAGGCTGTCACCAACTTGCTTGACGATCACGTTCATCTCGTAGGCAACCAGGCCCAGGTCGACATTGGCTGACGTCAGCAACGCGAGGCACGCTCCCTCCCCCGCTTCGGTCACGACGAGATAGCCGCTTTCGAGTTCCACCACCGACTGCTGAACCGCGCCCTTGCGGAAGTGTTGACCCACACCGCGGGCCAGGCTGCCCAACGCGGATGCCATCGCCGCCAGATGCTCCGCGTCCTCGCGGGTCAACCCTTGCGACCTCGCCACCACCAGACCATCGGCAGACAGCACAACCGCTTCCTCAGCGCCGGGCAAGCGATTGACCAAGTCGACGAGCAACCAACCGACCCCATTCGTGCCAGACGTCACCTGCATTTGATCTCCCACATCTCTCGTCAATCCTTCTTCGATCCGCTGTGCCGACCAGGCAATCCACGACCCTCACGCGTGCCCTTTTGAAAGGAAGACATCGCACTGCGTGCCTCGTCGGCGCTGCGTTGACCACGCGAGTGTCGCGGTGCTACTTCGTCGGATGCGGCGCCGCTCGTTTGTAATTGCGGCACCAGGTGAGCCAGACGGCGTCGCTTGGGTAGCGGCGCCTTGCTGCGCCCAACCGCTTGGGATTCTGGCCCAGCCGATGTGGGAACCAGCCCGATGCCTCCAGCAGCGTCCTCCACGATCTGCGAGAATTCGCTCGTGGAAGGCCTCGCTTCCAGCTCTGGTGGAAGTGTGAAGTAGCTGTTCAACGGCGTGTTCACCATGAGGCCGACGACAGCTTCGTCGATACCCTTGATACTTCGATCCCCGCTACCGGATTGGGTCGCATTGTCGGCCCCGCCGGCAGTGCGAGAGCCTTTGCCGTGGTCCAGAATCTGGTCTGGGAGCAAGGCTATGGCTTTGATGCCGCCGTAGGCAGATTCCACGAGACTCACGGCGATACCATGCCGGCGCGCTAGTTGGCCGATCACGAACAGACCCATATGTTGATGCCCGGAAAGCGCCATCGCCTGGAAGTCGGGTGGATTGCGCAGCACTTCGTTCAGCCGCTCGCGCTCCTCGAACCGAATACCGAGCCCCTGGTCCTCCACTTCGACCACGACTCCCCTACCAACCAGGTTTCCACGGACGGAGATGGGAGCGTCAGGTGGCGAGAACGCGGCCGCGTTATCGACCAATTCAGCAAGTAGGTGAATCACATCGGCCACCGCACTACCCACTATCCGAACTTCGGGTATGCGCAGGGCGCTGGCCCTCGAATAGTCCCGGGTTTCGGAGATCGCACTCCGCACGATCTCCTCGAGACCGATCGACGTGCGCCACCTGCGGCCGGGCTGTCCGCCGCCGAGGATCAACAGATTCTCGGCATTACGACGAGCCCGGGTTGTCAGATGGTCGAGCTCGAACAACAACTGGAGGTGTTCGGGATCATCCTGGTTGGCCTCGGCTCGATCGAGGACCGCGAGTTGCTGGTGCACCACGACCTGACTTCGGCGAGCGATGTTCATGAACACTTTGTTGATTCCGGCACGAGTCTTGGCTTCCCCCGCAGCCGCGGCAAACGCCGTCCGCTGCGCCATCTTGAACGCATCCGCTACTTGACCGATCTCGTCCGCTCCGTCGTCGACGGTCACCAAGTCGGAGTCGAGATCGACGGGAAGCCCATCGTGAAGCCTCTCCACCATCGACGGCAGAGTCTTGTCCGCGAGCTCCAATGTTTTGGCACGCAACGCGAGGAGGCGTCTCACGAGCACGTTCGCCAAACGAACAGCAACCAGCGAAGCTGCCATCGCCAGCCCCAGCGCAACAATCCCGGCAATTGCTGCTCGGGTCAACAGGCTGTCGGCGGCTGCGACCGATACCGCCTCAGCGTGACGAAAATGGTCGGCCATCAGTCCGTTCAGTTCCGCGCCGACCTTGTCCTCAGCCGACATCCACTGTTGCAGCGAGACCGCCAGGCTACCTTGTTCGCCGAGACTGTCCTCAGCTGTTGTTGCAACACTCCAATCGGCACTGCTGACAAGCTTGTCGGCCCGGGACCTCTCGTCACTGGTCAGTGCCGGCAGCAGTCCGTCGAGCTGATTTCGGTAGCCGCCGACCAGCCGGCTCAAGGCCAGCCGCTCGGTAGAATCAGAGACTCCTCCGCCACCCAGCTCGCCGACGGCAAATCCGACCGAACGCGAGTGCAACTCGGATAGACGCAGGAGCCCCGCGACGGTCATCTCCTCCAGTGCCGTCGTGTGATCCGACGTCGCCCGGGCCGAACTGTCCATTCCGGTGACCACGATGCCCGCCAGGTCGCTGTAGAACTTGTCTACCTCCGCGGCTGTAACCTTGTGGAGGTCAACATCCGACCGTACTATCGGTATCCGCGCAGCAAGTGCGTTGAATACCGGGAATGATTTCTCCAGCGCGTCGGGATTGATCTCCTTCGCCACCGCACCGATCTCGGCAATACTGCGCAGGGCGGTGTCCGTCTTATCCCGTTGCGGAACCAAGTCCGCCGCAGGACGGTTCTCGTCGCCTAGATTCCGTAGCGTGGCCGTTCGCTCCGATTGCACCGCAGAAACAAAAGTCACCACCGGATCCAATTGCAGACGTAGGTAATTGGACCAGTCCCGGGCCGAGTAGCCGTCACGTACCAGCAATGCGACGAAGGTCGCAGCGGTGATCAATAGAACCACATTAGGGATGAGGGCGATCGCCAGCACGCGTGTCCGGATCGAGCCCGGACGCCCCACGATGCGGCCGACCAGCACTGGCGAGCGCCTGTGCCAGCGAGTCACGTTACTCCTTCCGATGCGACCCGCTTCGGGTCAGAGTATCCAGGTGAGGCCGACATAATCTCGCTTTTTAAGCTAAGTCGTCTCAAATATGAAGGCAGACTTCGCAGGCGTCAACGCGCGTTTGCCGTAGCTGCAACCGCTAGCGTGGAGGATCGCCTGGACAGGGTGTGTGAACCGGAGGCCGACTCCCGAAGCCGGCCTCCGCGTCAGCTACCACACGAACCTGATCGCCTTATCACGGCAATCCGGCGTGCGGGACCTCGACTCGAACCGTCTGCAGCGTCGCTGCCAACCCCCCGAGCCGGTCGTTATCGACCAAACCCGGCGCCATGCACAGCAACAGCGTCCGGCCATCCTCGCCGCCGAGCATGCAGGCGAAGATGTTCTGTCCTTCGGGCGCGTGGACCGCATCGACGATCTCACCGCCTTGGCGGATTCGCACCACGCGGGCGTTCTTCGGGTCCGCGGCCCAGATTGCACCTTCAGCGTCGAGACAGCAGCCATCAAGAATGATGTCGATGCTACCCAGCAATGATTCGAAAGTACTCAGATCAGGATCGGCGGACAGCTTCGCCCAAGTCCTGCGGTCCGCAAGACTACCGTCGTCTTCGATCGTGAAGGCCGTGTAGCGACCGGCAAGACCTTCACCGACAATCAGTGTCCGGCCGTCAGCACTGATCACCGTCCCGTTGGGAAAGATCAGATCTTTCGCGACCAGGGCATGGCTGCCGTCCGGCCGGATGAGGATGATGCCTGCGGTTTTGGGCGCCTCCCCTGCGAATGGGTCGAAGCCGAAGAAGCCCGCGTAGGCATTGCCCTTCCGATCGACAACCAGCTCGTTGAGGTCCCCGACGCAGTGTTCACTAACGTCCGCATGGACACTGACTGTTCCGCCCACGTCTCGCCGGTAGACGATGTGGTCTTCCTGACTGACGAACAGGAGGCTCCCATCCGGCAAGAAACCCAAGCCCGACGGCTGATGTTCGAGCCCTACGATCAGCTCTTCCTTGCCCTCAGGGCTATAGGTGTACACACCCTTTCGATACAGGTCGGACACCCACCAGAGACCCTCGTGCCACCTCGGCCCTTCGAAGTAGGCGCCGCCGGCAGCGAGCGTTTGAAGCGTGTAGTCGGTCATCTATGTCTCCTTTGACCTGTTCGTAAGGACCGAGGTGCCGAAACGCCACCGGTACTCGAAGTCGTTTCCACCTCTGTCGTGTCCAGCAGACATAGCGGGACCCTCATTCTCGACATCGGGTTGAACATTACGACCGTCCCAGACGATGTATTTTTGTCTCGACGGTCTCATAAATCGTATGCGACGACCGTCACACTGTCCAGAGTTTCAACAGAACCGCAGGACGCCTCCCTCGGGGCGGCGACTTGCTCGACGCCCAGCTAGTCGCCCTGGGCTGTCCCGCCGATCCTCTCCCGGTGGACCGACGGCAAACCTGGCCGCATGGAGCGCCGACGGTTATCCGACCCAGCCATCTCAGATTAGGTGGACCTTCGGCCGCACCACGACACTGCCCAGCGCCCCAAATCGACGCTGGGATTGCGCCCCGCTTCGGCAGCCGTCGCTTCGGCCACCCCCGAACGCCATCGCCTTACCCGAGTCAGGCCTGCCGCCGAGAACGGTCGTTCACGACTTCTCGCCAACAGCATCGGCGCTCGAACCGCACCTCTGCCAGCAGTCTCGCACTCGGTCCTGGCATGAGCAGTTACACAGCGTGAACGACCAGACCCATATAATGACGGGGTGAATCGCGAGCAGCAGATCCTTCAGGCGGCCGAAAAACTCTTCGCCGAGCGCAGTTTCGATGGCGTCGGCGTCGACGCCATCGGCAAGGAGGCAGGGGTTACCGGCTCTGCGATCTACCGGCATTTCGCCAACAAGGACGAGATTCTTGCTGTGCTGTTCGACCAAGCGATCGACGCACTCTTGCGCCTCGTCGGTGAGCCTCTCAGCGATCCGCGTGAGGAGTTGGTTCGCCTCATCCGCGCACACGTGGAATTCGCGATCAGCCACCAGGCTCTGGCCACAATCTGGGCGCGAGAGCAGAGCACGTTGGCTTCAGTGCACCAACGCAACCTGCAACGGCGGCAACGACACTACACAGAACGGTGGATCAATGCCCTCGATCAGTGCTATCCCGGGCACTCGAAAGAAGAACTCGTATCAACTGTCCGCGCGATGCATGCACTGATCACGTCCGACACCACGCGCCCCCAGGGTGCGAAGCGAATGCCCTACCTGCAATCACTGCTGTTCAACCTCGCGTTTGCTGCACTCGATGGGTTGGCGCAGCCAGCAGGGCAAGAACACCCGGCGGACAGCCTGCACGCTCAGGGTGACGGCCGCCGAGTAGGCACACAACAGTCCTCGCAGGAACAGTCGAGGATCTAGCCGCAATCGCTTCGGCTGCAGCCGAGCCCGTCGCGCTGGTGGGATAAATCGGATCATCGACTTCATGTCCGAGTCACCGGATGGCTTCGAGTCACTTGATCAGGTCGCTGAGGCCATTCACCGGTACAACCCTCATCGCCCCAGCTGCACCAGTCATAAGGGCCTGTTGAAGAATGTTCGGCAGGTGTCAACGGACGGTGGTGCCGGCACTGGGACCCGGCCCTACTCCGGTCTGCCCCATGCCCAACACGCGTCTGTCGCCGACGCTGGGCACATGGTTGCCGGCGATGACAACGATGTGTTCACGACATGTGTGAGCGAGTTTCTCGAGGCTGCTGCCAGTAACGGCATCATCTGAACAACCGGCGGATAGTGCCTGACCGGCCACCACCGACGAAATTGTGCACAGAAGCTGCAGCTTCCATGACCGTGGCCACCGGTCTGTTGTTACGAACAGCTCCATGACCGTCTCGCCCTGTCAATTCCGTGGGACTCCGACCACGACCACGCCGACGTAGTCCTGGGCGATCGGGCAAATCTGCATCCCCCGAGAGCGCCACCATCCGGCCGCAACGCACCGCGCCCAAGCACTACGCCTAGCACCCATCTACCGCGAACGATTGCCACTGATGTGATCGCTCGTTCACGACTGGGCTTCCTTCCTGAGACAATTTGCACTGGTCAGGCCCAATATAGACGCAAGACACCAATGCAGATACACTGTTAGCGATCGTTCTCATTGGCCAGCGTGACCGCGCGAAAGCCTGAGCTTCGCTCACTGCATCGGCATCCAGCCATTGGCGATCGACGTCCAGTCCTCACCCAACACCACACTCGAAGGAGCCGAGATGCCTGATAGCACACCGGAACCCGACCTACTCGTGAGGCGCGACGGGCAAGTTGCGGTAGTTACTCTCAACCGCCCCGAACGACTGAACGCGTTGAGCCACACCCTTTTGCGCCGCCTGCGCAGAACCCTTACAGACTTGGATAACGACCAGTCGGTGCGCGCGATCGTTCTGACCGGTGCAGGGCGAGCCTTCTCGGCCGGAGCAGATCTCCGCGGGGCCCCAAGCGATGCAGAACAGGTGGTCCGCGAACTCTACAACCCGCTGATCCTTGAAATTCAAGACATGGTGACCCCCATGGTGGCCGCGGTCAACGGCGTCGCTGTCGGCGCGGCGGTTTCCCTCGCCTGCGCCTGCGACCTCCGCGTCGCTGCTGATACGGCGTCATTTCAACTGGCGTTCGTCTCGGTCGGCCTGGTGCCGGATGCCGGCGCCACCTGGCTATTGCCCAGAATCGTGGGTCTGGGTCGAGCGACCGAACTCGCCCTGCTGGGACGCCGTTTGCCGGCACCGGAAGCATGCGATATCGGATTGGTCAACTCTATTGTGCCCACAGACCAGGTGGTGAAGAACGCAGTCGAGATCGCCAGGTCACTGGCCGATTTCGGCTCGTCGGTCTCAACGACCAGACGCCTTCTTCGTCGAAGCTTCATGGAAGACCTGCCCGACCAACTGGCCGCCGAGGCCGTGGCGCAAGGGATTGCCCAGCGTAGCCCCGAATACAAGGAAGCTCGCCGTGCCTTCGCCGACAAACGCCGACCAACGGCTCAATGATCTGATGCGGACGGATTGCCCCAGGTTGTCAGCACCCTTGCGAAGTCGACAACCTCCGGCAGTCGAGTCGTTCAGACTCGATGCCCCTACGCGCGGCCCCCTCGCCTAGCGAAGCGGAGGACGCTGTCATCGATCCGGGCGTAACGGAACGAGGGAAGATCCCGCAAGTAGTTCAACCGCACCCGCCACGGTTTGCGGTCGCCCTGGCGGGGGAATCTGCCGCCTGCCCGCAGCATATAGCCGGGAGTCAAGTTGGCGACGAACGAGACGGTGCCCAGCGACGAATCGGCGACCGGTCCAGCACAACCGAAATCGTGTGCTTCCATATTGCGCAGAAGGCGAATCACGAAGTTCCACACCAACTCTGCCTTCGAAGTCCACGGGGTGTGGACGTAATCCGATGACGCAGGCGAGGTTCGGTACGCCCGACAACATCATCGCTTGTAAGCCAGCCGTATCGGTACCGCGATCGGCGCACCGTCGACAACCAACTCGATGCCGCCCATCATCAGCAGGTCCAAACCCGTTGCGGTCACAATGATGTCGGCTCCAAGTTCGCCCCCGGATGCCAAACGTAGCCCGGTCTCGGTTAATAGCCGGTCATGCGGTCGACGGTGCCGGCAGTCGTCGCCGCCCCAGCACGACCTCGAATGCCAGATCGCTGTACCCTCCGACGAGTTCGGCAAGTCGATGCCAAGCCGCGTGTACACGTGGGTCCCGTTTGATGTCGAGTGTCATCAGAACCTGAACAGCATGGATGTGACCGGCCACGATGCGGTCGATCACGGTGCCGAGTGTTTCGGTATGCATTGCGGTGCCTCGGCGGTGCTGAGGCACGCACCGCTCGATCCACAGATCGATGGAGTAGACGACATCCGCACGGCGTCGGTCGATTTCGGATATCTCGCCGGCATCTGCGGTCGCCAACCGCTTATGGACGGCGACGAGGTCGGTGACCCATTCCGTGAGAGGATGGTCGACAACTTGTTCGCCACGGATCGCGCACAACAGCTGCCCGGGATCGAGCAGTGGCTCGAGCCGTCGATCTTCAACCGCGCGGCTTGTCGAACCAGCTTCCGAGTCCGCACACCACATCGTGACATCACCTCGAGGGATCCGTCGTCTGAAGGGGAAGGCCGGACAAGCCGCCCCAACATAGGGCGACGCTCGCCTCGACCGCGTCACACTTCGATACGGGACGGTCAGCGTCCAACCAATAGCGCGCAGTCGCCTGGCTGGCCCCGACCAGTCCAACCGCCAGCGCACGAGCTTTGTTGGGCTCGAGCCGAGCAGCCTTGGTAATGAATTCGACGATGGCGTCCACGCAGGCGTCGTTGGTTCGATCCACGATTCTCTGCACCGACGGCTCGCTCATGACATCGGATTCGAACACGAGCCGAAAGCCCTCGGTCTCGTTGTCTACGAAGTCGAAGTATGCCTGTACGGCCGCACGCACGCGCTGGTAGTTGTCGCTGGTTGAATGCAACGCCCCCAGTACCTCTGAAACCAGCGCGTCAGCATGACTACTCAGCACTGCCAGGTACAGCTCCAACTTGCCCGAGAAATGCTGATACAGAATGGGTTTGCTGATACCCGCACGCGACGCGATCTCCTCCATGCAGGCGCCATGATAGCCCCGAAGCACGAATATCTCGCTCGCCGCAGCCTGTAGCTGAGATCGCCGCGCGGCGCGCGCCGCCAGCACATCGCGCCTCCGCTGCGACTGACTCCTCATATGGAGCGCCATCCCGTCGACGAGGTCAGTCATTTCGGCCCTCCAATCCCTTCGGAAGAGGCTCCACCGAGCATCCACATAACGAGATATTGAATCTCAATATTAGCGCAGGTCGGTTCAGCTGTCGAGCGTGGCCCAGACGAGCGATCAGCGTCACTCCGTCATGCGAACCCACGCGCCAGCCCCACCAGAGCCTGATCGAGATATGCGGTGAGATCACCGTCGGCACACGCCACCCAGCAATCGAAAGCCGCTCGGCACGTGGCCAAGGTGGCACGACCCACTGCTAGTGCGTACAGGGAATTGGGAGGCCCCCCGAGTCGTCCGGCCGCGAAGTCGCTGACAGCTCGCCCCCACGCGTCGTAATGCGGCGCCGAACTGGCCTGCAGCGCAGGCACGGTCGCGATGAGATGCATCCGCGCACGAAGCTCCGGCAGGTCTTCTGCTCGGTACTGATTGACCTCTACAACGACTCGCCGAATACCATCCATGAGCCCAATCTGTGCAGGCAAGGCCAGGAAGGCCAGCTGCAAACGCCGCACCTCGGCATCGAACTGAAACCACAGCACTTCAGCCTTGGAGTCGAAGTAGCGAAAGAACGTCCGACTGCTCACGCCGGCCACGGATGCGATCTGCTCGACCGTCGTCTCGTCGAAGCCTTGCTCGCCGAACAGGGCCAACGCGATCTGTTCGATCTTGCGAGCACTGGTTCCCGGCG
The DNA here is from genome assembly GCF_042754085.1 of Nocardia sp. NPDC059236. NCBI lineage: Bacteria > Bacillati > Actinomycetota > Actinomycetes > Mycobacteriales > Nocardiaceae > Nocardia > Nocardia sp. NPDC059236. Next base: position 37,804 of record NZ_JBHZAF010000029.1, read on the forward strand.
GACGACCCCGACGCGACGGCATGGTTGCCGGCTCGAGATTTGACACTGGCGTCCCCACTTCCAGTCGGGCCTTGATTCCGTCACGCACTGACGATAATCTCTCCAAGAGATTAAAGAGACACAGCGTACCAAAACTACATGAGGAGTTCGCATGATCCGCTTCACACCTGCCCCGACCGCTTCAAACGAGCAGACCGAAGACCTGATCGTCGAGGACGTCCTGGTCGAGGACGTCTCGATCGACGGGATGTGCGGTGTCTACTGACGTGACCGACGCCGGATTCGATCCGGAGCGCGCTTGGGGGTTGCACCCCCAGGTGTCCGTGCGGCCAGAACGGTTCGGTGCGCTGATGTACCACTTCGGCACCCGCCGCCTGTCGTTTTTGAAGAGCCCGAAGTTGCTCGAAGTTGTCAGCGCGCTGGATTCGCACCCCAGCGCGCTCGAGGCCTGCGCCGCTGCCGAGGTTCCGCCCGAGCAGATGCCTTCCTATACCAATGCACTTACGGCGCTGGCCAACACCATGATGATTCGCCCACGCTGAAAGGCCCGCCTGATGATCTCCGCGCCCTCCCCCACCGGGTCCCTCGTCGAAGAATTTCAATACGGCCTGGCCGCACCGATCTGTCTGACCTGGGAGCTGACCTACGCGTGCAATCTCGCATGCATACATTGCCTGTCCAGCTCCGGCCGACGTGATCCACGCGAGCTGACCACGGCCGAATGCAAGTCGGTGATCGACGAACTCGAACGCATGCAGGTCTTCTATGTCAACATCGGTGGTGGCGAACCGACGGTCCGCCCCGACTTCTGGGAGCTGCTCGACTACGCCAACGCCCATCACGTCGGCGTGAAGTTCTCCACCAACGGCGTCAAGATCACCTCAGAGGTGGCGCAGAGGTTGGCGGCCAGCGATTACGTCGACGTACAGATCTCACTGGACGGTGCCACAGCAGAGGTCAATGATGCCGTCCGCGGAACCGGTTCTTACGCAACGGCGTTGCGCGCAATGCGGAATCTGTCGACCGCGGGTTTTGCGGACTTCAAGATCTCGGTGGTCCTCACCCGGCACAACGCTGGCCAGCTGGACGCATTCAAGGCAATCGCCGACGACCACGGTGCACAGCTCCGTATCACTCGACTGCGGCCCTCCGGCCGTGGCGCCGATGTCTGGAACGATCTGCACCCCACCTCCGCACAGCAGCGCGAGCTGTACGAATGGCTGCTGCGACATGGTGAACGGGTCCTGACAGGAGACTCGTTCTTCCACCTTGCGGGGTACGGCGAAGCGCTGCCCGGGTTGAATCTGTGCGGAGCGGGCCGGGTGGTCTGCCTCATCGACCCGATCGGTGATGTCTACGCCTGCCCGTTTGCGATTCATGACAACTTCCTGGCCGGCAACGTCCGCGGGCCGGGCGGATTCGAGCAGGTATGGCAGCAGTCGAGTCTGTTCTCCGATCTTCGACGCCCACAAAACGGCGGAGCGTGCACAACGTGTTCGGCTTTCGACGCGTGCCGCGGCGGATGCATGGCCGCGAAGTTCTTCACAGGGCTGCCATTGGATGGCCCGGACCCCGAGTGCGTCAAGGGGTTCGGTGCCGCGGCGCTGTCCGCGCTGCACGACGCGGAGTTGCCACGCCCTTCGCGCGACCACTCGCACCGCAGAGGTCGCGCCGTCGAATTGACGTTGGGGCGGAGGCAATCCGATCACCCGATGCCAGACCGTTCCTGTGACGAGAACCCGCTCGCTGGACTCTGGTCACCCGAGCTCGAGACCGGTCCGCGATGACCCGCCTCGCCAACCTCAGCTGGACACAAGTCGACGAGAACACTGCGTCGCCGACCATGCTCGTGATACCCATCGGGTCAACCGAACAGCACGGCCCGCATTTGCCGCTCTCCACCGACACCGATCTTGCTATTGCCCTGTGCGATCGGCTGGCAGCCGCGCATACGAACGTGCTCGTCGCACCTGCACTCGCCTACGGCTCTGCAGGTGAGCATGCCGGATTTCCCGGCACACTGTCGATCGGGCAAGCCGCGCTCGAATTGGTCGTGATCGAGCTGGTGCGGTCGGCGACCGACACCTTCGACCGCGTGTTGCTGGTGTCCGCCCACGGCGGAAACGCTGGACCCATCAGCCGCGCCGCGCGGCAATTGCGATCCGAATCCCGTGATGTGCACGTGTTCTGGCCGCTCTGGGACGGCGATCCACATGCGGGATTTCACGAGACGTCGATGATGTTGAGCTTGCACCCCGATCGGGTGCGAATGAACAACGCGGAACGCGGCAACACCCGACCGCTGGCCGAAATCCTCACGACTCTGCGGATTTCCGGTGTCGGTGCGATCAGCGCAAACGGAGTGCTGGGTGACCCGACGCATGCCAGTGCCGAAGCGGGCGCGGCTCTTCTGGACACCTTGTTCGCCGCGCTCCTGGATGCCGTGGCGGCATGGCCGACGCTGGTGGCACCATGACCGGCCGTGTCGCCCTCGTCACCGGTGCCGCACGCGGAATTGGCGCAGCAACCGTTCGCGCCCTGGTGACCGAAGGCTGGTCGGTGCTCGCCGTCGATCGTGCAACCGACGACCCGGACCTGCCTTACCCGATGGCATCGCGGGCCGACCTCGATCGGGTGGTATCCGAGAATTGCTCCCGCGCAGGAGACTCTGGCCGGGTTCAGGGTTATGTCGCCGATGTCCGTGATCACGCGGCGCTCGCCTCCGCTGTGGCGGAGGCCGAACGACGCTGGGGCGGACTCGACGCCGCGATCGCATGTGCCGGAGTCATCGCCGGCGGTGTGCCGCTGTGGCAGATGCCGACATCCCAGCAGCAGGCGGTGCTGGATATCGACCTAGGCGGTGTAATCACCCTTGCCGCAGTGTCGATTCCAGCTTTGCTGCGCCGGCCCGAACCTCGATCAGGGCGATTTCTCGCGATCGCGTCGTCGGCGGCTACCCGCGGTATGCCTATGCTCGCGACCTACTGTGCAGCCAAAGCTGGTGTGGCAGGACTGATCCGCGCGTTGGGCGCAGAGTTGGGTGGAACGGGGATCACCGCCAACGCGGTCAGCCCAGGGTCGACGGATAGCCCGATCCTGGCCGAGAGCGCCCGGCTCTACGGTCTGCCGGATGCCCAAAGTTTCGCTGTGCAACAGCCGTTCGGGCGGCTGCTGCACCCCGACGAGATCGCTGCCACCCTGCTGTTCCTGGCAGGCTCCGCAAGCACCGGGATCACCGGAGCAGTCCTTCCGGTAGATGGCGGGCTTTCTCTGTGAATATCCCCTTCCCACGGGGGTTTCGGATCGCCCTCGACCCAACCACTCGTCAGCTCGACCGACGTACCGTTCGCGGCGGGTCGCCTGCCCGAATAGTACGGTTTTCCGTAGCCGGCCAGGCAGCGTGGAACGAGCTCCGCTCAGGGCCGGTCGTTTCGACGGCGGGTGCCATCCTGGCGCGCCATCTCACCGATCGTGGCCTCGCCCATCCGCGTCCGCCGACATCGGACACCCCGCTATCCGTCACGATCATTATTCCAGTGCGCGACCGGCTTCCACAGGTCGCACGTTGCCTGGCCGCACTCGACCGGGCATACCCCATCGTCGTTGTCGACGACGGCTCTCAGGACGCAGACGGGGTCGCACGGCTGGCCGAGATGTACTCGGCAACGCTGGTGCGCAGATCCTGCTGTGGCGGACCGGCTGCTGCGCGTAACAGCGGGCTGATTTTCGCAGACACCGACCTTATCGCGTTTCTCGACAGCGACTGCGTGGCGGAACCGGGTTGGATCCAAAGGCTGGCAGACCATCTCGCAGACCCCTTGGTGGCTGCGGTTGCCCCGCGAATTTTGGCCCTACCTTCGATCACCACGGCCGGGCGATATGCCGCTGCGGCCGGCAGCTTGGACATGGGTCCACGTGAAAGCCGGGTGGCCCCGGGTACTCGTGTTTCATACGTACCCACCGCAGCGCTGCTTGTACGCCGCGAAGCTCTGCAGAGGATCGGAGCTTTCGATGAGCAACTCCGTTACGGAGAGGACGTCGATCTTGTCTGGCGGCTGCACGACGCGGGCCTCCGCATCCGCTACGAGCCCGCTGTGTGCCTCCGACACGAGGAGCCGCAGACGTGGTGGGCGCTGCTATCGAGACGGTTCCATTACGGAACGTCCGCCGCGCCACTTGCACTGCGTCATCCGACAGCGATTACTCCGCTCGTCGTGGCGACCTGGCCGACCGCGACCTCTGTCGCAGCACTCGCCGGCCGACCGGTCGCAGCCGTCGTCGGGCTCATCGGGACCTTCCTGACCACGAAATCCACACTGCGCCAAGCACAATTGCCAACCGATGAAGGTCCCACGATAGTCGCCGAAGCTTGTTGGCGGACCCTCGTCGGAATCGCCCGATACACCAACCAGTTCGCTGCACCGCTTCTCCTCATCGCCTTGGTGCGTCCCCCTGGCGCGACAACAGCCAGGCGTCGGAGGAACACGGCGAGAGCTGTCGCACTGATACTCGTTGCCCCGATGACGGCTTTCGTTCGTGACCGTCCTCAGCTGGACATCATCCGATTCACAGCGGCCCGCCTGGCGGACGACATCGCATACGGCATGGGTGTATGGGCGGGCTCATTGCGACACCGCACGGTGATTCCTCTTCGACCAACACTGATCCGCCCGTCAGGCAGACCCCGTGGCACCGACGCCACACACTGAAAGGACTGAGAACCATGGGTAACGACTGGTTCGAAACGGTTGCCATTGCGCAACTTCGAGCAAAAAAGCGCCTGCCCAAATCCGTCTATGGAGCCTTGATTGCCGGCTCGGAGAAGGGCCTGACCCTGCAAGACAATCAAGCCGCCTTCGGCGAGCTCGGCTTCGCGCCCCACGTGGCCGGACAAGCCGCAACCCGCGATCTCTCCACCACGGTGATGGGCCAGTCTCTGTCTCTGCCGGTGATGATCTCGCCCGTCGGAGCTCAGGCCGTTCACCCCGACGCAGAGGTCGCGGTTGCCCGCGCGACACACGCCCGTGGCACCATCATGGGGTTGAGCTCCTTCGGTACCAAACCGTTGGAGGAGGTCATCACAGCCAACCCGCGGACCCTGCTGCAGGTCTACTGGTCCGGGGACAAAGACCGGCTCGTTCAACGCATCGAACGGGCACGCGCAGCTGGTGCGGTGGGATTGATCCTCACCCTGGACTGGTCGTTCTCGCACGGCCGAGACTGGGGCAGCCCAACAATTCCGGAGCGAGTGAACCTCAACGCGATGCTGCGTTTCGCGCCAGAAGTCATCACGCACCCGCGCTGGCTCGCGAGCTACGCCAGAACCTTGCGCGTGCCCGACCTAACCGTGCCGAACATGGCCACACCCGGCGCGCCGACGCCAACCTTCTTCGGCGCCTACGGCGAATGGATGCAGACTCCGCCGCCGTCCTGGGCAGACGTGCAATGGCTCGTCGAGCAATGGGGCGGCCCGATAATGCTGAAAGGTGTCATGCGCGTCGATGACGCCAGACGAGCAGTGGATGCCGGCATCACCGCCATCTCCGTTTCCAATCACGGCGGTAATAACCTCGACAGCACCCCGGCATCCATCCGCGCGCTTCCCGCGATCGCCGCAGCTGTCGGCGATCAACTCGATGTCGTCCTCGACGGAGGTGTACGGCGAGGAAGCGACGTGGTCAAGGCCGTCGCGCTCGGCGCGAAGGCTGTCATGATCGGACGCGCGTACCTGTGGGGCCTGGCGGCCAATGGTCAAGCGGGCGTTGAGAACGTCCTCGATATCATGCGCGGCGGCATCGATTCGGCCATGCGCGGACTGGGCCGCTCCAGCGTCCATGAACTTTGCCCGGCGGACGTGATCATCCCGCCCGGGTTTACTCGCACCATCGGCGCGGAGTAGGCCTCGCACCTCTGGTGGTGTCGTCGTGAATGCGTCGGCGTGAACCAGACCCGTGGGGGCAGTCGGGACACCCAATCGCCCGAACTCACAGGCCCGTAAAGGCCGTGTGGGTGCGGGTGATTGGCTTCCAGGAGGCTGCTGCAGTCAGGGAACTGATCGGCTTCTGACGCGGCTTCGAGAGTGCCGACAGAAACTCGGCTCAGCAGACTCGCTGACCGTGGGTGTAGACATTCATCGCATCACCGCGAAGGAAGCCGATCAGAGTCAGTCCGGCCTCCTGGGCGAGTTCGATCGCAAGCGAAGACGGCGCAGATACCGCGGCCAGCATAGCGATTCCACTCATAACCGCCTTTTGCACAAGCTCGAATGACGCACGTCCACTTACCAGAAGCACCGTCTGGCTCAGCGGCAACATGTCGCGCTGCACCGCCCACCCCACAACCTTGTCGACTGCATTGTGTCGCCCCACGTCCTCCCTCACGACATGAAGTTCACCCTGCACGTCGAACAGGCCTGCGGCGTGCAGACCACCTGTGCTGTCGAACGCCTTCTGCTCCTTGCGCAACATCTCGGGCAACCTCTGAAGAGTCGCCGCCGACATCCTCGTCTCACCGGCATCGACCTGATATCGGCTGCGAAGCCGGACGGCATCCAGCGACGCCTTCCCGCACACACCACACGACGATGTTGTGTAGAAGTTCCGGTCGAGCCCGAGCGCGGGCACCGGAACCCCATCCGCAAGAGTGACGTCGACGACGTTGTAGGTGTTCCCTTCCTCGATGGCGCCACCGCAGTATCGAACAGTGCTGACGTCCTCCCGGCCGCCGATGATTCCCTCGGTCAACAAGAATCCGTGCGCAAGCTCGAAATCTGCGCCGGGTGTGCGCATGGTGACAGCGACGGGCCGACCGTTCATCCGCAATTCCATCGGCTGCTCGACTACAACGGTGTCGGTGTATCGCTTCTTGGCTGCACCGCGCACCCTTTGCACCGGCGTCCGCGTCGTAACCCGTCCCATCAGCCCGCCCGCCGGACGAGCTTGATCGAAATCGCCTTGGACACTGGTGTGTTGGAACGGTCGGCGACATGGTCCAGTGGCACGAGTGGATTCGTTTCCGGGTAGTAGGCTGCGGCGTTTCCAGGTGGGGTGGGATAGGTGACCAACCGGAAGTTCTCGGCAACGCGTCGTTCCACTTCCCCGTCTGCACGTGTCCATTCCGAGACGAGATCCGCCCTGTCCCCGTCGGCGAAGCCGAGCCGCTCCAGATCGATCGGATTGATGAACAGAACCCGCCGACCGCCTGCTACACCCCGGTACCTGTCGTCGAGCCCGTACACCGTGGTGTTGTACTGATCGTGGCTGCGGAGAGTCTGCAGGATCAACCCGTCGGCAGGCACCGGCACGGATCTCATCGGGTTCACAGCGAAATTCGCTTTCCCGCTGCGGGTTTCGAATATCCGAGCATCTCGGGGCGGGTGCGGCAGCACGAATCCGTCGGGCTTGCGGACCCGAGCGTTGAAATCAGTGAAGCCCGGCACTACCCGTGCGATCGAGTCGCGGATCGTGTCGTAGTTCGACGCGAACCGCGCCCAAGGCACCGAATGTTCCGGGCCGAACAGTGTTTCGGCGAGTTCGCACACGATCACGACCTCGCTGCGCAACTGGGGCCCAGCCGGTTTCAACCTCCCCCTCGACAGATGGACCACCGACATCGAGTCCTCGACCGTTACCGCTTGCGCGACCCCCGCCTGGAGATCCTTGTCCGTTCGACCGAGTGACGGCAGGATCAGTGCGGTACTGCCGTGCACGAGGTGACTGCGGTTGAGCTTGGTCGACACCTGCACGGTCAACGTACACTTGCGCAACGCTGCCGCAGTGGCGTCCGAGTCGGGGGTGGCCGCTGCGAAATTACCGCCCATGGCCATGAATACGCGGGCACGTCCATCGCGCATAGCGCGGATCGCGTCCACCGTGTCGTAGCCGTGTTCGCGTGGGCACGTGATTGCGAACTCCGCATCGAGAGCTGCGAGGAAAGACTCGGGCATCTTCTCCCAAATCCCCATCGTGCGGTCACCCTGGACATTGGAATGCCCGCGCACTGGGCAGACACCGGCACCGGCTTTTCCGATCATCCCGCGGAGCAGCAGGAGGTTGACCGCGTCGGTGATGGTTGCGACGCCATGGGTCTGCTGGGTCAAACCCATGGCCCAGCAGATGACCGTCCGCCGCGAGTTCACCAATTGCGAAGCGGTATCGGCGATCTGGTCCAAGGTCAGACCGGTCGCATCCACGACCGCCTCGAGATCAACCCTTCTGATGTGCTCCACATATTCGTCGAAGCCCGCGCAGTGTCTGTCGATGAAGTCGCGGTCGAGGACCGTGCCCGGGCTGCGATCTTCTGCCTCGACGACAAGCCGACCCAGCGCCTGGAAAAGGGCTTGATCACCGCCGATCCGGATTTGCAGAAACGTGTCGGCGATGGCTACGCCCGATCCCACGATGCCGTGCACCTTCTGCGGATCCTTGAACCGGAGCAGACCTGCCTCCGGTAACGGGTTCACGGCGATGATCCTGGCGCCGTTGGCCTTTGCCTTCTCGAGCGTGGACAGCATACGCGGATGGTTGGTGCCAGGATTCTGTCCTGCCACGATGATGAGGTCAGCATGCTCGAGGTCGACGACCGACACCGAACCCTTCCCGATTCCGATCGAGTCGGTCAAAGCCGTGCCCGACGATTCGTGGCACATGTTCGAACAGTCTGGCAGGTTGTTCGTGCCGAAGGCCCGGATCATCAGCTGATAGACGAAGGCTGCCTCGTTGGAGGTACGCCCGGAGGTGTAGAAAACCGCTTCATGCGGACTATCCAGTTCGAGCAGCGCATCCGCGATGAGCCGGTAAGCATCACTCCAGCTGATCGGCGTGTAGTGCGACGCACCCGGGCGCAACACCATCGGATGAGTCAAACGACCCTGTTGCCCCAGCCAATAGTCTGTGCGGCCGAGTAGGTCATGCACGGAATGGGCAGCGAAGAACTCCGGTGTCACCGTGCGCCGGGTGGCTTCCTCGGCCACCGCCTTTGCGCCGTTCTCGCAGAACTCCGCATGCTTGCGGTGCCCCGGCGCCTCAGGCCAGGCGCAACCAGGACAATCGAAACCGCCGCGCTGATTCAACGCGGCCAGCGTTCGCACCGTTCGTACGACGCCCATCTGTTCGATGCCGCGACGCATCGATACCACGACTGCGGGCACACCTGCTGCAGACGCCTTCTCCGGCGATACCACGACGTCGTTCTCGTCGTAGGCGAAAGGATCCATCGAGTCGGCAACTCCGTTCGGTGTCAGTGATACTCAAATATTCACGAAAGCCACCGGCCCCTGCCGTTGACGGTCACTGTGCCGGAAGACCTTGTGGCCAAAGCCGATACGTCGCGTGTTCACACTGCCGAGCATCCACTCGTTCCGGGCCGATCGTAACAGATGCGAGAACGATCGTTTCCTGATACATCTCGGCATCCGTCTCGGTAGGTCCTCCAAAAGATCCTTGAAGCAGTCGATTCGGCACACGCCTTCACTAACGATCCTACTTTCGGAACGATCGTTTCACGACTCTCAAGCTCAGATCGAGCACATGATCCATGTCATACACTGCTCCATCGTTCGGCAAGAGGCAGGGCGTCCACTGCGTACGCCTACGGCGCACGAACCGGCCCGACCGCGGTAAACGATCTCGACTCCTGGATTGGCGCGCGACCAGGACGGACCGAAGGCGTCCCAGAGCAGGCTGCGGACCGGAACCCGATTCGCCGTGCCGCTGACCTGAGACGTCCTGCGATGCCACGGGCTCTCGGAACAAGCCCTGGAGAAGCTCCGCCAACACCGACAGCCAGAACAGCGTCGATCAACACCCCGCCCCACCGCGACGGCCGATCCAGCCGAGCAGGTCCTGCTTCCGGTATGTGTAGTTACCGAGGTCGATCGGACCCTGCGATTCGGCGGACGCCGCGCCCGCTTCACCCGAGCGGAGCGATGGAAGGCGCGCACGACGTGGTCGGATGCGATCGGCGGGGATATTCTGACTGGTGTGCCGCGGTTGCGAGCAACAGATGGTTGACGGCGACCCACTCGAGACGCAGCGTGATGTCAGAGTCGACGTCATCACGGAATTGAGTACGGCCGGGTTCGAAGACGCCGACGAGATCGGCCGGGGCGGTTTCGGTGTGGTGTACCGGTGCAGTCAGATAGCCGCCGGCCGCACGGTGGCAGTCAAAGTTCTCACCGGCGAACTTCAGGAGAATCGGGAGCGTTTCCTGCGAGAGCAACGTGCGATGGGTCGGCTCACCGGTCATCCGAATATCGCCAGCATGCTCGAGATCGGGGAGACCGCAACCGGGCGTCCGTACCTGGTGATGCCCTATTACTCCCGAGGCTCCCTCGACGCACGCATCCGGCGAGACGGTCCCCTGCCACTCTCCCAGGTCCTGCACCTCGGAGTGAAGATCGCGGGGGCGATGGAGACGGCCCATCGGATGGGTGTTCTGCATCGTGATGTCAAACCGGCCAATATCCTGCTGACCGATTACGGCGAGCCGGCGCTGACGGACTTCGGGATCGCCCACTTCGCCGGCGGGTACGAGACAACGTCCGGTTCCATCACAGGCTCGCCCGCCTTCACCGCACCCGAAGTACTCGGCGGTCAGACAGTGAGTCCCGCCTCGGATGTGTACGGGCTGGGCGCCACATTGTTCTGCGCACTCACTGGGCACGCCGCTTTCGAACGCCGCAGCGGCGAACAAATGGTGGCTCAATTCGTGCGGATCACCACCCACCCGATCCCGGACCTGCGTGAGTCCGGCATCCCCGAGGACGTGTGCGCGACCGTCGAGACGGCGATGGCTCGTGACCCGCACGACCGTCCCACCGCAGCGGAGTTGGGTGAGCAGCTGCGCCAGATACAGCGAGACCACGGTTTTTCGGTCGACGAGATGGCGCTGCCTGCCGAGTCCGACGCCGCACAGGAATCTGCCACCACTTCGAAAGATGCAGTGCCACACCAGGTTGCAACTTTCCGCGGCGACAAGTTGCGGGCGGGGACGGGAAACCTCCCCTTGGAGCTGACCAGCTTCGTCGATCGCAGGACCCCGCTGTCCGAAGTCAAGAACCTGTTGTCCGGCTCACGTCTGGTGACGCTGACCGGGATCGGGGGCGTAGGCAAGTCACGGCTCGCCTTGCGGGTCGCTCACAACCTGCAGCGGAAATTCAGGAACGGGACATGGCTGATCGAGTTGGGCGACCTGCGTGACGCGGAGTCGCTGCCGAGCGTCGTGGCTGCCATCTTCGGTCTGTCCGACCGCGGCGGTGGGTCGACACTCGACACGCTGATCGAGTTACTGGCCCCCCATGATCTGCTCCTGGTACTGGACAACTGCGAACATATGGTCGAGGCCGTCGCACAACTGGCCGAATCGCTCATGCGAGCCTGCCCGGACGTGCGGATCCTGGCCACCAGTCGCGAGGCCCTGGATATCGAAGGGGAAGCGGTATACCCGCTGCCGCCACTGGACACACCCGATCCGGCCACCAAGCCGCCGTTGCGGACTGTGGCACGCTACGACGCGGTGACACTCTTCGCAGAACGGGCAGCCGCGGCAGTGCCCGGGTTCGAGGTGAGCGACGACAACAGGTTGTATGCCGCCAGGGTCTGTGCACGGCTGGACGGCCTACCGCTGGCGATAGAACTGGCCGCCGCGCGCCTGCGGACGATGTCCGTCGAACAGATTCTGGCCCGGCTGGACGACCGCTACGCTCTCCTGACTCGGGGCAGCCGCAGCGCACCCAGGCGGCAGCAGACGATGCATTACAGCATGGACTGGAGCTATGACCTGTGCACACCGGACGAACAGCGGCTGTGGAGTCGATTATCGGTGTTCACCGGCGGGTTCGAACTCGACGCGGTCCTGCGGGTGTGTTCCGCCGGCATGACCGAGCCGGATTTGCTCGATACGTTGTCGGGCCTGGTGGACAAATCGATCCTCATCCGGAAGGAAGTGGCCGGCTCGGTGCGGTTCCAGATGCTCGAGACGGTCCGCGAATTCGGTCAGGAGAAGGGCGAGGAGTCCGGAGAGTATGCCCTCCTGCGCCGACAGCATCGGGAATGGTGCGAGCAACTGGCGGACGAGGTGGATGCCAACTGGATCGGACCGCACCAGATGGACTGGGTCGAACGGCTCGAGCGCGAGCTACCGAATCTTTGGAAAGCGCTGGAGTTCAGCCTGACCGAGTCCGAGGACAGCGGGCTGCGGATCGCTACCACCCTGTACGTGTTCTGGCTGTTGCGGGGCAGGATCAGCGAGGGTCGCCGGTGGTACGAACGGGTTCTCGCCCGCCCGTCCGGAGGCCGGACGGTGGACCGCGCCAAGGCGCTCTACGCCGCCAGCTTGATGGCAGGGCTTCAGGGTGACCTGCAGACCGCCGCTGGCCAGATTACGGAACTGGCCAGCCTGACCGCACAGACAGCCGACCCGATGGTCCCGGCGCTGCTTGCGCACGCCCATGCAAATTACGATTTCATCTGTAGCGAGCATGATCCGTCCCGGAGGGTTGCCGATCTGGAATACGCGCTGCGCGCCTACGAGCTCTGCGGTGACCGCGGAATGCAGTTGGACGCTCAGAACACGCTGGGATGGGCCTACGCACTGCAAGGCGATACCTCCCGAGCCCTCGCCTGCCAGCAGAAGGCACTCGACCTCACCGAATCCGCCGGTGAAACGATCTATCGGTCGTGGGCACTGTGGTCAGGGGGATTCGCCGCGTACCGCGGCGGTGAGCCCGACCGTGCCACGCGCTCACTCGCAGAGGGAATTCGACTGGCCCACAGGGCCGCCGATCCGCTCGTCACCGCCGGCTGTCTCGAGACGCTGGCCTGGATCGCCGCGGAACAGCTCGATGCTCAGCGTGCGGCTGTCCTCATGGGCGCGGCGGATACCTTAGGACGCCTGGCCGGCACCTCCGCCATCTTTCTTACCGAAATGCTCGCCCATCATGACGAATGCGAGCAGCGCAGCCGCCGAGCGCTCGGTGCACGCGCATTCGATGCCGCCCGACAAGAGGGCGCCTCGATGAGTCTCGATGCCGCAGTCGCATTCGCACTCGGCGAGCGATCCCGAGCCACCTCGTCGGCCGATCGTCCGCTCGAGAACCTCACCGCACGCGAACGCCAGGTCGCCAACCTCGTCGCCGAGGGACTGACCAACAAGGCAATCGCCGACCGCCTGGTAATTTCGCCGCGGACCGCGCAAGGGCACGTCGAGCATATTCTCACCAAACTGGGCTTCACCTCGCGCACGCAGATCGCGGCGTGGGCCATAACCCAGACCCATGACGCGGCCGAGTAATCGAATGCTCACACTCACGTTCGGCGAAGTGATCCAGCGAGTGCCGGCCACCCTCACCAAGGGCGCATTGCGCACCTATGGCACCCATCTCACATGGCCCGAACAGCATTGCAGCGAGCGCTCGATCAGCTCTTGAAGGCGGACCTCGTGGAGCGGCCCAAGCGGTGCAGGCCAACACTCGATCCAACCGGCGTCGCGCGGAGGTTCCAGTGCCGTCGAGCATTTCGTCGCTGCAGTCCGTCGTGTCTACCCCCTATGCCGAGAACAGCGGTTGGATCCGCCCTGGCGACAACCCTGCCCGCCCAGGTAGCCAAACCGGTCCGGCGTGCCGCCCACCGATACACGATCCCATCGCACCAACTGGCCGAGATCTGCACGGTCGCAGCCACATCCGGCAACGCCCCAGAGCTCGGCTCACTTATCCTGCGCCTGCACATCCAAACCGCCTGTCGCCGCGGCAGCGCACTCGCTCTGCGTCCGCACGACCTCGACCCAGACCAGTGTTTGGTCTTCCTCCGCGAGAAGGGGGAACCGGAGGCTGGCAACCGATCTCCCCCACTTTGAACGGGGGAAGGATCGCTGCAGGGAGCCGCACAGCTGGTCTACTCCGCGGACCATTCGGCGACGACGACGTCCGCGACGAGCATCGGCGCGGATAAGGCCCAGCGACGGGAGATCTCGAGGATCGACGCTCGTAGATCTCGGCCGGATCGATCTCGGTGATCACCGTCGTGTTGGCGCGGGTTCCGTTGCGCGAGTTGCCCGTTCCACGGTCGGCCAGGCCGTGCTTCTCATAGACTACGTGCTCGGCGTTCTCCGCCTCGAGAGCAGATTCGAGCACGATCTTGGTCATGTGGTTGAGCAGCCTGCGGGGCCGATCAGGTCGATGCCCGGCTCACCATGGCGGCCAGTGCGTCCGACATGAGTCAGTCTCTTGCTGCTGAACCAATCAGGCTCGGCTCATCCGACCGAGATCGGATCCGTCACACTCCCTCACCGCGCCGGATGGCGAAGCACGGCAGCCGATCTACCGATCGAGCCGGAGACCGGTGCGGACCTCTGACACTCACCTGTCGGCGGGCCCTTCCAGCAGGTGAATGCCCGCGGCTGCTATCCGGCTGACGCGCCGCGTCGTCTGGGACCGGCGCGCCCCCGGCCCTTGTCGACCGGTGCCTCTGCAGGGCCGCGCAGCCGGAAATAGGTATGTCGTGGGTAGTTCTGCCGTCGCGGGTAGGGCCCTGCGTGACGCAGGCTCGTCAGTGACAGCGCAGGCAAGAACTGGCGAGGATTCCGATGTTCGACCACAAACCGGAGAACCCACGACACCACGGCGGCACGACCCTGATGATCCGGCGTTGCACCGACTGTGCAACGTTGGTCGCGCCAATGACCAACGCCTGCTCATCGTGCCGAGCCACGACCCTGGACTGGGTACCCTCCTCGGGCACCGGGTCGATCGTGTCGTGGAAGGTGGCACACCACCCCTCGAACGCCGGAACGTGGGAGCAGTCCACGGTCGCCATCGTCGAACTAGACGACGGCCCCTGGATCTACTCCACGATCTACGGTGAACTCCCACCACCCTCGGACCAGCCGATCCGTGTCCGATACGAACCCGACCCGCCCGAGGACCGGTTCCCGGTCTTCGCCATCGACACCACCGATCCACAGACCCCGACCGCCAGCACCCCGCCCGACCGCGCGCCCGCGAACGATCCCAAGAGCCCGCAGTCGGTGACATCCCCGGCGGCACACACCACCGGCGACCCGGGATGGGTTCGTTCGTCGATGACGCACTGCGATTTCCTGGCGGCCCACAAATCACTCGACACGGCCGCGAGATCCGTGGTCGAGTTCGCGATCCGACGGGCCCCCTCCGGCGGCGCCAGCGCCGGCGAGCTGCTCGTCGCCTTCGGCGTCACCCGCTGGCGGTTCGTGCAGATGATCCGCGAGGCCCTCACCCAACGCCCCAGCGACACCCGCGACGCGCGCACGCTCAAACGCAACCTGCTCGACTCGCTGTCATGGGCGTGGCGCGCCTACCCCGACTCCTCGCCCGCCTACGTCCCCGGCTAACACGAAAGTTTCGATTCCGCTGTTCTGCAAAGAAATTCGGCAACGAGTAAGGCGACAACGACGTGCCTGATCCGCTTCCTTCCCGACACGATCACCCCCAGGCGTCCGGCACCGGTATACGGCGCGATCACCGAGCCGGACGTCTCGCAGCGGTTCGGCGTAAACGCCGTGTTCGTCGGTTTTGAATGGAAGCAGTTACGCGCCGAACCGATCGCGCCGCGAGTCATCACCGGCCGTATCGGCCCTGGCACACACCCCTCGCTGGAAGAGCTAATAGCAGAGTGGATGCAATGGGAACCTGGGTCGACCTGGTCACCCGGCGCGCTCGACGCCGCGGTGCACCTGGCGACCGACATTCTGCCCGCTGTGGCCGCGGGCGCGAAGACCTCCAGCTTGGCAGGCAGGCGCCGTGACAGCATCGGTGGACAGTGCGGAGTCGCCGGGCGCCGCCGCTGAAGCGTACTCAGTAGTACGGGATGGATGTGAATTCGTCTGCTGTCGACGTGAATTGGTTGCCGGTTTGCTGCATCACCGGGTGCGGATTTCCGCGCGGAGTGCCATCAGGTTCCAGATAATCCGGGTTGAACCAGACCTGTTCGGCCTGGCCGATGACTATGCCGTGGTCGCCACCGAGATCCAGGCGCGTGATGGTGCGGCAGCTCATCCATCCGATTCCAGACGACACGACGGGCCCGTACTCCGACGCCTGGTGATCCAGCGTCAGTCCGCTCGCTGCCAGCTTCTCGGCGGGCCCGGCCAGGGGGAAGTGCGAGTAGCGGGCGCCGAGCTTCCACACCGCTTCGAGCTGATCGAACACTGGCACCGACACCGTGAATCCCGCTGCAGTTTGCAGGGTTTCATAGGTTGACCACTGCTTGTATACCGCGAGCGCGATCTGCTGCGGCTGGGTGGACACCGAGGTAAGATTCGAGACCGGAATCAGGTTCGGTGTCTTGTCCGCGCTCACGGTTCCGATCAGGTAGGCGATGCGTGGTGCGAGCAGCCGGTGAGCGCGTTCAATCGCATTGTCACTGCTCATCGGGTTCCTTTCTCGGCGTGAACATGCGTACGGCCTCGCCGAGTGTGCGCCGGTCCGGTGTGGCGGCCAACCCCGCCAGATCGGACCTGATGCCGTTCAGCGCGGATTTGACCTGCGGGATGCGTTGTCCGGCAGGTATTGCCAGCACCGGCTCCAGGTGGGCCAGTGCGGCATCGGGGCCGGTGAGGTGCAGGTCTGCGCGGGCAAGGGTCACCCGCGCGAGGGTGAGTGTGGCCGACCAGGTTTGCGTCGAGGTGGGTGCGTACAGGCTGATCACATTCTCGGCCTCGGACTTTGCGCGTGTCCACTCCCGGAGCTGGGCATAGGCGGTCGCGTCGTAATAGTGCTGGCGGGCAAGGGAGAACGCGAACACCGGCCCCAGGTCGGTCAGGCTCTCGTGCTCGGGCAGCCGGTCGCGTTCGCGGCGTGCGGCATCCATGGCCGCGAACGCTGCGCTGCGGTTGCCGATCTGCGAATGGGCACGAGCGACGAGCCCAGACAGCCGGACGTGTGAAATCCCGTGCGGCGTAATGGCCTTGCCAGCTTCCTCGAGGACGCGGGCGGGCGGCTCCCACCACGACGCGATCATCGCGCGCGTGCAGTACACCCAGTTCTCGAGGGAACGGTGACCAGCCAGCCTGGCGAACGCGGCAGCCGAGTCGGTTTGGATCATCGCCGCATGCGGCTCGGCCAGATCATGCGACACCGACGCCAGCAGCGTGCAGGTAGCCGCGAGCAACACGTAGAGCTGTTGAAGATCGCTGAGCTTGCCGGCGCGCTGGATCACCGCGGCGAGGCGGTCGCGCAGCACGGTCAGCTCGACGAATATCCGATCCAGGTCAGGGCAGAGGACATAGTCCGTGGCGAGCCGGTGCAGCGTCTCAGCGCACTCACTCATCGTCGTTGGTTCGACGGGGCTGCGATCGATCACGCTCGTCAGCAGCGCGGAATCGTGAGCAGCGGCCAACACCGCGTACCGCAATCCGGTCGCGGCCGCTCCACCGATGCCCAAGATACGCAATGCGTCTCGGCGATTCGTCGAATCACCTCCATGGTCTGTGACAACGTCGTCACTGCTCCCAGCGGAAGCGGACGCCTGTGCCAGCGCCTCGAACCTGGAGCGTGTCGCGGTGTCGGCGCCTGCGAGAACATCATCCAGCATCCGCACGCTCGCGGCCTGCAGTCTGCGGGTGATGCCATCTTCCCACAGCGTGATGGTTCGCTTCGACACGCGAAGCCGCTTCGCGAACTCGCGTCTGCTTTCCTTCAGTGCTATTCGAAGCGCGCGGATCTCACGCGCTGTCCACTCGACCTCGACCATAGGTCTGCTCCCTGCTTGCGGTCGGTTTGAGCCGGAAAGTACCCGTTTCTACCCAGTTAGGCACTCGAATTACCCCGGTCGAGACCGGCACGCTCGAAGACAGGCACCGGCGTCATGTGCGAACCGAACACCCCCTTTCTGGTTGCACACAACGGTCCGCCGGTGCCGCCCTCTCACGGGCCAACTCAGGAGGCATTCGACCGTGGACCTGGTACTTGCCCTCATTATTGCCGTAACAGCGGTGCTCGGGGCCACTCATATGGCCAGCCGCCCAAGACATCTCGGCGCACACCACGAACACCCCCGCATCAGCCTGGCCGAGATCCAGGCCCGCCTCGACGCCGAACAGGCGGCAGGCGAATACCGATCATGATCAGCTCTCCGACCGAGCTCGGCCGCCAGCTCGTCCTGGGCACCGGGGTCCATCCGATCCTGCCGGACTGGCATGCGCTGATGGCCGCGTTCTGTGGGCACATCGGCGATCAACCCGACGCCCATCCGGTCACCCAATGCGCCCGCGCGCTGGCCGAAACCCACCACGCCTACCGCGGTTTCAGTCAGGGCGGACTCTTCTATATCGGCACGTGCGAAGTCCTGGTGGCATCGATCGACGCATGGGTGGACTTGCACGCCCCGCACGCCGATCGGTGTCCGCGACTGCTGGGTGCCGCCGTCGATGAAATGGCGCTCGCGCAGCTTGACGCCAACGAAACCCTGCGGACGTGCCGAGACGGGCGAGACGAGCGGGTGCACGCCGCTTTTCACCGGCTGGCGATCCTGGCCGGCCGGTGGACCGACCTTGTGGCCGAGGTGGTCGACGGCCAACCCCCATTCCCGAAGGACGAACACCGATGACACACCTGACACGTCACGGCGAGCCGAGCCTGTTCGCGGACCGCGGCTACCTCGCACCGGTGCAGTGGACCACTGGCCAGGCCGCACGTGCACTGGCGCACTATCTCGGATCGGTGCACAGCCAGAACCGAACCACCGTCGTGCGCAATGCCCACGTGCACGAGCAGTGGGCGCGTGACCTGGTCCAGACACCGCCGCTGATCAACCGGGTCGCGGGCCTGATCGGCCCTGAGGCCGGGATCGATCAAACGTTCCTGGTGATCAAGTGGCCCGATGACCAGACCGAGGTGCCGATGCATCAGGACGGGGTGAGCGTCGATATCGAGCTGGATCCGGTGCGGTCGGTGTCGTGCTGGCCGTCGATCAGTGATGCCCCCGAAGCCGCTGGCGCCCTGCAATTCTCGCTGGGCTCGCACCGCTGGGGATACCTCCCGCACGACTTCGACGACACCGGCGCGCTGGCCGCGCACGACCACCCGCGGCTGACCGGCTGCGAATTCACCACGGTCCCAACGACCGCCGGCGAGGCACTGCTGTTCGACACCCGCCTGTTGCACCGGTCCGGCCCGAACGCGACGCGGCGCCCCCGCATCGGCCTGAACATCGTCTACGCCCACCGAAGCGCCTACCGGCGCGGCGCGGCTACCACCCGCGAAGGGTGGCAGCCCCTCAAGCTTCTGTGACCAAACCGGTTACGGGAGAACCCTATTCACCATATTTCTGGTAGGGAGAAACACCATGTCGGCACTCACCATCGCGCCCACGCTCGATGCCGTCATCCCCGACAACCCCGAGGCCATGATCCGCGTGCTCGAGGGCGAAGGCCCCGGCACCCCGCGCCGTGGCAACAAGACCCTGTTCGCCAAATCCGAGTGCAGCTACTACTGCCGCACCGCCGACATCGCCGCCGCGGTGATCGAGGCACTGCGCGAATCCGACGAGCGACTGCGGTCCCGCCCCCAGGAACTCATGCTGTGGGACTGGCAGCACACCTGGTTCAAACCCGAACGCGACAGCGAGACCGGCGCAGGCTGGGCCGTTCTCGGCGTGGCCTGGTACGACCCCGCCTTCTACACCGAGCGGCGCGGCGCGTACCTGTCGAGAATGCACACCCTCATCTACGGCGGACTCGGCCTGACCATCGACGACGTCGAGGTGACGCACTATCTGGTCGACCGCGACTCTCAGGCGGCCTGATCAGCTGAATCCGTGCGGGTGGTGGACGTTGGCTCCGCCACCCGCACGCTGCGCGTCCGGGGCGCCCACGCGACTGCGAATGTGATCGCCCAGGCCGTAATCGCGACCAGCGCCAGCGCGGTGCCCCCGACGATGAACCCCCGCGCGGGTGCGGGCGCGATCAGCGCTGGAATGATCGCCATGCCCGCAGTCCCTGCCGAACGCATCACGGTGTGGTTGACCGTGAGCAGCCGCAGCCTCGCGGGCTGCGGGTGCGAGGCCAGCTGGGTGCCGAGCGTGATCGAGATGAACGGGGTCACGAACCCGGACAGAGCCGCGAAAACGAGCACCAGGGCGAGGCTGTGAGCGACGCCGGTCGCGACCATCAGCACACCGGCCGCCGCCCAGGCCAGACAGAACCTCGGCAGGAACGCAGCCGGCCGGATCCGAGCCGCGGTGAGATTTCCCGCCAGCCCTGCGGTCCCGGTCGCGGTGAGCATCCACCCGTACGCCGAAGGGCCCGCACCGATCTGGTGCGCGAGCAGCAGCGGCAACCCGATTCCCGGCAGGGCAGTCAAGAACAAACCTGCGCCATGAACCACGAACGCAGCACCGAGGGCAGGCCGCTCACGCAGCAGTGCCCGCGCCGAGGCGGTCCGGTCCCGCTGTTGCGCCGAGCCCGTGGCCAAGGGCTGCGCCGGCGCGCTTGCCGCGCCCGTGGCAGCTAGATACAGCAATGCCACCACCGACACCACGAAAGTCATTGTGTCCGCAATGAACAGCGCTGCTACGGGCACTATCACCAGCAGGACACCGGCCAGTGCCGGGCCCGCGATCCGCGCGATCCGGCCGTTGAGATCCATGGCCGCGACCAGGGCGTGCCGCTCATCCTCGTCGACCAGATCGGGAACCAGGGCACCGAGGGAAGGATCGAAGACCGCGGCCAGCGCGCCCAGCACCGCGGCGGCGGCCAGCATGGCGGCAATGCCGCCGACGTTCCACAGCAGCGGCATCACACCGACGAGAACCGCGCGGAAAGCATCGATCGCGGCCAGGGTCCGAAAAACGGCGCAACGCTGAACCAGGCGCGCACCGAAGGCGCCGATCACGATGAACGGCACCGATTCGGCGATAGCGACCGCGCCCATGACCACCGGGCCGGACCGTTCCAGCGCCAACCACATGATCGCCAGCGCATAGAACCTGTCACCGAGGACCGATAGCAGCTGCGCGGACCAGATCGCGAGAATCCGAGGGCGGCGTAGCAACATCGGCAACGGCACAGCGCGCGACGATAGTCGATCAGCTCGGATCCGTCCGCGCGCCGCCCGCCCGTGTTGCGAGGTACGGCCGCAAAGATATCCCTGTACAGCAAGAAGTATCGAACTGACCGATCCTCGTACCCTCATGAGGATCAGGTTTGCGTTACTGCCATTCGATGTCCGGTACTGCAGCTTCACGCAGGACCGCGTAGAGATCGTCGATGTCGGTACGAAGCCCACGCTCAGTTCACGAGCCTGAGAGAGCCCCATCCTTGCGAACAGGTGACCAGCCGACGGTTCTATCCATCCGCACCACGGCTGGGCAGGCCCGACCGGTCATTCTCGGGGTACCTGCCATCGACTTCGCTCGTGTCCAGCATTCAGAGGCTGCTGCTGTCCCGAAGAAGCCGGAAGTCCGGTCCGAAGCCGAGGTCCTCGACCGCAGTCGATCTACTCATGGTGTCGAACCATCCGGTTGGCACCGGCGCAGCGGGCAGTCCCGGCTGGGGGACGTGCCTGTCCAGGGTGCAGCGGTGGAGCGGCCCTTGTGCAGCATCGAGAATTATTCGCAGATGCGGGTCGATGTGTGAAACGAACAGGGTGCTCATGGCAGTCCCGTCCTCGGCGACCCGGGCCGCTTCGAAGACCGCGTGCAGGGCGGCGAAGCGCACTGTTACGCCGTGGTGTGCCCACCATTGGCGGCACCAGCGGACTGGCTGCGCCGCGATGCTTCGAATGCGCTGTGCAAGTGAGCGATTCGTGCCGCGACCGGTCGGTGTCGCCACCATTGCGTGCACCAGCTGTACATTTGTTCCCACCCGACACCTCCACGACGAAACGGCGCCAGGTACCCGTGCGCGCGGCGCACGGCACAGCCGCGAACAAGCGGGCTGCATGGATCCGACTTCGAGCATGTGCTGGATAGCGCATGAGCGCATTCCGCCGGAACATCGATCCGGTACTACCTGGACATCGCCGCCCCTACGGCTGAATCCCGGCAGGGCTCAGCAACGACTCGGCCTTGTCTACTGGGCCCTCTTCCCCTCTTCCGCCGCCGATAGGCGGCCTGCCAATCCGCCTACTGCAACAGCTCGGAGTCGGAGTTCCCGGTCAAGGCGGATGTTTCGAAGGTTCGCTGAAATAGCCGGCTCGACGCGCGTGAGTCAAGCCAGGCGCGGACTGCGGCGGGCATCAGATCGACCACGTTGTCGACTGTGGCGATGGTGTCGGTGCGGTGGGTGACGGCGATGATGGTGGCTTCGTCAGCCAGAAATGTGAGTAGCGTCGCTAGTGTGCAAGACAGCGAACTGGTCGGAGTGCAGAAGACCGTCAACCCCGTCCTCAGGGCCAAAGCACTCGACAACCGGCTGCGGGACCCGATCCTCGGCGACAAATACGCCGAGCAGGCGATGCGCCGCCTCGAGCCCGACTACGACAACCGCAGATTCGGCACGAGCCAGATGGGTCTCGCCGCCGTGGTGCGCTCCAAGGCGCATGACGACTGGGCCCGAAGCTACCTTGCCGATCACCCCGATGCGGTGGTGCTGCACCTGGGCTGCGGCCTCGACGCCCGCGTATACCGGTGTGACCCGCCCGCCACCGTCGACTGGTACGACCTGGACTACCCCGCCGTAATCGAATTGCGGCAACAATTCCTGCCGCCGCGCGAGCACTACACCCTGATCGGCTCCAGCGTCACCGACATGACCTGGCTGGAACGTATCCCCCGCGGCCGGCCGGTGCTGATGATCGCCGAGGGACTCGTGCCCTACCTGACAGAGACCGACATCCGGCGACTACTGACCACCGTCGTCGATGCCTTCCCCACCGGCCAAATACAGTTCGACACGGTGGCAGCCTGGGCGTGGCGCACCTCGAAATGGCTCCCCACGCTGCGCAAATACGACACCCAGTTCCACAGCGGCTTCAACGATCCGGCCGCGCTGGCCGATTGGCACCCACGGCTCGAATTCGTCGACGAGGCGCCGATGAACGACTCACCGGTGCTGATGGCCAAGGCGCCCGCGAACGTACGCCGCTTGTTCCGCCTGTTGAACCTGCTGCCGGGCATGAAACGATCCACCCGCATCGTGCGGTTCCGGTTCTGAAGAGCGGTCGCCTTCTTCGGTGTTGCCGGCGTCCGGGCCCTGATCGCGGCCCGGGATCTCGCCGACCGGTGGCGCTGCGTGCCCTCAACCCGGGCAGCCGTACGGCCACAACAGGGTTGACCAGCCGAGCCCGATCCGCGGGAGCAACCAGTACCAACAGCAGCGACGGATCCGGCCAGAAATAACAAAAGCCGCAATCACTTTCACGATGACCGAGGTACTACGCTGGGGCATCACTGTGTTAGCGCGGAATTCCGGCCAGTCACTCCCCCGACTCGTATTCTGTTGGGGGTAGTGGGTTCCCAGCAGCTCGCTGGGGTCTGGCCGGAGGAGCAGTCGGGCTCGCAGCTGCGGACAACGCATGGGACTGCCTCAGCGGGCTTACCGGTGGGCGGGCGTTTCGCAGATTCGCCAGCTGCCCGGGATGTCTGCGCGTTCGAGCATCGCTGCTGGGCGCTCGAGGTTTACCGACGACGGCGGCACCGAACCAGCCGATCAATCGGTTGTGGAATTCGTCCATGGAGTAGGGCGCGACCGCCGTGAACAGCCACGCGCGCTGGGCGACGTGCATCAAGCTCCGCCTGCAGGGCTGGTGACATCCGATCATTCCCACTCCGGCAGCCATGATGGTGAGCCCGTTCGGTGAAACCCTCGAATGAGCTACCTGCCGCCTCGCCGGTTACGGTACCGTAGGTCAGGGCATCAGGTCTCGGCTGTCGCCCAGCTCGGCCGTGTCGGTTCTACGACTCCACCCATTGAGTGAACCTCAAAAGCGCCTCCCGGTGGTGCCGAACGTCTCAGAACGACTGCTGACCAACGCATTTCGCGTCCCATCCATCTCCGCGGGTGTTGGCCATCTCGACAAGGCGACCGCGGCACCTGAGGATCAGCCATGAAGCGATTCGTCACGATCGGCATGCTGTTCGACATCTGGGCGTTGCCCCACTCGGCGCGGCCACCACGGCAGCGGCCGACAATCTGCCATGGTGCCGACCCGTTGGATCTCGACCCCTACGAAACCCCGATCGGGCAGCACCCACTCGACTCGACCAAAGATCCGCTTCCAATTCGGCGGCTCCCCTCCGCTGCGACACCGCCGACACCGCAGGGCCAGCCCGGGCTGGCCGTCGCCGGCTGCAATCATGGCCGTGATACCCGATCTGCCCCGGGACTCCCCGCCGATCCGTCTCCCGAGTGGCGTGACAACTGGTCACCGCGAAGCCGCTGACCTGCCCCAGACTCACTCCCGCCCGACATCCCCGAACGCGATCACCCCACGCGCCCAAGGAGTTCGATGACATCCCTCCGCCCCGACAACACCCAGCCCGTACGCCGGATCCCACGGACCGCATCGGGTGCACCGACTACGCGTCTGCTGGCCGCGGCCATCCTCTGCGGCGTGCTCGGTGCCACGGAGGTCGATGTGGGTACTGCGACGGCCGACCTGATTCTGTGCTCCTGGGGCCCCAGCGTGCCCAACGACTGCTCGGACCTGTTCACGCCAGCAGCCCCCGATCAGCCTGAGCAGGAAGTCTCCCCTGCCTATCCCCAATTCCAGATCGCGCCTTCCCAGATCGAACTCCCGGCGGCCCAGACTGATCCGGCCGCGGCACCGTAGCCAAGCGTGGCCGGGGCTCTGTCCCCGGCTGTGTGAACCGGATCCTCGACTGGATCTCCGACAATGTCGGCGGCCGATCCGGATCCGCCCACACCAGTCCGCCGGGGTGGCCACGCCGAAGGCGTCGGCCGTCTGCAGGCACTGCATCAAGCGCAGCTCATCGAAGTTGCGACCGGTGCTCAGCGGATAGTAGATGACGGCACGCATGAGATCCCGGTTCAAAGCGTTGATCAGCGCATATACCGAATTTGTTGGATTTTCGGCGAGTCCGCGACCCCTATCAGGTGTTGCGGGCCAGGATAGCGGTGAGGGTCGCTGTCAGGGCCGAGGTGGGGTCGGCAGGAAGGGCGTCGGTACGCCAGGCGACAATGCCGTCGGGGCGCGCAAGCAGGACTCCGTCAGCGGACAGACCCGTTGCCGCCCACCACTTTCCGTCCGGATCGCGCAGGTCCGCGTCAGGGCCGAGGCGGTAGGCGGCCACGCGCACGCCCGTGGCGGCCGCCGCTTCGGGTGCGGCGGTGGTCCACGGCCTGCCCTGCGGGCCGGTCAGCAGCACGAATCGGCCGTCGAAGAGGTCCAGGGGCGAGATGGACTCGCCGTTGCGCGCCAAGCCGCCGTGCGGGATGCGGGTGCCCGGGGTGCCGATGAGGTCCTCGGGTCCGTTCAGGAGTTCGAGGCCGTCCGGCGCGGGGTGTTCGGACAGGACGGCGCGGGAGCGATAGCGGTTGCCGATGGTCAACGAGAACATCGACACGCGGTCCTCGGCGGGGAGCAGGGCGTCGTCCTCGCCCCTGGTGATCAGGGTGGCGGCCGGGCCGACCAGCGACTGTCGGGAGATCAGATCGGCGATCGGACGACGCTCTACCTCGTAGGTATCCAGGAGCGCATCGCCCGCCTGCCCGTGCAGGACCGCGGCCAGCTTCCAGGCCAGGTTGTGCATGCCCGCGATGGCGGTGTTCACACCCATGCCCAGTTTCGGCGGCATGGTGTGTGCCGCATCCCCGGCCAGGAATACCCGCCCGACGCGGAACCGCTCGGCCACTTGCTGGGCCGGACGCCAGTGCGCGATCTCGACCACCTCGACCGGAAAGTCCGGCACGCCAATGCCGTCGAGGATCAATTCTCGGCAGTGTTCGGGCGTGTACTCCTGCTCGAAATCCTGTTGGATCAGAAACATGCCGCGATCGGGGTCTGTGATCAGGAAGAACCCTCGAACGCCCGGTCGGTCGATGAGCACGGCGTCGGATTCGTAGCCGCGAACCAGGTCGGCCCAGGGGGCACGGAAGTAGACGAAGATGTAGTACTCCTCGAGCACACCCTCCCCCACCACGGGCACGCCAAGTTGCTCGCGCACGTGGCTGCGTGCGCCGTCGGCGGCCACCAGGTAGTCGGCTCTCAGCACCGTTTGCGCTCCGGTGGCGCGATTGCTCACCATGGCGGTGACGCCCGCCGAATCCTGCGTGAACGACCCGAGTTCGAGCCCGTAGCGGATATCGCACCCGCGTTCGCGCCGCACCCAGCAGCGGCTCGGTCACGCTTTGCGGGCAGTACCAGAGCATAGGCTCGGGACTGAGGACCTCGGGATGGTCGGTGATCCGCAGGGCGTCCTCGACGGACGGGAAGTCCTGATGCCCGGACGCGGCCAAGCTGTCCTTGCGGAATATGCGGGACACGTGCGTGCCTGCCGCCAGAACCTCTTTCTCCAGCCTGAGGCCCCGAAAGATCTCCAGCGTACGGAAATTGAGATTGCGCGCCCGGGGGAACCAGGACGCATCAACCCGCCGCTCGACCAGTATCGAGGACACGCCGTGCTGCTCGAGCAGCAGCGACAGCGACAGACCGGCCCCACCGGCACCGACGATCAGAACTGAAGTGTTCGCCTCATCTGTCATGAAAATGCGGCTCTCGCAAGCAAATTGAACCCTTCACCTACGGTACATCCGCCCCTGCCCAGGGGTGCCGGACTGCGCGGTCGCGCAAAAACAACGAAGTTCGGTAGCCGGTGGCCAGTAGTGCCGGTCGGTTCCGATGACCACAGACCTCGCCGCCGACGTCTAGCACACAGTTGTGGTTCTCAGCGGTCTGCACGGATCGAAAGGGTCAGGCCCTTGGTAGTGACGTTCGGCAGTTGGCTCATCTCCGCGAAGGCCCGTTGATCGTGGGCCGGCACGACAATCAGGTCGGGGATGCGCTGCATGATCGAAACCATGCGGAGGATGTTCTGCCGGTTGCCCTCGGCATCGAAGTCGCCCAGCCGCCTGATCGGCAATGGACGCTCCACGCGGCGGGTGAGTCCCTCGCGCTGCCACACCAGATCTCCCACCAGGGCATAACGCACCTGATTCGGCAGTGTCACGAAGACAGTTCGGTAATTTACCCCGGTCGGCACCGCGACGAGGTCCATCTCGGCCGGTGGGTCGGCTCTCGGGATCGGGATCGATTCGGGCAACGGCAAGGGCATGGGGAGCTGCTTCATGACTTATTCCTCCTCCGTCAGGCCGGTCGCGTTCGACGGGACGTCGAAGGCGGCCAGGGTGAGCGAAAAACTGGTGAACCAGCCCATCAGCACGGTGACATCGACGATGTCCGCCACGCCGATCGCGGCCGCGGCCCGGTGGTACATGCCGGCGGGAACCACGCGCGGCTGTGCCAGGGTTGATGCGAGCTCAGACACGATCTCGATCTCGATCTCCGCCTTCGACGGCGACGAATCCTTTTGGAAATACGCCCCGGTTGGCACGATTGCCCTGGCCAGTTTGGGGTTGGCCAGCCAGATCTTGTGCGGGGCGAGAATCATGCCGCGCAGTTGCCACGTGTATTCGTACGCGTCGCGCATTTCCGGCGACATTTTGTTGGCCGGCGTTCCATGTGGCGGCCGAAGGTGCCGAAGTCGACTGGGTCGGATGAGCTGTCGAACACGTGAATCTCCTCTTCGGTCCGGGCGGGATCGTGAGCTATTTCCGCACGGCCGAGCTTTCGGCGGGCACCCCAACGTCGTAGGCATTGAGCAGGGTGCCGAGCGCCCGGTAGTGGACGGTCACGAAGAGGATTGCGCGCGGAGAGCTTGCTGGCCCAACCTCCAGCGCTCTCAGTGACACAGCGTCTACGCCCTCCGTTGCGATCTGTTCGGCTGTCAATCGCAACATTTCCGAGCGCAGCTCACCGTGGTGGTACGCCTCTTACTCACATCTCGACGATCACGCACAAGCCAGATATCGGCAAGATCTGGTCGACCACGCTGCAGCCGCCAGCGGCCCGACTCCTCGCCCCCGGCCGCATGACCATCGAGTGCTGCTCAGGCGACCCCGACCAGCAGTGCGACTGCCAGTCCGGTGAACGCGGTCGTACATGCCGCGTCCATCACCTTGGTGAAACGGACAGAGTTCATCATTCGGCCGAGCCGTCCGGCGCCGACCACGATGATTCCCTCCCAGATCACCGCGAGCGAGATGAAAATGACCGACAGCACCAACAGTTGGATGGAAACACTCCCGGCATTCCCGAGGAACTGCGGGAAGAACGCGACGAAGAAGATCAGCACCTTCGGGTTCGTCACGTTGGCCAGCAGCCCCTGCAGGAATGGGGATGACAGCCGCTGGGCGCCCGCTTCTTGTTTGTCACTCGTCTCCCCTGGGCCATTCGACGGGCGGAGTACCGCGCGAAGGCTCGACACCGCGAGATACAGCAGGTAGGCGGCGCCGACCAGTTTGAGCGCTGTGAGCGCCCCAGGAATCCTGGAGATGATCAAGCCGATCCCGGAAATCATCATCGCTGCCTGAATCACGTTTCCCAGATGAATGCCGGCGAGGGCTCGCAGACCTGCCACGACCCCTTCGGATACCGAAACACGCAGCAGCAGAAAGACATCCGATCCCGGAACCAGGATGATGATCAACGAGGTGACCGCGAAGGATACGAGCGGGACCGGATCGATCACAGGGCACCGACTCGGACGAGAGCCGCGCGACGGCCCGGTGCGGCGCCGACACCAACCATGACACGATCCGCCAGGCGCCCCAGCGAGCTGAGATTGGGGAAGCCGGGCCCTTGCCGCAGCGCGGACAGATTGGGTACGAAAACCTTCGACGAGAATCCGGTGATCGCCAGGTCGTACCCGATGGAGGCTTCGACGGCGGACTCGATGAAAGCCCCGCCGACACTGGCCGCCAGATCGGCAACCAGGGAATCGGTCAGAAGCGGGCCGAACCACAGCGGGTCACCACCGCGCGCGTCGATCACGTAGTCCGCCTCGAGGTAGCTGACCCCGGCATTCGTGGCATCGTGAACCTCGGCGACAACGCCGGACCGCGTGGACTCGACTGCTTGCACCCGGCCCTGGACGTGTCGATGAATCCCGTGCGATGAAATCATGTTCTGTACATCCTGCGAGAACACGGCGCGATCGGTCCGCCGGATGAACTCCCGCCGTTGATCGACGCTGAACTCGGCCCATCGGATCGGCTCGCTGTAGAGCTGGTTCTCGAGGTAGGACTCGCCACGGGAGTAGATCGTCTCGGTCGGCGAGATCACGACTATATCGGCGGGTCGAGACTTCTCCACCAGGCACTTCGTGATCGAGGCCGCGGTCTCGCCCGAACCGACGATGATGACTCGCTTTCCGAAGAACCGTTCGTCCTTCGACTTCGTCGCCCAGAAATCGTGCACGAGCAAGCAGGCAGGCGACAGCGGAGCCCGGCTGCGCCCGAAACCCGTGAACATGATCGCGTCACCGCGGACGACTCCCGAATTGTCCAGAAGGACTTCGAATTCTCCGCTGTCGCGATGCCGATCGATCGAAGTCGCCGCACTGTACACGATGTCCGCGTGGATCTGGGCGACCGCCCATTGGAGATAGTCGGCCCATTCCTCGTGGATCGGCGCGGGGGATCCGCGATCGGTCCACTTCGAGTATTGACCGGTCTTCGCCAGATATGATCCCCAGCTGACCTTGAACATTTCGGCGGTGACGGGATGATCGGCCGGATACTCATCGGTGCCGTATGGAAATCCGAGATCCTTGAACGGGCTGGTGCCGAGCGACTGGCACCCGTCGGTCCATCCCCCGTCCCGTCGCCAATTGTTGGCAACGGCACCCGCCTCAACGATCGTCACGTCCGGGGCATGCATGCCCACCTGCCGCAGCGCATAAGCCTTCGCTGCGACGGCAACCCCTTTCGGGCCAGCACCTATGACGACCAGCCTGTCAACCGGCATAGCACCGCTCCAGTTCTCCTGTTTCACCAGACACCAACTTCACAATTCGATTTATCGACGCGCCGCGACAGGCTCGCCCCGGCCGGATCCTCGATCACATCACCCAGCCGCACTTCATAAGAGGCCACCGATTCGGTACGCACATCAGGACGTCTGGCACACCCGATCCCGACTTTCAGTAACGAATAAACGACCTCCGAACGCCAGCATTCCGAGTCCGGCGCGGCTGAACATGATTGCCACAGTATCCGAGGGCAGTGCATAGTTCGCTACTCAATTTTCGTGGATGCCGTATCGGAAGTTGTTTTCCCGCAATAGTTTTCCGGTGTTCACGAGTAGTTTACTGGCGGATCGCGGCCTGGCTGCCAGGTCTTGATGCATGTTGACCAGTAGGGGTGGCGCAAGTCCGGAAGTGAACTCGACGCGGCCGAAGTAAAAGCATGTTGAACCGCAAGAAAATAGGTCAAATGACCAGGTGTTTGGCATTGCGTTTCGTTCGGTCCGCCCGGATGAACTGGACCGTGGACCGTTCGAATTCCGTGCAATCCTTGGGTGCAGTGCGGTTCATCTGAGGATATCCATCGAGGGATGGCCCGGGGCCACCTTTGGTGGTTATCGAAGGGGAAACCGAAATGGCAACTGTGACACGAATGCGGCCGGTTGGTCGTCGGCCTCGACCGCTGCCATCCAGCGCTCGAGATCTCGTTCGCGCAGTTCACACAAAATCGTCGCAAAGGCGCGGACATGGCCGACGAGCGTGGCCAACGCCGGGCTCGGGGCCAGAATCGCATCGAGCCGCTGCTGATCGGTGGAGTCGATCGTGGTGGGGTTGCTCATGATCCAAGCGACCACTCGCCGAGGCGAGGGAGGGCGGCGAGGTGGCTCGCGGACGGGCGCAGTGGTGCGGAACGGGTGCAGATAGGCGCGCAGGATCTTGTCGCTGCCGCGGTAACCGCGGGCGGTGATCTCTCCGAACAACACGGCCGCGGTGGTGCAGCCCTCACCGAACCGTTGGTGCAGGTAGGGCTCGAATTCATCGAGCAGGCTGGGTCGGCGTCCGGTGCCGTTTGTTGACCAGGAGCTCCTCGACGATGGCGGCATGAACGAAGCGGCGCACCGTTCCTCGGGCGAGCCCGAGCCTCCTGCCGATACCGCGCAGGCTTTCGCCCTCGGCAAGCAATGCGTGAATATCGTTGTAGCGTTTTCTGGTTCGCACTGCCGTCCGGTCGGTGCGCTGTTGCGGCGATGGTGGGGCCACCGGAGCAACCGGGCACGCATCATCGTGACGGGGCTCTTCGCCACCATCGGCGTCGATACTGACCGGTCAGGGTCGGACTTCTTGTACTGCGGCTTCGGCTCGTGCCTCGAGGATCGCGAGCAGGACCATGCGGCACACGGCCATGCCGGACAGGTGTCCGGGGAGCGTCAGCACGGTGTGTGCCTCGGCTCGCCGGCATTCCTGGACGAGATCGACGAACGCCGGCGGCAGTGTCGCGTTCTGTGGTGCCGGCTCGTGGAATACGGTGCCCAGCGCATACCCGAGTGATCTGGCGGCGGCCCGCAGTATGTCGTCGCTGGACTTCGGGTCGCGGTCACGCAGCAGATCGTCGCGCACGTATCCGTAGGCAAGAGGTAATAGAGCAGTCATCGAAGCACCCGGCTTGTCACCGAGGTCGCAGCCGCCTCCGGCCGGTCGTTCCCAGTCGCAACGGTGTCGCGGGTCACACGCCACAACGGTGGCTGCCGTGGATCGGCGTCGACTGTGAAGACCGGAAACCTGTTCTGGCGGGGACTCGGCCGGAAGTGCACACGCACCGGCCCGGTGGAGATCAGCGGGACTTCACCGTCGATGCAGGTGTAGACCCATGGGCCCTCGTCGAGTTCGACGATGGCGATCGTCAACGGCGTCACCTCGCCGTGCGGAAAACTCATGCGACGCACCGCCCGCCACGACACGATCGAACCAGCACCCGACGAGGGCACCCACTCGAGATCCTCGGACGCGCAGACCGAACACACGCTGGTCAGGGGTCCGAAGACCTTATCGCAGGCCGCGCAACGCCGGATCGTCAACGTGCCTTCGACACACCGGGCGCTGTCGTCGCTGACACCGTCTGGGGGCTGGGCATTCGATGGGAACATGAAAGCCTCCGCGCAATGGTGCTGGTGGATTTCGTGTCAGCATCGTCTGTCCGCGGTACTCCCACGACGGTCGAATGGCCGGGGGCATACCTGTTTTTCCGAGCGGGCCTTCGCCGGCGCACGCGTAACAACAGGTCAGTCCGCCAATCGCGGTACGGGGCTGCTGGACGCAGTCCTCGACATCGTCGGCACGCAGGGGCTGGCCGCACTCACGGTGCGCGGGGTGTGCGAGCAGGCGAAGATGGGGCCGCGCTTCTTCTACGAGTCCTTCACAGACCTGGCCGAGGCACCGCTTGGACGAGGTGCAGGGCGCGGCGCTGCTCATCGAGCAGACCCGCGCGCTACTCGATACTCCGGAGGGCGACGACGCGGCGCTGACCGCCCTGGCCCGGTTGACCACCGGCGGCGGAGCTGATTCTGGCGTGGCTGGACGGCGGGCTGACGGTGAAGCGACCGGTGCTGATCCGAATCGTCGCGTCCGAATCGTCGCGGATTATGTTGTGGCACTGGCGGATCGGCTGCCCGGATTGACCGAGCAGCTGAACTGGGGGCAGTTCCGGCGCGTACCGGGATGACCAGCGAGCGCCGATCAGCGGTCGGGCGTCCGACCACCGTGATCGCTTCAACTACTATTCTGTATCACTACATCGGTGCAACTGGAAAGGCTGCTTTCATGGCACGCAAAGTCGTCGTCGAGCTGGTGGACGATTATGACGGTAAGTCCGCCGCCGAGGAGACAGTGTTCTTTGCTGTCGATGGTGTTGCCTACGAGATCGACCTGTCCAAGCTGAACGCGGCCAACATGCGTGGGATGTTCGAGGAGTGGACCCCGCATGCCCGCAAGATGGGGCGAGCGCCGAAAGCGACGACGACGAGCAAGCCTCGACCCACCGTTGATCGCGAGCAGACCCAGGCCATTCGCAACTGGGCGCGGAAGAACGGCTTCGAGGTCTCCAACCGCGGTCGGGTGTCGGCCGAGATCCTGGATGCATACAACAAGGCCGGCAAGTAACGATCGGGACCTGCCTGCTTGTTCGTGTTCCGCCGGCAGGTCCCCGAATCGGCACTCGCCCAAAGAAGCAGACCGCAATGTCCTGCCTCCGCGGAGAAAGCCGATGCTCAGTTCTTTGAGGTTCCGGCTTATATGAATGTCACCGGTTGGCGGGCTGGATGATCACCGGCCGTGGTCTGCCGGAGGTGTCGAGCGGGGCTGGCTCGTGAGGTTCCTTCCGCCCGTTTGGGCTGGCTCACCGGGGGGTTTGCGCCCCGGCCCGACACTGGCCGCGGGCCTGACTCAACAGAGGTGTGGGATACACAGGCCGAAAGCCTGAATGTCGCCCGCGGCTTCCTAGCTCCGACGAGGAATAAGGAGACGTGGTTGACGGTGGCGATCGGGGTCGACCCGCATAAACGTGGACTGATCGACTACCACGCACCGGTCGCCGAGTACTGGCCCGCCTTCGGCGCCAACGGCAAGAAGGAGATCACCGTCGCCGAAGTCCTCAGCCACCGCGCCGGACTCTCCCACGTCACCCCGCTGGCCAAGAACCTCGACGAACTGGTCGACCACCATCTGATGGAAGAGCGGATCGCCGCCGCCGCACCGGACCGATGGCGCGGAATACCCGCATACCACGCGATCTCCTTCGGCTGGCTGGCCGCCGGAATCGCCCGCGCGGTCACCGGTAAGGGCATGAGCGAGCTGTACAGCACCGAACTCGCCGAACCCTTGGGCACCGACGGCCTCCACCTCGGCACCCCACCATCATCGGCGAACACCACCGTCGCCGCCTCGCACGGATCATCCGTCCCGTTCGGCATCCCCGGCGCCGCCCACGTCCTGCGGATCGCCGGGCGAATCCCCCTCCCGGGCACCGGATTCGTCCGAGCCATCTACACCCACGGCACGATGCGGAGAGCGGAACGTCAGGTCGGTTTCCCGCCGGTGCTACGAGGTCCTTGCCGCCATCCTCGGAGGGAAGGTCTTTCGAGACAAGACATCCGGAGAGGAATAGGTGTGGCGGACATTGCGGTGGTGACGGGCTCGACTCGTGGCATCGGGTTCGAGACGGCGCTGGCATTGGGATTGTCGGGGTACACGGTCGTCGTGACGGGCCGGTCGGAGCAGGCGGCGGCCGCCGCGGCGCGGCGGCTGGGTGAGCAGGGTGTCGACGCGCAGGGGCAGGAGCTCGATGTCGCCTCGTTCGAATCGGTGCAGCGCCTCGCCGACATCATTGCGCGCGACCATGGGCGGTTGGATGTGCTGGTGAACAATGCGGGCATCGCTGCCGAATGGGATGCGCCCAGTCGCAGCCAGTATGCGCATCCGGAGTCGGTGAGGCGGACGCTTGAGACCAATGTGATCGGGGTGTTCCATACGGTGGAGGCATTGCTGCCGTTGCTTCGGCGCAGTGACTCGGGCCGGATCGTCAATGTGTCGTCGTTCGTGGGATCGCTGACCCTCCAGGCGCAAGCCGATCCGGCCGATATGGTGGTGCCCGCCTATCAAGCCTCCAAGGCGGCACTCAACAGCCTGACCATCACGTTGTCGAAGGTTCTCGCGGGCACGAACATCAGGGTGTTCTCCGTCGATCCGGGATTCGTGCAGACCGACTTCTCACCCATCAACCGCGCGCAGGCGCCGCTCACCGCCGCGCAAGGCGCCGAGCCCGTGGTCGAGGCCGCGATGCTGAAGGTCGACGCCACTTCTGGCTCGTTCATCGGCCGCGACGGCGTGGTGCCCTGGTAGGCGCGCACCGTATCGATCAGGACCGGTGACATCCAGGCCGCAGTGGTGGCGTCTCTGCGATAGCGAGAGATCTGCGACCTTGCGTGCCTGGGCACTCGCGATTCGTGCCTCCGCGCGGTATTCGGGCTGCTCCGGTACAGGATCTCAGTACCGTGCGGTGCGGGTGAGCTGGTCGTGGAGCGTGGCGGGGGATCCAGTTGGGGATATCTCGCCGCATTCTCACGTCGGATCATCCGGCCGGGGTCACTAGTGCACGACTCCGGAAACCGGCGCCCCGCTTCGCCAACTCGAACGGTGCATCGTGCTCGGCGGCCGGGTGGATCGGCGCGCAGACTCTACTGATCCACCCACCCTGAGGAGCAATCGGACCGTCCCGGTAGCTGTCAACGCTTCCCACGCGGGCTAGGAGTCGTTGGTCAGCTCCTTGTAGCGCAGGAACTCCACGAAGGAAACCTGCCCATCCGCCCAGATGCGGTCTTGCTGAATCTGGCGCCCAAGGACCTCCCGCACTTCCCGGTCCTGGGCCATACCCCACTGGATGGCTTCATCGAAGGTGATGAAACCGTCCTTGTCCGTATCGATCTCGTCGAACTCCCGCCGGGTGGCGATGAACTGCAGCTGGTCCATACCCGTCTCCTCTGCCGGTTGGTTCAGCGACGCCTTCGTTCGTCATCGATCCAGCGCACAAGCGTACGCGGAAAGTTAGCTGGGACGTCCGGATTCGCGGGGAACCGAAACGAACCGAACCACCGGGCTCGACGCCTGGTCTCAACGAACGGGCCGAGGATCGCACGGTTGAGTTCGCACGATTGTGTCGCAGCGCTTCGTGCACGCCATGGCTGGTTAGAGTCGTTCGCTATGAAATGGAATCGGCGTAAGCGGGTGGCCATGGACGGTGCTACGAACCCCACCATTGAGAGACCGCGATGACTTTCGACACCCCCAACGGCACCACCGGCGCCCGCCAGCCCACGGCCGGACCCCTGATGCGATGGCTGAACCGCTTCGCCGACAAACGAATCCGCAAGGGCGGCACCTTCTTCGGCGGCATGAACGCTCTCGTGCTGACCACCGTCGGCCGCAAAACCGGCACCGAACGCCGCACCCCCGTGGGCTGGTTCCCTGGCGAGGACGGCAGCTGGCTCATCGTCGCCTCCGCCGCCGGCGCACCGAAGAACCCTGCCTGGTACTACAACATCGCCGCCCACCCCGACAAGATCCGCATCGAACTGGCCGGGCGCACCCACGACGTCACCGCCGAACAGCTCCACGGCGCGGACCGTGACCGCGCCTGGCAGCAGATCACCACCGCCGCACCACGATTCGCCGAATACCAGCGCAAAACCGACCGGCAACTGCCCGTCATCCGCCTCACAACCCGGCACTGACACGCCAGGACCGGCACACCCGCCGATCCACATCCTCGAGGAGTGATCCCGCCATGGTTTTCACCGACGCCGAGCTGCACTACCTGGTCAGCCAGCCCCTCGGACGGCTCGCCACCTCCCAACCCGACGGCACCTTGCAGGTCAGCCCTGTCGGATTCCGCTACAACCCCCGCACCGGCACCATCGACATCGCCGGACACGACATGGCCGCCAGCCGAAAATTCCGCAATGTCGCCGACAATGGGCGCGTCGCCTTCGTCGTCGACGACCTGGCCTCGGTCACCCCCTGGCGGCCCCGGATGCTCGAAATCCGCGGCCACGCCGAAGCCCTCACCACTCCGACCGACTCCGCCTACGGCGACCCCAGCGGCGGCTTCGACGGCGCGATCATCCGCATCCACCCGCACCGGCTCATCAGCTTCGCCGTGAACGACCCCACCGGTGACGTTCAACGCCTGAAAATCCACACCCGCGACGTCGGCTGACCCCGATCCGAATGTGGGTCAGAACAGGGTGTCGCGCACCCGCCGCGGCCGGTAACCGGTCGGTCCGAGCTGAGCGAGCTCGGCGTCGATATCGACCTCGATCGCGCCGAAGAAGTTGATGTTCTCGCTGTGCGCGGGCGAGATGTGGGCACGAAACCAGACCTCCGGCACACCGACCAACCGGCCGGGCTGTGAGTACGAAAACCGGCTCCTGAGTTCGCCGTAGAGTGACGAACGCGACCGCTAACCTGCGGAAAACACGCCGCCCGTCGAAGGAGAAATCCATGTCACCAACGACGATCAGCCCGCACCCCCCACATGTCACGCTGATCAACGTGTTCACCGTAGTCCCCGAGCATCAGCGTGAACTTGTCGACTTGCTGATTGAAGCGACGGAGCAGGTCATCCAGCATGTACCCGGCTTTATCTCGGCGAACATTCACGCCAGCACCGACGGCACGCGGGTGGTCAACTACGCCCAGTGGGAAAGCGCCGGGGCATTACAAGCGATGCTGGCCGATCCCGCCGCCCAGAGGCACACCAGCGCTGCCGCTGCGATCGCCTCGTATGATCCGCATCTGTACACCGTCGAATCCGTCCACCACCATTAGCTGGCCAGGGCAGGACATGACCCTGATTCAGGGCTGATAGTCACGCCTGGCCGGCGAGAGGCATTTCGTCGAGTTCCGTCCCGTCGTACGCCTGCTCTCCGTCGGCCTGTTCGGGGGTCAGCTCGCAGACGATCCTGTTCGCGCGCCCCGGCGCAACCTTGTATCGGACGGCCAGTGCGCCATCGCTTCCCAGCGAGGACTGCGCGATCAGTTCGTCGGTCCCCTGCGTGTCAGGCTGAGTTGAGTCCATTGGTTCAGAGCAAATCGGCCTGACGCGGGGCGAGATACGGATCGATATTTCATGACCAGTACGAGGGCCTCGAGGGTCAGCGACCACAATGGGCGCATGGGTTCTGTGGGGCCGCGCGGTGACGAGCCGAAGCGGCGACGCGCGTTCAGCGCTTCGGACAAGCTCACGCATCTGGCTGCCTACGAGGAAGCAGTTGAGCGCGGTGAGGGCGGGGCGTATCTGCGGTCGCAGGGCCTGTATTCGTCGTTGATCAGCGAGTGGCGCAAGCAGCGCGACGCTGGGGTGCTCGCGGGCCGCAAGCCGGGTGAGAAGATCGGCAAATTGACCGCCGAGCAAGCCGAAATCGCCCGGCTCACAGCCGAGTTGGCGCGTGCGAACAAGCGGCTGGCGACCACCGAAACCGCGCTGGACATTATGGGAAAGAATCTCAGAGCCGCGTAGCGCCACTGCGTGGAGGCGGAAATCCTGTGCGGTTCTTGCGTTGCGGGGTGGGTGCGGGGTGGACGATGGTGGGGTGCGTGTCACGGATGACCCCGAACGCTTTGCGGTGCCGGTGAGCCCGATGGGAAAGATGGTGGTGGAGGCAGGGCGGTTCTCGTCCTTCGCGGGATCCGTGGATTGTTGCCCCGAGCACGTGTAGGAAATTCCTGTTTGTTTTCGCCTCCCCGTGATACGCACGCCGACAACAGGTTTCGTGCGAGAGGGAGAGGTGGGTCGCGGTGGAGGTCGTGCATGGCAGGTGCGCGGGGATCGACATCTCGAAGAAGGACGCGAAGGTTTGCGTGCGGGTGCAGGGCGCCGGCCGGCGGGCGACGGCCTCGACGGTGACGACCTGGGGTGCGACAAGCGCCCAGATTCTGGCGCTGCGTGAGTATCTGATCGCGCAGGAGGTGACCTGCGTAGTGATGGAGTCGACCGGCGACTATTGGAAGCCGTTCTACTACCTGCTCGAGGACGGGTTGAACGTGATGCTGGTCAACCCGGGTGAAGCACGCAACCGGCCCGGTCGCAAGACCGATGTCAGCGATGCGGCGTGGCTGGCCGATCTCGGGGCACACGGGCTGTTGCGGGCGTCGCTGGTGCCGCCGCCACCGATCCGCCGGTTACGGGATCTGACCCGTGCCCGCACCAGCCTGCGGCGCGACCGCGCCCGGCAGGTGCAGCGCATCGAGAAGATCCTCGAGGACGCGGGGATCAAACTGACCTCGGTCGTCACCGACATCATGGGGGTTTCGGGGCGGGCGATGCTGGGCGCGTTGATCTCCGGCGAGCGGGATCCGGCCGTGATCGCCGCTCTCGTGGTGCCCAACATGCGGTCCAAGACCGAGGCGTTGACCGCGTCGTTGGCCGGCCGGTTCACCGCCCATCACGGGTTTCTGATCGGGATGCATCTGCGTCTGGCCGACGCGTGCACCGCCGAGATCGCGGACTTGGATGCCGCGATCACCTCTGCGCTCTCACCGACCATGACCCAGGCGAGGGAGCTGCTGGCCAGCATCCCGGGCTTCTCGACCACGGTCGCCGAGGTGTTCCTCGCCGAGACCGGCGGCGATATGAGCGTGTTCCCCACCGGCGGGCATCTGGCGTCGTGGGCGGGGGTGTGTCCCGGGGCGAACGAGTCCGCGGGCCGGATCAAGTCCACCAAGACGCGTCCGGGAAACCGGCATCTGAAGGGCGCTCTGGGCATTGCCGCGATCTCGGTATCGCGTTCGAAGAAAACCTATTTCGCTGCCAAGTATCGTCGGATCACCGCCCGACGCGGTCCGATGAAAGCGATCGTCGCGGTCGAGCACGCGATGGTCACCGCCGCCCACGCCATGCTCATCCACGGCGACTTCTACCGAGATCCGGGCCCGGACTACTTCACCACCCGAAAACCCGGGTCCGCCAAGTCCCGCGCTGTCCGACAACTGGAAACCCTCGGATACGAGGTCACACTGAAACCGTTGAGCGACAACACATAACCGTCGGCGAGAGATTCCCCGTCACCCGGTGACGGTCGCATCCGCGTGCACTCACCAGCCCGTGGTCACCTTGGATTTCGTAGGAAAGCACACGCTCTCTTGGCTTGAGATTTATCCAATCCAAGATCGGTGCGGCGGTGGTTTCGTCGTTTGCCGGACAGTGGAGCGGCCTTCGGGGATCGTGTCTTCTCGCTGAAGTCGACACCGATCCGCAAAGGCCGCAGGAGTGAGTGTGCTGCACAAGGACGCCGACGTCGAGACGTTGGCCGAGTTGTCCCGATTCCGTGACCGGTTCTACGAGTGTCTGGATGCGCGCGCGGACACGCTGTTCGAGCTGGCCGACGCGGTGATCTGCACCGATGGCACGGTGACGTCGCTGGTGGAGTTGTCGCTCGCCCCGGTGTTCCGGCGCGGACACGGAGCCCTGTATGACGCGCTGTCCGAGGGCGGGGTTGACGAAGATCGGTTGCGGGACCTGCTGGTCGATCAGCTTCCGGCCGGAGGGCCGTTGATCTTCGGTGTCGATGCCACGACCTATCCGCGTCCGAACGCCGAATGCTCACCGGACCGGGGCCTGCACTATGCGCCATGCCGCTGCGATGGGGATCGAAAGGTGGTGCCGGGCTGGGAGTTTCAGTGGGTGATGGGCTTGGAGTGGGGAAGCTCGTCGTGGACGCTACCGGTCGACGCGCGACGCGTCCCGGCAGGCTCGTGCCCGGTCACCATCACGGCGGAGCAGATCCGCGCGGTCGCCGATCGAGTCAAGGATCGGCCGCGGGCAGGCGACGAGCATGCACCGTTGTTCGTCCTCGATCAGGGTTACGCCGCTGCCGCGCTCACCCACGCTCTCGCAGATACGGAAGTTCAACTGCTGGTGCGTATTTCCGGTGACAGGGTGTTCTACGACGGTCGGCCCGGACCTCGTAAACCGGGCCCCGGCCGCAACGGTGTCCACGGCCACCGCTTCGAACTGGCCGCGCCGGTGAATCTGCGCCGGCCCGATCAGCTTCTGATCGTGCCCGACACCATCAACTACGGGCGCGTAGAGGTTCGCGCCTGGCATCGGATGCACCAGAAGGTCCAGCGCACAGGATATTTCGCCGGTCTTGATGCCGAACTGTTCTCCCGGCTGCCGGTCATCGAGGGCAGCGTGGTCGAGGTCCGGGTCGAGCGGCTGCCCGACGGCCGCAGCCCGCATCGCACCCTGTGGTTGTGGCATTCCGGCCCCCAAGCGCCCGATCTGGACGTGTGCTGGCGGGCCTACCTGCGCCGCTTCGACATGGAGCACACCTTCAGGCTGCTGAAATCACAGCTCGGCTGGACCGCGGCCCGAGTCAGACACCCCCAGCAGGCAGTGCGCTGGACCTGGCTGCTCATCGCCGCCTACGCCCAACTCCGGCTCGCCCGCACCATGGCTCGCGACCTGCGGCGCCCCTGGGAACGACGACCGCGTCGTGGAAAACCCTTGACCCCCAACCGTGTTCGACGCGCATTTCGTCATCTCCGTGACCGGATCGGCACCCCGGCCCGTCTGCCGAAAACCACCCGTCCCGGCCCCGGGCGGCCACCAGGAAGGGGCAACACCCCAGCGCCCCGTTATCGACTCGGATCAGAACTTCGCAAAACGGACGCATCGAAGGCGTGGGGCGACAAGAAGGAGGGTTAAATCTCAAGCTTGGAATCTCTGTCCGAGAGAGCGGACACCGACGAGCCGCGCAAGAAGCGTTGAGGACCGCGTATGCGTCGTTGACCGGCGCCGGTGTCTGCACTCGGCACGCGGCCGCGCTGACCGGACTGGTGCGCTCCACCGCGATCCGCCGGGGCAACGCCTCCGCAGTAGTCGGGGCGCGGGCGGCGATCGATCCGGCCAACAAGCTGAGCCCGCTGGAGCGACGCCGAATCCTGGAGGTCCTCAACAGCTCTCGGTTCGTCGACCTGGCCCCGTTGCAGAGAAATTGTCAATACCTGTGGTTCGGCAGGGTTCAGGCGACCTCCGTTCGGGCGGTGTCGGCGGTAGGGTTCGGGGCGTGACGGCGGTTCAGTTCCCGCACCTGGCGGAGGTATTCCCAGATCTTGTTACCGAGATCGTCGATCTGCTGGAACCCGAGGACGAACATCTCGCTCAAACGGTCCGCAACTTGAGGTTTCATGGTCGGTGCACCTGCACGCTCACCTGTCCGGTCCTGCTGACTGCGCCGTTGGGCTCGCCGAACGGCGCGGTAGTGATATTGGAATCCGACGGCGAACCCGTCATGTTTCTGCGTATCGATCCGACAGGTCCATCCCATCGGGTGACGGGGATCGAGGTGCTCGACGGTCGCGATCTCGCCCTCCCACCCGCTTGACCGGGTACTCAGCCAGTTGAGCTCCAATCGGCAGCGTGTGCACTGCCGACGACCGAGCAGCCCACGGCCCGTTGATCTTCCACACGCCCGTGCCGGCTGCTTGGGATCGCGCGGGTAGCGGCCGTAGCGGATGTTCCTGCGCCGCGGCCGGTCTCGCCGCTGGCGTCTCGCGCTGGCCGGTTCGGTCAGCGCGGTCAGCGGCATTACCGCTCACTCTAGTTAAGTATGGCCAGTATCGAGAGGTCCGCGGCGCACCACCGGTGGTCTGACCCCGCTGACGGTTACCGAGATCGACGACGATTCGAGTTGGATAGTCGGGCAACGCGATCCGAGATCGAATCGACATCGGCTCGATCCGGCCGTGCTCGGCCAGCGCATCTACATCCGGCGTCGCGCTGGTCGTCGGTATCTTGTCCCATAGTCATGGTTTTGGGCGGCAAAGCATTTCGCCCTACCGCCCTGTCAGTCCACCAGATCAATCACACAAGATCTCGTCCACGCCCAGCGGTGACGATTTCAGTCACCGCATCTACTCCCTGTTCGAGCGACGTGCGTCCAGTGTCGGCCTTGATGGTCTTGACGAGTTCGATGGTCGTGAGCACCATCCACAGTAGAAATGCCGCGAGTGGGACGTACAGGGCGAGCAGGCCGTTGTACGCGAGGACTCCGCGTTTGAAGAACAGCAGCATGGCCGCAGGAAAGTACAGCAGGCCGGCCCAGATGTTCACGTAGCCGATCCAGCGCGGCAGCAGCCGATGTTCGCTGCGGTTGGTGAAGATCGCGCAGGCGATGGAGATACACCACACGGTAAACGGCGGGAAGGTGAACAAGAAGGCGAACCAGCCGAAGTCGTTGATGGAGCGGGTGATGTCGGGATCCATCTCGCCGGGGCGGAAGGCCGCCCAGGAGAACACCAGAGGAGTCATCATCGCGTCCATAACCCCACAGCCGAGGCAGGCAAGCTGGATGTAGGTGTAGATCGGCAGGCCGGTTTCAGTTTTGCGGGTGCGCACAGCGATGACAGCACCGTAGGGCGCGAGCAGCGCGATCGCCAGGACGTCGATGACCATGCCGACCCGGATGCCTGTGAGGTTGTCGCGGTACCAGTCCACGACACGCTGGCCGGTCCACGATGGGCTCGGCGCCGGCAACATGTGCGCAATCGGCAGGAATCCGATCATGAAGACAATCACGAAGATCGGGCCCGTCCACGCGCACATCAGCTGCGCTTTCCGAGACAAGACCCGCGACCCGAGTTGAGACAATGTTGTGCTCCCTTGCCGGTACCAGTCGATCAGATCCTCGAAATGATAGAAGTCGACTGCTATCTACGCAAGGTTCGGTAGGCTGATGGCCATGACCGCCGAGGCAGATTCACGGGGCCGAGCCCGACGTCCCATCGGCCAGGCCCGGCAAGAACTCATCGAGGCCGCCCGTAAAACGTTCATCGAGGTCGGCTACCACGGGGCGTCGCTACGGCAGATCGCTACCCAGGCCAACACCACCCAGGCCATGCTGTACCGGTACTTTCCGAGCAAGGCGGAGCTTTTCGAGCACTCCGTGCTACACCCCTTCGAGGAGTTCCTCGCCGAGCTGGTTCGAGACTGGCAAGGAGCGTCCACATCGACGCTGCCCACCCGTGAACTGATTGCCGGATTCACCCAGCAGCTCTA
Organism: Nocardia sp. NPDC059236; assembly: GCF_042754085.1. NCBI lineage: Bacteria > Bacillati > Actinomycetota > Actinomycetes > Mycobacteriales > Nocardiaceae > Nocardia > Nocardia sp. NPDC059236. Next base: position 81,370 of record NZ_JBHZAF010000029.1, read on the forward strand.
CGACTTCACTCGAACCCATCGCGGAATTATGCTCACCCTCATCGCGGCGGATGCGCACGACGATGACAGCCTGGGCAACGTCAAAGCCTCGTTCATCGACACGATCAACAATGTGGTCACCCAGGCACTGGCCGAGCGAAAAGCTCGCGGCTGGGACGACATCGACGTGGAAGTCGCCGCACCCGCGACCATGGCCATGATCATCGCCAGCGCGCTACTCGACGACTGGTTGTTTCCCGACACCACGACCCGACCGAACCGAGATCGCATTCTCGCCGAACTGACCCGCTACGAAGTCCGCGCGATTGTCGGAGAGCACCAGCCCGTCCACTACGACTGATCCACCCAATCCATCCATGCAGTCGAACAAGCCCGCCGCCTGCTGGCAATCCGGGCTGTTCGAGCCTGCGGTCTCGTACCACATAATCGGCATTTCCGGATGTTCTGCAGCGCACCAGGTTCCGGCCGCCGGCAACCGCTGGACGGATCCAACTAGCCGCAGCATGACACAGACCAATCCAGAAGTGCGGTCCTGGCGTCCACGTGACCGCGATGACCGTCACCGCGACGCGCAGCCTCACCGCTCCCGACTACCGGCGCGTCAAACGCTTTGTCCGCCTCGCTCTTCCGGAAGGTCTCGAATACCGCACCGCCGATCACATCGCGGTGCTGCCTCCGAACGATCGGGCGCTCGTCGAACGCGCAGCCCGATTGCTCGACGCTGATCTCGAGACGGAGCTTCTGATCACCTCGGGCCGAGCGAACTCGGACAATCTGCCGATCGATCGGCCGGTCACCGTCCGCGAACTGCTGACTCACCACCTCGAATTGCAGGGCCGCCTGTCGCTCGATCAGCTGCGAACATTGGCGGTGCTGAATCCGTGCCCGCCCGAGCGACAGGCATTGCAGGACTTGGCCGCGAATGACACGACCGAAGACATGCGGACACTGTTCGACCTGATCGAGGATTATCCCGCCCTCCGGACGGTCCTCAGCTGGCCGATGCTGCTCGATCTGCTGCCCCAACGGCGGCTGCGGCAGTATTCGATTTCGTCCGCGCCAGCGGTCGACCCGCGCCATGTGGATCTGATGGTCTCGCTGCTCGAGGCACCCGCGCTCTCCGGCCGCGGCACCTTTCGCGGCACCGGGTCCGGCTATCTGAACTCCGTGCGCGCGGGCGACCTCGTTCTTGCCCGAGTCAAACCGTGCCGCAACGCATTCCGGATTCGTCACGACACGCCTGTCATCATGGTGGCCGCCGGGACCGGACTGGCGCCGTTCAGGGGCGCGATCGCCGATCGCCGCGTCCTCGCCGCGAGCGGAACAGCTCTACCCGCCGCCGTCTGCTATTTCGGCTGCGATTCTCCCGACGCCGACTTCCTGCATGCCGACGAGTTGCGCTCCGCCGAGCGAGCCGGGATCGTCGCGCTGCGCCCCGCATTCAGCGAGGCCCCTGCCGACGGCCACCGCTTCGTGCAACACCGCATCACCGCCGAGGCCGACGAGCTGTGGAGATTGCTGAACCAAGGGGCCCGAATCTACGTGTGCGGCGACGGACGTCACATGGCCCCTGGCGTCCGGGACGCCTTCCGCACCATCTATGCCCAGCGCGCCTCAGCCGGACACGGCCCGACCCCCGATGAATGGCTCCAGGAACTGACCATCGCCGGCCGCTACGTCGAAGACGTCTACGCCGGCTGACCACTACGACAAGGAAAGCGAGGGCCTACGTGCGCACAATGCTCGCCGGCCGCCTCCATGTTCGCGCCGGGACGTTCGCCGTAGAGGAAGTGCCGATCCCGATTCCCGGACGCGGAGAGGTGCTGATCAGGGTAGAAGCCGCGGGTGTCTGCCTGTCCGACGTTCATCTGATCGACAGCAGTCTCAAACCCTTCCACCCAGTCGAGACGGTCACACTCGGGCACGAGGTGGCCGGAGTGATCGACGGACTCGGCGCCGGTTCCGGAATCGGAACGAGCGTGTCCTCCCGGGCGAGCGTGTACTGGGCCCAACCGCCGTCGTAGTCGACGCCACGGGTCAGCCGTGCCACGCACACCCGACGACGCTGACATCCAGCGCAAGGTCCACAGGACTGTTCGGCCACGCCGACGCCGTCGCCCGGCTCGAGAAGAAGCTGGGCGATCCGATCCGCCTCGTACTCGTTCCATAAGACGCTCCCGGGCAGCGGGGGCGTGCTGGACCTTCGGGACTGCATGACCCCGCTAGCTCGCGAACAAATCGTGCGATTCGCACAAATTTCCCGTGCTGCGTTACAGCTCGGGGGTTCATTGCGCCGAGGCGAGCACCACCCCACCCAGTCTGCGGCAGACTTCCAAAGCCAGCTCCAAGTCCAGACGACCTTCCCGTACCGGTCGGCCGCGCACCTGTTCAGCTTGCCGCAACCGGTACTGCACGGTGTTTCGATGGATGGCCAATTGCTGTGCCGCGGCTGCGAATCCACCACCGGCCGCAAGAAAGATCCGAAGACTCTCACGCAGCCGGGCATTGGTCGGAGTATCCACGGCCAGGCCGCCGAGCACGGATTCGAGCCAACTCCGAGCCGACTCCAGATCCACGCAGAGCAGCGCCACCGCACCGACATCGCTGTAGAAGGTCACCCACTCGCGGTGACCGACGTCGGCGGTCGACGCGACCAGATGGGCCGCGGAGGCCTGCTGATGGGTCAGCCGGAAACCGTCCACCCCTCCCGCCGGATCGCCAACAGCCAATTGCACTTTCGCGCCTGCCGAACGGACCGCGCGGCCGACGAGTTCCGAATCGAAGAGCATCCGATCGTCCCACGGCAGCCAAGCCCACAGGGTTGTTTCATCGTGCAACACACACAGCGGGCGCGCCGGACATTCCAGTCGTGCCGCAAGGTCGACCACCGTCCGCTCCAGATTGATCGGATTGCCGTCCACCGGTCGGCCACCGTCGCCATCGATCCAGGCCATGACACCGATGTGACTGCGCCGCAACCGATATCCCAGCACACGTTCGGCGACATCTATGTCGGTATCGGCCTTCGCGAGCAGCTCGGCCGTCTGCGCCACCCGAGCGGCCATGCGGCTGTGCGCCCACTGGTCGCGTTCGTGCTCGTACGCGGCGGTCACCTGCTGCGACACCCGGTCGATGTGTACCGAGCTGCGTTCGTTGATGCGTATCGCCGCAGCGCTGAGCAGCTCAGGGTCATCGGTTCGCCGTCCGATCTCCTGTAGCAAGCGATGCACGGACGCCGTCTGCCCTATCCGGTACGCGCGCAACAGGGTTCCCATCGAGATGCCCCGCTGGGCAAGTCGGCGGGCGTATTCGATCGCGGCCAGCGGCGCGTCGATCTCCTCGGACAACGCGCGGATGACCGACGAACGTCTGCGCAGGACCGGAATCACCCGTGCACGCCGAACAATTCGACGACTCTATCCACACGCACCACTACTCACGAGTGCAAACTGCACCAAATGGCTGGATATTTGGTGCTAATTGACCTTGCTGGCAGGTATTCATGCACCGCATGATTGTGATGCATAGCACTGACGCTACGACCCTGGAGTTTCACAGATGCCTACAGCCCCCGAGTCAGATAACGAGCACCTCGACGTCCTCATCCTGGGCGCGGGCCTGTCCGGTATCGGAGCCGCGTACTACGTGCAACAGCATCTCCCGGGCAAGACGTATGCGATTCTCGAGGCGCGCGGTGCACTCGGCGGCACCTGGGACCTCTTCCGCTACCCCGGCATTCGATCCGATTCGGACCTGCACACCTTCGGCTACGAGTTCAAACCGTGGGAGAACGAGAAGTCCATCGCGGGCGCATCGGTGATCCTGTCCTATCTTCAGGAAGCGGCTGCCGAAAATGGCATCGACCGCCATATCCGCCTCAACCACAAGGCGATCGGCGCGGTCTGGTCGAGCGAGGACGCCCGGTGGACGGTCGAGTTCGAGCACACTGACACCGGTGAGCGAAGCGTTATCACGTGCTCCTGGCTGTTCGCATGCAGCGGTTACTACCGCTACGACGAGGGATTCACACCGCACTTCGAAGGCCGGGAAGAGTTCGGCGGCACCATCGTCCACCCGCAGCATTGGCCCGAGAATCTCGACTACCGCGGCAAGCGGGTGGTAGTGATCGGCAGCGGCGCGACCGCAGTAACCATCCTGCCATCCATGGCCGACGATGCGGCACACGTGACGATGCTACAGCGATCGCCGAGTTACATCATGCCGGTGCCCTCAGCCGACCCGATCGCGAATGCCCTCCGGAAAGTGCTGGGCAGCAAGCGCGCTCACGGACTCAACCGGCGTCGCTACATCGCGCAGCAACGCTTCATCTATCGGTTCTGCCAGAACCATCCGCGGATGGCGCGACGAGTCATCAGATGGCTCAATGCCAGGGAACTGCCGAAGGACTATCCCCTCGACACCCATTTCAGCCCCGCCTACAACCCCTGGGACCAGCGGTTGTGCGCGGTTCCGGACGCCGACCTGTTCAAGGCGATTCGCGAGGGTAAAGCGTCCGTGGTCACCGACCACATCGACACCTTCACCGAGCGCGGAATCCGGCTGCGGTCCGGCGCGGAGCTCGAAGCCGACATCATCGTCACCGCGACGGGGCTGAACATGCAGACATTCGGCGGGATCGACTTGACAGTCGACGGAGTAGCGGTAGATCTGGTCGACCGGGTCGCATACAAGGGCGTCATGCTCAGTGACGTCCCCAACTTCTCCTTCATCGTCGGCTACACCAACTCGTCGTGGACGCTGAAGGTCGGGCTGGTGTGTGAATTCACCTGCCGAGTAATCGAAGACATGGAGCGCACGGGGAACGCAATCTGTTATCCCCATCTGCTCGATCCGGACATGCCGACGCGGCCACTGTTCGATTTCGACGCCGGCTATGTTCGCCGGGCCATAGACGAGCTTCCCCGGCAGGGAGTCGACGCTCCATGGATCACCGTCCAGGACTACCGCACCGACGTCGGACTACTGCGCAACGGTTCGGTCCACGAGCCGGAACTACGGTTTTCCGCCGCCGGGCAGGCTGTGATCGAGCGCGCCGACGCCGTACTGGCATAGGCCCTGTTACGGGCTGACCCCGCGCCAGTGCAATATGTCCAGCGCCACGGCCACCTCCACGCTGTTCTCGGCCAGTGGCCTGGGCAGCATCTCCTCGGCCCGCGAGATTCTGCGAAGGAGCGTATTGCGGTGCGTGAAAAGGCGATTCGCCGCACGCACCGCGTTGCACTGCTCTCGGACGAAGGTCAGCACCGCGGCACGGATCTCTGGGTCGGCCTCGGCCAAGTCCCCCAACGTGTCCCGCACGAACCGGTCCGCACGTTCCATATCCTCGGTGACGAGTGACGCGAGCGCGACCGAGTCATACGTGGCAAGCCGCTCGGGGGATGCCAAGCGGGTCAGCATGCGCTGAGTGGTCAAGGCGTCGAAATGGCTGCGTCGAAAACCATCGATCTCGCGGTCGAGCGGGCCGAGAGCAACTCGGACGGCCGCGGCATCGCCCAGCAATGTTGCCACCTCACCGGCATCGACCCTGCCCGCCACCCATACCCAGCGCGTCACCGCGCTGGCGACAATGCTGAGCGGTGCGGCCACCTGCGCGACGCGTGCCAACGCTGTCGCGACCGAGTCCAGCTGTCCCGGATCGGCTTTCGGATCATCACTCCAGATAACGGCAGCAGTGTGCGGTCCGTCGAGCGCATAGCCGAGCCGCCCTTCAGCCCGCTGCCGCGGGATCGGCGCGCCCTCCAACACCAGCACAACGGTCTCGCGCCGCTCGGCATGACTGCCCTGGGTCAATTCCGCCCGCTCGGCCTGCATACGCGCTGCTACCGCACCGATCGTCGCGTCGACGAAGGCGGCGATCGACCGTGCGGACACATCGAGTAGCTCGCGCAGTTCCTGCGCATCCTGTGTGAGATCGAAGCAGATCGCCATCCAATACCGCCATGCCACGTCCTGCCCAATCCGGTACGAGTCGAGCATGGACTCGTTCAGCCCCCGCCGAACGAGATCACGCGCGATCGCCAGCGGCTCCAGCCCCACGTTCGGAGAGACCGGTGCGCCCGGGTCGCGCACGTTCGACACCGCCCAATGCAATACGTTCGCGCGATTCGCCCGGCGGATACCCTCCCGCAGCACCGGATCCTCCGCGACGACCCGCATGGACGCAGCATGGAGGGTGGCCGCGTCCATCTCGTCGAACCATTCCTCGGGCAGCTGCAACGACAGCTGAGCACCCTGCCGCAGCAATGCACGGACTCGTTCAGACAGGGCTGGAATCTCCACCCGCTAAGCCTTGATCCACAGATGAGGTTTCTGCGCTGTCCGGGCGCCTGCGGCGCGCGGACAGCGGGGTTTTGGGTGGCCGGTAGCTGCTGGTCTGCCCA
>NZ_JBHZAF010000030.1:0-86673 GCF_042754085.1 Nocardia sp. NPDC059236
CCCGCTCGACCGCACACGAAAGCGGTCCCGGCAACCGCCGTTACCGGGACCGCTTTCACCTGCCACTTGACAGAACCCGCCTACATATCAGCTGTACTGCGACAGCCGGTCCGCGGCGCGCCCCGCCGCCGCCCGCAGCCACACGGCCAGCCAGATCATGCCGGCGCCCACGAACACATGGCCCACCCGCACGATCGGCGCGGGCAGCAGGAACGTCAGCGACAGCGCCGTGAGTCCGGCGGCGTAGCACCCGACGGCGAAGGGCGGGACCACGCGCGCATGCCACAGTGCCGCCGAGAACAGCCACGTCCCGAGCAGGGTGAGCGCCGCTGTGGCGAGAAACGCCCAGCGCGCGGGCCCGTCGAGCAAGTGGCCGACCACCGCCGGATCCAGGTGCACCAGGACGAAGTTCATGGTGAACGCGATGCCCGCGAAGTATCCGAAGCTCAGGAAGTGCACCGCGAACGCCCACCCGCCGAACCGCCCCATCCGCTCGTACTGCGCCAGGTAGAGCCCCGCCGCGAACGCGATCCCGAACGGCACCGCCCCGCCATTGAGCACCTCGGTGACCGGAAACTTCTGCCCGGCAATGGTTTCCAGGACACCAGCGAGTGCGGTGGCCGCACCGCACACCACACCGGCGACGGCGGCGAGCCGGAACAACGATCGACCGTTCATTGTACAATTCCCTTCCGGGGCAGACGAAGTCGTACCTCCCGAACGCTACGAACCGGCACCCCCGGCCGATAAGTGCCGCGCGACCGATGGCCCGCGGCACGGTGACCGGTGACGGAACCATGACCTTCGACCTATTTCCGCGCCGGTCCCTCGCCTCGCCCGCACCGCGTCCCTACGCTCGATCCCATGTCCCGGCCCCGCGCACTCACCTGGGTAACGTGCTTCACCTACGCCTCGGTCCTGTGCGCCGCCTGGTTCGCGGCCCTCTCCGCCACCACCCCTGTCACTCCCCTCCGCCTCACCACCCTCACCCTCGCCCTGCTCGCACTCACCGCGCTGGACCTCCGCTCCGGCCGGTCCACCGAGGTCACCAGCCGGATCGCGGCCACCTCCCGGCACCCGGCGGACAACTCGGAGTCGCCCGCCCCACGCCGCCGCCGACGAATTCCAGGTTTGATCCCGGGCATCACGCCGCGCCCGCCTGACGAACGGCACCGACGCGAAGCCAGACGCGCGGCCGAATCAGCCTGCGCGGCGGTTGCTTCCGGAGCGCCGGGTGTGGCCGCCGCGCCGGAGACCTGGCGGGCCGGGTGGATCATGGCTGTGGGGTCGGTCGGCGGGCATGCCGTGATGTTCGCGGTGGCGGCGGCGGCCGACGTTTCGGGCAATGCCAAGGTCTTGTTCGTGCTGTTGCCGTTCGAAGCCTTTGTGACGCTGGGCCGCCGGGCCGCGATCGGGGTGGCGGCGACGATCCTCGGCGTGGTGGCCACCGCCGTCGCGCTGCAAGCACACGACCGCACCGGCACCGCGCGGCCGGCCGAGCTCGTGATGTTCTCGATCGGGGTGGTGTTCGCCGTGGCTCTCGGCGCGCTGACGGCGCGGGCCGAGAACGGCCAGCGGCGGGCCGAACGGTTGCTGGCGGAGTTGTCGGAATCGCATGCGCGCCTGCGGGAGTACGCCGATCAGGCGGCGTCGCTGGCGGCGGCCGCCGAGCGCGCGCGGGTGGCGCGCGATATCCACGACACCGCAGGACACCATTTGGCGGTGGTCGCGATCCAGCTGGAAAAAGCGGCCGCGTACCGGAGCCGGGATGCCGCCGCCGCGGATCAGGCCCTCGCCGACGCGCGCGATTCCGCACATGCCGCACTGGATCAGGTACGCACCGCGGTGGGAACCCTGCGCGCCGACACCGGCGGCTTCACGCTCGCCGCCGCACTGACGACGCTGGCGAACCGCTTGGACGGCAGCGGATTTCCGGTGCGGGTCGACATCGACGGCGCCGACGAGCCCGGCGAATCTGCGGCGTTCGCCCTGTATCTGGCCGCGCAGGAGGGTCTCACCAACGCGTTCCGCCATTCCGGGGCGCCGACCGCCACGGTTCGCGTGGAGCATCGGACCGCGCACAGCCTCCTCGAAATCTCCGACGGCGGAAGGGGTTTCGACCCCGGCACGATGGAGGGCCACGGCCTGACCGGTATGCGCGAACGGCTCGCACTCCTGGGCGGCGAACTCCGGGTGGACACCGGGCCGGACGGTACCCGGCTGCGGGCGCGACTCCCCCGGGGTTCGCGATGACCACCGCGACCACCGTCCTCATCGCCGACGATCAACCACTGGTTCGCGAGGGCATCGCCTCCCTGCTCGCGCTCCAGGCCGGGGTGCGGGTGGTCGGCACCGCCGAGAATGGTTCGGCCGCAGTCGATCTCGCCCTCGAACGGAAACCCGACGTGGTGCTGATGGACGTCCGGATGCCGGTCCTGGACGGCCTGGCCGCAGCGGCGGCACTGCGCGACCGCACGAAGGTCCTCATGCTCACCACGTTCGACGACGACGAGTACGTCATCCTGGCCCTGCGGGCGGGCGCGCGCGGATATCTGCTCAAGGATCTCCCGGCGGCCGATCTCGCCGCGGCGGTCCGGCTGGTGCACGCCGGTGTCGATCAGTACTCGGCGACCGTGTCCGCCCGCGTGCTCGGCATGCTGCGCGACCCGGGCCGCGGCACCGGCCCGCAACCCGCCGCCGACCTGACCAAACGGGAATCGGAGATCCTGCGCCTGCTGGCGACCGGCGCGTCCAACCGGGAGATCGCTCGCGCCCTGTATGTCAGCGAGGGCACGGTGAAGAACCACGTCTCGAACATCCTGACGCGGCTGGGTGTCCGGGATCGGACCCAGGCCGCGATCTACGCGCTCGACCACGACCTGGCATAGCGGCGGTCAGCGCACCCGGCTGTACTTGATGAAGGCCACGCCGTCCTCGAAGACGCGGCTGGTGAGCACCCGGAACCGGGCAGGTTCGGGCAGGTGACCGGCCGTGCCGAACAACGGGCGGCCGTGGCCGAGCACCATCGGGTAGAGCTTGAGGAACACCTGGTCGATCTCGGGCAGCAGGGTCTGGGCGAGCTCACCGCCGCCGCACAGCCAGATGCCGAGCCCCTTCTCGCGCTTGAGCTCGCGCACCCGCTCGATCGGGTTCCCGGCGATCAACTCCACATCGGGGGCGGGGTTCTCCGGCAGCGTGGTGGACACCACGAACTGCCGCAGATGGGCGTACGGGCTGGAAGTGCCGGTCCGGACGCCGAAATCGTGCGTCTTGCGGCCCATGATCACGGTGTCGAAGTTCTGGCAGGTTTTGTCGACGCCCATCACCTGACGAACCTTGGTTGGGAGGGTCTCGGGATACTGCGCGATGATCGCGGGCCCGTGGTCGCCCCCGACCGGGAAGAAGTCGACCGAGCCCGCATCGGTGGCGATGAATCCGTCGATGGTGGCCGCGACGTAGTAGGTCAGCTTGCGCATTTGTTTCCTCCAGCCGGCACGACACATGCCGCTAGTGAAAAAGGTAGCGCCTCGACAGACGGGATAGGGAGGCTCGGCCACACTGGAATGACCTTGAAGCGAAGAATACCCGCTGGTCTCAGCCGCGCGGGCGGGGTTGGCAACGAGGGCAGGAGAAAGACGAACGGTTCATGAACTTCTCCCGGCGCATGATCGCACCACAGCGCCGGCACGGTTCATCCTCGCGCCCATAGGCATTGAGCGACCGCTCGAAGTACCCGGACTGGCCGTTGACGTTCACGTAGAGGGCGTCGAAGGAGGTGCCCCCGGCCCGCAGCGCCTCGTCCATGACGTTCCGCGTCTCGCCGAGCAGCGTGTGCAGCGCGGGCCCGGTCAGCTTGGCCGCCGAGCGCTCACCGTGGATCTTGGCCCGCCACAGCGCTTCGTCGGCATAGATATTGCCGACACCGGAGACCACGGTCTGATCCAGCAGCAGCCGCTTGATCTCGGACTGCTTGCCACGCAGGGACTTCACCACGGCATCGGCGTCGAAGAGCGGATCCAGCGGGTCGCGCGCGATGTGCGCGGCGGACTCGGGCACCCAGGTCCCGTCCACCTCGACCAGATCCGAGAGCATCCAGCCGCCGAAGGTGCGCTGGTCCACGAACCGCAGTTCGTTCCCGTCGTCGAGGGCGGCGATGATGTGCGCGTGCTTCTCCAGCGGCGCGGTCGCGGGCTGCACCAGCATCTGCCCGGACATGCCGAGATGCACGACCAGAGACGTGTCGGGCTCATCGAAGGTGAGCCACAGGAATTTGCCCCGCCGCTGCGCGTTCTCGACGCGCAGACCGGTCAGTCGGGCGGCGAGATCGTCCCCGCCCAGCTCGTGCCGGCGCACCGAACGCGGATGCTTGACCGTCACCCGGTCCAGGACGCGGCCCACCACATGCTCGGTGAGCCCGCGCCGGACGACTTCGACCTCGGGAAGTTCGGGCATCTAGCTCTTCGAGCCGCCGGCCGAACCTTCGGGCGCGTTCTCGGCGTTCAACGCCTTGTAGGCCGCGCCCGCGGCCTTCTGTTCCGCTTCCTTCTTGGAGCGGCCCACCCCCTGGCCGTAACCCTGACCACCGATCACCGCCGTGGCGGTGAACTCCTTGTCGTGATCGGGCCCGGTGGAGGTGATCTCGTAACTGGGCACGCCGATGCCGCGCTCGGCGGTCAGCTCCTGCAGGCTGGTCTTCCAGTCGAGCCCGGCCCCCATGCGGGGACCGCGCTCGAGCAGTTCGGCGAACAGCCGCAGTACGACGGTGCGTGCCACATCGATGCCGTGCTGCAGGTGCACCGCACCCAGCAGCGACTCCATGCCGTCGGCCAGGATGCTCGGCTTGTCGCGGCCACCGGTGAGCTCCTCGCCCTTACCGAGCAGGAGATGGCGGCCGAGACCGCCCTCACCGAGACAGCGGGCCACCTCGGCCAGCGCGTGCATGTTCACCACGCTCGCGCGCAGCTTCGCCAGCTCGCCCTCGGACTTGTCCGGGTGCTCCAGATAGAGGCGCTCGGTAATGCTCAGGCCGAGCACCGAATCGCCCAGAAATTCCAGGCGCTCGTTGGTCGGCAAGCCACCGTTCTCGTAGGCGTACGACCGGTGCGTCAGCGCTAGGCGCAAAAGCTCCGGTTGTACGTCCACGCCGAGTGCCTCGAGCAGACTGGCATGGTCGGCTGCATCACCTACGGCGGGAATATCCGCCGCATCCTTGCTGGCGGTCACGGTCGCTGAACGCGAATCAGATCGCGGAGGTGACCTGACGGCCCTTGTAGGTGCCGCAGCTCGGGCACGCGATGTGCGGCAGGGTCTTCTGGCCGCAGGCGCGGTTCGGGCAGGTGATCAGGGTCGGCGCGGCGGCCTTCCACTGGCTGCGACGCGCGTGGGTGTTGGCACGGGACATCCGGCGCTTCGGAACGGCCACGACTAGCTCTCCTCTGTCTTCTTACTTGCGGCACGGTTGTGTCCCGCAAGGGTGGAATCGGTTGATGGGTCCGACACAGACTCTGCGTCGGGGGACTCAGCACTGAAATTCGCGAGCCCGGCCCAGCGAGGGTCAAGTATCTCATGACCGTGGCCGGAACCCGCAATCGCCATCTTGACGCCGCATTCCGGGCACAATCCGGCGCAGTCCGGCTCACACAGCGGCTGCAACGGCAGCTCCAGCCCGACGGCGTCGACGACGACCGGCTCGAGGTCGATCATGTCGTCGACGAGACGGTGGATCTCGTCTTCCTCGGTGGTCTGCTCGGTGGCGCTGTCCGGGTAGGCGAACAGCTCGGTGAGCTGCAACTCGATCTCGTCGGTGAAGGATTCGAGGCAGCGCGAGCACTCACCCTCGATGGGAGCGGTCACCGTGCCCATGACGAGCACGCCCTCGGAGACCGACTGCAGCGTCAGATCCATCTCGATCTGCGCACCGGCGGGGATGGCGACCAGGTCGAGCCCGATCCGCGCGTCGGTGGTGAAACTCCGATGCCGTTCCTTCATCGACCCCGGCGCGCGTCCGAGACTGCGTACGTCCAGCGCGAAGCCCGCGTCGGTCATCTGATGACGATGACGCGAAGCTTTACCGGAATCGGCAGGCATCTACGAACTCACTCACCTTAGGTGTGGAATGGGCAACCACCCAACAATACCGAAAGCCCCGCTTGCAGCCCAAATGAGGCAAGCGGGGCGAAACGATCGGCGATCAGCGGCGGAATTCCGAGGCGTAGTCCGGGACGCTGGAGCCGGGGCGGACCTGGTGGCGGCCGCGGCCGAGGATGCGCAGCGTGTTGTGCAGGGTTTCCTCGAAGTCGGCGAGCTTGCCGTCGACGTAGTCGTCGCATTCCTGGCGGAGGCGGTCGGAGTCGGCCTGGGCGCCGTCGATGAGCCGGGCGGATTCGGCATGGGCGGCGCGGACCACCTCGGTCTGCGAGACCAGGCGGTCCTGCTCGGCCTTGCCCTCGGCGACCGAGCGGTCGTAGGAGGCCTGTCCGGCGACGGCCAGGCGGTCGGCCTCGGCGCGGGCCCGGCCGGTGAGGGTGTCGTATTCCTTCTGGCCGTCGGCGACGGTGCGCTCGGCCTCCTCCTCCGCCGAGCCGACCAGGTGCTCGGCGTGGGCGCGGGCCTCGGCGACCATGCGATCGGCGTGCGCCTTGGCGTCGGCGAGGATGCGGTCGGCCTCGTCACGCGCGGAGGTAACCGTGTGGTGCGCTTGCTCATTGGCGGTCTTGACCGTGGTCTCGGCGCCGGTGCGGGCGTCGGTGACGATCTTGTCGCGGTGATCGAGCACGTCCTGGGCGTCGTCGAGTTCGCCGGGCAGCGCCTCGCGGACATCATCCAGAAGTTCCAGCACCTCACCGCGCGGCACGATGCAATTACGGGTCGGCGGGATGCCACGGGCCTCTTCGATGATGGCCACCAGTTCGTCGAGCGCTTCGAATACCCGGTACATGTGCTACCCCACTCTCCTGCCAGGACTCACGGCGAGACTCTCCGCTTCCGCCAGTCTGCCAATCTCAGCGCTGTCAACAAGGTCCGACGCGGCGTGTCGCCGGTTTTCCGGAACATGGTCTGTTTCACAGACCACAAAAACAAGTGGAGGAATCCACTCCACTTGGTGTTACCGTGGAAGGGCGAGAACGTGTCGGCCAATGGCAGTGGCCCGGAAGAACTCCGGACCGCCCGGCCGACACCCATGTGTTCGGATGGGGAAGACGATGGCTGTCCACGAGATTCCGGAACGGGCGACGATGCCCGTGACCGGGCTGGTGAACACCTATACCTACGGCACCGAGGCCCTGGCCTACGGCACCGAGGCCCTCGCACACGGCACCGAGGCCCTGCACGCGACGGGCTCGCGCTGGCTGGGCCGGCTCGGGGTATGGCTCCGCGGCGACGCGGTCTTCGCGCAGTTGATTCGCTTCGCCCTGGTGGGCGGCCTCAGCAATGTCGGCTACATCCTGCTGTTCCTCGCGCTCTACGGCGGCGGCCCGCAGCTGGCCAATCTGGCCGGCTCCATCGTGAGCACCGCGCTGGCCAACGAGATGCACCGGCGGCTCACCTTCCAGGCGGCCGACCGCGTGCGCTGGTACACAGCGCAATTGGAGGGCGGCGCGCTCGCGCTGGCCGGACTGGCCATCACCTCGGGTGGGCTGGCCATTCTCGAGGTCACCGAGCCGGGCATCGGCGGCCTCGCCGAAGCCATTGCGGTGCTGGGTATCACCGCCGCGGTCGGCACCATGCGCTTCCTCACCCTGCGGCTCTGGGTGTTCTGAGCCCCACCCACTCCGTGTTCTCCGCGTGTGCGGGAACCCTTTTCGGCCTGTCCGCGTCCAAGACAGCATCGACGACGAAAGGGGTTCCGACATGGACCGTTGGCGCGGATGCCTTGGGGGACGGCGGGATACGGCCGGGCCGCGACCACAGCGGCCGACGGGGCGGGTCTGCGGGTCGTGCGTGCGGCACCGGCGCCCGCGGCCGCCCCGCCGGGAGGGCGAGTGACAACCCGGACCCCGGCTGCCGCCGCGGCGATGGGCGCTACGGCCGAGACGATCGCCACCAGCGCCGAGGGGACGGCCGGGAGTGGCGGACGGCGGTGCGGGACAGGCGGATCCCGGCAGGCGCTGCTCGAGGGGTGCGGCGCACAGCGGAGCCTCGGGCAGCAGCGGGGGCACAGGCAGCGGCGGAGCCTCGGGCAACAGCGCAGACCTGGGGATCACGGGCTCGCGCCGGCCCTGGGCCGGCGGGAACAGCATCGGCAATTGATCCGGGCTGTGCTGCCGGACATGGCGGCGGGCACCGTGGTGAGTCACCAGTCGGCGGCCGTGCTCTACGGCACCACGCTCTGGCGCACTCCCCTGGACCGCGTGTGCGTCACCCGCAACCGCCGCGGCGGCGGCCGGACCAGGCCCTGCACGAAAGTCCATGGTTCGCCGGTGGATTCGGCGGCGCAGCTCGACGGGCTGCTGGTCACCACCCCGGCGCGGACGGTGGTGGATCTGGCCCTGACCCTGCCGTTCGACGCGGCCGTCGTGGCGGGCGACGCGCTGGCGGGCATGTTCGGGCTGGGAGCGGCCGAACTGGGCGACGAGCTCGCCCGGGCCAAGGGCCGCTACGGGATCGGGCAGGCGAAGCAGGTGATAGCGATGCTCGACGGCCGCAGTCAGAGCATCGGCGAGTCCCTCAGCCGCACCATGATCCAGCAGCACGCGCTGCCGCTGCCCCGATCGCAGGGCAATGTGCTGACTCCGGACGGCCGGTTCGTCGGCCGGGTCGACTTCTATTACGAATCCGCCGGTGTCCTTTGCGAATTCGACGGCCCCACCGAATACGGCCGGCTGTTGCGGCCGGGTCAGGACCTCGCGGCCGCCGTGCAGCGCGAGCGGACCCGCGAAACCTATCTGCGCGCCCTCGGTTTCGACGTGGTCCGCTGGACCTGGGACGACCTGGTCAGGGGGCGGCCGGCCCAGCACCTGCGGTCCGCCCTGGCCACCCGCCGACGCCGCCCGGAGGGCCGGATCGAGCCGGCTCCGGCGCCCGAACCGCGCAGCCTGACGGTCCGCGCACTGTGATACCGCGATCCGCGCACTCTGAACCGGGCCGGATTCCGCAGGGGCGGAAGGGGTTGCGCCCCTGCGGTGGCGATCAGGCCCGGCGTTCGGCGATGCGGGCGAGCAGGCGCTTGTGGACGATCGGCGGGAGCAGGTCGGCGACGTCACCGCCGTAGGCGGCGACCTCCTTGACCAGGGAGCTGGAGACGAAGCCGTAGGCCGGGTTGGTGGCGATGAAGTAGGTGTCGACACCGGTGAGCTTGCGGTTCATCTGGGCCATCTGGAGCTCGTAGCCGAAGTCGGTGGCATCGCGCAGGCCCTTGACGATGGCGGTGATGCCCTGCTGTTTGGCGAAGTCGACCAGCAGGCCGCGCCAGGATTCCACCCGCACATTGGGCAGGTGGGCGGTAACCTCGCGGATCAGGTCCATCCGCTCCTCGACGGTGAACATGCCCTGTTTGTTGGGGTTCACCACGACGGTCACGACGACCTCGTCGAATTGCCCGGCGGCGCGGGCGATCACGTCGAGATGTCCATTGGTCACGGGGTCGAACGACCCGGGGCACAGTGCTCCAGCCATGGTCGAACGCTACCGCATGTCGGCGAGGCTGCCGCGGCCCGGTCCGGCCGGTGCTGCGTAGTTATGCCTGGTCAGCTATGGTTCCACAACCTAGCAACTGCTTGCTCCCCGTTTGCGTACTGTTCGGTTTTCTCGCGTTGATCGTTTCCTGACCCAATTGCGAAGCTGCATCGGCAATCTCGCTCGATGAAGGAAGTACACACATATGGCAAGGGCATCGTTGGGTCGGAAGATCGCAGTCACCGTGGCTGCGACGGTGAGCGCGTTCAGCGGCCTGGTGGGCGCGTCCGCGTCGGCCGATCCGGGGAACGGCCAAGGGGCGGCGCCGGAACACATCTTCTACATCATGATGGAGAACCAGGGGGACGATGACATCCTCGGCAACACCGCCGACGCGCCCTTCATCAACCAGCTGGCCAACGACAACGGCGTGTCCACCGGTTTCCACGGTGTGACCCACCCGAGTCTGCCGAACTACCTCTCCATGTTCTCGGGCGACTTCCAGGGTATCTGGGACGACTGCAAGGCCGGCGCCGACTCCACCTGCGCCCCCGAGGAATTCGTCCCGAACTCCGGTGACGGCACCTCCGGCGCCGCGCTGACCCCGGCTCAGATCGCCAGCGCGACCGCCAAGCCGCACATGTTCGCCGGCAAGAACCTGGTCGACGAGCTCGAGGGCAAGGGCAAGTCCTGGAAGGCCTACATGGGCGGTATGCCGCAGGCCGGCTTCCAGGGCGAGTTCGCGCCGGGCGACGTCAACGGCACCGCGGTCAAGCTGTACGCCCAGAAGCACAACCCGTTCATGTACTTCTCGGACGTCAACTCCCCCGGCAACGCCCGCATGCAGAAGGTCGTGCCGTTCGAGAACAACTTCGACGCCGACTTGAAGAGCGGCAACGTGCCGGCCTTCACCTGGATCAGCCCCGACCAGTGCTCGGACATGCACGGCCTCTCCCACGCGGCCGCGACGCTGATCAACAAGCCGACCTGTGAGGAGCCGGCTTCCGGTGTGGCGCACGGCCCGATCCACCTGGGTGACGACTATCTGAAGGACACCGTCACCAAGATCACGAACTCGGACGTCTGGAAGAAGACCCGCTCCAGCATCGTGATCGCCTGGGACGAGAACGACTACTCCGGCTTCTCCGGCGGCCCGGGCAGCCCGGTCGGCGCCAATGGCACCGTACTCGGTGGCGGCGACGCCCCGCTGCTGGTGATCAACTCCGACAAGGTGCACAAGGAGCAGGGCGAGAAGGGCAAGCCCCAGCCCCACCACAAGACGTCCACCGACCTCGCCGACCACTACTCGGTGCTGTCGGCCATCGAGCAGATGTGGGACCTGGGCTGCCTGGCCAACACCTGCCAGTACAAGGCTCCCGAATCGCTGCGGGACCTGTTCCAGAACTGACGTTCTCGGACATTCCTGACGATGCCCGCCGTGTCGCACACGGCGGGCATCGCCGTATCCGCCGCTCCCGCTTCCGATCTCGCGACGGGCCGGGCCTCAGAGTTCGAGCGCGGCCTCCGCGCCGAAGGTGCTGACCAGGGCCGGGTCGTTGAACGCGGTGATGCGCCCGATCCTGGCCCCGATCAGCGTCAGGACGTGAATCCCGTAGGCCGCGTAGTGGTGGTCGTCGACGCGTTTGTGAACGATGAAGGCGGGCTGGCCATTCGCGCGGGTCGGCGTGAAACGCCACAGGCCCGGCCGCAGGATACGGCTGCGCAGGAATCCGAGGACCGCCTCGCGTCCGGTGAACCACGTTGGCGTGGGCGGCATTTCCATCTCCACGTCGGCACGCAGGAGTTGGAGCAGCGCGGCATGGTCGGCGCGGGTGAACGCGTCGACATAGCCGTCGAGCAGCCGCCGCTGCGCGAGTTCGTCCGGCTCGGCCAGGTCCGCCTCCACCGGCCCGGCCTGCGCCAATCGGCTCCGCGCCCGCCGCAGCGCACTGTCCACGGCGGTCGGCGTGGTGTCCAGCATGGCGGCGACCTCCGCGGTCCGGAAGGCCAGCACGTCGCGCAGCGTCAGCACCGCGCGCTGCCGGGCGGGCAGCAGTTGCAGTGCCGCAATGAAGGCCAGCCGCACCCCGGTCCGCCCGGCCACGATGGCGGCCGGATCGTCGAACCCGAACAACGAGTCCGGCGCGGGCTGCAACCACGCCACCTCGGGCTCCCGGGCCGCCATCGCCACCCGGTGATCGTCCTCCGGCGCACCCAGCCCCGACGGCAGTGGCCGGCGCGAGCGCCCCTCCAGCGCGGTCAGGCAGGCCATGGTGGCGATCTTGTACAGCCAGTGCCGCAGCGACGACCGGCCTTCGAACCCGCCGAACCCCCGCCAGGCCCGCAGGTAGGTCTCCTGCACCAGGTCCTCGGCATCGTGCACCGACCCCAGCATGCGATAGCAGTGCGCGAGCAGCTCCGGCCGGAATCGCTGTGTGAGAGCGGTGAATTCGCGCTCGGTGGGCGGTGCGGTGACCGCGGGCCGTTCGGTGTCGGAGGGCATGGCCGCTACTCCCGGAGGTGCGCTGGTCGTCATGGTCGCGACCCCTCAGCCGATCTGCTTCAGCCCGGCGCCGCTCACCAAGTATTCCGCCGCGCTGCCGGGATCACCGGCGAGTTCGACCACCGCCTTGCCGACCTGTTCGGGTGTGAGCACCGGCGCCATCCCGGCGAGATAGGTTTCCACGTCGATGCCCTGCCGGGCGGCATACCCCGCGACCCCTTTCCGGCCGAGCTCGGTGGCCGGTGTCAGCCGGGGCAGCAGCGCCACGAACCGGATACCGAGCCCCGCGCGGTCCGATTCCTCGGCGGCATACGTCCGGATGAATCGGATGGCGGACTTGGCTCCCGCGTATCCGCCGCTGAGCGGCGACCCGGCCAGCGCGGCCCCGCTCGACATGGCGATCACCGCACTCCCCGGGGGCAGCGGCTCCCGCAGGGCGGCCCCGATCCAGACGAACGCCTGCTTGGTATCGGTCTCCCAGTTGCGGCTGAAGGTCTCCCAGGTCTGCTCGTGCACGGGGGCCAGGGGCGGAGTGGCCCCGGCATTGAGCACCAGCAAATCCGGCCGGTACCCGCGAATCACCTTCTGCGCCACGGCTTCCTCGGTCGCGTCGGCCGCCACCGGCACGAATCGGTCCCCGAGCTCCGCACGGACGTCCTGTAGTGCCTGCTCGTCCCGCGCCACGCCGATCACCCGCGCGCCCGACGCGACGAGCGAGGCGGCGATCGCCCGCCCGAATCCCCGGCTCGCACCGGTGACCACGGCGGTCCGTATCGAATCCGACATCACGTACTCCCTACTCCGGTCTGTTCCTGTCGGTATTCAGACCGGCGGGAGCCGGGAAATCCGTCGGGTGTCAGCCCTCGAATTCGGCCAGATCGATGCGGGTTTCGCCGTAGGTGCGGGACTTCAGCGGTGCGTAGCCGTCGGGCCAGGACACCTCGGGCGAGCGGGTGGAGCGTTCGACGACGATGAGGGCGTCGTCGTGGAGCCAGCCGTTGGCGGCGAGGGCGCGCAGGTCGGCCTGCACGTCGGCGACGTCGAGGTCGTAGGGCGGGTCGGAGAAGACCAGGTCGTAGCGTTCCGGCGGCGCGCCCGACAGAACGCTGATGACCGAGTTCTGGCGCAGCTCCGCGCCCGGTAGCCCGAGGTCGCCGATATTGCCGCGAATGATGGCGGCGGCCTTGCGGTCCGCTTCGATGAGCAGCGCGTGCGAGGCGCCGCGGGACAGCGCCTCCAGGGCCAGCGCCCCCGAGCCCGCGTAGAGGTCGAGGACATGTAGGCCGTCGAAATCCATGCGGGCGTGCAGGAGGCTGAACAGCGCCTCGCGCACCCGGTCGGAGGTGGGGCGGGTGCCCGCCGGGGGGACGCGCAGGCGTCGGCCCCCGGCGGTACCCGCCACGATGCGGGTCATTCGGCGGCGGCCTCGGTGAGGCTCACGTCGACGAGCAGGTCGCCGCCCTCCACCTGCTGCACCTTGGCGATGGCCACACGGCGGACCACGCCGGCGCGCGGGGCGGTGATGGCGGCCTCCATCTTCATTGCCTCGATGGTGCCGATGGTGTCGCCCGCCGCGACCGAATCGCCTTCGGAGACGGCCAGGGTCACCACGCCGGCGAAGGGTGCCGCGATGTGGCCGGCATTGGTCTTGTCGGCCTTCTCGGCGGCGGGGATCTCGCTGGCGATGGAGCGGTCGCGCACCGTGATGGGGCGCAGCTGCCCGTTGAGGATGCACATGACCGTGCGCATGCCGCGCTCGTCGGGTTCGGAGATGGCCTCCAGGCCGATGAGCAGGGTGACGCCCTTGTCGAGCTGGACGTGGTGTTCTTCGTCGTGGCGCAGGCCGTAGAAGAACTGGTTGGCCGACAGCCCGGTGGTGTCGCCGAACTTCTCGCGGTGGGCGACGAATTCGGCGGTGGGGCCGGGGAACAGCAGGCGGTTGAGGGTGGCCCGGCGCTCGGCCGAGGTCCCGTTCAGCCCGGCCTCGTCGGCCGCGGTCAGCTGGGTTTCCGGCTTGGCGGGGCCGCGGCCGGCGAGGGCGCGGCTGCGGAAGGGCTCGGGCCAGCCGCCGGCCGGGGTGCCGAGTTCGCCGCGCAGGAAGCCGATGACCGAGTCCGGGATGTCGTAGCGGCCCGGGTCGGCGGCGAAGTCCTCGACGTCGACGCCGGTGCCGACCAGTGCCAGCGCCAGATCGCCGACCACCTTGGAGGACGGGGTGACCTTGACCAGCCGGCCCAGCATCCGGTCGGCCGCGGCGTATTTGGCCTCGACCTGCTCGAACTGGTCGCCCAGGCCGAGCGCGATGGCCTGCTGGCGCAGGTTCGACAGCTGGCCGCCGGGAATCTCGTGGTGGTAGACGCGGCCGGTCGGCCCCGGCAGCCCGGATTCGAAGGGCGCGTACACCTTTCGCAGCGCCTCCCAGTACGGCTCCAGGTCGCACACGTTCTGCAGGTTCAGCCCGGTGTCGTGGGGCGAATTCGCCGCTGCCGCAACGATGGCCGAGAGCGCGGGCTGAGACGTGGTGCCCGCCATGGGCGCCGACGCGCCGTCGACGGCGTCCGCACCGGCCTGCCAGGCCGCCAGGTAGGTGGCCAGCTGGCCGCCCGGGGTGTCGTGGGTGTGCACGTGCACGGGCAGGTCGAACTCCCGGCGCAGCGCGGTGACCAGGGTGTGCGCGGCGGGCGCGCGCAGCAGTCCGGCCATGTCCTTGATGCCGATGACGTGCGCCCCGGCCTCGACGATCTGCTCGGCGAGCTTGAGGTAGTAGTCGAGGGTGTAGAGGTCCTCGCTCGGGTTCGACAGGTCACCGGTGTAGCTGAGCGCGACTTCGGCCAGGGCCGTGCCGGTTTCGCGGACGGCGTCGATGGCCGGGCGCATCTGGTCGACATTGTTGAGCGCGTCGAAGATGCGGAAGATGTCGATGCCGGTGGCGGTGGCCTCGGAAACGAAAGCGCGCGTGACCTTTTCGGGGTACGGCGTGTAGCCGACGGTGTTGCGGCCGCGCAGCAGCATCTGCAGGTTGATGTTCGGCACCGCCTCGCGCAACGCCGCGAGCCGCTCCCACGGGTCCTCGTAGAGGAAGCGCAGCGCCACGTCGTAGGTTGCGCCGCCCCAGCATTCGATGGACAGCAGCTCGGGCGTCATGCGCGCCACGTGCCCGGCCACATCGAGCAGGCCGTTGGTGCGGACCCGGGTCGCCAGCAGCGACTGGTGCGCGTCGCGGAAGGTGGTGTCGGTGACGGCCACCCCCTCGCGGTTGCGCAGCCACTGTGCGAAGCCCTCCGGCCCCAGCTCGAGCAGCCGCTGCCGGGTGCCGGGCGGGGGCGGCACGGTCATGTCGAGGGCGGGCAGCTTGTCGTGCGGGTACACCTTGGTCGGCCGCGAGCCGTGCGGCTTGTTCACGGTGACGTCGGCCAGGTACTGCAGGATCTTGGTGCCGCGGTCGGCCGAGCTCTTGAGGGTGAGCAGCTGCGGCCGCTCGTCGATGAACGAGGTGGTCACCCGGCCCGCGCGGAAGTCCGGATCGTCCAGCACCGCGAGCAGGAACGGGATGTTGGTCGTCACGCCGCGGATGCGGAATTCGGCGACCGCGCGCCGGGCCCGCGCCACCGCGGTGGCGAAATCGCGTCCGCGGCAGGTGAGCTTGACCAGCATGGAGTCGAAGTAGGCCCCGACCTCCGCGCCGACATTCGCGCCGCCGTCCAGGCGGACGCCCGCGCCGCCGGGCGAGCGGTAGCCGGTGATGCGGCCGGTGTCGGGCCGGAAGCCGTTGGCCGGGTCCTCGGTGGTGATGCGGCACTGCAGCGCCGCGCCCCGGATCTGGATGCCGTCCTGGCTCAGGCCCAGATCCGCCAGGGTCTCCCCGGCGGCGATACGCAGCTGCGACTGCACCAGGTCGACATCGGTGATCTCCTCGGTCACCGTGTGCTCCACCTGGATTCGCGGGTTCATCTCGATGAACACGTGATTCCCGCGCTCGTCGAGCAGGAATTCCACGGTGCCCGCGCAGGAGTAACCGATCTGGCGGGCGAAGGCCACCGCGTCGGCGCAAATGCGGTCGCGGAGTTCGGGATCCAGATTCGGGGCCGGGGCGAGCTCGATCACCTTCTGGTGGCGGCGCTGCAGCGAGCAGTCGCGCTCGAAGAGGTGGATGACATTGCCCTGCTGGTCGGCCAGGATCTGCACCTCGATGTGGCGGGGGTTGACCACCGCCTGCTCGAGGAACACGGTCGCGTCGCCGAAGGCGGATTCGGCCTCGCGCGCGGCGGCCTCGATGGATTCGCGCAGCTGGGCCGGATCGGTGACCCGCCGCATGCCGCGCCCGCCACCGCCGGCCACGGCCTTGACGAACAGCGGGAACTCCATGGACTCCGCGGCGGTCATGAGCACATCCACATCGGCTGACGGTTCGCTCGAGCGCAGCACCGGCAGTCCGGCGGCCTTGGCGGCGGCGATGGCGCGCGCCTTGTTACCGGTCAGTTCGAGGACCTGCGCGGACGGGCCGATGAAGGTGATGCCCTCGCGGGCGCAGGCGGCGGCCAGGTCCGGGTTCTCCGACAGGAAGCCGTAGCCCGGGTAGATGGCGTCGGCACCGGCGCTCTTGGCGGCCTTGATGATCTCCTCGATCGACAAGTACGCCCGCACGGGGTGGCCCGGCTCACCGATCTGGTAGGCCTCGTCGGCCTTGAGCCGGTGCACGGAGTTGCGGTCCTCGTACGGAAAAACCGCGACGGTACCGATGCCGAGTTCGTAGGCCGCGCGGAAGGCGCGAATGGCGATCTCGCCGCGGTTGGCGACCAGGACTTTGGAGAACATGGGTAGAAGGTACCTGCCCGGGGATACGGATCGGGCATCGAAGTCCCGTTCGGTGCAATCTTCACAGGACCGACCTTCCGGTTGCGAATTTGTGTTAATCACCGCGATACATCCCTGTCGGTGAGGGTTGCGACGCTCCGACCACGGAATTCGCCGTCATGCTAAGGATTGCGCCCCCGCGGCCCGCCGAGGCGCGGGCGCGCGCCGAGACATCCCGGTGCCCGGATTGCGGCGCGATCGTGTCCGAGACCACACCGCCGGCCGCCAAAGCCGCGCGAGAAGGCTTGCGCGCCGGTAACATCCGGCGCGAGGAGGGGACGGTGAGATCGTTCGCGTCGCGCGCGCCGCTGCTGTGCGGTGTCGCGGTCGTGCTCGCCGCGGCGACCGGCTGTGCCACCAGCGTTTCCGGGCAACCGGTGCGGCAGCAGACCGATCCGGCCAGCCTCGAGGTCGGCAACTATCAGGTCACGCCGCGCGTGGTGGGAAATGCCAAGACCGACAAGCAATCCCGCGTCCGCGAATCACAGCGGCTGTCGGACTACGTGGCGCTGCCGTTCGAGGCCGACCGGGACTACGCCTACGAGTGCTCCAACGACGTCCGCCCGCACATCGTCACCAATCACAAGGGCCTGGGCGACATCCTCATCAACGACACCTTCGACGAGGTCGCCCACGATCTGCGCGGCGGCTGGGTCGATACCTGGTGCACCGGATCCGATTCCGACGACAAGCACCGCAGGCTGAGCATCGCGGTGCTGGAGCTGCCGGACGCCGGGCGCGCCGCGGCCGTCGGCCCCGCGCTCGAGCACGACGATTTCACCTACAACGTCGACAACCAGGCCGTCACCCTGCCGAAATACCCTGACAGCAAGGCGCATTGGCGGCCGAACGTGGCCTCGATCGGCTCCTGGACCGTGCACGACCGCTACGTGGTGTTCATCAAGGTGGTCGACGAGCTGGCCGCCGCACCGGATCTGTCCGACCTGACCGCCCGCACCGAACGGATGCTGGATGTGGAACTGCCGCTGCTGGACCGGTTCCAGCCCACACCCACTGACCGGTTCGAGCACCTGCCGCTCGATCCCGACGGCGTTCTCGGCCGCACCCTGCCGACGAATCCCGAAGAGCCCATGCGGCCGGATCCGGACGGGGTGTACACGGGCCGCGGCGCGCTGCAGAGCCTGACCGACAACGACCTCGATTTCCTGACGGTCGGCGACATCGACCTGGTCGGCTACGGCGACGCGCTGGTGTTCCACAGCCGGACCGGGACGGCGGCCCGCGCGCTGTGGGACCGGTGGAATCCGTCCACGGACACCTCCGGCGATCGCCGGAGCATCGCCCCGCCGCCGAGTTTCCCCGGCGACATCGGCTGTTTCGCGGTGCTGGACCACGGAAATGTGGTCGCCAACCAGTGCAACTTCCACGTGGACCGGTACACCGTGCAGGTCGGCGCCATGAACGTGCCGGAGCTGTATCAGAAGACCTCGGCCGAGTACGTGCTGGTGACGAGCAGGTGACGGCGTGAGGCGAATCCGCGAATTCCGCAGGCCGCGAATGGTTCTGGCGATCGTGACGGTGGTGACCGCCGTCCTGGCGTTCGGCGTCGCGGTGGCGTCGTCGACGGTTCCGGGTCGCCCGATCCCCGGCATGACACCGGCCGACCTCTCGAAACTCGTTGTCGGACCGTATCCTTCGGCCCCGATCGAGTACGCCCCGACGTACTCGGTCGCCACCGACGCGTACCAGATCGAGTCGCGCCGCATGATGACCTATCTGGTCGGTCCGGACGAAATCGATCCCGACGTCACGTATCTGGGCGGGGCCCGGGTGCTGGACACCTCCGACGCGAACTTCGACGACACCGCAGGGCCCTTCCCCAAGGCCTGGCAGGTGGTCGCCCAGAACAATCGCATGATCGCGGGCGCGTACATCTGGCGAAACAACAACAGTGTCCGGGCGCGCAAGCACATCACGCTGGCGGTCATGCGGTTTCCGACCGAGCCGGCCGCCCGGGCCGCGATCGACGGGTTCGCCGATGCGCTGGCCGCCCCTGGGCTGCACCCGATTCCGATCGACGGCGTGGACGCGCGGGCGTCGTCGATCACCGATGCCAAGGGCCAGGTCTTCGCGGTGCACGGCGTGTACGCGATCGTTGGCCACGCCGTGATCCCGCAGGCCGATCCGGCCGCGCTGGGGGTGCGATTGCGGGCCATGGTGCAGGCCCAGCTCGCCCGGATGGCCGATCTGACGCCGACGCCGCTGGAGGACCTCCCCGATCTGCCGATCAACCCCGACAACATCCTGGGATCGACGCTGCCGAACAAGTACGACACCTCCGACGCCGACCAGTTCGGGTGGAATTACGGCGGTGTCTACACCCCGGCGGGCGCCCTGCACTACGAACGCGACGGCGCCGCCGCCCGCAAGGCATTCGCTGCGGCCGGGGTGGATCTGGTCGCCCGCAATGCCGCGACCGTCTACCGCACCCGGGACCTGGCGGCCGCCTTCGGTTTACAGGCCGCGCTGACCACCCTGGGCCGCGACGACGACGAATTCCCCAATCCACCCGGCATCACCGACGCGCACTGCATCCAGCTCGATGAACCCGAGCCGATTCGCCAGTACACCTACATCTGCGCGGTCGTGTACGGCCGGTATGTCGCGGTGATCGGGGCGGAGGCGCGGTTCAGCGGCGGTGCACCGGCCTCGTTCCCGCAACGGGTGGCGGCGCAGTATTCGATGCTGGCCAAGAGCGGACAGTCATGACCACCGCGCGCACCAGTACCCTGCCCGGCCGCCTGGTCCTGCTGGCATTGGTGGCCGTCCTCGCGGCCTCGTGCGGCTCGGACCATCGCGATCCCGCGACACCCGCTTCGAGGGCCGCGATCGTCGATACCTCCCAACTGGATCCGGGCAACTACCCGGTCGTACCGCGCGCGATCACCAGCCAGGAGCCCGACATCACGGTGGGCGATCTGCTGCAGGAGTCGATCCGGATGGCCGAGCACGTGCCGCTGGCCCTGGATATCGACAACCGCCTGGTGTTCAACAATTCCGCGCACGCGATCACGGCGGACTACCCGCCGATCAGCATCGACAACTTCAATGACGAAGCGCCGGGCCTGATCTCGGGCTGGGAGTCGGGCGGGCGGCATCGGTCCGACACCACGCTCGGGCTGAACGTGGACATCACGGTGCTGCGGTTCGCGAAGTCCGAGCAGGCCGCGGCGGCCGGGAATTTCCTTGTCGGACTGGCCAGTCCGGATAAT
Organism: Nocardia sp. NPDC059236; assembly: GCF_042754085.1. Lineage (NCBI taxonomy): Bacteria > Bacillati > Actinomycetota > Actinomycetes > Mycobacteriales > Nocardiaceae > Nocardia > Nocardia sp. NPDC059236. The sequence continues at coordinate 20,206 of NZ_JBHZAF010000030.1, forward strand.
CCGGACAAGGGGCCGCTGCAGATTCCCGGGTACCCCACCGCCAAGGCGGCGCTGACCTCGCTCGAATGGGTGAAGGCCACCTACGCGCGGGACGACTACCTCTACTGGCTCTACATCGAGGACGACCTCACGGTGCCCGACGGTCCGGGGGCTCTGCTGGACACGGCGAAACTCGTGCTGGACAAGACGATCGAGGCCATGCGGGACTACCGGCCCACCCCGCTGGATCAGCTCGCCGGGCTGGCCGCCGATCCCGAGGATCTGCTCGGCCGCACCCTGCCGCCGGGCAAGGGCCAGATCTGGGCGACCGAGGGACTGTACGGTCCCCATGCCGCCCTGACCCTCGACGACCGGCCGGTGGCCACCCGGCGCGCCTTCGACGAGGCCGGGGTGGACCTGGTGGCGCACGCGCTCTCCGGCGTCTACCGGGCCCGGGACGCGGCGGGCGCACAACGGCTCACCGGCGCCTTCGTGGACGAGCTGAGCGACCGGTACAAACCCATCGACCCACCGCCCGGCCTGGCGACCGCCCGGTGCCTGCAGCTGAAGGACGAGAAGGACACCGCCGGAGCGAAATTCATGTGCTATCTGCCCTACGACCACTTTGTCGCCGAGGTGTTCGCCGACCAGTCCCAGGATCTGCGCCAACGACTTTCGGCACAGTACGAGCTACTGGCCTACGGGCACATCTGATGCCGGGCCGGGTGTGACGATCGTTGCTACATTCGTAAGGTCGGGATCCCGGCAGTGCTGAGGAGGATGTCCATGCCGTTGCGGCCCGGCACGATCGTGGGCGGCCACCGGGTGATCCGAGTGCTCGGCAGTGGCGGCATGGGCACCGTGTATCTGGTGCAGGATCCGATGTTCCCGCGGCGGCTCGACGCGCTGAAGGTGCTCAGCGCCGATCTGTCCCACGACGAGCACTACCGGGCGCGGTTCGAGCGCGAGGCGAATCTCGCGGCGGAACTGGATCATCCGAACATCGTCACGGTCTACGCGCGCGGCGAGGAGGACGGCCGGCTGTGGATCGCCATGCAGTACGTGCCCGGCACCGACGCCGCCGTGGAATTGAAGAAGAACCCCGCCGGCATGACGCCGCAGCGGGCGCTGCGCATCATCACCGAGGTCGGCAAGGCCCTCGACCACGCGCACCGGCGCGGGCTGCTGCACCGGGATGTGAAACCCGCGAACTTCCTGCTCTCGCCGGGTGAGCCGGACGACGAGCCCGGCGGCGAGGAGCGGGTGCTGCTCACCGATTTCGGTGTGGCCAAATCGATTACCGACGGCCGCGAGCTCACCGCCACCGACAGCCTGATGGCGACGCTGGCCTACGCGCCGCCCGAACGCCTGGTCGCCGGGCCGCTCGACCATCGCGGCGACATCTACAGCCTGGGCTGCGCGTTCGTGAAGCTGCTCACCGGCCGCACCCCGTTCCCGGTGACCTCCCTGGCCCAGGCCACCCTGGGTCACCTCCAGGAGCCGCCGCCCGCGCTGAGCCCGCTGCGCCCGGACCTGCCGCCGGCGCTGGACGCGGTCATCGCCAAGGTGCTGGCCAAGGATCCGGACCACCGCTACGCCACCTGCCACGACTTCACCCATGACGCGGCGCTGGCACTGCAGGGCCGGATGCCGTCCGCCGCACCGGTCGTCCCCGAGCCGCGCCGACGGCGCCGGCTCGCTCCGGCCATCGCGGCAATCGTTGTGCTGCTCGGTATTTCGGGCGTCACCGCCTTCCTGGCCACCAACCACGAGTCCGGCGGCTCGACCGGCGCGACCACCACCGTGCACACCGATGCGCTGGATCAGGTTCGCTCCGCCCACCCCACCTTCCAGAACAAGACCGTCGCCGCGTTCAACTTCGGCGACGGCAGCCTCTCCGCCGACCTGGACACCAGCGATCAGGCGAAGTTCCTGGTGGACATCGGCTTTCGCTACAGCACCGACTACCGCGCCCAGCCCGGCGAGGCGTCGCCACGTCCACTGTCCCCCTCCGACGTCTCGGTCCCCGACGTCGACATCGTGATCGTCGTGCGCACCGACCGGCAGGCGGGCAACGGCGGCCTGCGCGGCCTGCCCAGCGGCTTCCTCTCCTCCAGCCTCTCCCACGCCAGGCTGGTGATCGTCGACGATCCCGCCACCGTCCAGTCCTTCCAGACCTGGACCGACCGCTCCCCCGACGTCCTGGTCCAGAAGGTCGTGCCCGCGATCGTGAAGGTGCTCTGACCGAGCCCGGTCGACGTCCTCCGCATCGAGAGTTGTTGTGGCGCTTGATGGGCGGCCCGGCGCACTTGCGCCACCGCGGTTGGCCGGACCCCCCGGTCCTGTTACGCTGCGGCCCGGACAGGAGGTCGAGGTGATCGGAAAGCGGTGGGGGGTCCGGTGCCTGCCGGTCGTGGCCGTGCTGGCGCTGGCGGGATGCGGATCGTCCCCGGCAACCCAAATCAGTCCCGGTGCAACGACTTCCGCGCATTCGAACCGGGATCTGTGCACGCGGATGATCGACTTCTTCCACAACACGCTCGGCGTTCCCGAGGTGCAGGTGGCCGAACTCAGCCAGGGCACGATCGACGCTTCGATCGACACCACCGGATCCTGCTACCTGAACCTGCAGCGCCGCGCCCCCTACGTGGCGTGGCTGACGGTCCGCAATATGCACAAGCCGGACCACACCGACCCGATCGGCGCCCGTTACCAGCGCCTGGACGGTTTCGGTGAGGACGTCTGGCGCACCCCGGACGACAGCTACCTCACCCGGGTCGGCACCTGGGAAGGGATGCTGGCGATCGATGACAAGATCGCCACGACGAGCTCGGTCCCGTTGCGGATGACGGACCAGAAGGTCCAGGACACCATCCAATTCCTCATCGCGACCACCCGCGACATGCAATAGCGCCCGCCCCTCCGGAATCCGCCGTCCCTAGGCTGGCGTCATGACCGAGCAACCGCGACTGCGCTATCGACTGATCACCGGGCCCGACGACGCGACCTTCTGCGAGCGGATCAGCGCACTGCTGGACGAGGGGTATCGATTGCACGGATCACCGGCGGTGACATTCGACGGCACCGCGGTCATCGCCGCGCAGGCGGTGGTGTGGGGCGATGACTGACGGGCTCGAGCCCGTCGCCGATGCGGCGGGCGGCCGCGGACAATTCCGTGAGGTAGTGGCGGCGTTCGGTGCGGGTGACGTCCTCGCGCAGGGGGCCGATCTGTAATTCCATGGCCGCGTGGCCGCCGCCGTCGAAAACCGGGGCACTCATATAACTGAGCGGCAGTGTCGCGTCGCTGTCGAAGGTCTGCTGGTCGTAGGCGCTGCCGCCGAAGGTCGCCAGCTGCGCCAGCACCTTGCCCTGCAGGTCCGTGTTTCCCGGATGTTCGGCGAGGTGGTCGGCGACCTCGGAGAGCACCCGGACTCCGGGGAGGCTGTCGCGTTCCAGCCGCCAGGCACAGTAGCCTGCGGTACGGAGGGTATCGAGGACGGCGCGATATTCGTCACGTCGCTCGGCCCCGCGGGTGTCGATCCAATCCCGTTGGCGGGCCGCGCCGGTGTGGGCGATGATCGCGGCCCCGGCCGGCGCGAGCAGCGGAATCCGTACGCCGGACTCCATTCCCACGGTGAGGCGGTCGCGGGTGACGGCGACGAACTTCAGATGGCCGCCGCTGAGCGCGGTCAGCGCCGCACCACAGTCGACGCGATCGGCCAGCCGCGCCAATTCCCGGTCCAGCCAGGCGCGATCGCGCTGCCCCAGCGCGGCGCGCGCCCCGACCGCGGCGAGCCGCTCGCCGAGTTCATAGCGCAGATCGGGCCGCCGGCGCACCCAGCCACCTGCGGCGAGCGCGGCCAGGATCGCTCCGGTGGTGGAGCGGTTCAGGTCCAGGCTGTCGGCGATCTCGGCGGAGGTGAGCGAGTCGTCCTGGGCGGCCAGCAGTTCCACGATGGCGATGACGCGCTGGGTGGGCGGTGAGCTCTCGGTCTTGCCAGTGGGCACGCGGGTCTCCTAGCCTGAGCCGCAGCACAAATAGCCGTACGGCTGAATACGAATAATTGCACCGAGGAGCAGGGCATGGCAACCACCGGGGTGAAGGGTTGATCGCGGATTTCGCCGACCACTGGCTGCTGTACTGCTCCATCCCGCTCGTCGCCGCCCTCATCGGCTGGGTGACCAAGATCGTCGCCGTGCAGATGCTGATGTACCCGCTCGAATTCAAGGGCATCCCACCGTGGCTGGGCTGGCAGGGCGTCATTCCACGCTCCGCGCCGCGCATGGCGACCATCGCGGTGGATCTCATGTTCGGCAAGCTCATCGATCCGCAGGACATCATCGCCCGCATCGATGTCGCCGAGCTGACCACGCGGCTGCGCGAACCTCTCGACGCCGGTGTCGATTACATGGTCCGCGCCATGATGATGAAGCATCAGCCCCGGCTCTGGGTGAACATGCCCGACGCCGCCCAGCGCGCCATCATCGAACGCGCGCAACGGGATCTGCCGCAGCTGATCGAGGACATCGTCTACGACCTGCGCACCAATATCGACCAGGTGATGGATCTGCGCGGCATGGCCATCAGCGCGCTGGTGGACGACAAGTCGCTGCTGGTGGAGATGGTGCGCCGGGTGGGCCGCAACGAGCTGCGCTTCATCGTGCGCTCGGGCCTGATCTTCGGCACGGTGCTGGGCTTCGTGCAGATGATCACCTGGGCGCTCACCCACTCCCCGCTGCTCATGCCTGCTTTCGGCGGTTTCACCGGATTGATCACCGACTGGCTGGCGTTGCAGATGATCTTCCGTCCGATCCGTCCGGTCGGTATTGGACCGGTCAAGTGGCAGGGCCTGTTCCACAAGCGCCGAGAGCAGGTCTGCACCGACTACGGCGATCTCATCGCCACCGAGATCCTCACTCCCGCACGCATTCTCGAGGCCGTCCTCAATGGCGAGCGTGCCGACCGATTGGCATCTCTCCTGAGCCGGCACGTCAGCGAGTTCCTCGAACTGCAGACCGGCCCGGCCCGCCCGCTCATGATGATGCTCGCGCGCGACAGCTACACCGCCCTGGAACGCGATGCGGTCACCTTCGTGCTCGATCACGTCAAGGCCGCGGCGCACTCCGGTTTCGATCAGCACGCCATCGAGGCGCTGGATGTGCGCAACCTCGTCATCGAGAAGACGAAGCAACTCACCGACGACGAGTACGAGGGCCTGCTGCGCCCGGCCTTCAAACAGGACGAATGGAAGCTGGTGGCCATCGGCGCGGTGCTCGGGTTCCTGGTCGGCGAACTCCAGGTTCACCTGATTCTGGGGTGAGCCCGCTGATTTCGGCGTGCATTCCGGACCTCGTTCCCCCTCGGCGGCGTCGGGTTGGTCGTACGATGGGGACTCGCGCACAAAACCGCTCGTAGCACCGAATTCGCATGCTACGCAGGCCGTCCGCCATGGCGAAGTGCCACGCAGGGTCGGCGAAGTTGCGGCGAGTCTCCTCAAATTGCGATGTTTGCGAAGCCGAATCGGTACCATCCTGCACGTGCGCAAGATGTATGCGGGCGCCCGACTACGGCGGTTGCGCGAGGAACGGCGGATGACCCAGGCGGCCTTGGCCAAATCCCTGGACCTGTCGCCCAGCTACCTCAACCAGCTCGAGCGTGATCAGCGGCCGCTCACCATTCCGGTGCTGCTGAAACTGAATTCCACCTTCGACCTCGATGTGCAGTTCTTCGCCGCGGACTCCGACGCGCGGCTGGTCTCGGACCTGCACGAGATCCTGGTGGAGGCCGCGGGCGGCAATGCCGCGCCGGTGGCCGAGGTCGAGGACCTGGCCACCCGCATGCCCGAGGTCGCGAAAATCGTTGTGGCCATGCACCGCCGACTACGTGCCGCGACCGACCAGTTGGATCTCTTGTCCTCCAAGGTCGCCACCCCCACCGGCGCACCCGGCGTCCCCATGCCCTACGAGGACGTGCGCGACTTCTTCTACGATCACCACAATCACATCGCCCAGCTGGATCTCGCGGCCGAGCGGCTGTTCGAGGAGAGCGGGCTCACCATCGGCTCCCTCGACCGGCAGCTGGCCCGGGTCGCGGAGGAACGCGCCGGGGTCACCGTGCTGGTCCGCGGCGACGGCGCCGATCCGAACATCCCCAAGCGCCACTACGAACCCGAGACCCGCACCCTCACCCTGGCCCGGCGGCTGCGGCCCGGGCAGCGGGCCTTCCAGATCGCCACCACCCTGGCCTTCCTGCTGCACGGCGGCCTGCTCGACGAGGTTCTCGACGAAAGTCCCGCGCTCACCGGCGAATCCCGCACCCTGGCCCGGATCGGGCTGGCCAACTACTTCGCCGGCGCGCTCATCCTGCCGTACAGCAAGTTCCTGCGCTCGGCCGAGGAGCTGCACTACGACATCGACCTGCTGAGCCTGCGTTTCGAGGTCGGCTTCGAGACCATCTGCCATCGGCTCAGCACCCTGCAGCGGCAGGGCCAGCGCGGGGTGCCGTTCTTCCTGATCCGCACCGACCGCGCGGGCAATATCTCGAAACGCCAGTCCGCCACCGCCTTCCACTTCTCCCGGGTGGGTGGCAGCTGCCCGCTGTGGGTGGTGCACGAGGCGTTCAACCATCCCGGCCGCATGCTGTCCCAGATCGCCGCCATGCCCGACGGGCGGCGCTACCTGTGGGTGGCCCGCACCACCGCGCCCACCCCGACCGGATTCGGCACGGCCGGAAAGGAATTCGCCATCGGGCTGGGCTGCGACATCGAATACGCCGACCGGCTGGTGTATTCGCGCAGCCTGGAGCTGGACGATCCGGCCGCCGCCGCGCCCATCGGCGCGGGCTGCAAGGTGTGCGAGCGCCCCGGCTGCGCCCAGCGCGCCTTCCCGCAGATCGGGCGGCCGCTGGCGATCAGCGAGCACACCAGTTCGGATCTGCCGTATCCCCGTATCCCCCGCTGAGATTCCCGCATACCTCGCCGAGCGCCCGCCCGGCTACCGCCGAGTTCCCCTGTAGCACCGCGCCTTCCGACGCTCTCGGCGGGCAGGTGTCCGTCGCGCACCCATCGTCGCTGGTGAAAGCCCTGACGCCGCTCAGCTACTCCCTTATCCATTGTGGATATCCACTCCGCCCCATGGAATTAAATACCAAAAGGTATTGAATACTGTCTAGTATTGTTTATTTCGGACCCGGGAGAATGGTGAGTCACCTGGATTAATCCGGCGTTTGCCGCCCATCACGAGCAGATCATGTGTAGCGTCTGGATTTGCTGGAAGTCTCTCCTGAAAAAACGGTGGCGCAGTGGTCGGTATCGATGGATGCCTCAAACGCATCATGGACATTCCCGGTGCATGCAGCGTAACCCTGGTAGACGGCGCGAGCGGCCTGGCCATTGCCGCGGCGGGGCGCCACGATGTGGTCGATCAACACGAAGATGCCGCTGCCGCAACCGATGTCGTGCGCTCCGTGCTCACCTCCCCGGCACTCGTCACCGGCCGCGCCGGCGACGACATCACCGAGATCATCGTCTGCGGAACCCAGGGATATCACCTGCTGAATTTGATCGACGGCGATTTCGACGGACGGCTTTTCGTGCACATCCTCTTCGATGGTGACACCGGCAATCTCGCCATGGCGCGATACCAGCTGCGGGCAATTCTCGCCGAATTTGCCGAGGACGATCATGGACAGTGAACTCGTCCTCGAACTACGGCGGCTGGAGCAGCAATGCGGCACCGGCGCACTCACCGTGGGCGACGGCGCATTTCATCTCGTCGAGGGCGCGATCGTGGCCGCCGAATGCCGGCGCACCACCGGGCTGGACCGGATGGCGGTGGCGGCCGGGCTGACCGATACCGAGGGCTGGCGGCGCGCCCGCGCGGCCGCGGCCGGTGGGCCACGGCCGGGCCCGGCCGACGGGCTACTGACGAGCCCTCGCCTGGAAACCCTTGCGCTGCTGTCGGTCTTCGACGCCGCCTACATGTTGCTGGCCGCGTCGGCGCCGCTGGAATTCCGGGCCGGGCCGCCACACTGGCTGGCCGCCGCCTGCCGCATCACCCCGGGCGCGCTCCTGCACGAATGCGCCCGGCGCGGCGACCCGGCCACGGGCGAGTGGCCGGTGGAACTGGTCGACCGGGTCGCCGTGGTGCCGGTGCGGCGGGTCCGGCGGCGGCGCGTCGTGCTCACCGGCGGCCAGGCCGAGGTGCTCGCCGCCGTCGACGCCCGGCACAGCATCACCGCCATCGCCGAGGACCTGGGCCGCACCACCTACGGCTGCCTGCTCGCGGTCCGCGAGCTCACCGCGGCCGGACTGATCGAGCCGCCCGTCGTGGTCACCCTCGCCGACCACATCGGCCTGCCGGCCCCGCCCGACGCCGGCGGCCGCCCCGATCCCGGTGACCGCACCGGCGCGCGCCACCGCGCCGCGGAACCGGCCGTCCCGGCCCAGCCCGCAAGCGCGGCAGCCGATTCCATGCCCCCGCTGCGCCGCCGCATCCGGCAGGCCGCGGCGGTCACCGTCCCCGACCGCTGGGAGCCGCCCGACCGGGACGTGCTCATACGACTGCGGGCAGCACTGGAGGAACTGGCATGACCGCGGCCGGTGCACCCGGTGGGACACAACGGGCACAACCGCTCGGCGAACGGATAGGGAGGCGGCCTTGGAGGAGCACGCGTGACCGCGCGGAAGAGGCGGCTCGGTGAATTGATAGGAAGGTTGACCAAAGTGGCGATGTCCGGCCCAGAACCGAACACGCAGGTACTCAACGAGCTGAAGTCGCTGCGAGACCGGGTGCCGCAGCTGACGGGCACACTGGTGGCGTCCACCGACGGGCTGCTCATCGCCCACGATCTGCCCGCGCACATCGAGCCCGCGGGCATGGCCGCGCTCACCGCCGCCCAGCTCTCGCTCTCCCACCGGCTGTCCGCCACCGCGCACGGCGGCGGCTTCCACGAGGTGGTGGTGCGCGGCGAAACCGGGGACGTGGTGATCTACGCGGTCGGCTGGACCGCCTCACTCACCGTGCTCGCCGGTCCGGGCGCGAATATCGGCCGCCTGCACCTGGAATCGCGGCCCACCGCCCGCGCCATCGCCGACCACCTCGCGGCGGTGACCGGGGAGGCCGACCCCATCCAGACCCTCAACCCCAAGTGATAACACCGATTGAAAGGAAAACCCATGTCCAACATGGATATCGCACTGAAGGACATGATGGTGATCGACGGCGCCATCGGCGCGGCCGTGGTCGACTACAACAGCGGCATGGCGCTCGGCATGCTCGGCAGCTCCAAGGCGCTGGATCTCCAGGTCGCCGCGGCCGGCAATACCGAGGTGGTCAGAGCCAAGATGCGCACCATCGATCAACTGGGCATCAAAGAGGACATCGAGGACATCCTCATCACGCTCAGCGGCCAGTACCACGTCATCCGGCCGATGACCGGCCGTAAATCCAAGGGCCTGTTCCTCTATCTCGCCCTGGACCGCGGCCGCGCCAACCTGGCCATGGCCCGGCACCGCCTCAAGGGCATCGAGGAGGACCTCGAAGTGTGAGAATCCGCCCGGCAGCATCCCTGTTCGCCCGTACGGACGGCATCGCCGAATTCCGTGCGGGCGAACATGTCTGTACCCGTGGCGGGCCGTCGATCTTGAATCCCCATGACGGGTCACCGATTTGCAATCGATCGGGCGCGCACCCAGCGACTACCCGGTAGTGTGAACACCGTCGAACAATCGGTCATCCGGCCGTCTCCGGACCCCGTGTTCGCATTCGTTCAGCCGATGCCAGACGGCGCTGTCCCGCATCGTGGACCCCGGCTGCTCTTCCTCGCCTCGCGTCCGACCCGACCTGTGAAAGGACGAAAGGAACCGCCCCCATGATCACCCAGGCAGATCTGCCCGCAGGACTCCAACTGCGGACGAGCGCGGCCGGCGGCCCCCATGGCAGCTGCGTCCAGGTCGGCTACTGGCCCGGCCGCGGCATCGTGGTCGCGCACAGCAAGGAAGGCAGCAACGGCGCGGTGCTGCTCTTCACGGTCCGGGAGTGGGAAGCCTTCATCCAGGGCGTGAAGGCCGACGAATTCCCCGCCGCCGGCTGACTTTCCGGACGCGCCGCGCCCACCCGTCCGCCATCGTTACCCGAGACCGGCCGGTCCCGCGGAATGCGACGGCGGGGGTGGGAACGGGTTAGGTTCGGTGGCTGTGGCGTTCGAATACCGGATTGGCGACATCCTCGAGCTGTCCTGTCCGTTCACCGCGGCGCGGGTAACCGAGGTGACGGCGAACGACATCTTCGTCGAATGGCCGTGGTGGGCCGTGGATCCGGCGAGCGACGGAGTGCGGTGGAACGGCGTGGTGGCGGTCGCGGCCGGGCCGGACACGCCCGGATGGGAACGGGAAGTGTTCCGGATCCAGCCCGCCGCCGGGGAACTCGCTGCCGAGGCCGACTGCCGCATCGGGATTCCGCCGACCGTCGTCCACGTCGTCGCTGTGCGGCACTTCGATCCGCCGCGCGTGACGGGGTGGCTGCCGCGGCCGCGGCGGGAGGTCGTCTACCTGCGCGCGGGACAGTCCTTCGATCCGGAGCTCGACGATCAGGGCGCCGCGTTCGACCCCGACGACGATATCCCCCGGCGCGTCGAATTACGGTTCCGCCCATACGCCTTCCTGGAGATCGGCGACGAGGTCGCCGACGCCGGCGGGCGCGCGTGGCGCTTCGGCGGACCCTGGACCTGGCAACCGTTCGACGGTACCGAACCCGGCCGGCCCACCTGGCCGCTGCTGCTGCTCACCCGCGACGGCGACAGCGATGACGCGGCCGCGGTCGACGTCACCGAGGCCACGCTCGCGGGTTCGCACGACGAAGAACTCGCCCGGTGGAACGAACTGGCGCAGCTGACCCCGGAGCCCACGGACGGCTGAGCCGTCAGGACTTGGCCAGATACTCCAGGCGTTCGCCGTCCACGGCCGCGCGCATCATGCTCGCCAGGCCGGGATGGTTCCGCAGGCCCGGATCGGACTCGACGATCTCACGCGCCAGCTGCTGTGCGGCCGTGATGACTTCGAGGTCGTCGAGCAGCGACAGCAGGCGCAGGCTGCGGGCCGTGCCCGACTGCGCCGAGCCCAGCACATCGCCCTCGCGGCGCTGCCGCAGATCCAGCACCGCCAGTTCGAAGCCGTCGGTGGTGCCGGCGACCGCCTCCAACCGGGCCATGGCCGTTCCCATCGGATTGGTCTCGGTGATGAGCAGGCACAGGCCCGCATGCTTGCCCCGGCCGACGCGGCCGCGCAGCTGATGCAGCTGGCTCACGCCGAAACGATCCGCGTCCACGATCACCATGACCGTGGCATTCGGGACGTCGACACCGACCTCGACCACCGTGGTGCACACCAGCACGTCGATCTCGGCGTCATTGAAGGCGCGCATGACGCGATCCTTCTCATCGGCCGGCAGCCGACCGTGCAGCAGGCCCACCCGCAGCTCCTTGAAGGCCCCGGAGCCGAGCATCTCGTACATGTCGACCGCCGAGTGGGTGGTCGGCCCCTCCTTCTCCTCCTCGGCTTTCGCCTTGCGGCCCTTGCCCTTTCCGTTCTCCTCCTCGTCGCCGATGCGCGAGCACACCACATAGGCCTGACGCCCCTGCGCCACCTCCTCGCCGATGCGCTCCCACGCCCGATCCACCCACGCCGGTTTCACCTTGGCGGGAACGACTTTCGAGGTGATCGGGGAACGGCCGCGCGGAAGCTGGGTCAGCACCGAGGTTTCCAGATCGCCCAGCGTGGTCATGGCGATGGTGCGCGGAATCGGGGTGGCCGTCATGACCAGCAGGTGCGGGCTGGCGGCGTCCTTGGCCTTGGCGCGCAGGGCATCCCGCTGCTCCACGCCGAAACGATGCTGCTCGTCGACCACCACCATGCCCAGATCGAAGAACTCCACATTGTCCTGGATCAGGGCGTGCGTGCCGATCACCAGGCCCGCCTCGCCGGTGACCGCGTCCAGCAGGGCAGCCTTCTTCTGGCCCGCCGACATGGAGCCGGTCACCAGCACCACCTTGGTGGCCTGGTCGGCCGCGCCCAGCTCCCCCGCGTTCCCGAGATCGCCGAGCATCTTCGTCAAGGACCGATAGTGCTGCGCCGCAAGGACTTCCGTCGGCGCGAGCAGCGCGCACTGCTGGCCGTTGTCCACCACCTGCAGCATGGCGTGCAGAGCCACGATGGTCTTGCCGGAACCCACCTCACCCTGGAGCAGCCGGTGCATGGGATGGCTGCGCGACAGGTCGGCGGAGATCTCGTCGATGACCGTGCGCTGCCCCTCGGTCAGCTCGAACGGCAGCCGCTTGTCGAAGGCGGCCGCAATGCCGTCGGTGCGCGGCGGGCACGACTTGGCCGCCCGGCCCTCCACCTGATGGCGGCGCTCGGCCAGCACCAGCTGCAGGGCCATCGCCTCGTCGAAACGCAAACGGCCGCGGGCGGCTTCGATATCGGCCTTGTGCTCGGGTAGGTGGATCAGGCGCAGCGCGTCGGAGACCGGCAACAGCGCGTGCTCGGTCCGCAGCGCTTCCGGCAGCGGATCGTCGATGGGGTCGAGCTGGTCGAGCACCTGGCGGATGCAGCGCAGCAGATCCCAGCTCTGCACCTTGGCGGTCGACGGGTACACCGGGATGAATTCGCGCTCGAAGAACGAGACGTCCACTCCCCCTGCGCCTTTCGCGCTCTGCGCCAGGCCGCGCAGCGCGCCGCCGCCGCGCACGGTGGTGAGGCTCTCGATCGACCCGTCACCCTTTTCCGGCAGGATCAGATAGTCCGGGTGCGAGAGGTTCCAGCGGTCGGGCCGCCACCAGTGCACGGTGCCCGACATCATGGCCCGCACACCCTCTTTCACCAGATAGCGCACCTTGTCGCCATTGAAGAAGGTGATCTCCACCGGGCGGGCGCCGCCGGTGTCCAGGTTCACCTTGAGCAGGCTGCCGCGCCGGTTCTTCATGGGCCGCAGCTCGGTCTTGGTGACCCGGCCCATCACCGTGATGTGCTGGCCCTCCTCGGGCGCCTCCTCGGTGAGCGGCTGCCCCTGGGTGGCGTAGCGCAGCGGATAGTGCCGCAGCAGGTCCTCCACCGTCTGCATGTCGAAGTGCTCCTGCAGCCCCTCGGCCGCCTTCACCCCGAGCACGTGGTCGAGCCGATCCGCCAGTGTCGCCATCTATTCCACCCCGATCTGCACCAGGTCACCGGCCTGCCCGCCCGGGTACACCACCACTTCCACACCCGGGAAACCCGCGGCCACATGCCCGGCCAGATCAGCGGAAAGCCATTCCGGCGCATCGCATCCGATGAGCACGGTCACCAATTCCCCGCCCAGCCCGAGCATCCGGTCCAGCAGCGTGCGCCCCGCCGCCCGCACATCCGGATCGATCACCACCACATCGTGGCCCACCAGGCCGAGTCCGTCCCCCGCCTCGCACATCCCCACCATGGTCAGCGCCCGCTCCGGCGCCATTCGCAAAGCCCCCCACCGTGTCCCGGCCGCCGCCTCCGACATGGCGAAGGCGTCGTCCGCCGCGGCCCGCCCCGTATCGTGCATGGCCAGCGCCGCCAGCCCCTGCACCATCGACCCGCACGGCAGCATCAGCACCTCGCGCTGCCCGTCCCGCGCCGCCACACTCACCGCCACCAGCTCGTGCGCGGGCAGTGCCCCGTTCGGCAGCACCAGTACCTCCCGCTGCCGGACCGCGCGAATCGCTTCGAGGAGCACGTCCGCCGTCACCTCGCCCTCCAGCACCACGGCGCCCGCGTCCTCGAACAGCCGCACCGCGCCCGCCCCGGTCGCCACCGCCAGAATCGCCCGATCCGTCCCGCCGGGGGGATGGGTGGACACGGTCAGCGTCTCGATGCGAATCCCGCTCAGCGCCCCCGTCTCGAGCCCGGCCTCGACCGCCGCCCCCGCATCGGCGCAGTGCACGTGCGCCGACCAGGTCTGCGACCCGTCACCCACGACGACCACCGAATCCCCCAGCGTGCCGAGCCGATCCCGCAGGGCGGCGATCCGCTCCTCGTCGGTCCCGCGCACCAGGAACATGACCTCGTAGTGCGGCGCGGCCACCCCCGCTCGGCCGAACGAGCCACTCGCAGCCGAATTCGCTACCACGACAACCGAATTCGACGCCGCTCCGGCAGCTGTCCCCGGCCCCGCGCCCGGAGCGTCGGCGTCGAGCTCGCCCGTGGCGCTCACCCTGTGCTGTTCCGGTGCACCGCGCCGGTAAGCCGGTCGCGCCGGCGCGCTACCCCCGGCCGCTGCCACCAATTCGTCCAGCAGTACCAGCAATCCGCGCGCCCCGGCGTCCACCACCCCGGCCTCGCGCAGCACCCCCAGTTGGGTGGGCGTCTCCCCCAACGCCTTGGCCGCTCCATCGGCCGCCGCCAGCGCCACCGCGACCAGATCCCGCTCCGAACAGTCGGCGGCCCGCTCGGCAGCCCGCTCCAGCACCGTGAGCATGGTCCCCTCGACCGGCGAACTCAGCGCCTCCCGTACCAGCCGCGCGGCCTGCCGCAACGCCACCCGCAGCGCCTGTTCCGTCAGCGGCCCGGCGGCCACCGCGTCCGCTATCCCGCGTAGCACCTGGGACAGGATGATCCCCGAGTTGCCCCGCGCTCCGATGGTCGCCGCTCTGGCCATGGCCGTGGCAACCGCCCGAGCGGACAGCTCCGGCTCGTTCGTGCGCACCGCCGGCTCGTTCGTGCGCACCTCTGGCTCGTTCGTGCGTACTGCCTCGGCACCGCTGACGGCTGCCCGCATGGTGCTGAGCAGATTGGTGCCGGTGTCGGAGTCGGCGACGGGGAAGACATTGAGGGCGTTGATCTCGTCCCGGTGGCGTTCCAGGGCGGTCAGGGCGAGCCGGCCCCACCTCAGCAGGGCAGTTCCATCCAGGCCCTCGTGACCGTCGAACGCGTCCGCTACCCCGGGCACCGTCACCGTCCTCTCGCGTCGTGGAATCCCGGCCGCCAGCCTAGTCGGGGCAACCGACACCACGCCGCCACCTGGCATTCGTACGCCGCATACGAAACCGTGCCCGGGGGCTGATTGGACACGCCCGGGCGGGGTTGGCTACTCTTGTGCGGTTGCCTCACGCAGGCACGTTCCTGCCCTCTCAGGTATCGGCCCGCGTTCACCAGCGATTTGCTGGTAGGTACGTCCAAGACATTAGGCTTTCGGACACGCTGTACACCGTGCAGCGCGTCCCACTATGACATGAAGGAGCTCGCGACTATGGCTGCCGTCTGTGACGTCTGCGCCAAGGGCCCCGGCTTCGGTAAGTCGGTTTCGCACTCGCACCGGCGCACCAACCGTCGCTGGAACCCGAACATCCAGACCGTGCGCGCCCAGGTTGCCCCCGGCAACACCCGCCGCATGAACGTCTGCACCTCCTGCTTGAAGGCGGGCAAGGTCGTTCGCGGCTGAATCAGCTTTTCCACAGAAGCCCCGGCACCCAGAATTGGGTGATCCGGGGCTTTTGTCTGCAGTGGGAGGACGCATGAGCGAATGGCGGGTGGTCCCGCTCGGGGCCGAGCACGCCCACAGTCTCGGCGCCTGCCACGTTGCCTGCTGGCGTGAGGCGTATCAGGGCCTGATCCCTCAGCACGTGCTGGACGCCTTCGATGTGGATCGGCGCGCCGCGGCCTGGGACCGGGTCCGGGTGAAGTATCCGGGGCACGTGTGGGTCGCCGTCGTCGACGACACCGTCGTCGGATTCGCGGCCGCCGGCCCCGCGGCCGAGGAGAACTCGCCCACGCCACGGGAACTCAATGCCATGTACGTGCGTGCCGCCTACTACGGCACCGGCCTCGCCGACGAGCTGATGCGCACGGTGCTGTCGGACGACGCCGACACCTCACTCTGGGTGTTCGAGGAGAACCCCCGCGCGCAGGCCTTCTACAAGAAGTACGGCTTCGAACCCGACGGGGAACGCCGAGTCGAAGCCTTCAGTCCCGCAATCCAAGTGCGGATGGTGCGCCGGGCGCCGCGCGACGAGGACCGGCGCCCGACGCCCGGGATCACGCCGCGCCGTTGATGCAGTCCACCTGCTGGCTGATCGACTGCACCACGCACGCCAGGCGCGAGGTCACGTTCGACGACAGGCCGCTCACGCTGTTGGTGTCGAGCAGGCTGCCGACCGGGGTGACCGTGGTGGTCTTCACATCGGGGACGTACGGGTCCAGCGTCAACGGCTCGGCGTTCGCGGCGGCCGGGGCCGCGGCCAGCGCCGCGCCCGCGGCCAGCGCGACGAAAACACCACGGGCAGTCTTCTTCTGCATACACATGCTCCTGAATCAGGTAACGGATCAGCGCTACGGCAGACGCCAGTCCACCGGCGCGGCCCCTAGGGTACCCAGCAATTCGTTCGTTCGGGAGAAAGGCCGAGAACCGAAGAATCCTCGCGAAGCCGACAGCGGTGAGGGATGGGCGGATTCGATGTACGGAGTGCTGCCCAGCATGGGCTTCAATGTCGAGGCGTCGCGGCCCCACAGAATCGCCACCAGCGGCTGGTCCCGGGCCACGAGCGCGCGAATTGCCTGCTCGGTCACCGCTTCCCAGCCCTTGCCGCGATGCGAGGCCGGCTGGCCCGGCTGCACGGTCAGCACTCGGTTCAGCATCAGCACCCCCTGATCGCACCACGGCGACAGATCACCGTTGGACGGCGTCGGGAAGCCGAGATCCTTGGAGTACTCCGAGTAGATGTTCGACAGGCTGCGCGGAATGGGCGAAACATCCGGGGCCACCGAGAAACTCAGCCCCACCGGATGGCCCGGAGTCGGATACGGATCCTGGCCGACGATGAGGACCCGCACCTTGTCGAACGGCCGCTGGAAGGCCCGCAGCACGTTCTCCCCCTTCGGGAGATAGCCACGCCCCTCGGCGTTTTCGGTTCGCAGGAATTCACCCATCGCGGCAATGCGGTCGGTCACCGGCTCGAGGGCCTCGGCCCAGCCCGTATCGATGACTTCCGACAGTGGTTTCGCACCCATGTCGGGAAAACTTATCGTGTCGAGTTTCATCGCGGTACCGGACCCGGCTATGCGAAGGATTCCCAACCGGCCGGTCCGGACCGGAGGGTGCCGTCGACGGTGACGCCCGCGCCTGCGCGGACCTGGCCGATGCGCACCCAGCCCTCCGGCAAATCGTCCGAATCGGCGAAAGTCGCTGCGAATGCGTGATCCTCGCCGCCCGCCAGAATCCAGTCGAGGGGGTCGTCGCCCAGCGCCTTCCCCACCGCCTCCAGACCGGGATCGGTCAGCGTCGCCGCCGCCAGATCGATGGCCACACCGGAGGATTCGGCGATATGCCCGAGATCAGCGAGCAGCCCGTCCGACACATCGGTCAGCGCGGTGATCTCCGCGGTGTCCGGCAGCTCCAGCACCGCCTCGTACGGCGGCCGCGGAACCCGGTGCGCGGCAACCGCGTCCGCGAACTCGGCGGCGTCGGCCCCGGCCGTCAGCACCGCCAGCCCCGCGGCCGACCAGCCCAGCCGCCCGGCCACCGCCACCACATCGCCCGGCCGCGCCCCCGACAGTTTGATGGGCGCGCGGCGCGGATCGCCGAACGCCGTCACCGAAATGATCAGCAGCGGGCTGCGGACCATGTCGCCACCCGCGATGGATGCCCCGGCCCGACCGGCCTCGGCCCACAGGCCGTCCGCCAGCGCACGCATGAATTCGACCGGGGTGTCCGACGGGCAGCCCAGGCCCACCACGAAGGCGCTGGGCACCGCGCCCATGGCGACCACGTCCGCGGCGTTCTGGGCAATGGCCTTGCGGCCGATATCGTGCGCGCTCGACCAGTCGGTGCGGAAGTGCCGGTCCTGCACCAGCATGTCGGTGGTCACCACGAACCGCCCCTCGGGCGCGGCGATCACCGCCGCGTCGTCACCCGGACCGAGCAGCACCCCCGGCGTCTGCGTCCGCCCCTGGTTCACCAGCGCGATGAGCCCGAATTCCCCGAGCTCGCCCACGGTGCGGGCGGCCGGAACAGACTGCGGCCTGCTGCTGGCGGTGATGGCGGTCTCCTTCGGGACGAGTGTGATGCGGACGCCTGACCGCTCGACGGTACCCTCGAACCCGCAATCGACGACCAGCAGCCGGGACGCGTGCCCGGCACGCCACGATCGGGGACCGACGACCGGATGAGCAACGACACCCGCGGCACCGAACCGGACACCACGCCGGAGCGCACCGACGCGACCGAAGCCGACGCGGCGAAGGCTGCCGACGCCACGGCGGCGGAGGCCACGGACGCCACGGCGGCGGAGACCGCAGACGGCGCGAAGTCGGAGGACTCGGAGGCCGCGGAGTCGAAGGATTCCGACGCCGTTGAAGAGGCTGCCGCGAGCCAGGACTCGGACGAGGACTATGAGGTCCGCCGCTCGCCCGCGCTCATCGCCACCGCCGTCGCCCTCCCGGTCGCGCTGGTCGTCGCGCTGCTCGTCATGGGTGTGCTGGCCAATCGTCATCACAGCCGCGACCCGCTGGTTCTGGGCGCCGTGCCCGCGCCCACCGCGTCCGGCCCGGAGTGCACCGCCCTGATGCCTGCACTGCCCGACAAGATCGGCGACTACACCACCTCCGAGCTGGTACAGCCCGCGCCGCCCGCCACGCACGCCTGGCAGCTGCCGGACGGCGGCGACGCCATCGTGGTGCGCTGCGGCCTGGATCGGCCGCTGGAATTCGTCAAGTCCTCGAGCATGAACCAGATCCAGACCAGCAAAGCGGTCAATGGGGACTCGGGCGTCAACTGGTTCGAGGTGCGTGACCAGACCAGCGGTGTCACCTCCGGCACCTACTGGGCGGTGGACCGTGGCATCTACATCGCGCTGACCATGCCCGACAATGCCGGACCCGCTCCGCTGCAGGACATTTCGGCGGCCATCCAGCAGACGATCCCGCAGAAGCCGATCGACCCGAACCCGATCCCGAACTGACGGCGGCCGGTCCGGCAGATATATATCTGTCGGTGCTCGCTCTATCCGTCAGCGCTTGCGGAGCGTGGCCTTCCCGGACGTGAGGTCGATCTCCACGCCCTCGTCCCCGTCGCCCGGGTTCTCCCGGTGCATCAGCACCGACTGCCGCTGCTCCATCTCGTACCGCTTGGCCGAGTTGAATGCCGCGTCGAACTGCTCCAGGCCGATGGCCGCCGCGCTGCGGTCGCCATCCTCGGCCCGCATCCACGGCAGCGCGGTGCGCCCGGTCACCCTGCGGTAGGCCACATCGGCGAAGGCCACCGCGATGATCAGCAGTGCCAGGCCGGGAATCGTCAGAGCCACGATCACCAGATCGAGGCTACGCCCGGCCCGAGGCGGCCGCCGTCGCCCGCAGGTCGTATGCGAACGGCCCGGTCCCTCATCCGAATTGATGAACCGGGCCGCCGGGGATGCGGTCAGCGCAGGCCGGTGCCGCGCGCGCGAGCCGTCTCGATGAGGGTGCTCACCAGCGTCCGGTTGTCGATGCCGGTGGCCTCCCACATGCGCGGGTACATGGAGATGGCGGTGAACCCGGGCATGGTGTTGATCTCGTTGATGACCGGCCCGTCGGCGGTCACGAAGAAGTCGACGCGGGCCAGGCCCTGGCAGTCCAGCGCCCGGAAGGCCTGCACCGCCAGCTCCCGGATCTGCTGGGACACATCGTCGTCCAGCTTGGCGGGAACGTCGAACTCGCAGACGTCGTCGAGGTACTTGGTGTCGAAATCGTAGAAGGCGGGCACCTCGGCGTCGTCCTCGGGCATCCGGATCTCGGCCACCACACTGGCTTCCACCCGGCCGTCCGGGAATTCCAGGACGCCGCACTCGACTTCGCGGCCGACGATGCCGGCCTCCACGATCACCTTCGGGTCGTGGCGGCGCGCGCTCTCGATGGCGGCGTCGAGCTCGTCCCAGCTGTCCACCTTGGTGATGCCGATGGACGACCCGCCGCGGGCGGGCTTCACGAAGACCGGCAGCGCCAGGCGGGCCCGGTCGGTGTCGGCGACCGTCGCCACGCCGGGCCGCAGCACCACCTGCACACCGATCGGAAGACCTTCGGCCGCAAGGAGTTTCTTGGTGAACTCCTTGTCCATCCCGGCCGCGCTGGCCAGCACGCCCGGACCCACGTAGGGCAGCTCGGCCAGCTCCAGCAGACCCTGCAGGGTGCCGTCCTCACCGAAGGCGCCGTGCAGCACCGGGAACACCACGTCCACGGCGCCCAGTACGGTGTCGGCGCCGTCCAGCGGCACCAGCGCGCCGCCGCGCGAGGGATCGGCGGTCAGCGCCAGCGCGGTGCCCTGTTCGTCGACCACGGGTAGCGCCCGATCCTGCGCGGACAGCGCCCGCGGATCCGCGTCGCCGAGCACCCAGGTGCCGTCGCGCGTGA
The DNA here is from genome assembly GCF_042754085.1 of Nocardia sp. NPDC059236. Lineage (NCBI taxonomy): Bacteria > Bacillati > Actinomycetota > Actinomycetes > Mycobacteriales > Nocardiaceae > Nocardia > Nocardia sp. NPDC059236. The sequence goes on from NZ_JBHZAF010000030.1 coordinate 40,569, forward strand.
TGCCGATCGGAACCGCCTCGTACCGTTCGGGATCGAGGCTCGCCAGCACGGTGCGTGCCGAGACACACGACACCCCGTGCTCGTTGCTGCGGCCGCCGAACACCACCGCCACCCTGGTCCTGTTGGTCATGCCCCGAACCGTACCCGGTCGAATATGGCGGCAGTGTTACACGGTCGCCCCGACCAGGGACAGGTCATTCCGATTTCAGGCGGCGACCCTGCAACTGCCCGACCGCCTCGGCCGCCGACAGCCCCTCGTGGCACACCTGGTGCACGGCATTGGTGAGCGGCATTTCCACCCCGTGCGCCGCGGCCAGCGCCCGCACCGATGTGCAGGACTTCACACCCTCCACGACCTGGCCATGAGTGGCGTCCAGCGCGGTCTCCATGGTGCCGCCCGCACCCAGCGCGTGCCCGAAGGAGCGATTGCGCGACAGCGGCGAGGTGCAGGTGGCCACCAGATCGCCGACACCCGCCAGCCCCGCGAAGGTGACCGGCTCCGCGCCCACGGCCACCCCGAGCCGGATGATCTCGGCCAGCCCGCGGGTGATGAGGGTGGCGATCGAGTTGTCACCCAACCCCATCCCCGAGGCGATACCGCAGGCCAGCGCGATCACGTTCTTGCAGGCGCCGCCGATCTCACAGCCGATCACATCGGAATTGGTGTACGGCCGGAAATAGCCGGTGGCGCAGGCGTGCTGGACCGCCTCGGCCCGCGCCACGTCCGGGCAGGCCACCACCGTCGCGGCGGGCTGGCCGGCCGCGATCTCGTGCGACAGGTTCGGGCCCGACAGCACCGCGATCCGGCTCGGATCCGCGCCGCTGACCTCCGCGACGACCTGGCTCATGCGCAACAGGGTCCCGGTCTCGATGCCCTTGGCCAGACTCAGCAACGTGGCGTCGGCCGGAATCAGGTCCTTCCAGGCCGCGAGATTGGCGCGCAGCGACTGCGAGGGCACCGCGAGCACCACGATGTCGGCACCGTCCAGCGCGACCGCGGGATCATCGGTCGCGGCCAGGGGCGGCAACGCCACATCCGGCAGATACCAGGGATTGCGATGCTCGGTGGCAAGCACTTTGGCCACCTCCGGCCGTCGAGCCCACACGGTGGTCTCGGTTCCCGCCTCCGCCAACACCTTCGCGAACGCGGTCCCCCACGACCCCGCGCCCAACACCGCTGCCCTTGCCATCTGCTCAATATATGCGTGTGTGATCGGAGCCATGCCGTTGTGGCATCTCCTGGAATTCGACGCCGCTCACACGGCCGTCATCTTGGAGTGGGAGGATTCGGGCATGCGCGCGGCCGGAGCGGAGCGGAGAGCACAGTGAACACAGCCGTGCACGCGGTCATCGCGGTCAAGAGTCTCGGACTCGCCAAGAGTCGGTTGTCCGATGGGCTGTCCGCGCATCAGCGGCCGCGCCTGGTGCTGGCCATGCTGTCGGACACGGTGACCGCCGCGGCCGCCGCCCGCGGGGTGGCCTCGGTGACGGTGGTGACCCCGGATCCGGCGGTCGCCGATCTGGTGCGCGACCTGGGCGCGACGGTCCATCCCGAACCCACCGCGATCCCGCCGCACACGAGCGGACTGAACGCCGCCCTGGCCGCGGGCGCGGCCGCGGTGCGGAAGGCCCACGGCCCGGTCGATCTGCTTGCCCTGCAAGCGGATCTGCCCGCGCTGCGCCCGGCCGAACTCTGCGACATGCTGGCGAGCACCGGGCATCAGCGCTCGGTGGTCGCCGATCACGAGGGCAGCGGCACCGTCGCCCTGCTGGTGCGCGGCGGATCCGCCGCGCTGAACCCGCTTTTCGGTCCGGACTCCGCCCGCCGCCACATCGCCGGCGGCGCGGTGGAGTTGCTGGGCAAGTGGCCCGGGCTGCGGCAGGACGTCGACACCGCCGCGGATCTCGAGCGCGCCGCCGCGCTCGGGGTCGGAACGGCCACCCGCGCGCTGCTGCGTGAAATCGGCGTGTCGCAGGCGTGTCGAGGAATCGAAGATATGCACCGAGCCGGGTCCTCACTGTGCTGACGCCGCGTGATCTGCGCTGCAATGGACGGTGTCAGTTCGGCACCCCACCCGCGACATAAGGAATGATCGTGAGAGTGAGCGATACGGATACCGTCAAGCAACCGCCGCTACTACCGGCGGCGCCGCCCGCGGCAACCCCACCGCCCACCGCCTTAACGCCGCTGCCGGCGGACCGGTATGTCAATCGGGAACTCAGCTGGCTCGATTTCAACGCCCGCGTCCTCGCCCTCGCCGAGGACCATTCCCAGCCGCTGCTCGAGCGCGCCAAATTCCTCGCCATTTTCGCCTCGAATCTGGACGAGTTCTACATGGTCCGGGTGGCCGGTCTGAAGCGCCGCGCGGAAACCGGACTGTCGGTGCGGTCCGCCGACGGCCTGTCGCCCACCGAGCAGCTCGAGATGATCGCCGTCCGTACCCAGGAGATCGGCGAGCGCCACGCCCGCGTCTTCCTGGACCAGGTGCTGCCCGCGCTGACAGCCGAGGGCATCGCCATCATCCGCTGGGCCGATCTGGAGGACACCGAACGGCAGCGCCTGTCCGGATATTTCCAGGACCAGGTCTTCCCGGTGCTGACCCCGCTGGCGGTCGACCCGGCCCACCCGTTCCCCTACATCAGTGGCCTGAGCCTGAATCTCGCTGTGACGGTGAAGGATTCGATCACCGGCGGTGAGCACTTCGCCCGGGTCAAGGTGCCCGACAATGTGGATCGCTTCGTCCGGGTCCGCCGGGTCGCGACCGGCAATACCGCCTCGAACCGCGATTCCGCTGCGGCACAAGGCCCGTCCCTGGCCGCCTTCCTCCCGATGGAGGAGCTGATCGCCGCGCACCTGGATCAGCTGTTCCCGGGAATGGAAGTGGTGGAACAGCATTCGTTCCGGATCACCCGCAATGCCGACCTGGAGGTCGAGGAGGACCGCGACGAGGACCTGCTGCAGGCCCTGGAGCGCGAACTCGCCCGCCGCCGCTTCGGATCCCCGGTGCGGCTGGAAGTCTCCGACGACATGACCGAGCACATGCTCGATCTGCTGCTGCGCGAACTCGACGTGGACCCGGCCGACGTCATCCAGGTGCCCGGCCTGCTCGACCTGTCCTGCCTGTGGCAGGTCTACGGCGTGGACCGCCCCAGCCTCAAGGACGCCCCCTACGTCCCGGCCACCCCGCCGGCGTTCGGCGAACGCGAAACGCCCCGAAACGTTTTCGCCGCCCTGCGCGAGAACGACGTGCTGGTGCACCACCCCTACGACTCCTTCTCCACCAGCGTGCAGCGCTTCATCGAGCAGGCCGCCGCCGACCCGCAGGTGCTGGCCATCAAGCAGACCCTGTACCGCACCTCGGGTGACTCCCCCATCGTCAACGCGCTCATCGACGCCGCCGAGGCGGGCAAGCAGGTGGTCGCGCTGGTCGAGATCAAGGCCCGCTTCGACGAGCAGGCCAATATCAAATGGGCGCGGGCGCTGGAGCAGGCCGGCGTGCACGTGGTCTACGGCCTGGTCGGGCTCAAGACCCACTGCAAGACCTGCCTGGTGGTGCGGCGCGAGGGTGCCACCATCCGTCGCTACTGCCACATCGGCACCGGCAATTACAACCCTAAGACCGCACGCCTGTACGAGGACGTCGGATTGCTCACGGCCGCACCGGAGATCGGCGCGGACCTCACCGACCTGTTCAACTCGCTGACCGGGTACTCGCGAAAGGCCAACTACCGCAACCTGCTGGTCGCCCCGACCGGCGTGCGCGCCGGCATCGTCGAACGCATCGAGCGCGAGGTCGAGCTGGCCTCGCAGGGCGAACCGGCGCGAATCCGGCTGAAGGCCAACGCTATCGTCGACGAGCAGATCATCGACGCCCTATACCGCGCCTCCCAGGCCGGGGTGTCGGTCGACATCGTGGTGCGCGGCATCTGCGGGCTGCGGCCCGGGGTGGCGGGTATGAGCGAGAACATCCGGGTGCGCTCGATTCTCGGCCGCTTCCTGGAACATTCGCGTGTTCTGCACTTCCAGGCCCAGAACGAGTACTGGATCGGCAGCGCCGACATGATGCACCGCAACCTCGACCGGCGCGTGGAAGTGCTGGCGCAGGTGAAGGATCCGAAGCTGACCGAGCAACTGGGCCAGGTGTTCGACTCCGCGCTGCACCCGGCCACCCGCTGCTGGGTGCTGCAGGCCGACGGCAGCTGGGCCGCCCAGCCCGGACCCGACGTCCCCGGCGATCAGATCCGCGATCACCAGGAGCACCTGATGCGGCTGCGACGTCCGGTGCACCAGTGAGCCCGGCTCACTTCGATCCTGCCGCCGATTTCGCCGATCCCCGCGTCGCCGCCAATATTCTGGCGGCGGGCGCGGTGCTGTGGCGTCCGGCGGCGGATGGCGGGCTCGAGATCGCCCTGGTGCACCGGCCCAAATACGACGACTGGTCGCTGCCCAAGGGGAAATTGGATCCCGGTGAGACGCCGGTGGTCACGGCCGTGCGCGAGGTGGCCGAGGAAACGGGCCTGAATTCGCGCCTGGGCCGCTATCTGGGCCACGTGACGTATCCGGTGACCGGGCATCGCAAGCTCAAGCGAGTGGACTACTGGGCCGCCCGGGTCCTGGACGGGGCGTTCGAATCCAATCCGGAGGTCGACGCCCTGGACTGGCGCCGACTCGACACCGTGATGGACGCCCTGTCCTATCCCATGGACCGCAGCATCGTCCGGAACTTCCTGCGCCAGCCCGCCGAAACCGCCACCCTGCTGCTGGTGCGGCACGCCAAGGCCGGTCGCAGCGACCGTTTCGCCGGTGACGACGATCTGCGCCCGCTCGAAAAGGCCGGTCGCGCACAGGCTCGCGCCCTGGTGCCGAACCTGCTCGCCTTCGGCGCGGCCGAAATCCTCTCCGCCCCACCGGACCGCTGTGTCCAAACTGTGACCCCGCTGGCGGAAAAGCTGGGCGTGGACGTGGAACTCGAACCGCTGTTCTCCGAATCCGGTTATGCGGCAGCACCCGATGCCGCCCGCAAACGCGCCCGTGACCTGGTCTCCGCCGACACCGTGCGGGTGATCTCCAGTCAGGGCAAGGTGATTCCGGATCTGCTGGAGTGGTGGGCCGCCGCCGACGGCATCAGCCTGCCACCGGCCCGCAACCGCAAGGGCAGCGTCTGGGTGCTGTCCTTCCACGACGGCCGTCTGATCGCGGCCGACCATCTCGACCGCGCTCTCACCCCGGCCGATCTCCCCCGGGGCTGACGGCTTTCCGGCCCGTCGGCGAGCGTTTTTTCCCCGCCGGCCGGCGGCCCGGCCCGGCGAGAACCCTTGGAACGCCCCCGTACCGGCCCCTGTCCGGCCGAATCCATCCGGCGCACTGCCGATTTCCGCCGGGCGTACTGCCGATTCCAACCCCCCTCGAACCCCCAACCCACCCCCGCACAACCCGCCCCCGCACATACGAAACGGCCCGGCGATGCCGGGCCGTTTCACGTGTCGTCCTGCTCGAAAACCCCCGTCAGCGACGGGTTGTGGCCTCGCTACCGGCGAGCGGTGCGCTTGGCCGCGGTCTTCTTGGCGGGAGCCTTCTTGGCCGTCTTCTTGGCGGTGGCCTTCGAAGCGGTGGCCTTGGTGGCCTTCTTGGCGACCGTGGTCTTCTTGGCAGCAGTGGCCTTGGCCGGGGTCTTCTTCGCGACCGTCTTCTTCGCCACCGTCTTCTTGGCCGTGGCCTTCTTGGCGGGCGCCTTCGAGGCGGCCTTCTTGGCCGTGGTCTTGGCCGGCGCCTTGGTGGCGGCCTTCTTGGCCGTCTTCTTGGCGGTGGTCTTCTTGGCGGTGGTCTTACCCGAAACCGGGGCGGCCACACCGCGCTTCACGGCCGGGCCGCTCGAAGCGATCTTCTGCTTGCCGGCAATGATCGCCTTGAACTGAGCGCCGGGACGGAACGCCGGCACCGAAGTCGGCTTCACCTTGACGGTTTCGCCGGTGCGCGGGTTACGAGCGACCCGGGCGGCCCGCTTACGCTGTTCGAAGACACCGAATCCGGTGATGGTGACGCTCTGACCTTTGTTCACAGCACGCACGATCGTGTCGACCATCTGCTCGACTGCAGCAGTAGCGGTGCGCCTGTCAGTACCCAACTTCTCGGTCAGAACATCGATCAGTTCCGCCTTGTTCATTGAATCCTCCGCAGACTAATGGCCCGTCGTCGGACCGACTAGGTACCACGGTAAACCCTTTCCGGGCAAGAGTCTATGTGCCACGCGGAAATACATGACGCATGGCACACGCTCAGCTACCTGGTTTGAGGGGGTTCAGCTAACGCCCATCAATGATTACGTCTGCGAAATACGGGCCGGAATGGTGGCGGGTTTCCAAGTCGGCCTTGCGTTTTCGAACCGGTCGATCTCATCACCGTGCTGCAGAGTGAGCCCGATGTCGTCCAGCCCTTCCAGCAGGCGCCACCGGGTGTAGTCGTCAATATCGAACGGCAACACGACCGTTCCGGCCGAGACGGTTCGCGCCTCGAGGTCCACCGCCAATTCCAAACCCGGCTGTTCCTCGAGCAACTTCCAGAGCAATTCCACATCGCTCTGCGCCATCCGGGCCGTCAGAAGCCCGTCCTTGCCCGCGTTCCCGCGGAAGATGTCGGCGAAGCGAGACGAGATCACCACCCGGAACCCGTAGTCCTTCAAGGCCCAAACGGCGTGCTCACGTGAGGATCCGGTACCAAAATCCGGACCAGCGACCAGCACACTACCGCGGTTGAAGGGCTCGGTGTTCAGAATGAAGTTCGGATCCGTCCGCCATGCCGCGAACAGGCCGTCCTCGAAACCCGTTCGGGTAACGCGCTTCAGATACACCGCCGGGATGATCTGGTCGGTGTCGACATTGGATCGGCGCAACGGAACGCCGATCCCCTTGTGGACCTTGAAGGCTTCCATCGGTGATTCTCCTGAGTCTGTGGGGGCAGCGGCATCTGGGCCGCTACCGGAATGTGATCAGTTCAGATCCGCAGGTGAGGACAGGGTTCCGCGCACCGCGGTGGCCGCGGCGACCAGCGGCGAGACCAGGTGCGTGCGACCGCCCTTGCCCTGTCGCCCTTCGAAGTTCCGGTTCGAGGTGGCGGCGCAGCGCTGACCGGGGGAAAGCTGATCCGGGTTCATACCCAGGCACATCGAGCATCCCGGCTGGCGCCATTCCGCGCCGGCGGCGGTGAAAATCTCGCCCAGACCCTCTTTTTCCGCCTGCAGCCGCACCCGCATCGAGCCCGGCACGATCAGCATGCGTACACCGTCCGCGACCTTTCGGCCCGTCAGAATGTCTGCGACCGCACGCAAATCCTCGATCCGGCCATTCGTGCACGAACCCACGAAAACCGTGTCCACGGTGACATCCCGCAGCGGAGTGCCCGGCTGCAGGTCCATGTACTGCAGCGCCTTCTCGGCGGCCGCGCGCTCGTTCTCGTCGACGATCCGCTCCGGATCCGGCACCGAGTCGCCCAGCGGCGCACCCTGTCCCGGGTTGGTGCCCCAGGTGACGAAGGGGGTCAGCGCGGAGGCGTCGATGTGGACCTCCGCGTCGAAAACCGCGCCCTCATCGGTCTTCAGGGCGTCCCAGGCGGCCACGGCGGCCTCCCAGTCCGCGCCCTCGGGCGCGTGCGGGCGGCCCTTCAGGAACTCGTAGGTGACCTCGTCGGGCGCGACCATGCCCGCGCGGGCACCGGCCTCGATCGACATGTTGCACATGGTCATCCGGGCCTCCATGGACATGCCGCGCACCGCCTCGCCGCGGTACTCCAGCACGTAGCCCTGGCCGCCGCCGGTGCCGATCTGCGCGATGACCGCCAGGATCACGTCCTTGGAGGTCACGCCCGCGGGCAGCTGCCCATCGATATTGATGGCCATGGTCTTGAACGGGCGCAGCGACAAAGTCTGCGTCGCCAGCACGTGTTCCACTTCCGAGGTGCCGATGCCCATGGCCAGCGCGCCGAACGCACCGTGGGTGGAGGTGTGCGAATCACCGCACACCACCGTGGTTCCCGGCTGGGTCAGGCCCAGCTGCGGGCCCACCACGTGGACGATGCCCTGATCGAGATCGCCCATCGGGTGCAGGCGCACACCGAATTCCTCGCAGTTCTTGCGCAGCGTCTCGACCTGCAGGCGCGACACCGGATCCGCGATCGGCTTGTCGATGTCGATGGTCGGGACGTTGTGGTCCTCGGTGGCGATGGTGAGATCCGGGCGGCGCACCGGGCGACCCGCGGCGCGCAGTCCGTCGAACGCCTGCGGGCTGGTGACCTCGTGCACCAGGTGCAGGTCGATGTAGATGAGGTCGGGTTCGCGATTCGCGCCCTCGCCCGCGCCGCGGACGACGACGTGCTGGTCCCAGACCTTCTCCGCCAGAGTGCGTGGCCGGTCGGCCATAACTGCTCACCTCTCGATTGACATGCCCACGCCCGGTGGTGTGCGCGGTGACTGGCGTCCGAGCTGGGAGCGGCTGGTTTGCATTTCCCAACATGCGAGACGCTAATATCGTTCTATGAGACAGCATAGCGGTATCGGGGTTCTGGACAAAGCGATGGCCGTCCTGCACGCCGTAGCCGAGCAACCCTGCGGCCTCAACGAGCTCTGCACCCGCACCGGACTGCCCCGCGCGACCGCGCACCGCCTGGCCGTGGGCCTGGAAACCCACCGCATGCTGGCCCGTGACAGCCAGGGTCTGTGGCGGCCCGGCCCGGCCCTGTCGGAGCTGGCGACAACCGCCAGCGACCCGCTCCTCGACGCCGCCGCCACCATCCTGCCGCGCCTGCGCGAGATCACCGGCGAGAGCGTGCAGCTCTATCGGCGTGACGGCAATGCCCGCGTCTGCGTGGCCGCCATGGAACCCGCCGCGGGCCTGCGCGACACCGTGCCGATCGGAGCTCGCCTGCCGCTCACCGCGGGCTCGGCCGCCAAAGTGCTACTGGCCTGGGCCGATCCCGAGATGCAGCGCACGGTCCTGCCCGAGGCCGTCTTCGGCGAGCGGGCCCTGGCCGAGGTGCGCCGCCGCGGGTGGGCGCAGAGCGCCGCCGAGCGCGCGGCCGGCGTGGCCAGCGTGTCCGCACCTGTGCGCGACGCCGCGGGCGGCGTGGTCGCGGCCGTCTCGGTATCCGGACCCATCGACCGCATGGGCCGCCGGCCGGGCGCCCGCTGGGCCGCCGATCTGGTGGCCGCCGCCGACGCCCTCCACAAGCGCCTCTGACGAACTTTTCGGGCCCGGGGCAACCCCCGGGGTGGCCACTGCCGTCACGACAGCCCCACGGGTCGCTCAGGCACCCGCCTGCAGTTTCTCGACTTCCCGACCGCAGCCCTCGCCGGATTCCGGCGGGGGCTGCGCCGGCTTCCGGGCCCGGAGGTGCCGTTTCGAGGGCCGAACCGGCCGCTCCAGCTGTGAGCCAGGTGGCAGGAAATGGCCACTGTGACTGCGCTCATACGCCGTAAATTACAGTCGGCCCATGGGAGTTAATCAACGCGCGCAGATCGTGATGTCCGACCAGGAGATCACCGAATTCATCGAGCGCAGCCGCATCGCCACCATGGCCACGCTGGGCGCCACAGGCGCACCGCATCTGGTCGCCATGTGGTACGCGGTGATCGACGGCGAGATCTGGTTCGAGACCAAGGCCAAGGCCCAGAAGACGGTGAATCTGCGCCGCGATCCGCGCATCACCGTGATGCTCGAGGCCGGCGACACCTACGACCAGCTGCGTGGCATTTCCATCGAGGGCCGCGCGGAGGTCGTCGACGACCCCGAGGCGCTGTTCAAGGTGGGAATCAGCGTCTGGGAGCGCTACACCGGGCCGTACAGCGACGAGGCCAAGCCGTTCGTGGAGGCCATGCTGAACAAGCGGGTGGCCGTGCGCGTGGTGCCCGAGCGCACCCGCAGCTGGGATCACCGCAAACTCGGCTTGCCCGCCATGCCGCTGGGCGGCAGCACCGCCGGTCAGCAACCATAGGCACAGCTGGTCGGCAACCATGACGCCGCCGGTCGGCAACCTGGTCATACGGAAAAGCGAAGGCCCCCAGCCGTTCGGCTGGGGGCCTTCGCTTTGTAGTCCCGACGGGATTTGAACCCGCGCTACCGCCTTGAGAGGGCGGCGTCCTAGGCCGCTAGACGACGGGACCAGGATGAGATTTCGGCAGACTTTGCGGTCCGCCGAAGCCTCTCGAATTCGAGAGCCGGAGCTCTCGCAGCTGGGGTACCAGGACTCGAACCTAGAATGGCTGAACCAGAATCAGCTGTGTTGCCAATTACACCATACCCCATTGACCTGGACTTTCGGGTTCCTCCCGGGGGAAGCTCCCGACCGCTTTCCGGCCGAGAAGAAGATTAGCAGCATCCCCCGGCAGATACACAAACCGGCTGGTCAGAGGCCGGTTTGTGCATCATTTCGGATAACCTGCGGGCCTTCGCGGAACCGATCTCAGGCGATCCCGGCGAGCGCGGACCGCATGCGGTCCATGGTGAGCTCGCGGCCCAGCAGTTCCAGCGACTCGAACAGCGGCGGGCTGATGTGGGATCCGGTCACCGCCACGCGCACGGGCGCGAAGGCCTTGTTCGGCTTGAGGCCCAGTTCGTCGATGAGCGCGGCTTTGAGCGCCTCTTCGAGGGGCGTGACGGTCCATTCCGAAACGCCTTCGAGGGCTTTCACCGCCGCCTGCAGCACCGGAGCGGCATCGGGGCCGAGATTCTTTTTCTCCGCGGCGGGGTCGATGGCGAACTCTTCGGGCTTGATGAAGAGGAACTTCAGCAGATCCCAGCCATCGCCGAGCACCTTGATCCGGGTCTGCACCAGATCGGCCGCGGTTTCGAACAGCTTCTCATCGATCTCGGCGCCGATATGGCCGTGTCCGGTAAGGAACTCGCGCAGCCGGTGAGCAAAATCACCGGGGTTCAGCATCCGAATATGTTCGGCGTTCAGCGCATCGGCCTTCTTCTGGTCGAATCGAGCCGGATTCGAATTCACCTTCGAGATATCGAAGGCTTCCACCATCTCGGTCATCGAGAACAGGTCATGATCATCGGCGATGCTCCAGCCGAGCAGCGCCAGATAATTCAGCAAACCCTCGGGAATGAACCCGCGGTCGCGGTGATGGAAGAGATTTGACTCCGGATCACGCTTGGACAACTTCTTGTTGCCCTGGCCCATCACGAAGGGCAGGTGACCGAACTCCGGGGTGAACTCCGCGACGCCGATTCGTTTCAGTGACTCGTAGAGCGCGAGCTGCCGCGGAGTGGAGGACAGCAGATCCTCGCCGCGCAAAACGTGGGTGATCTTCATCATGGCGTCGTCGACCGGGTTGACCAGCGTATAGAGCGGATCGCCATTACCGCGGGTGAGCGCGAAGTCGGGGACCACGCCCGCGCGGAAGGTGGTCTCGCCGCGCACCAGGTCGTTCCAGGTGAGGTCCTGGTCGGGCATGCGCAGCCGGACCACCGCCGGGCGGCCCTCGGCCTTGTAGACGGCGATCTGCTCGGCGGTCAGGTCGCGGTCGAAGTTGTCGTAGCCGAGCTTGGGATCGCGGCCGGCGGCCTTGTGCCGGGCCTCGACTTCCTCAGGGGTGGAGAAGGATTCGTAGGCCTCCCCCGCCGCCAGCAGGCGCTGCACCACATCGAGATGAATGTCACGCCGCTGCGACTGCCGGTACGGGCCGTAGGGGCCGCCGACCTCGGGGCCCTCGTCCCAGGTGAGGCCGAGCCAGCGCAGGGCGTCGAGGATGGCGTTGTAGGACTCCTCGGAATCGCGTGCGGCGTCGGTGTCTTCGATGCGGAAGACGAAGGTGCCGCCGTGGTGGCGCGCGTATGCCCAGTTGAACAGGGCGGTACGGACCAGACCCACATGCGGTGTGCCGGTGGGTGACGGGCAGAAACGAACCCGGACGTCAGTCATGGCTCTCTTTCGTTCAGCGTTTGGCGGCAACGGGATTGGACAGGGTGCCGATGCCGGAGACGGTCACCGACACGGTCTGGCCGGCCTGCAGCGGGCCGACGCCCTCCGGGGTGCCGGTGAGGATGACATCACCGGGGAGCAAGGTCATTACGGCGGTGACCCACTCGATCAGCTTCGGAATATCGTGCAGCAGAAGTGAAGTGCGGCTGCGCTGCTTCACCTGGCCGTCGACCTCGGTGACGATCTCCAGATCCGCAGGGTCCAGCGCGGTCTCGATCCACGGGCCGAGCGGGCAGAAGGTGTCGTAGCCCTTGGCACGGGTCCACTGGCCATCGTGGCGCTGCTGGTCGCGGGCGGTGACGTCATTGGCGACGGTGTAGCCCAGGATCACCTCGTTGGCGCGGGCGGCGGGCACGTCCTTGCAGGGGCGGCCGATGACGATCGCCAGTTCGCCCTCGTAGTCGACCTGAGAAGAGCTGGGCGGCAGGATGATCGGAGCGTTGGGGCTCTGGATCGAGGTGCTCGGCTTCATGAAGATGACCGGGTCGGCCGGGGCCGGGCCGCCCATCTCCTCGGCGTGCGCGGCGTAGTTCTTGCCGATGCAGATCACCTTGCTGGCGAGGATCGGGGCCAGCAGCCGCACGTCGGCCAGCGGCCAGCTGCGACCGGTGAAGGTCGGGGTACCGAACGGGTGTTCGGCGATCTCCCGGACGACGGCGTCGGAACCGTCCCCTTCGATGCTGACGAAAGCGACTCCATCTGGGCTGGCAACTCGACCTAGGCGCATGGTTGGCATCCTATCGACCGGCCTCGACCTGCCCGAACGCGCCCAACCGCGGGGCGGGAACGGACCCGGGGACAAGGGTCGGCAGGGCGGGGGCGGGGGCGGCCGGGAGGGGTGGCATCACGGGCCGCATCGCCCCGATCCGAATGTGGAAAGCCCTTATACGCAAGCGAACTCGGGTCTCGCGGGTGGACTCACAAGATCGGTGGGCGAGTGTGAGCAAACTGACAGCTCGTCCCAGAAATCGTCTTGCGCATCACGTGTACGGTGAGATCCGATGTTCACAGAGTAGGACATTAATTCCAAATAGTGAGACAGGTGAGGGCGATGGCCACCGTGACACAGATCGGGACGACACGACGGTGGACCATGCTGGCGCTCGGCGTCTTCGCCCAGAGCTCCAGCGCCGCGCTGGTGCACGGCACCGCCTTCCTGCTGCCTGCACTGACCCAGCGCGGAATGCCGCTGGCCACCGCCGGTCTGCTGGTCGCCATGCCCACCGTCGGCCTGGTCTGCACGCTGATCGCGTGGGGCTGGATCGTCGATCACGTGGGCGAGCACAAGGCCCTGGTGGCCGGTCCCGCGCTGATGTTCGCGGCGGGCATGGCGGCGGCGACGGTCTCGAACTATGTTGCACTGGGCGCATTGCTGTTCCTGGCCGGGGCCGGAGCGGGCAGCACCAATGCCGCCAGCGGGCGGGTCATCGTGGGCTGGTTCCCGCCGGATCAGCGCGGGATGGCCATGGGCATCCGGCAGGCCGCCCAGCCGCTGGGCGTGGCCGTCGGCGCCATCACCATCCCGGCCGTCGCTGCGGCACACGGGTTCTCGATGGCCGTCCTGGTCCCCGCGGCCATGGCGGGCGCGGCCGCGGTCGGCTGCCTGTTCGGGATCGTGGATCCGCCACGGCCCGAATCGGCCAGGGGCGCAGGGCGTCCCGCCAACCCGTACCGTGGCGACTCCACGCTGTGGCGCATTCACGGGGTGTCGATTCTGCTGGTGATTCCGCAGGCCACCATCTGGACCTTCGGCCTGCTGTGGCTGCACCGGGATGTCGGCATGTCGCTGCCGGCGGCGGGCGCGCTGGTCACGGCCACCCAAATCCTGGGCGCGGGAGGGCGAATCGGCGCGGGGATCTGGTCGGATCGGGTGGGCAGCCGGTTGCGGCCGCTGCGCACGGTGGCGATCGCGGCCGTAATCTCCATGTCCGCCTTGGCCGTAGCGGCCTGGATGCACCAGTGGTGGGCGGCCGTCCCGATTCTGGTCGCGGCCTCGGTCATCACGGTGGCCGACAACGGCCTGGCCTTCACGGCGGTCGCCGAGATCGCCGGTCCCTATTGGTCGGGTCGCGGGCTGGGTATCCAGAACACGGGCCAGAACCTGGCGGCGGCCGTGATCGCCCCGGCCTTCGGCGCATTGATCACCGCGGCCGGTTTTCCGATCACCTACCTGCTCGCGGCGGTGGTGGCGCTGGCGGCAGTCCCGTTGGTGCCCAGGGGTTCCCGGTGACCGGCTGATCGCCGGCAAATCAGGAAGAGCTGTGCCCGTTAAGTTTTCGCATCCTAATGAAATTGTGCGATATGCCTCACTGGCCCAGGAGGTTTCAACGAAACCCCTCCCAGGATTGCATTTCGGCGACGAGGAGGGAACGGACGGAGCGTGTGAAGTAGTCGGGTTTCGACGATTCGCCGGGTGGTACGGACCGGCGAATCACCTTGCCGGGCTCGATATCCGGCCGTGAACAAGGAAAAGCCCCCGTTCGCCGCTGTTGCGGGAACGGGGGCTTGACCGTGGAAACGCTAGAGCGAGGCGGCGATCCGGTCGCCGACCTCGACGGTCGAGGCGGCACCCGAGCGCGACGCCAGATCCTTGGCGACGGCGGCCTCGATGCGGGCGGCCTCCTCGGCCTTGCCGAGGTGGTTCAGCAGCAGGGACACCGAGAGGATCGCGGCGGTCGGGTCGGCCTTGGACTGGCCCGCGATGTCCGGGGCCGAACCGTGCACCGGCTCGAACATGGACGGGTTGGTGCCCGAGGCGTCGATATTGCCGGAGGCGGCCAGGCCGATGCCACCGGAGACGGCGGCGGCCAGGTCGGTGATGATGTCGCCGAACAGGTTGTCGGTGACGATCACGTCGAAGCGGCCCGGGTCGGTCACCATGTGGATGGTGGCGGCATCGATGTGCTGGTAGGCGGTTTCGATGTCCGGGTACTCCGCGCCGACCTCGGCGACCGTGCGCGACCACAGCGAACCGGCGAAGGCCAGCACATTGTTCTTGTGCACCAGGGTCAGGTGCTTGCGGCGCTTGCGGGCGGTCTCGAAGGCGTAGCGGACCACGCGCTCGACACCGAAGCGGGTGTTGGTGGAGACCTCGGTGGCCACCTCGTGCGGGGTGTTGACGCGGATCGCGCCGCCGGTGCCGGTGTAGGGGCCCTCGGTGCCCTCGCGCACGACCACGAAGTCGATGTCCGGGTTGGCCGCGAGCGGGCTGGTGACGCCCGGGTACAGCTTGGACGGGCGCAGGTTCACGTGGTGGTCCAGCTCGAAGCGGGTGCGCAGCAGCAGGCCGCGCTCGAGCAGGCCGCTCTGCACCGACGGGTCGCCGATGGCGCCCAGCAGGATGGCGTCGTGCTGCTTGAGCTCCGGAATGACATTGTCCGGGAGGATCTCGCCGGTGGCATGGAACCGCTTGGCCCCCAGGTCGTATTCGGTCTTCGCGACACCGGGCACCACGACGTCGAGCACCTTGAGGGCCTCGGCGATGACCTCGGGACCGATACCGTCGCCCGGAATGACAGCCAGTTTCATGAAATCCATGCTCCGTTCGATGAGACGCGCGGGTGATCCTCTCCACGCTGGCAGGAGAGTCACCGGCCACCATAGCGGGTACGCCCGCAACCCCTTTCACCAGGGCGAATCGCTCCCAACCAGTGAGATCACCGGCCGCTCGCGCGGGGTCACGCCAGCGGGCTGCGGCTGCACGTGGGACTACGAGGGCTGAATTCCCGCGCGTCGACACTCTTGTTGCACGCGCAGGGAAAGAGCGTCCTGCTGCCCCGCCACCGTCCGGCACCACTCCTGCGCCTGCGCGCCACACGCCCGCTGCTGCTGACCACCCATCGTCCCGGCGGAAAGCACTGCGACACAGCCATTCTCGAAGCGCGAGTAATCCGGCCGATGATCGAGCACCGCCCACGCCACCACCCCCGCCACGATCAGCGCGACGACGACAGTGCTTCCGATCAGCAGATTGCGCCGCTCCCGCGCGGACAGCGGCTCGGTCGGCGGCGTCTTTCCTCGCATTCATCAATCATGGCGGGGTCGGTAGTGTTCGGTGGATGTTCGACAATCTCCGACTCGAGCGCAAACTTCATCGCCTGGAACGCAAGATCGATCTCATCATCGAGCATCTGGGTATCGCCGATCCGGGCGGCGCCATCGACTACAGCGCGATCGACGATCTCCTGCAGCGCGGCAAGAAGATCCAGGCCATCAAGCTGTACCGGGACCAGGACCCGACGGCCGGTCTGGCCGAGGCGCGCGACGCGATCGAAGCCCGGGATCGCCGGCCGGGTCGCTGATATTTCCCCTCGAACGCATCGGGCCCCTTCCACTGTCCGTGGAAGGGGCCCTCATCGCGTGGCGCGAGGTCTATCTCAGTCCAGGCTGACCAGGGCGACCTTGGCCGCGCCGACGGCCTCGGCGATGGCGCTCTGGACGTCGGCCGGGACCTCCTTGTTGACGCGGAGGACGACGGTGGCGCCCTCCTGGTCGAGGTCCTGGGTGAGCTGGGCGGCGAGGATGTCGATACCCGCGTCGCCGAGCTTGGTGGCCAGGCGGCCGAGCTGACCGGGCTTGTCCTCGTAGGCGAGGACGGCCAGGTTCAGGCCCTCGGCGCGCATGTCGTAGTTGCGGCCGTTGATGTTGACGATCTTCTCGACCTGGGCGGGCTCGGTCAGGGTGCCGGCCACGTTCAGGGTGCGGCCGTCGCCGAACACGGCGCGCAGGTCGACCAGGCTGCGGTGGGTCGGGCTCTCGCTGTGGGTGGTGACCGAGGCCTCGAGGCCGCGGTCCTTGGCCAGCGACGGGGCGTTGACGAAGGTCACCGAGTCCTCGATGAGAGCCGAGAACACGCCGCGCAGAGCCGAGAGCTCGAACACCGCAACGTCTTCCGAGGACAGCTCGCCGCGCACCTGGACCTCGATGGAGACCGGCAGCTCGTCGGCGAGGGCGCCCAGCAGCGCGCCCTGCTTGCGGACGATGTCCAGCCACGGGGCGACGATCTCGTTGACCGCGCCACCGGTGACGTTCACCGCGCCGGGCACGAACTCGCCGGCGAGGGCGAGCTGCACGGACTTGGCGACATCGGTGCCGGCGCGGTCCTGGGCCTCGGCGGTGGAGGCGCCCAGGTGCGGGGTCACCACGACCTGCGGCAGGTTGAACAGCGGGCTGTCGGTGGACGGCTCGGTCTCGAAGACGTCGATACCGGCGGCGCGCACGTGGCCGGAGGTGATGGCGTCGGCCAGGGCTTGCTCGTCGATCAGACCGCCGCGGGCGGCGTTGACGATGATGACGCCCTTCTTGGTCTTGGCCAGCGTCTCCTTGTTCAGCATGCCCTTGGTCTCAGGAGTCTTGGGCAGGTGAATGGAGATGAAGTCGGCGCGCTCGAGCACCTCGTCCAGGGTCAGCAGCTCGATGCCCAGCTGGGCGGCGCGGGCCGGGGAGGTGTAGGGGTCGTACGCGACGACCTTGGTCTCGAAGGCGGCGAGACGCTGCGCGAACAGCTGGCCGATGCGGCCCAGGCCGATGACGCCGACGGTCTTGCCGAAGATCTCGACACCGTTGAACTTGCTGCGCTGCCAGGTGTGCTCGCGCAGGGTGGCGTCGGCGGCCGGGATCTGGCGGGCGGCCGAGAGCAGCAGGGTGACGGCGTGCTCGGCGGCGGTGTGGATGTTGGAGGTCGGCGCGTTGACGACCATGACGCCGCGCTCGGTGGCCGCGGGCACGTCGACATTGTCGAGGCCGACGCCGGCCCGGGCGACGATCTTGAGGTTCTTGCCGGCCTCGAGCACCTCGGCATCGACGGTGGTGGCCGAACGGACCAGCAGCGCATCGGCTTCCGGCACGGCCGCGAGCAGCTCGGGGCGGTTGGGGCCATCGACCCAGCGCACCTCGACACCGTCGCCGAGCGCGTCGACGGTCGACTGGGCGAGCTTGTCGGCGATCAGAACAACAGGACGGCCTGCTTGGCTCACGGTGGGGTACTCCTGAGGAAGGGTTCCGGGATTTACGGGCGATAGCTTAGTGCGCTGGGATCCGGGGTGTTTTACCGCCTGGTAGGCAACTGCCATCAAACCTGTGAACTGCGGGTTTACCCGAAGCGTGTGTCGGAGATACCGGAACCGGCTCCTGGAGCACGGCTCGGACGGCAACTTCGGCCGGCAGCATCGGATCTGCCACCGCGCCGTCGGTCCAGATCTGCGCCAGTGACTGCAGCGCTTCGATATTCACAGTGACAGCCCCGATTCCGTTTCTCGCGTGGATCTTTCGGTGCGTCGGTTCTCACCTGCGGGTTCCGGGCCGGCGGCCGGTAGGTCGGCGTCCCACCAGGCCGGGGTCTCGTCGGTCTGGTCCGCGGTGGCGATCATGATGTCGGCCACGGCGTAGCCGAAGATAGGGCATTGCCGGGAAGGTGCCTCAGCGAAAATGCGACCTCGACTTTCGGCCGACTTCGATGGACTTGCGCGCTCTGAGGGCACAATTCAGCGTGTTGCGACACCCTTCACGGATAGCCGAAAGCCCGGCATCGGAGCTACGGAGTCCGAGACCGGGCTTTCGAAAGTCGAGTAATCGACGTCAGCAGTTCCTAGCGGCCGAAGGAGCCGGTCCAAAGGGTGGACAGGATGCCGTGCAGCGCGGCCGAACCGGTGTCGAGCAGGCCGTTGAGGGCAGCGGAACCGGTGTCGATGATAACGGGGATCATGAAAATACCTCTTCTGAATTCCGTACGGACTTTCTGACGTGAAGCCTATCGGGCCGGTTTCACGGCCTGTTACGGGGGATTTACGCTATGTGACCGGCGTCACGACATGCGGATTCTGTGGCCCCATTCATATGAGTGTCGAATTCCCGCCATATAACGTGGCTATCACGCCCCTATTTCTGGGGGCCCCGACGCACGGAAAACGCGTGGACCAGCGGGATCCCGGGGCGCTAACGTCGACCGCCATGACCCTGCGCTCGATCCCCGCTTCCATGGACCCGGCGGTGGTCGCCACGATCGACGGCGAACTGGACCGGATCGTGCGTGAACACCGCGTCGACGTGCTGCTCGCCATCGAGAGCGGTAGCCGCGCCTGGGGCTTCCCCTCCCCCGACTCGGACTACGACTGCCGCTTCGTCTACCTCCGGCCGCTGGACGGCTACCTCACCCCCTGGCCCGGTCGCGACGTCATCGAGACTCCTTTGGTGGGCTTACTCGATGTCAATGGCTGGGACCTCGTGAAGGCGCTGCGGCTGCTGGTGAACGGGAACGCGGTCCTCATCGAATGGCTGATGTCGCCGATCGTCTACCGCGGTGACGCGCAATTCCGGGACGAATTGCGCGCACTGGCCGACGAAGTAGCCGACCGCAACAGGGTAGCCCGGCACTACCTGCATCTGGGTCGCCGTCAGTGGCGTCTCTTCGATACCAATCGTTCGCTGAAAAAGGTGTTCTATTCGTTGCGGCCGGCCATGGCATTGCGCTGGCTACACGAATACCCGAATAAAGCGGTGGCGCCGATGCATTTGCCGACCCTGCTCGACGAATGCGATCTCCCTGACGATTTCACTACCGCGGTGAAAGAACTGACGGAGTTGAAATCCCGCACTCGGGAAATGGGCGCCGGCAGGGTGCCCGAACCGATCGCGACGTTCATCTCCACCGAATTCGAGCGAGCCGCCGCGGAATTCGCCGGGGACGACCCGGCCCACCGGCAAAATGCACAGGCTCTATCCGCGGAATTCTTCCGGCGGCGGCTGCGCGGCTGACAGAATCCCCAGAGCATCACGCAGCGGCGGCCGCCCCGATCATCTCGGGACGGCCGCCGCGATGCGTGTTCGGCCGGACGCCGCGTCTCAGTAGTCGGCTCCCGCAATGACCCGCACGATCAGCGCCTCTGGCCCCGGCTTGGTGCGCCGCACCTCGAATTCGACCCGCTGCCCCTCCACGAGCGACCGGAAGCCCTCGCCCTCCACCGCGGTGTACTCCACGAACACGTCCGGCCCGCCACTGTCCGGGCTCAGGAACCCGAACCCCTTTTCGCTGTCGAACCACTTCACCGTGCCGTGCACCATTACCAAACCTTCTCGAACCGACGGGACTCCCACGCCCCCGCGCGTGCCGCGGTCCATGGTGTCACGCCCCCGGCCTACACGGTCGGCCGCCACGCCCGCCCCGGCCGCTCCCACAGCCAAGGCAACTCACACGGCCCTACCTCCCTATCGAATTTCCCTGCCTCTACGTATCACTCAGATTCCGCGGCGGCACGACCCCGCGTCGCATCTGTGTATTCGCGTCCACGGGACGAGGGCACCGCGAGTCGCGGCCGCGCGCCGCGTCTTTCGCAGTGCTCTCGCCGCAGGCGCCCGGGCCGGCCCTTCTTCGGCCCGGGCACCGCGCCCCGCATCGCGCACTGCCGCGTCACGCGGGCCGTGCCCCTTCGGCCCGGCGCTGACCGTGCGGTGCGGGTGGCAGACGATTCGGTCAGCCTGCTCGCATGTTCTCGGGCGGGCCTTCCTCGTCGGCTTCGGGATCTCGCATGGTGTACACGCGTTCGAGGAAGTCGCGGTGGGCTCGGAGGGTGGCGTCGAGGAGTTCGCGCCAGGTGCGGCGGTCCACTCGGTGGTCGCTGACCAGGGAGGAGAGGGATGCGGGGCCGAGCCTGTCGATGTGGTCGACGATGAAAGTGAGGCGGCGGCGCGGGAATTGGGCGCCGATGCGGGGGTTCTCGTCGAGGAAGTGGTCGAGTTCGTAGAGGTAGTTGACGGCGCGGTTGTACTCCTCGTCGGTGAGGTGGTAGTCCATGCGCTTGATCTCGACGATCCACAGTTCGCCGGAGTCGTGCAGCAGGACGAAGTCGGGTTCGCGCTTCTCGCTGCCGATGGACGTGGTCACCAGCGGGGTGCCGAATTTGTGTGCGTACCAGCGTTCGAAGCTGGCGCGCACGCGTTTGAGGGATTCGTTCATGCCCAGCGGGGTCCACTCGGGGGCGAGCAGCCAGGGGGCGGATTCGATGAGCTCCTGGAAGGGTCGTTCCAGGGAGCGGCGGTCGTCGATTAGCGAGCGCAGCCGGTTCACCACGGCGACACGCTCACTGGCGATCTGGCCCAGCGAGTAGATCTCGGCCACCCGGGCCCGCTCGAACAGCGCGACCACCACGTCCAGTGCGGGGTCGGCGTCCTCGGCGATCTCCTTGAGGGTGTCGAGCAGGCTGCGCTGCGGGCCCAGCGACAGCGCCAGCCGCAGCATGTTCTCGATGTGCGTGGGATCGTCCATCGAGGCACGATCCTTGTGCGCCACCAGGATTCGTGCCGCGTCCAGGACGGAGTCGCGGAACACGCGGTCGCCGGGCGCGATGGCGTCGAGGGTCTCGTGGATGCGGGAGCGCTCGACGAACTCCTCCCAGACCCGGCGGCGGATGGATTTCTCGCCGAGCCTGCCGATCTCCTTGATCAGCGCCCGGCCCCACTGCGCGAGCGCCTCACCGCGCGGGGAGCTCCACATGATGTCCTGGCGGTCGGAGCGGACGAGATCGTCGTCATCGTCGAGCCAGTCGACATGGATCGCGCCGACCAGATAGGAGCGCAGTTTGAATTCGCCGGTGAATCCGGAAGAGATGCCGAAATCCCTTGTCTGCGCAACGATCTTGCCGCGCGCGTAGATGCGGACCCCGGCCATCGCCTCGTCCCGGTACGGCTGTTTCGAGTAGGCGATCCAGCCCGTCACCGGCAGGAATTGCCGCCCGAATCGCACCGGCACCCGGCCGGCGTCGATCCGGGTCTCCTCCATGACGTCGATCGGCAGCTGGCTGAGAATGAAGCTCTCCGGGCCGATGGCATTGCGCACCTCCACCCGCCAGTCCGCGCGTTCGATGCCGAAACGGGCCGCCAGCTGCCGGTTCAGTTCGGTGCCCGTATTCACCCGCTTGCGAAAGAAATTCCGCAGGATGACGGTGGTGCCCCTTTGGGAGGCGAACGTGCCGTCCAGCCGGCCCGGGCGCGGGAAGTAGTCGCTCTCGGTGTCGGAGAGCATGTCGTCGAGGTCCATCACGATGTGGGAGACGTTCCAGCCCAGCGGGGTTCTGTCGTCGTCCCGGCTGCCCGCCGTGATCACCTCGATGGTGCGGCAGATGCCGAAGGCGGCGAGCTTCCCGATTCCCTTGCGCCCCATTACCGGCCGCCGCCGTTCCCGGGACAGATCGGACCCGGTGCGCACGCGCCGGTCGGATCCGACCATCAGATAGTGCTCGTTGATCTCCTCCGCGGTCATCCCGTGCCCGTTGTCGGAGACGACGATCTCGTATGCCGGTTCGTCTGCGGCCCTGACGGTTCCGGCCAGCATCGCACCCCACGGCAGCACGACCTCGACCTCGGTGGCGTCGGCATCGTAGGAATTGGCGATGAGTTCGGCCAGGACCGCCGAAACCCTGTCGTAGAGCCGGATGCCGAGTTTGTCGATCGCCAGCCGGCTGATGCGCATCGTGTACTTGTGGTCATCGCGTTCCCGCGCGGCCGCATGCACGTCGTTGTACATGGTGGGCCCCCAATTGCCCTCGGAGCAGCCGTCGTTCAGCTACCTCTGAATACGATGCAACGCTGATTGATTAACAGCAGGCTGAACATTTACCGACCGCTTCGTCACGGTGTGATTCCAGGATTCACCAACCGATAGCCCACGGCAACGGCAAGGTCTCGGTTACCTCCACGAGTGTGCGAGCGACCCTTGACAACCCGCTCCTTGCTTTCGTCGACGCCGCTCGTCGGCCCGTCCCCGCCGACGAGCGAGCCGATCGGTGAGGCAGTGGTTTACCGCCGGAATCGGGGTGTCGACCATCGAACAGATGCGATTGCGCCTACTTTCAGAACCGGGCGGCGACACCCTCTCGGCTTCGGCCTCAGCAAGTTCGGACGATCGAAGGTCTGATGGGTGGCGTCCACACTCCAGTACGGCCACGCGCCCAGCAGCGCACCCGTCGTTCCACGTGTATCTGGCGCTGCCCCTGCCGGCGCGAATATGACGACCGGCGATTGACGACGACAGCGGCGCCCGCTGTCGTCCCACCGCACAATATGTCGGCGAGGCTCGAGCCAGTCGTGTCGAGGACCATCGCGTGGTCGCCATGCGGCCGGCGCCATCGTTGCCGGCGATGTTGCGACCGTGCTCGCGCCATCGGGCCAAGAGATTCGGTCGACCGCAGTGCAGGTAGGAATTGGGTGCATATGCGATGTGCTCCGACTGCGCGGCTGCAGGCCGGGCGCGCCGCGACCCCGGGCGGCAGCACAACCCGATCCACCGCTCCGGATGCCACCGCGGTCCCCGACGGGCCGGGCGTTGTGCGGGGATCGGGGGTGAGGGCGGTCGGGTGACAGGTCAGACGGATGGAGGCAGAATGCGGGGCGGCGGCGGGCGGTGTCCGCTGTGACGCGAGACAAAGGGGTACCGGGTGGCCAGTAGTCAGACCATTGCCGCACGTCAGCGCTTCTTCGGGGAGGCGGCGGTGGACCCGGTCAGCGGTGCGGTGCGGGAGGATCAGGTGCTGGTGTCCTGGTTCGGGTGTGCCAGTTTCGCGGTGGCCATGGGTGGCGTGGTGTTTCTGCTGGATGCGTGGGTGCCGCGCGGGGCGACGTCCGGGTATGTGCCGACCGGGCCGGAGGAGGTCGCGGCGCTGGATCCGGCGGCGATCTTCATCGGGCACGGGCATTTCGATCACGCGGCCGATGCGGGGGCGATCGCGCGGGCGAGCGGGGCCGTGGTGCACGGGACCGCCGAGCACTGCGCGACGGCTCGCAAGCAGGTGGGCGGGGCCGAATTGGCTTGTCAGGAACTGGGTTCCGGCAAGTCCGCGCCGGGCGACCGCTACGACTTCGAGCTCACGCCGGGGCTTTCGGTGACCGCGGTGCGCCATCTGCACTCGGCGCGGACACCGCGGCACGAGGGGGCGGATGCCTCCGCACCCGTGCGGCCCAAGCCCTGTCTGTGTGATATCCGCGCCTATCCCCCGGGGCTGGCCGACGCCGGACACCTGGCGCGCAATCTGCTCGCACCGGAGGGCGGAGTTCTGCTGTACCAGTTCCGGCTCGGCGATTTCGTGCTGACCTGGCACGATTCCTCCGGCCCGCTGCTGGACAAGGCGCCGCACGTCCTGGATGTGCTGCGCACGCTGCCCGCCTCGGATGTGCACATCGGCGCGGTGCAGGGGTACAACCAGTTCACGAATGGGCTGCGGGACCCGCGCAGCTATATCGAGGCGCTGCGGCCGAAGGTGTTCGTGCCCAACCATCACGACAACTGGCTGCCGTTGATCACCGCCCGGGGTGAGGCGTTCCGGACGCCGCTGCATGAGGAGGTCGCGCGGATGCCGGAGGCTGAGCGGCCGGAGATCCGGATGCTGCTGGACCGCGACGACTATCTTGCGCCAGGGCGGCTGGCGTTCGACCTCGCACCGCAGCACTGATCGACTGGAGTCCAGGGCTGGTCGGCCGACAGGCGGACGGCGAATGGTCGACGCCAACGGGCTGCGCTGCAGCCCGGTCGGAGTAGTGGCGTTGTGTCGATCAGCGAAGGCCCGTCGATCAGCGGAAGCGGAGAAGCATTGTGATGCTGGTGGTTCCGGCCGGATTGAGGATTTCCGATCCCGGTACGTCGACGAAGCCGAGGCGTTCGTAGAGCCGCCGGGCCGGATTCTCCAGGCGGACACTCAGACTCACGGCGTCGTACTGTTCGCGGGCGGTGTCGAGGAGTGCCGTCATCACCGCCGTTCCCAGTCCGGTGCCACGGCTCTCGGGCGCGACACCGATTGCCAGTTCCGGAGTGTCGCTGTCGATGTACCCCAGGGCCGCGTCCTCGGCGGTGAACCGGCGCAGCCATGCGGCACCGAGCAATACGCCGTCGAACCCGCCGACCACACCGAGGTCACCTGCGGCACCCCAGTTCTAGACATACTTCGCGAGCTTCGGCTGATCCATCAGCTCGTCCGGTGAGACCATGCCCCGATCGCGGGCATACGACGCCTCGAACAGCATGGCCCACAGGAACTTCTCGTCCGCCACGTCGGCGGGCCGGACAAACACCATGGGATCAGCCGATCACGAATTCCGCCGATGTTCCAGTGAATTCGTTGACGGTTCCGCCGGCGTCACGGCTGTCACCGGTGTACTGGATCCGGTAGCGGCCCGCGGGGGCACTGTCCGTAACCGTCCACTGGATGTTGATGGTGGAGGCGGCAGGCTGGCCGTCCGGGCGGGACCAGTGCAGTTCGGTGCACCAGTCATTGTCGTCGTAGACGCGCCGCCAGTCATCGCCGGAGCCCTGCTGGACCTCGAAGTAGGTGCCATCCAGGTGGAAGTTGTTGTTGGGGTGAGCGCCGACGAACTCCACCGAAACCGTCTGTCCTGCACCGTAGTTCGCGTCAGGCTGGGTGAGAACGTCACCATAGGCGCGTCCGGCGTGCGGCAGGTCGGCCGGGACCGGCGGCAGCAGGTTCGGCTGCAATCCGAAGGCCCAGTCGAGCGGGGCCGGGCCGCGGCCGAGGTCGATGCGTGCCGCCAAAGCCTTTGCCAGACGGTCGAATTCCTGCATGTGGGCGGAGAGCGTCCAACGCCCGTACAGGGTTTCGCCGCCCTCGTACTGCTGGGAGGCGTATTCCTCAGGGGTGGTGACGTATCCGCAGTAGCCATTGGCGTAGCCCTGCAGCAGCACGTTCTCCAGCGGCACATTCAGTGCCCGCGCCACCAGTCGCCGGATTCGCAGCCCCGACACGACCGTGTACTCCGACGGCCCCGAGGCCAGCACCAGATCGCCGATGCGCATCAGCTGCAGCGGCACGATCTGCGGCACCCACGGCCGCGGCGGCAGCACCCCGAGTGGGGCCAGAATCAGCTTGGGCGCCTGCACATCTCGCATCCAGTCTTCGATCGGCGAGTTGAGTCCGCCGAGCGCGGCCACCATCGGATTGGCGTCGCCCTCCTGCAGGAACGACAGCTGCGAGTTCCAGTTGTCCTCGGTGCTGGTCGCCATGGCCGCCGCGCCCATCATGGCGGGCGAGGTGCGGGCGGGCTTGCCATCCGGGGTGTAGTCGCCGTCGATGGCGGTGTCCGCGAGGTTAACATAGTGCAGCACCGAATCCACGCCGGCACTGCCCATCGGCGTCGCGGCGTCGAAAGCCTTTCGGCCCGCCTGATATTGACGCTCACCGATGATGGCGCAGTTGGTGCGATTGTCCTCGGTCGGCCCCGACGGATGCATGGGCCGGATCCACAGATTGGGCGTCATATCGCCCGCATTGGTCTGCGGGAACGCGGCCACGAACGACGGCGCGCCGTCCAGGTGCCGCACACCCATCTCGTCGTGCTCCCAGCGATAACTGGCGTATCCCTTGTTGTCCGCCGAGATGAGGGTGTTGCGATCGGTCAGCGAGGTGCCGTGCGTGGCGAACCACGTGATCGCCCCGACATCCTTGCCGCCCTGCCGGAATCGCAACACGGTGACCTGCGGATCGATGGCATCCGGGAACGCCGCCTTGTCCTCGTCCGGATTGGCCTCGAACGCCACCCGCGACCGATTCGCACTGGCGTCGTGCAACTCCCCCCGGCCGAGCATGATCGACCCCGGCCCGAGATTCTCGTGCGCCGCAACGATCGCCTTGACGATCCCGTTCACCTCGGCATCATGCGAGTTCTGCTGAAACCCCATGGCCGCAAGCGAATACGCATACTCCCGCGCGGTACCACCACACGAGTTGTGGTTGTGCGTCGCATTGAGATTGACGTTCCGCTCGGTATACAGATCCCCGAACCGCTGCTGAAGTTGCTGCATCACCACCAGATGCACCGACTGGAACAAGCAGGCATTGTCCGTATTCACGAACGCAACCCGATCCCCCGTAGCCTGATCCACCACGACGTAGGCCCGCGCATAACACCGCGTCAACAGCCCCGTAGTGACCTGATCGGCCTCGGAGTACCCCATCATCCCCTGCCCCGCCGGGGCCCCGGTGATATCCGCGATCCCCACCCCGACAAGGTAGTCCTGCCCCGCAGCCCGATGCCTGATGGGTTGCGCCCCAACCATATTCGCACCGAACGCCGCCGCACCGGCCCCCACGCCGCCCACCGCAGCCCCCACCAGCACAGCCCGCCGGGACAGAGTCATCGCATCCTCACTTCCACACCCGCGACAATGCGAACCCAGCCCGCACCCGCCAAAGAGTGAACCTGTTTCATTTCAGGTTTCCCGCAGACTAGTCGGTCACTTGACCAATTTCTAGCCATAGGAGCCGAACCGCGCCCGCCACCCTATCCCGGCCACCGCCTCACGGCCGCCGCACACGCCGGTTCCACCAGGTCAACCCACGTTTCCTCGACTCCAGCAACCAACAGCACCTACTCCCATCCCCGAAAGAGTTTGCGCAGACGAAACCTCACCAGCACCGCGCCGGCCCGCCTCGTCGACGACTCCCGAGCGACCGCCGGCCGGTTCATCCGCACATGAAATGTCGGCACACTCGAACCAACTGATTTCCACAGCCGCACCACCATCCACAGACCCGACATAATCGCAGCTCGCCGTCACGGTTTTGTCCGGACACAGTGACACGCTTGCCCGATGATTCGTACACGCAGCGAACTCCTTGCGGAGGGCATCCCGGTCGGCACGATCAACGACCGCTGCCGGCGCGGCGTCTACAGACGACTGCTCCCTCGTACGTATTGTCTCGGCGCACCAACCACTCTCGATAGATGCCATGCGGTCATCGCCTGGCAGCCGCGCGCGATCCTCAGCCATCGCACCGCCGCCTGGTTGCACGGACTCCTTCCTGATGAGCCGACCCGCGTGGAGGCGACCATCCCCAAGGATTCCGACCGCAGCACCCCGGACTGGCTGCGGCTCTACCGCCGCCGCCTCCGCGTCGAATGGATCGACGAGCGCTACGACCTGCCGCTCACCACAGCGGCCTTGACCGTGTTCGACTGCGCCTCGGTTCTTCCCGAGCGTGAGGCCGATGCGCTGATCGATCTGCACGTGGGCCGGCACGTGTCAGGGACGGCCCTGCTCGAATTGTGCGAATCCCACCTGCATGGGTCTTCCACTGTCCGTAGACAACTCCGCGAGGCCGCGATCCACGCGGCGTCAGAGCCGGAACGCCTGTTCGCGCGGGCCCTGAACCGCCGAGGCATGCGCCTGCTCTGCAACCACCCGATCGGCCCGTACCGCTGCGACTTCGTCGACGAACGATCGCGCACCGTCATAGAGATCGACGGTCGCGAATTCCACAGCGAGTCGAGGGCCTTCCGCCACGACAGGCGTCGACAGAACGAGCTCATGCTCGATGGGTGGCTCGTGCTGAGGTACGCCGCAGCCGATGTGTATCAATCGGTCGACAGATGCGCCGACGAGGCCACCGCAGCCATCAGACGCCGCAGACGGTAACCCGGTCAGATCCCGCACTTTCCCCGTCACCCACCACCATTCCGACCGGAAACCACCCACTCGTGCGAGCCTGCACCGGCCACATCACCTACGCGGTCTCAGCAGCCAACTCGATCAGGCGCGCCCGCACCAGCTCGGGCCGCTCATCGACGATGAAATGCCCGCACCCCTCCACCATTTCGAGCGTGTAGTCATCCGCCCGCGCCGTCTCCGCCGCAGCCAGCGAATAGTGCACCGCCGCATCGTCTTTCCCGAACAACGCCCGCACCGGCACGGTAGCCCGCCGGCGCTCCGGATGCCGAGCCGCCGCCGGCACCTCCTTCAACAAAAACGTCCGATACGTATCCCGCGCGGACCGCGCCACCACCGGATCCCGGAACCGCTCCGCAAAAATCTCGATAGTCTCCCGATCAAACCGGTTCTCCCCCTTGGCGGCCGCCCCGATAAGCCACTCCAGGAACCGTGTCCGCTGCTGCAGCGGCACCCCCACACTCGCCACCAGCGGCTGATACGCCAATATCCGCCAAGCCTGCCGAGCCACCACCCCCGGCGGCGACCAAGGATGCGCAATATTGCACACCAGATACCCCCGAAACCGCTCAGGCTCCCTGAGAATCATCCGAAACCCAACCCACCCACCCCAGTCATGCCCCACCAGCAAGACCTTCTCGTCCAACCCCAACGCATCCATCAACGCCAGCAGATCACTGGCCACATCGTCCTTCGCCCACCGATGCGGCGCCGCCCCCGACCACCCATACCCCGGCAGATCCGGCGCAATGATCCGCATCCCCTCCGGCGGATCGGCCAGCAGATCCCGATACGTGTAGTGATGCTGCGGCCACCCATGCAACGCCAGCACAGGCACCCCCTCCCCCGCCTCGGTTACATGAAACCGAACCCCACGAGCCTCGACAAAGCTCCGACGAACGCCAGGGATAACGGGCGGATCCTGATCAGCAGCCATAGCCCACGCTAACCCGCCCGGCGCGCCAAATCGTGGAAGTCGGCCTAAGCCTGCTTCGAAGTCAGCTTTCCGCGCACGACACCTGCGACAAACGCATCCCACTGCTCCGAGGTGAAGATCAGCGCGGGACCGCTAGCGTTCTTCGAATCGCGAACCCCAACCGAACCGTCTCGCAGATATGCCGTCTCGACACAGTCAGCCTTGTCACCGCTGTAGCTGCTCTTGAACCATTCGGCTGCGGATAGGTCGTCAGTCACGGTGAAAACTCCTTTGCCACCTGCCGCAGCAGGTTACGACTGACCGCCTCGTCCAGCGCTGCCCGCTGAAGGCTATCGAGAACCCGATAGTACCGCCGCACATCGGCGTCCTTCTCCAGATACATACACCCGATGAAGGTCTCCAGATACACCACGGGAGGCCATACGCGTTCGCCTCCGGCATCTTCGTCGAACTCGAGAATCGCGAACTGCCCCACGGGATCACCGACCGGGGCTCCCGCCTTGAACGACAGCACTCGAACCGAGACGTTCGGCAATTTGCCGATCTCGGCGAGATGCCTCAGCTGAGCGGCCATCACCATTGGACCGCCCACATTGCACCGCAGCGCCGCCTCGTGGAGGACAACGTCGAGCGACAGAGGCTGATACCTCCGAGATACGGTTGCCTGCCGCCGCGTCCGCAACTCGACTCGACGCTCATGGTCCGCGGCCGTCTCTTCAGGCTTCACAGCTCGAATGAGCGCGCGAGCGTACTCCGGGATCTGCAGCAGCCCAGGAACGAGTGCCGGCTGGTAGGTCGTCAACTTCCGAGCCGCGGTCTCGAGCCCCACATATACATCGAAGTTCGCCGGTATCACGCTTCCGTACTCATGCCACCAGCTGGTCTCCGCCGCCTGACGAAGCAGCCCAACCATCGCCTCCGCGGTATCGCCGGACAGCTCCAGAACATCGCAAATCGCCTGCAGATCTCAAACTTTCAACCGCGTAGGTATCCCGCTCTCCAACCGCTGCAACACCGACGTACTAACATCCGCAGCCTTCGCCACCCGATCCTGCGATATCCCCAGCGCGCTCCGCGCCTCCCGCAAATACCGCCCAAGCTGCCGCCTCGGCAAGGTCGAGCCAGTCTCCGACATGACGTGCTTCCTCATCAACATGCACCCGTACTGGGTGACGCGGACGCCCAAACTGCCAGCGGTCCAGGGCTTTCGACGAGAAGCCACTGGTTTGCCCAGTTCAGGGTAACCACCCACCCACTCGAGTGATGCACTTTCTACATAACCCACCCCAACAGCGAGGAGCCCACCATGTTCGACCAACTCACCATCGGAGCCTGGGTAATCACCACAGCCGACTGCCCAGTCCGATTCGTCCCCAACCCCCAAGAACACCGCGTCACCCTCGTCCTCGGCGACACCCACCGAGAGTTCGAGATCTGCCTGGACGCAACAACTCTCGCCGCGATCCTCCACCACGGCCCGCAAGCCCTGGCCAGCATCTCAACAAGCTCAGCAGACACAGCGCACTGAAACGCATCCATTGAAGATCAACTTTTCGTCCTCAGTCCATGACAGACTTTCCTCATGGAGAGGGATGCCGAGGCCATCCTCCGCGAGGAGATCTTCCTACATCTGGAGGAATTGGTCGGAGATACCGGAGTCGTTACCCGCCAACAACTGTGGGATTTCACTCTCAACGGCGCGACTCACCGCCTCATCGACCGCAACCGCGGCATCCGCAATCCCAAAGAGATGCTGGCCACCTTGTCGATCCTGTCCGACCCCAAGGGCAAATACACGGACCAGGAACTACATGGTTCCCTCTTCGCCTATGCCTACCGAGAGGGCAGCGTCGACGGCGACAACAGGAAGCTCCGTGCCGCCCTTGAGCTGAAGCTGCCACTCCTCCTACTACGGAAGATCGCTGACGGCGTCTTCATCCCCGTACCACGGGTATACGTCGTCGCCGACGATAAGCAGAACCGACAGTTCCTGATCGCCTTAGACGACAGCCTCCGTGTTATCGACAACCCGCTACAACTCCGACCCCTGGAACGCCAGTATGCCGAGCGAGTAGCCAAACAGCGGCTACACCAACCCGAGTTCCGAGGACGAGTCCTGCGGGCCTACGAATGTCGCTGCGCCGTCTGCCATCTTGGGCACGCGAAGCTTCTAGACGCCGCCCACATCATCGCCGACGGGAAGCCCAACGGCACCCCAACCGTCGATAACGGGCTGAGCCTCTGCAAGATCCACCACGCAGCGTACGACGAGAACTTCCTCGGAATAACCGCCGACGGTGAGATCCGAATCAATCGTGCTCTGTTGGAAGAGGTCGACGGACCGATGCTTCGCCATGGCCTTCAAGAGATGCACGGCCGATCGCTCCTCATCCCAGCAAAACGCCAAGAACGCCCGGCCGCGGATCGCTTGGCCATCCGTTTTGAAGAATTTGAGCGCGCTAGTTAGCTCAGGACCCAGATCACGCTAATCGACGGTGCACGACCGCTCACCTCGAACAACCTTCGATCCGCGTTATCTGGGCGCAACTTCGATTCAGAATGTCTTCCTAGCCAGTAAGATTGGCCCGTTCGGCTGTGGCCGGTTCCGCGGTCAAGGACGATGAGCCGTGATCAAAGCATGCAGCTCATCCGGCTGGATCCAGCTCGGAGGCTGATGGATCATCCGGTGACAGTTCGCGCACACCAATATCAGATCGACAGTCCGGGTGTTGGTCTCACCCGACACATGGAGGGGTACTACGTGGTGACATTCGATGTACCCTTTGCCGCGCACGCCATAGACCGCTTCGAAGTCGAACTTGCAAACCTCACAGAACACACGGTTGTGGTGACGTAGGAACTCGTCGATCTTCTTTCGACGTAGTTTCGGATCTCGCTCGCGACTGGTGCGAAGTGCCGTGATGAGCCTGCCTTCTCGACCTGAATCGTCGTCGTCGAGCGCATTTGCTTCCGCGGCCACAGCTTCATCGAATCTGCCCGCGACAGCTGCTTCCCGAATCGCTCGAGCTGCGGAGTGCATCTCGGTCGGCGAATCGACGAAGTCTTGCAAGACGAACTTGTCGAGCTTGCCGCCTCGGGTCGGTTTGCCGGCGTGGCCCGGTCGGCTGGTGGCGATGTCGGTTGTCTTGCGAGACACGCTGTTGACGTTGCGAAAGCTGTCCGGCCGGATGCTTGTTGAGTGAATCGGCAGGGAGCGCAAGAGATTTGACAATTCGGCTACTCGCCGATCGTCCTGACGCAACTCGCGCCAGCCATTCTGCACAACCAAATCGCAGGCCAGGATCAACTCGTCCCGGGTCCATGCCGGACTGCGAACCATGTGACCCAACGTAGCTTCACAAATCGCAGCTGGCAAACAGTCCAGTCTGGTTCGGGGACGTTAGAGATCAGGACTACTCGGCAACGTGTAGTTGCCGCATGCACCGAACGACCAGATCGGCCGGCGAGCCTTGGCCTTCCGCGGGGCCGTTCTCGACGGCCCAAAGCTCAAGGGCCACACGGATTGCGCCGGCGGCGGCCGCAGCGGTGAGACGGAGTTGGAATGGATCCGACTGTGGGCCAGCCAGTTTCAGGAGGATGGCGTTGAGGTCTCGTTCGCTCTCCAGGTTGATGCGGTGCCAGATGGCACGGAGGGCGGGGTCGGTTTCCATAGCTTGGAGGAGGCCCCGGGTGATCTCCAGATCTTCGGGGCTATCGCCGAGGGTGAGGGAGCGGACGGCGGCGGCTTCGAATTCCTGCGGACTGGGGAGGCGGTGGGGGCCTGCGGCGATGTCGGCCAGCCAGCGTTGGGCTCCCGCTGCGAGCATGGGCTCGACTGCTTCTTCCTTCGTCCGCGAGTAGCGGTAGAAGGTGCGGAGGGCTACGCCGGATTCGGCGGCTATTTGGTCTGCCGTGACCTCGGAGGTGCCGTGAGCCGCGAAGAGGCGGGCGGCGGTTCGGGCTATGTCCATGCGGGTTTCTTGTTTGCGGCGTTCAGCGAGGGTGGGGCGCGGTGGGGCGGGTTGGGCGGACATTTTTCACCTCCTTTGGGCGGGCTCGTTGGGACAATCCTAGTTGACGGGATGCCACGATGGCATGACGTGCCATGTAGGCGTAGCGTGACAGGAGAGGCTGAGAACCAACGTAAGGAGAACCGCAATGGAGCGTTTTGACGGCCGTCGAGTAGTGATCACCGGGGCGGGGTCGGGGATTGGGCGGGCTACCGTGCATCGGATCCTGGCGGAGGGTGGGCAGGTTGTCGGGGCGGACGTGAATGAGGCCGGGCTGGCGGAGACTGCCAAGCAGGCTGCGGAGAACGGGAATGGGGATCGGCTGACCACGCTGGTGGTGGATATCGCTGATGAGGGGTCGGTGAAGGCCGGTGTTGCTGCTGCGGTCGAGGCGCTCGGTGGGATCGATGCGCTGATCAATGCGGCGGGGATTCTGCGATCGGCGCATACGCACGAGATGCCGCTGGCTGATTTCAACAAGATCATTGCCATCAACCTGACCGGTACGTTCCTGATGATTCGCGAGGCGCTGCCGCAGCTGCTCGCCTCGGACAAGGGCGTGATCGTCAACTTCACTTCGACGTCCGCGTTCTTCGCGCACCCGTACATGTCCGCGTATGCCGCGTCCAAGGGCGGCATCATGTCCATGACGCACGCGCTCGCCGCGGAGTACTCCAAGCAGGGTCTGCGCGTGGTTGCTGTTGCGCCGGGATCGATTTCGAGTGATATGACCTCCGGGCGTGGCCCGGGGCTGCCGGCGGATGCCGATCTGAGCCTGTTCATGAAGCTTGCGCCGGGAATCGGGCAGGGCTTCGCGTCGCCGGATACCGTGGCGGGCGTGGTCGCCATGCTGGCGTCGGATGACGGTGCGTTCATCACCGGCACCGAGATTCGGATCGACGGCGGCACGCACTACTGAGTCTGCAGCACTCGGTTCGACACCCACAGAATCGAATCGAGTCGCAGTTGCGAACGGCCCTGCGGGAGAATTCCTGCGGGGCCGTTGCCGTGCACTGGGTTTCGGGGTCGCTCAGGGTCCCGTGTCATACATGAGGACCATTCGGCCCTGAATTCACAGGGATTCGGATTCACAAACAGGCACGATTCGGGCACAGTTGCTGACCATGAAGTCGACATCTCTACACCGGATCGCAGCCCGCGTGGCTGTCGCCGGTGCGATCGCCTTGGTTCCCCTTGCAGCAGTGACCATTCCGGCCTCCGCGGACGTTCCGCTGGACAACGCGCCCAGCGATGTGGCGTGGCCCCACCACCAGGACGGCTGGTGGGATCGCGACGATTGGCGCCACCGCCACGACCGTGATGACTGGGACCACGACCGCGACGGCTGGAACCGGGACTGGCGTCACGACAACGATGGCTGGTGGTGGCGCAACGCGCTGCCGGACAGCTTCGGCAGCTGGTAAACCCGAGACACGACCACACCTCGCGCGATCCCCCCTCACGCGCGAACAGCGAAGGCCCGCCAGGAGAAATCCTGGCGGGCCTCCGCGGCTGAGATCCCGGAACCTCGGCTGTTACGGCGCTTGCAGGCTCTCGAACGTGACGGCGAGTGTAACCGGGGAGTCGAGAACCAAGCCGGTTCGATGGACGTGATGCGGTTCGTACCTCAGACCAGACCAGTCCAGACGGTATTCCTCGATGCGGTCGATGATCTCCCAGCTCTTGTCGAAATGCACGATGAGGTAGACAGGAATTCTCGCGCGTGCGTAGAGGACCCGTTTGATACCGATATCCGTATCGACGGTTTCCTTCGAGGCCACTTCGATCACGAGCTGAATGTGGTCTCGCACGGTGTTGACGTCGTATGGCTCGCAGTCACGAACCATGATGTCGGGGTATCGGACATTCAGCCGACGGTCGGCACGCTGATCTTCGGAGTCCGGAAGTCGAACCGCGACATCGGAATCCACCACGAGGCACGGTCCTGACGGGTGGCGCGCGGCTTCGATCATCGATGCCAGTCGACGCACCACTCGGCTGCGCGCGGCGCTCTGGGACATCAGTCTGACCAGCCGACCGTCCACGATCTCGATATCACCGGCGGTCTCGCCGAACGCATCCGGTTCGGCGGCGAGAAACTCCTCGGCCGTCAGATAGCGGCTCTCATCTGCGGGCGATACGGTCACCGGCACCTCTCAGATCAAGCCAATGAATATCGCGGACATGGACATCGCCATCGTAGTCCGCAGTACGCCAACGACCTGGTGACATGAAACGACCCGCCGGACACTGGGTCCGGCGGGTCGCAGTCGCGAAACCCTTAGGCGGTTTCGGTGATCGGGCGGTCGACCCAGCTCATCAGGCCGCGGAGCTTGGCGCCGGTGACCTCGATCGGGTGCTCGGCGTTGGCCTTGCGCAGACCCTCGAGCTCCTTGTTGCCGCCCTCGACGTTGGCGACCAGGCGCTTGACGAAGGTGCCGTCCTGGATGTCGGTCAGGATCGCCTTCATGCGCTCCTTGGTGCCGGCGTCGATGACGCGCGGGCCCGACAGGTAGCCACCGAACTCGGCGGTGTCGGAGACCGAGTAGTTCATGCGGGCGATGCCGCCCTCGTACATCAGGTCGACGATCAGCTTGAGCTCGTGCAGGACCTCGAAGTAGGCCATCTCCGGCGCGTAGCCGGCCTCGACCATGACCTCGAAACCGGTCTTGACCAGTTCCTCGGTGCCACCGCAGAGCACGGCCTGCTCACCGAAGAGGTCGGTCTCGGTCTCTTCCTTGAAGGTGGTCTTGATGACGCCGGCGCGGGTACCGCCGATGCCCTTGGCGTAGGACAGCGCCAGCGCCTGGCCGGTGCCGGTCGGGTCCTGGTCGATGGCGATCAGGGCCGGAACGCCCTTGCCGTCGACGAACTGACGACGCACCAGGTGGCCCGGGCCCTTTGGGGCGACCATGCCGACGGTGACGTTGGCCGGAGCCTTGATCAGACCGAAGTGGATGTTGAGGCCGTGGCCGAAGAACAGCGCGTCGCCGTCCTTCAGGTGCGGCTCGATGTCGTTGGTGAAGATCGAGGCCTGCGCGGTGTCGGGCGCGAGGACCATGATCACGTCGGCCCACTCGGCGACCTCGGCCGGGGTGCCGACGGTCAGGCCGGCCTCTTCGGCCTTGGCACGGGACTTCGAGCCCTCCTTGAGGCCGATGCGCACGTCGACGCCGGAGTCGCGCAGACTCAGCGAGTGGGCGTGGCCCTGGCTGCCGTAGCCGATGACCGCGACCTTCTTGCCCTGGATGATCGACAGATCGGCATCGTCGTCGTAGAACATCTCGACTGCCACTTTGGGTGCTCCTTCTTGGATTCTGTGATTAAGCGTGGTGGATCCCGGCCGAAAGCATGCCGGGATGGCGGGCGGATGGCCGCCGCGGCGGCCGGTTACTAGCGAGTCGCGGTGATCGACTTGGGTCCACGACCCACCGCGACGACTCCGGACTGCACGATCTCACGGATCCCGTAGGGCTCCATCATGCGCAGCAGCGCGTCGAGCTTGGAGCGGGTGCCGGTGGCCTCGATGGTCAGCGCGTCGGGCGACACGTCGATCACCTTCGCGCGGAACAGGTTCACGGCCTCGATCACCTGGGTGCGCACGCTGGCGTCGGCGCGCACCTTCACCAGGATCAGTTCGCGGGCCACGGAGCTGTCCGTGTCCTGCTCGACGATCTTGATGACGTTGACCAGCTTGTTCAGCTGCTTGGTGACCTGCTCCAGCGGCAGATCCTCGACCGTGACGACGATGGTCATGCGCGAGATCTCCGGGATCTCGGTGCCGCCCACCGCGAGCGACTGGATATTGAAGCCACGCCGGGAGAACAGGCTGGCCACGCGGGCCAGCACGCCCGGCTTGTCCTCCACCAGCACGGACAGGGTGTGGGTGGTCGTCATTCCTCGGTCCCCTTCTGGGAGGCACGCTCGTGAGCGGCCAGCGAAGCCTTCTCGTGTGACATCGCCTCGTGGATCACGGCGGGCTCGGACGCCGACTCGTCGTCGTCGAACAGCGGGCGGATGCCGCGCGCGGCCATGATCTCGTCGTTGGAGGTGCCGGCGGCGACCATCGGCCACACCTGCGCGTCCTTGCCGACGATGAAGTCGATCACCACGGGCCGGTCGTTGATCGACTGCGCCTCGCGGATCGCGGCCTCCACGTCCTCTTCCTTCTCCACGCGAATGCCGTGGCAGCCCAGCGCTTCCGCCAGCTTCACGAAGTCGGGGATGCGCAGGGTGTGGGTGCCCAGGTCGGTGTTGGAGTAGCGCTTCTCGTAGAACAGGGTCTGCCACTGCCGGACCATGCCCAGGTTGCCGTTGTTGATCAGCGCGACCTTGATCGGCACGCCCTCGACGGCACAGGTGGCCAGCTCCTGATTGGTCATCTGGAAGCAGCCGTCACCGTCGATGGCCCAGACCTCGCGGTCCGGCATGCCCATCTTGGCGCCCATGGCGGCCGGCACGGCGTAGCCCATGGTGCCCAGACCACCGGAGTTCAGCCAGGTGCGCGGCTTCTCGTACTTGATGAACTGCGCGGCCCACATCTGGTGCTGGCCGACACCGGCACAGTAGATGGCGTCGGGACCGGCCATCTGGCCCAGCTTCTCGATCACGAACTCCGGCGACAGCGAACCGTCGGACGGGGTCTTCCAGCCCAGCGGGTAGCTCTCGCGAACACCGCTCAGGTAGTGCCACCACTCGGTCAGATCCAGCAGCGGAGCCTTGCCCGCGGCGGCCGGATCGGCCTTGAGGGTCTCGATCAGCTCGGCGATGACCTCGCGGCAATCGCCCACGATCGGCACGTCCGCATGGCGGTTCTTGCCGATCTCGGCCGGGTCGATGTCGGCGTGGATCACCTTGGCGTTCGTCGCGAACGAGTCCAGCTGGCCGGTGACGCGGTCGTCGAAACGCGCGCCCAGGGTGATCAGCAGGTCCGAACGCTGCAGTGCCGCAACGGCTCCCACGGTGCCGTGCATGCCCGGCATGCCCATGTTCAGGGTGTGGGTGTCGGGGAACGCACCGCGCGCCATCAGGGTGGTGACCACCGGAATGCCGGTCAGCTCGGCCAGTTCCAGCAGTTCCTCGCTGGCGTCGGCCTTGATGACACCGCCGCCGACGTACAGCACCGGAGCCTTGGCATCCATGATCATCCGGGCGGCCTCGCGCACCTGCTTGCCGTGCGGCTTGGTGACCGGACGGTAGCCGGGCAGCTTCATCTCCGGCGGCCAGGAGAAGGTGGTCTGCGCCTGCAGCACATCCTTCGGGATGTCGACCAGCACGGCGCCCGGGCGGCCGGTGGAGGCCAGGTGGAACGCCTCGGCGATCATCCGCGGGATGTCGATCGGGTCGGTGACCAGGAAGTTGTGCTTGGTGCACGCCATGGTGATGCCGGAGATGTCGGCTTCCTGGAAGGCGTCGGTGCCGATCAGCGAGCGGCCGACCTGACCGGTGATGGCCACCAGCGGCACCGAGTCCATCTGCGCGTCCGCGATCGGGGTGACCAGGTTGGTCGCGCCCGGACCGGACGTGGCCATGCACACACCCACCTTGCCGGTCGCCTGCGCATAGCCGGTCGCGGCGTGACCCGCGCCCTGCTCGTGGCGGACCAGCACGTGGCGGACCTTGGTGGAATCGAACAGCGGGTCGTAGACGGGAAGAATCGCACCGCCCGGAATGCCGAATACCGTGTCGACGCCGAGCTCCTCGAGGGAACGGACGACCGACTGCGCGCCGGTGACCCGCTCGGGCGGGACCTGGCGGCGGTTCGGAGTTGCGGCCGGAGCCGCGGTCGGCTGAGTGGCCGAAGGCGCGGGCCTGCGGGCCGAGGGCCCGGGCCGGGCGGTAGGTGCGCTCACCGTCTTGGTTCCTTACTGCTTGTCGTTCGAGTCCATGGGACTTGCCTGAACACAAAAAAGCCCCCGACAGCCAGTGGCTGTTCGAGGGTGGCGCGTCGCAGCTGCGAGCTGACGTAAATGACCTACAGTCGTCGGCTCAGCGCTGGACGCGCCGGCCGATTACGAGCAACTCGGTTCGATTCACGCGCTCGACGGTATGCGCGCGTGGGTCGTCCAGTCAAACAGCTGACCTATTGGGTCTCATTATGTGAGACAGTGCGGTTGATCGGGTCCGTTCACCGTGATGCAAGGATGTGGGTGTGTCCTCACAGCATCAGTCCGTGCCACCTGCTCGATCGTCCCACACGCCCGAGTCCGAATCGGATGCGGGTCGCGTGATCCGCGTCCCCCGGCTCGCTCACCTCGGGGTGTTCATCCTGCTGTTCTGCGTGGCGTTCGCGTTCTTCGGGTGGCCGCAGGTGCTGTGGATCCTGTTCGCCATCCCGGCCGCCGTGGTGGTGTGGATCGAGCGGACCCGAACGACCGTCTCGGGCAATGGCGTCGACACGCGCACCCTGTTCGGCGGGCGGCACATCGACTGGGCCGACGTGCGCGGGCTGCGCATCCCCAAGCGGGGGTACCTGCAGCTGCATCTGGCCGACGACTCCGATGTGACGCTGCCCGCGGTGGGGTACAACCGGCTCGCGGATCTCGTCGCCGCCTCGGGCGGGCGCATCCCGGATCCGTTCGTGGAACCCGAGGAGGATGAGGACGAAGCCGGCGACACTGCGGCCGAATCCACCGAGTCCGTGTCCGAAACCACCGACGCTGTGTCCGAAACCACGGAGCGCGAGGCCGAAACCACCGAGCCGACGGCCGAATCCACCGAGCGCGAGGCCGATTCCGGCAAGTCGTAAGCGTTTCGGGGGTGCAGAGTTCTTACCGGCGGTGATCGAGGTCATGGCGCGGGAGTAACGTTGAGGCCCGCCGGAGAACGTCGCGAGACGTATTTCTGGACAGTCGCTCAACAGCCCACTGCGACACGACCCGAGGACCTGACCAATGCCACCGCTTCGCTCACGCACCACCACCGCCGGCCGCAATGCCGCGGGCGCACGCGCCCTCTGGCGCGCGA
The DNA here is from genome assembly GCF_042754085.1 of Nocardia sp. NPDC059236. Lineage (NCBI taxonomy): Bacteria > Bacillati > Actinomycetota > Actinomycetes > Mycobacteriales > Nocardiaceae > Nocardia > Nocardia sp. NPDC059236. The sequence goes on from NZ_JBHZAF010000030.1 coordinate 80,900, forward strand.
CCGGTCTCACCGACTCCGACTTCGGGAAGCCGATCGTCGCCATCGCGAACTCCTACACCCAGTTCGTCCCCGGCCACGTGCACCTGAAGGACGTCGGCGAGATCGTGGCCGAGGCGGTCCGGGCGGCCGGCGGTGTGCCGCGCGAGTTCCACACCATTGCCGTGGACGACGGCATCGCGATGGGTCACGGCGGCATGCTGTACTCGCTGCCCTCGCGCGAGATCATCGCGGACTCCGTGGAATACATGGCCAACGCGCACACCGCGGACGCGCTCGTGTGTATCTCCAACTGCGACAAGATCACTCCCGGCATGCTGAACGCCGCCATGCGGCTCAACATCCCGGCGGTGTTCGTCTCCGGCGGCCCGATGGAGGCCGGTAAGGCCGTGGTCGTCGGCGGCGTGGCCCAGGCCCCGACCGACCTGATCACCGCCATCTCCGCCAGCGCCTCGCCGAACGTCACCGAGGACGGGCTCACCGAGGTCGAGCGCTCCGCCTGCCCGACCTGCGGCTCCTGCTCGGGCATGTTCACCGCCAACTCCATGAACTGCCTCACCGAGGCGCTGGGCCTGGCGCTGCCGGGCAACGGCTCCACGCTGGCCACCCACGCCGCGCGCCGGGCGCTGTTCGAGAAGGCCGGGCGGGTCATCGTCGATATCGCCACCCGCTGGTACCGCGACGACGACGCCTCGGTGCTGCCGCGGAACGTGGCCAATGCCAAGGCCTTCCGCAATGCCATGGCGCTCGATGTGGCCATGGGCGGTTCCACCAACACCGTGCTGCACACCCTCGCCGCCGCGCAGGAGGGTGAGATCGAGTTCGATCTGCAGACCATCGACGAGATCTCGCGTCGCGTGCCCTGCCTGTCCAAGGTGTCGCCGAACTCCGACTACCACATGGAGGACGTGCACCGCGCCGGTGGCATCCCGGCCATCCTCGGCGAGCTGCGCCGCGCCGACCTGCTCGAGACCGACGTGACCACGGTGCACACCGCGTCCTTCGACGAGTGGCTCGACACCTGGGACATCCGCTCCGGCAAGGCTTCCGAGGAAGCCGTCGAGCTGTTCCACGCCGCGCCCGGCGGGGTGCGCACCACCGTGCCGTTCTCCACCGAGAACCGCTGGTCCTCGCTCGACACCGACGCCGAGGGCGGCTGCATCCGCGACCAGGAGCACGCCTACACCGTCGAGGGCGGGCTGTGCGTGCTGCGCGGCAATATCGCCCCGGACGGCGCGATCCTGAAGACCGCCGGTATCGACGAGGACCTGTTCACCTTCGAGGGCCCGGCCGTGGTGGTCGAATCCCAGGAGGAGGCGGTCTCGAAGATCCTGGGCAAGGAGATCAAGCCGGGCGACGTGGTCGTGGTCCGCTACGAGGGCCCCTCCGGCGGCCCGGGCATGCAGGAGATGCTGCACCCCACCTCGTTCCTGAAGGGCGTCGGCCTGGGCAAGGTCTGCGCGCTCATCACCGACGGCCGCTTCTCCGGCGGCACCTCGGGCCTGTCCATCGGCCACATCTCCCCGGAGGCGGCCAGCGGCGGGTCCATCGGCCTCATCGAGAACGGTGACCGCATCCGCATCGACGTGCACACCCGCGCGCTCGAATTGCTGGTCCCCGAAGACGTTCTCGCAGACCGCCGCGTGAAAATGGAAGCGTCCGAACGGCCTTGGCAGCCCGTGAACCGCGAGCGCCCGGTGACAACCGCGCTGCGTGCCTACGCCGCGCTCGCCACCTCCGCCGACAAGGGTGCCGTCCGGCGCGTGCCGTAATCAAGAAAGCAAGGGAATGACAATCGAATACATCGGCAAGGCCGACTCCATGCTTGCCGAGTACACGGCCATGCTCCAGCGGTCGGACGCCCGGAATGCCGAAGCGAAGGCGCTGCTCGCCGAGGCCGAGGAGCTGGCCGCCGAGGTGCGGGAACTCGACCACGCCGAGTTCATGGCGACGCCGGACGAGCAGGTCCGGATCAACCAGCACCGGGCGATGCTGCACCAGGAGATCGACAGCAAGTCCGGCCGGGTCCTCCAGCTCCATCAGGAGACCTTCCAGGAATGGGAATCCTGGACCACGCGTCAGTGGTGAAAGGTGGTGGGGGGCAAGCCCCCCACACCCCCCGGGGAGAGGATTGCGGGGGCAAGCCCCCACACCCCCAGAGAAGAATTTGTGGGGGGCAAGCCCCCACACCCCCTGGGAAGACTTGCGGGCGCTAGCCCTACACCCCGTGGGGGGCTTGCGGGCGCTAGTCCTACACCCCGTGGGAAGACTTGCGGGTGTCAGCCCGCACGTACGAAGAAGCGGCCGTATCGATCTGTTGGGATCGGTACGGCTGCTTGGTAGTTCGGGGGGTGTCGGGGTCAGCTGAAGGTGATGCCGGCCAGGGGGTTACCGCCGTGGAGGTAGGTGTAGGCGAGGATGGCGGCGGCTATGGCGGCGGCGATGGCGGCGAGGGAGCCCCAGAGGGGTCTGGCGGCCCAGGCTCGGTTGCGGTCGAAGGAGAGGCGGCCGGGGCCGGTGAGGATGAGGACGGTGGCCAGGGCTACCAGGACGGATTCGAGTTCTACCGAGTTGCCCTTGGCGGAGTATTGGAAGCCGGGGACCATGGACTGCTTCCACATCCAGGCGTCGAGGATGATGGCGAGCAGGGCGCCGGCGGCCAGGGGGGTCGCCACGCCGAGGGCGACCATGATGCCGCCGCCGAGTTCGCCGGCGATAAGGAGTGGGGCGGCGAGGTCCACGTGCTTCCAGCCGCCGTTCTCCATGGCGGTTCTGATGCCGTCGTAGCCGGGGCCGTGGAACCAGCCCGCGGCCTTCTGCAGGCCGTGGTAGACGAAGGTGCCGCCGATGACCAAGCGCAGCAACAGCAGCCCGAGGTCCAGCGTGCCGCGGCGGTCGTCGCGGCGGCGGACGCGGCCGTTGCTGTCGGCGGGGCTGGGCGGTGCCGGCGGGATGCTGGCGAAGGAGTAGGTCGGGGACGACTCGGTGGTGGTGCCGTCGGCCGCACCGGGAATGGCGCTCTTGACCTGGTTGTAGAGCGGGACCTCGGGGTCGAGACCTAGTTCCTCGTCGGTGCGGGGCAGCTTCTCGGTGGTCTGGACGCCGGACGGGGTGGCGAACTGTTCGGTCGGCGAATCGAAGGGGCTCCGGACCGGTTCACCGGCCGGTCGCGGAGCAGCGGGCGGCAGGTCGCCCGCCACGGCGGACGGCTCGTTCGGCTTGTCTGTCACGCGGGCCACACTATTAGCCAGAACCGCTCGGCACACAGCAGAACACGGGCGTGTCCACCGTCCGATTCGCGCCACGGCGAAGGAAGGGACACCCCGTCCGAGCGTGAACGGCAGGTTTTCCGTAACGTCTCAACCATGAGTTTGGTTGCCGCTGGCCGTGCCGGGGTGGGTGCGCGGAGAGTTGTGCTGGGCGTGACGCTCGGCGCCGTGCTGCTGTCCGGCTGCGCCCGCTTCGATGATCGTGCCTCGAGCCCGTTCACCACGGAGCCGACCTGGCAGGACGCCGAGCCCAGCACCACGACGCCGAAGGTGCCGCCGACCAATGCCAAGCGCCCCGATCTGCCGTGCGTGGATCCCGATCTGGCGGTGGTGGTCTCGTGCCTGGACACCACCGCCGGCCTGGTCGCGCTGCCGGACGGCGGGAGCGCGCTGGTGGCCGAACGCACCACGGGGCGCATCCTGAAGGTGGTCGCCACCGACGAGGGTGAACCGCCCGCGCCCGTCGAGATCGCCCGGCTGGATGTGGATCCGGCCGGGGACGGCGGTCTCACCGGCCTGGCGCTGTCGCCCACCTTCACCGAGGACGGGCTGATCTACGCGTACGTGACCACCGGGGGCGACAACCGGGTGGTGCGCATCTCCACCGACGGCGGCGCGCCCAAGCCGATCCTGACCGGAATTCCGAAGGGGGTCAACGGCAATCGCGGGTCCATCGATTTCTCCTCGCAGAACCGCATGCTGGTGCTCACCGGTGACGCCGGCAACCCGTCGCTGGCGGCCGACACCAACTCGATGGCCGGCAAGCTGCTCAGCATCAACTCCCCCGCACCCGGCGCCTCCGCCGATGTGGTGGTGACCGGTATCGGTGTGGCGGGCGGGGTGTGCTCGGACGGCAAGGATTCCATCTGGATCACCGACCGCACCGCCACCGAGGATCGGTTGCAGCGGGTCGGCCCCGACGGTGTCGCGGTGAAGGCCTGGACCTGGCCCGATCACCCGGGCGTGGCGGGCTGTGCCGCCGCCTCGGACGGTGTCGCGATCTCGCTGACCAACCAGCGGGCCCTGGCTCTCGCCACGGCCGACAAGAACACCCACGCCGTCACCGCGGCGCCTTCGCTGCTGGCCCAGGACAAGTACGGCCGCCTCGACGGCGCGACGCTGGGCGGCGACGGCAATATCTGGGTCGGCACCGTGAACAAGCCCGACGGCAATCCCAACCAGTACGACGACCGCGTGGTGCGGATCCCGCCGCCGTCCGCGGGCCAGGGCAACGGACCGGACTAGCCACCGGCTTCCCCTGCGGCGCACAGCAACAGCTGTGCGCCGCAGTGTTTTCGGGGAGTGCGAGTTCCGCCGGGTGGATGCCGGTCGGGCCCGAGCCGTTCACACGGCAGGGGCGACCGGCATTTGCAGTTCCACGACCCACCCGTCCGAGGTCGGGTCCTCGGGCGCGTTGAGGTAGACCTCGCGGATGGGAGCGTTGGGGGCGTAACGGTTCTCGTCGGCCCAGCGCCCCATGGCCTCGAAGGACACGCACAGTTCGGCCAGCTTCCCGCGATGCACCAGGGTCGCGGCCTGCGGAATCTCCGGCAGCAGGTGCAGGTCGAGGCTGCTGCCCGGCGCGGCGGTCCCCGAGACCTGGTGCGCGACGTGCACCCGCAGACCTTCTTCGAGCTCTTCGTAATACACGACGGGCGCGCCGGTGATGGTGAGCCCGGCCTCCGGGATCAGTTTCCCGAGCCGGGCGTAGATCCGCTCGATGATGGGCCCGACCGCGGCCTCCCCGGATTCGGCCGCGACCTCGCTCATTTCGGCGACGAGCGTGGCGGACAGCGGTTTCACGATGATTTCCTGCTCGGGCATGACGCCCTCCTTCTGGATGCGCAGGAGCCTTGCCTCGACGCTCGCGAGCCGTGCGGTGTCCGCGGCCACCTGATTGGCCAGCTGCGCGCGACGCAGTTGCAGCATGCCGTGCAACCGCTCCGCGGACAGCTGCCCGTCGAGGAGCTCGGCCACCTGGTTCAGGGTGAAGCCGAGTTCCTTCAACGCGACGATCCGGTTGAGCCGTGCGAGCTGTTCGGCCGAATAGAACCGATAGCCGCTGCACGGATCCACCTCGGACGGCGGCAGCAGTCCGATCTCGTCGTAGTGGCGCAGCATTCGCACCGACACCGATCCGAACCTGGCGAAGTCTCCGATACTGAACATGACCCCTCCAGGTTTAGGACCTCACACGGTGTGAGGGTCAATCCCCGCCTGCCGCTCGTCACCCCATGTTCGGATCTCCCTTGATCAACGCGAAGGGTGCGCCCGCCGGATCCCGGAGCATCGCGAGCCGCCCCACACCGGGCGCGTCCGTCGGCGGGATCAGCACCTTCGCCCCGGCGCCGGTGGCCCGGGTGCACGTCGCGTCGCAGTCCTCCGTCGCGAAGTACGGATGCCACTCCGAGGTCGACCCGGCGCTCACGTTCTCCTGCGGGAGCTGCATGATGCCGCCCTGCCCGGTGTCGTCCTCCGTACCGCCACCGGGCGACGACACCACCGAGT
>NZ_JBHZAF010000031.1:0-79767 GCF_042754085.1 Nocardia sp. NPDC059236
AGGTCCAGCCACTGCGCGCCGACCGAGCGCACCTGGTCGGCGACCTCGGGGCGGACGTCGTAACCGGTGGTCCGGCCGCCGAGACGCTTGGCGGTGGCCAACGCTTGCAGACCGGCGACACCCACGCCGAGGACCAGCACGGTGGCGGGCTTCACGGTGCCCGCGGCGGTGGTCAGCATGGGGAAGAAACGGGTGGACTCCGACGCGGCGAGCAGCACGGCCTTGTAGCCGGCGACATTCGCCTGCGACGAGAGCGCGTCCATCACCTGGGCGCGGGAGATACGCGGAATGGCTTCCACCGCAAAGGCCTGCACGCCCGCGCTCTTCAGCGCACCGATCTTGTTGTCGGCGTTGCGAGGTGCGAGGAACCCGATCAGCGTCTGCCCCGACGACAGCTTGGCGATCTCGCTGTCGTTCGGCGCGGCGACCTTCACGACCACGTCGGCGCTGTACGGATCACCCAGCGTCGCACCGGCTTCGATGTACGCCTCGTCCGGAATCAACGCGCCCAGACCGGCACCGGCCTCGACGATCACCTCGACGCCCTGCTTCAGCAGGGCCGGGATGATCTTCGGCACCAATGCGACGCGTCGTTCGTCCGGGTTCGTCTCGCGAACCACTCCGACGCGCGCACCGCGGGGCGCAGCGGTCTGTGCGCTCTGCGTTGTGTCCACTAGTCAAACTTCCTTCTCGTGGTGAGCCCAGGTCACCCTCATGTCGGGGCCGCTTCACCGGTCCAACGGCGGGCCGAACTTACTCGGTAGTAAGTTCGTGAGAATTCTCGCAACTGTACCTGGTTCGGCGTGAGCGTAGCGGAGATGCCCGTCACATGGTGTGGCGAGAAAACCGGACAACTCCATGCTCGACCGGGGTTCGATCGGCGACAAGTACGAAGAATTCCGCGTGCTACTCACCAGTAGGTACGTTGCTGGTTGTGCCGACATCGGGGGCGTGTAGGGGGTGTCGCACATCACTTGTACGCCGTAATGTCTGCATGGTGAGTGGCTGCATGTTCTGCCGGATCGTCGCGGGCGACGCATCCGCGACCAAGGTCTTCGAAGACGACACCCTGGTGGCGTTCCTGGACATCCGGCCCATCACCCGCGGGCACACCCTGGTGATCCCCAAGCGCCACGCCACCGATCTCGACGAACTCGACCCGGCCCTGGGCGCACAGCTTTTCGCCTTCGGCCATCGCCTGGCCAAGTCCATGCGCCGCGCCGGCCTCGCGGCCGACGGCGCCAACCTGCTGATCAATGACGGCAAGGCCGCCTTCCAGACCGTTCACCACGTGCACCTGCACGTGATCCCGCGCCACCACGGCGACACCCTGCGCTTCGCCAAGGGTTTCGTGCTGCGCCGCCCGCACGACACCGAGCGCACCGCCGCGGCACTGCGTTCCGGACTGGACCGGCTCGCCGACGAAGAAAGGGAGACCACCGCATGACCGACACGGTGCCGGACCGCGCCGAGATCACGGCCCTCTTGTCCGACCAGTGGGACGCCCTTACCCGGCTGGTGGACGGCCTGGACGAGGACCGCTGGCGCACGGCCTCACCGCTGCCCGGCTGGACCGTGTTCGATGTGCTCGCCCATGTGATCGGCACCGAATCGGTCCTGCTGGGCGAGCCGACCCCCGATCTCGCGGTGGCCGGCGAGCACATTCGCAACGACATCGGCGCGCTCAACGAGAAGTGGATCGACTCGCTGCGCCCGCTCGCCGGTTCGCAGCTGCTGGAACGGTTCCTGGATGTCACCGGCCGCCGGCTGAAGATGCTGGAGCAGACCACCGACGAGGCCTGGGCCGAACTGGTGCCGACCCCGGTGGGCATGGCCCCCTACGGCCGGTTCATGCGTATCCGCCTGTTCGACTGCTGGATGCACGAGCACGATATCGCCGACGCGCTCGGTGTGGCCGTCGACGAGGGCGGCAGCCGCGGCGCGACGGCCTTCACCGAACTGCTGACCGTGCTGGGCAAGGCCGCGGTCAAAGGCGCGGGCGCACCGGACGGTTCGCGGATCACCTTCGAGCTCACCGGCCCGGTGCCGCAGACGCTGCACGTGACCGTCGACGGCGGCCGGGCGAGCCTGGTGGAAACCCTCGACGCCCCGGCGGGTCTCGTGGTGACCATGGACTCCGACCTGTTCGCCCGCCTGCGCGGCGGCCGCACCACCGCCGACGCGCACGCGGGGGAGATCACGCTCACCGGCGACACCGACCTCGGCGACCGCCTGGTCCGCAGCCTGGCCTTCACCATCTGACCCGTGCGACTGTTCCTGTCCAGCTATCGTTTCGGCGCGCACCAGCGGCGACTGCTCGAACTGGTCGGCGATCCCGGACCGGTGGCGGTCATCGCCAATGCCTGTGATGCCTGGCCCTCGGCCTGGCAGGGTGCGGTCACCAGCGACCTGGTGCCATTGCGCCGCCTGGGTTTCCGGCCTGATGTGCTGGATCTGCGCGACTACCTCGGCCGTCCGGCCGAGGTCGAGCAGCGGCTGCGCGAATATCCGATGGTGTGGGTGCGCGGCGGCAACACCTTCGTGCTGCGCGTCCAATTCGCCCGCAGCGGAGCAGATCTCGCCCTGACGACGCTGCTGGCCGAGGACGCGCTGGTCTACGCCGGCTACAGCGCGGGCGCCTGCGTCATGACCCCCGACCTGCACGGCATCGAAGCCATCGACGACCCGGACGAGGTCCGCACCGCCTGCGGCGTCGAACCACGCTGGGACGGACTGGGTCTGGTCGATCACCGCATCGTCCCGCACCTGGATTCCCCGACCGACCCCGAGGGGTTGTCCCGGAAACTGGTGCGCGAGTACGCCTCCGCGGGAATCCCGCACTGGGCGCTGACCGACGACCACGTCGTTGTCGTCGACGGCGATCGGACCGAGATCCTGACCTAGCGGTCCTCACATGGAAAAAGCCCGCGCACGCCGACGGCGTGCGCGGGCTTTTTCTGCCCGACAGATGGTCAGTGCCCCTTGTGGCGGATGCCGTGGCCCAGGGCGACGGCGGCCGCACCGAACGCGCCGATGGCCAGGGTCGCGAAGCTGGCGACGTACGCGCCCTCGGTCGGGACCGTGGCGTGCGGGCCGAGGTGCAGGACGTGGGCGGTCAGGATGGAGCCGGTGATCGCACCGGCGATCGAACCGCCGGCGGTGCGCACCAGCGAGTTGATGCCCGAGGCGATACCGCTCTCGCTCATCGGCACGTGCTGCACGGCCAGGGTGCCCAGTGCCGCGTAGCCGATGCCGAAACCGGTGCCCTGCAGCACATTCGCCATGATCATGTCGAACTTGTGATCGTGCGAGACGGCCAGCCAGCCCATGGACAGTCCGGCGAAGGCCGCGCCGATGGCCAGGGTGTAGGCCGGACCGATCTTGGCGGAGATGCGGCCGGTATTGAAGGAGAAGAAGGTCATCAGCGCCGCGCTCGGGATGCCGTAGAGGCCGACCGAGAGCACGGTGCCGGACAGGCCGTAGCCGACCTTGTCCGCCGGGGTCTGAATGAAGTTGGACACCAGCGAGAACGCGCCGAACATGGAGAACCCGAGCAGCGCGGAGGCCACATTGGCCGACAGCGACTGCGGTCCGACCAGCAGCTGCAGGCGCACCAGCGGCTGTTCGACCTTGAGCTCCACGAACACCCAGACGGCGGCGAGCACCGCGGCGGCGGCGAACAGCGCGATGACCGAGCCGGAGCCCCAGCCCCAGCGCGGGCCCTCGCTGATGCCCAGCAGCAGGCAGACCAGCAGGGCGGCCAGCAGCGCGGCGCCGACGAAGTCGGGCTTGCCGCCGTGGCGGACGCCATTGTTCTGGGCGCTCACCTGGATCAGCACGGTGGCGATCACGCCCAGGCCCGCGGTCAGCCAGAAGACCGGGTGCGGGTCGGTGGTGTGGTCGGCGATGACGCCGGTGGCCAGCAGGCCGATGGTGCCGCCGACGCCCATGGTGCCGGACACGATTCCGATTGCGCTGACCAGTTTTTCGCGCGGGAAGGTGTCGCGGATGATGCCGATGGCGAGCGGGATCATGGCCGAGGAGATGCCCTGCAGGGCGCGGCCGACGATGTAGACCGGCAGCGAGGTGGCGAAGGCGCAGACGACCGAGCCCGCGATGAGCACGCCCATCGCGACCATGACCATGGGCTTCTTGCCGTACATGTCGCCGAAGCGGGAGAGCAACGGGGTGGCGACCGCACCGGAGAGCAGGGCGGCGGTGAACAGCCAGGTGACACCGGCGACGTCGGTGTGCAGCTGTGTGATGAAGCGCGGCAGTAGCGGAATCACGACGGTCTGCTGGAGCGACACGACCAGGCCGGCCGCGCACAGCGCGAGCAATGTCAGGCCGAGGTGGGCCTTCGAGTGGTCTGCGGGTTTGGTCCCGTCGACCTGACCGACAGCGGTCGTAGTCATGCAGCGATCCTTTGGTTTACTTACCAAAATTAAGTAAATGAGTTTCGTAAGATAACCACATGCCGCGACCGGAAGCCACTCCCGCCAAACAAGTTGATGCAGCTCACATAGTCGAACTGGAGCGTGCGCTGGCCCGGGTCGCCTATCTGCTGACCCGGGTCCGCCGCCACGATCAAGCCATGGTGCAGTGCGGGCTCACCATGGATCGGGCCAGTGTCCCGCTGCTGCGGCTGCTCGCCGACGCCGGCGAGCCCATGCGCCTGGGCGAGCTCGCCACCCGCCTCGATGTGGAGGCCCCGCACGTGAGCCGCCAGATCCAGCGCCTGGAGAAGGCGGGCTACGTCGAGCGCGTTCCCGACCCGGACGACCGTCGCGCGCAACGGGTCCGCCCCACCGCCTCCGGCCGGCGCGCCGTCGAAGCCGTCCGCCAGGTCCTGCGCGGCTGGATGGCAGAGGCCCTCACCGACTGGACCACCGAGGACCTCCAGGCCCTCGCGGTCCTCAACCACCGCATGGTCGACGACTTCCTCGACCACGCCGAATTCATCGGCGACCTCGGCGCGACCGCGCGAGACCGGCCCAGCCGCACCGCCTGACCCCGCGGCTATCGGCCCGCAGGCGCTCGCCCGGGTGCGGCGACGGCGTGAGCGCCCCAGGCGCACAACAGCATTGCCACCAGCGGCACCGCCATCGCGGCGGTCAGTGGCATGGCCTTGTCGAGCCAGCCGATGATCGCGGGCCCGGCCAGCAAGCCCACATACCCGAGCCCGAACACTCGCGACATATCGGTGGCGGCGGTGCGCGAGCCCAGGTTCCCGGCGGCGGTGAACACCTGCGGCACGCCGCCGGACAGCCCGATGCCGCACAGCGTCCACCCCAGCAGCGTGAGCGGCAGCCACCCGGAGGCCACCACCAGCCCGAAACCGATGGCCGCCAGCAGCGTTCCCCAGCGCACGATGGCCACTCGCCCGAACCGCCCGCTCACCCGGTCCGTGCCGAACCGGCCGAGCGTCATGGCCAGCGAGAACCCGGTGAACGCCAGCGCCGCCGTCCCCGCCTCCACCCCGAGCCGCCCCTGCACCTGCAGCGCACTCCAATCCGCGGCCACCCCCTCTGCCATCAGCAGCGCGAACGCGATCAATCCCAGCGCCAGCACTTTTCGCCCGATCCGCGTGCCCGCCGGTGACCCAGGGCTCGGATGCTCTCCGTCCCGCTCACCCGGGGTAACGGCGGCAGCGGCGGTGAGTCCGGTGGACACGGTCGGTTCCGTGCCGGGCGTCACGGCGTGATCGACGGCGTCGCGAGCAGTGGGCAGGCCGTCCGCGCGCGGGTCGATCGGAGTGCTCGGGACGTGCTGGCCCGCCGCCGGGTCGGTTCGGTGGCGGCGGTTGCCTTCGGCTGCCGACACGTTCGGGACCGAGTGGGTCGTGGGAACGGTGGGCGGGAGCAGGCGCGGAATCGCGATGGCCACGGTGGCGAGGCCGAAGGCACTCGACAGAGCGAAGGTCGTGTGCAGCGGCCAGTGGGCGTGCTGGGTCGCCGCGCCGAAGGCGGAGCCGAGGAAGCCGCCGCAGGAGAAGAAGGCGTGGAAGGCCGACATGATGGGGCGGGCGTAGGCGCGCTCGATGTGGACGGCCTGGGCGTTCATGGAGACGTCGATCGCGCCGTTGGCGACACCGAAGGCGGCCAGGGCCAGTCCGAGGGTGAACGGGGAGGTGGCGTGTGCGGGGCCGAGCAGGGCCAGGGACAGCAGGGTGGCGGCGGTGGCGGTGAGGGTGCGGCTGCCGAGCCGGTCCGCCAGGGGTCCGGCGGCCTGCATACCCAGGATGGCGCAGGCCGCCATGAGCAGGATCAGCATGCCCAGGGTGGTCGGTGACACGCCGGTGCGCCCGGTGACGGCGGGGATGTGCACGATCCAGACGGCCGAGAGCATCCCATTGAGGCCGAACACCGCGAACAGCGCCAGGCGCGCCTTCCGGATCCGGGGAGCGGGCGTCGTAGCGGCCATCGGTACGACGCTACCGGGTGTTGTCCCGGCATCTCCCTGGTTTCCGCAACCCCTCGCGGCTTCGTCGGCGCTCGGGGCTGCGATCCGAATCATCTGCAGTACAGCCTGTTTGATATCGAGTGTAGGCGGGGGCACCGACAGGTTATGCGCTCGCCGGGACCGCCCAGGCGCCCGAGCTCGCCACCTCGCGCACATACTCGGCGAAGTCGTGCGGCTCCCGGCCCAGCGCCCGCCGCACCCCGTCGGACAGGTGCGAATTCCGCCCGTCGAGCACCGTGCCGAACAGGTAGTCCAGCAGGCTGATCTCCTCGCCGGGCACCCCGTAGGAGGTCAGCGCGGCCACGAAATCGGTTCGGGTGAGCGGAACGTAGGCGATCTCCCGCCCGATCGCCGCGCCGATCTCCGCCACCGCCTCGGCGAAGGTGAGCGCGCGCGGGCCGGTCAGCTCGTACACCTGTCCGGCGTGCCGGTCGTCGAGCAGCGCCGCCACCGCCACCTCGGCGATATCGTCCGCGTGCACGAACGGCTCCGGCACATCCCCGGCGGGCAGCGCGACCTCACCGGCCAGGATGAAATCGGCGAACGCGCCCTCGCTGAAGTTCTGCGCGAACCAGGCGCACCGCACCACGGTCCACCCCAGGCCCGAATCCCGCACGATGGCTTCGCATTCCAGCGCCTCGGGCTCGCCGCGGCCGGACAGCAGCACCAGCGTCCGCACGCCGGCGGCGACCGCCTGATCGCAGAACGCCTTGATATCCGCGGGCGCGCCCGGAACCGCCAGATCCGGCTGGTAGGCCAGGTACACGGCATCCACTCCCGCCAGGGCCGCCGCCCAGGTGCCGCGGTCGGTCCAGTCGAACGGGATTGCGGCCGTGCGCGAACCGGCCCGCACCGGCACGCCGCGCGCGCCCAGCAGGGCGGCCACCCGATGCCCGGTCTTCCCGGTCGCACCGAGCACGAGAACGGTGTTTGCGCTGTTCGAGGTGTTTTCGATGATCATGTATCGAGTACACCGGGATTCGGCGAGCGCGAACATGGTTGAGAAGCGCACGGGCATTTGCCATCGTCTTCGGTATGGATGCGTTGGCCAGCCTGCTCGAAGGACCACGCGCGCGAGCCGCATTCGTGATGCGCTCGTCGGTCGACCCGCCCTGGTCCCTGCGCATCCGCGACGAGGCCCCGCTGACCGTAGTGGCGGTGGTGCGCGGCGGCGGCTGGGTGACACCGGAGCCCAAGGGCGGCAAGCCGACTCCGCCGCGACAGCTGCGCACCGGCGATATCGCCATCTTCCGGGGGCCCGACCACTATGTCGTCGCCGACGATCCGGCCACGCCGCCGCAGGTGCTCATCGAACCCGGAAATATCACCACCACCATGGATGGTGAAGTGCTGTGCGAGGCACTGAGTCTGGGGGTGCGCAGCTGGGGCGCCAGCGTCGATGCGGAGACCGTGCTGGTCACCGGTACCTACGAGCACGAGTCGGCGGCCAGCCGGCGCCTGCTGCGGGCGCTGCCGCCGGTCGCGGTGCTCGGCCGCGGCGAAGTCGATGCCCGGGTGCTGGATCTGCTGGTCGACGAGGCCGCCAAGGACCTGCCCGCCCAGAGCGCCATGCTGGATCGACTATTGGATCTGCTGCTCATCGCCGCCCTGCGCGCCTGGTTCTCCCGTTCCGACGCGCCCGCCTGGTATCACGCCTACGGCGATCCGCTGGTCGGCCGGGCATTGCGCCTGATGCAGCACAATCCGGCCCACCCCTGGACGGTGGCGTCGCTGGCCGCCGAGGTCGGCGTCTCCCGGGCCGCCCTGGCCCGCCGGTTCACCGAGCTGGTCGGCGAGCCGCCGATGGCCTTCCTCACCGACTGGCGGCTGGCCCTGGCCGCCGACCTCCTGCACGAAACCGACGCCACCCTGGAATCCATTGCCCGCCGGGTCGGCTACGGCAGCGCCTTCGCCCTGTCCACCGCCTTCAAACGCCACTACGGCATCAGCCCCCGGGACCACCGCGCCACCCCTGACGAACGCTCCGCCTGACCGGTCAGGGTTCGGCCGGGCGGGGCGGGTTAGGGTCGCGGGGTGACGCAAGATCAGGGATACCCGGTGCTCTGGCCGGTGCCGACGCGCTGGGCCGACAACGATCACTACGGTCACGTGAACAACGTGACGTACTACTCGTACTTCGATACCGCGGTGAATGCCTGGCTGATCAGCGCCACCGGCACCGATATCCGCGACCTGCACGCCATCGGCGTGGTGGCGCAGACCTCCTGCACGTTCCTCGGCTCGATCAGCTTTCCGGACATGCTGCGGGTGGGCATCCGGGTCGCGCGGCTGGGCAACTCCAGCATCAACTACGAGCTGGCCGTCTTCCGCGACGCCGGCGACAGCCTGGAGCTGGCCGCCACCGGCACCTTCACCCACGTCTACGTGGACGAGCAGACCCGCAAGCCGGTGCCGATCCCGGCGGTCATCCGCGCGGCGGCCGAGCCGCTGGTGGTCACCGCGCCCGCGGAGGGCTAGACCCGGCCGAGCAGGGTCAGCGGATCCTCCAGCAGGGCCGCGATGCTCGCCAGGAAGCGCGAGCCCTGCTCACCGTCGATCATGCGGTGATCGAAGCTGAGCCCCAGGCTGGTCACCCAGCGCACGGCCAGTTCGTCGCGATGCACCCACGGGCGCTTGCGGATGGAACCCAGGCACAGGATGGCCGCCTCGCCCGGATTCACCAGCGGCACACCGGTATCCACGCCGAAGACGCCGACATTGGTGATGGTGAAGGTGCCGCCGGTCAGGTCGGCGGGCGTGGCGGTGCCGCTCCGCGCCTTGCCGGCCACCCCGGCGATCTCCAGGCACAGATCGCGCAGCGTGAACCCCTGCGCGTCCTTGAGATTCGGCACCAGCAGCCCGCGCTCGGTCGCGACCGCGATGCCCAGATTCACGTAGTGCTTGGTGACGATCTCCTGATTGGGTTCATCCCAGGCAGCATTGATCTCGGGGAACTCGAGCAGCGCCGCCAGCGTCGCCCGCGCCACCAGCGCCAGCGGAGTCAGGGTCAGGCCGGTGAAGCTGGGTGTGGACCGCAGATGCTCGAGCAGCTCCATGGACGCGGTGAAATCCGCGGTCACGAAGGTGCTGGCCTGGGGAATGTGCTGGGCGCTGGCCATCATGGCCGCGGCGGTGCGCTTGCGGATTCCGCTGATGGGCGTGCGGGTTTCGCGTTCGGCCGGGGCGGCGCGTCCGCCGGCCGCCGGATGCATGGGCAGCACCTCCGGCGCGGGATGCGGCGCCGGCAGGGCGCTGACGGTGGCGGGCGGCGGCGGGGTGTGGATCGGAATGTGGCCCGTCCCAAGGGCTTCGGGCCGCATCCCGTACAGGTCCTCCACGGTGACCGCGCCCTGCGGCCCGGTCCCGATCACCGCCCCCAGATCGATCCCGATCTCGCGGGCCAGTTTCCGGGCGGCGGGGGTGGCGGCGGGCCGTCCGGCCGGTGCCGAGCTGCCGAGTCCCTCGGCGCCGTCCGAGCCCATGGCGCGCCGACTCGAAACAGTCGGTGCGTCAGTAGTTTTCGCGGCGGCCCGGGCGGCGCGGCGGGACACCGGCTCGCTGTCGGGGCCGTAGCCGACCAGCACCGACCGCCGTTCTTCCGGCGGCTGCGCGCCGGTCTCGCCGCCCGTCTCCGCACCGGCGCTCGGCGCCGCGGCAGCACCGGTCCGCGCCGCCACGCCGATCCGGATGAGCGGCGCGCCGACCGGCACCGTGTCGCCCGGTTCCGCCAGTAGTTCCAGCACCCGGCCCGCGTACGGGCTAGGTAGCGCTACCTGCGCCTTGGCGGTCTCGACCTCGGCGATGATCTGGTTCAGGTCCACGGTGTCGCCGACCGCGACGGACCACGACACCAATTCCGCGTCGGCCAATCCCTCTCCGAGATCGGGCAAACGAAATTCCATGACCTGCTGCTGATCTTCCACCGGGCTTCCTCCGTGGCTTGACCGTTAGGCGGCGAGCGAGCGATCGACCGCGGCGAGAATGCGATCGGGGTCGGGCAGGTGGTGCCGCTCGAGTTTAGCCGGGGGATAGGGGATGTCGAAGCCACCGACGCGCAATACCGGTGATTCCAGATGGTAGAAGCAGCGTTCCGTGATGCGTGCCGCGATTTCGGCTCCCAGCCCGGCGAATACGGGCGCCTCGTGGACCACGATGAGCCGTCCGGTTTTCCGCACCGAGGTCTCGATGGTGTCGAAATCGATCGGGGACAGGCTGCGCAGATCGATCACCTCGATCGAATGTCCCTCCGACGCCGCGATATCGGCGGCGGTGAGCGCGGTGGCGACGGTGCCGCCGTAGGCCACGATGGTGGCGTCCTCCCCGCTGGCGCAGACCTGGGCCTGGTCCAGCGCCGGTCCGCCATCCTGGTCCAGCCGGTCGAAATCCACCTCGGTCTTGTCCCAGTACCGGCGCTTGGGCTCGAAGAAGATCACCGGATCGTCGAGGGCAATGGCCTGACGGATCATCAGATACGCGTCGGCCGGATTGCTCGGCGAGACCACCCGCAATCCCGCGGTGTGCGCGAAATACGCCTCCGGTGATTCCGAATGATGCTCGACCGAGCCGATGCCGCCGCCGAACGGAATGCGAATGGTGATGGGCGCGATCACCTTTCCGCGCGTGCGGGAGTGGATTTTCGCAACCTGCGAGACGATCTGGTCGAAGGCCGGATACACGAATCCGTCGAACTGGATTTCACAGACCGGCCGAAATCCGCGCAATGCCATTCCGAAAGCCGTTCCCACGATTCCGGATTCGGCGAGCGGCGTGTCGATGACGCGGTTGTTGCCGAAATCCTTCTGCAGCGTGTCGGTGACCCGGAAGACCCCGCCCAGCCGCCCGATGTCCTCACCCATCAGCAGGACCTTCGGGTCGTCCTCCAGCGCGCGGCGCAGTCCGTGGTTGATGGCTCCGGCGAAGGTGGTCTTCATTGCCCCGCTCCCTCCAGATAGGCGGCGTACTCGCGGCGTTCCTCCTCGATCAGCCGATGCGGTGTGGCGTACACGTGGTCGAACAGCTCCGTGGGTTCCGGATCGGGCATGGTGAGGGTGGCGGTGCGCAGCCGGGTCGCCACCTCGTCGGCGCGTTCGGCGACCGAGGTCTCGAAGGCGGTGTCCCACAGCTCCTCTCGTTCGAGCAAGCGCCGTAGGCGGTCGATGGGATCGCGCTGCTGCCAGATCTCGAGTTCGGCGGCGGTGCGGTAGCGGGTGGGGTCGTCGGCGGTGGTGTGCGGGCCCATCCGGTAGGTGATGGCCTCGACGAAGCTCGGCCCGCCGCCGGCCCGTGCGCGCAGCAGCGCCTGCCGGGTCACGGCCAGCACCGCGAGGGCGTCGTTGCCGTCCACCTGCACGCCGGGAATGCCGTAGCCGAGGGCGCGCCGCGCGATCGGGGTGGCGCTCTGTATCCGGACCGGCGCGCTGATCGCCCAGTGATTGTTCTGGCAGAAGAACACCACCGGGACACTCCAGCCGGCCGCGAATCCGAGCGCCTCGGCGATATCGCCCTGACTGGTCGCACCGTCGCCGAAGTAGGCGATGGTGGCGATCTCGGCGCCTTCGAGGTGCGCGGCGTAGGCGTAGCCGGTGGCGTGTAAACCGTGCGCCCCCACCACGATCGAGGGATTGGTCATCTTGACCGCGTCGGCGTCCCAGCAGGAGTGGGCGGCGCCGCGCCACAGCCGGGTGAGGTCCTCGGGCGGGACGCCGCGGCAGTAGGCGACGCCCGCCTCCCGATAGCTGCAGAACACATAGTCGTCGGGGGCGAGGGCGTGGGCCGAACCGATCTGCGCGCCCTCCTGGCCCAGCAGTGGCGGCCACAGTCCGAGCTGGCCCTGCCGTTGCAGGGCGGTGGCCTCGGTGTCGATGCGCCGGGCCACCACCATGTCGGTGTACATGGCTCGGAGTCGGGTGCCGTCGATATCGGCGACGAGCGGGGCGTGTACGCGATCCAGTACGCGATGACCGTCGGGCTGTACGAGCTGCACCGGGTAGGTGTTCTTCTCGGGCATGGATATCGCCTCCTGACACCGGGTTACACCGTCGTCGCCCGGGGATTGTGTCCCGTGAGCAACCGATGTGTGTCCTGTACCACACAGCATCCTCCGTTGAGCGATGTGTGCAAGTATGGCGCGCCCAACTGTGCAGAATGCTCGGTCGATGGCCGGTCGCAGATGTCATACTGATCCCCATGAGCAGCAGGGAGCCCCTTTCTGCCCCGCTGGACGCCACCGATGCCCGGCTGTTGCTGGAGCTGGTGGCCAACCCGCGCGCGACCGGTGTCGAATTGGCCGCTCGCCTGGGTCTCTCGCGCAATACCGTGCAGGCCAGGCTGGCTCGCTGGGAGGCGAGCGGGGTGCTGGCCAGCTTCGAGCGCCGGGTCGATCCCCGGGTGCTGGGTTATCCACTGGCAGCCTTCGTGGCGGTGGTGGTGGATCAGCATCGGCTCGACTCGGTGGTTGCCGAACTGGCCGAGATTCCGGAGGTCACCGAGGTCTGCGGCATGACCGGGCCGACCGATCTGACGGTCCGGGTGGTCGCCGCCGACGCGGATGATCTGTACCGCCTGACCGGCAGCATTCTGAAGATCCCGGGGGTGGAGCGCACCAATATGGCGCTGGTGATGCGGTCGCTGGTCGGGCCGCGTGTGACGCCGCTGTTGGAGCGGCTGGCATTGCAGAACGGGTCGGGGGGCCACCCGCAGGATGCCGACCGGTTCTGACTGTTTCGGTGAATTTCAGTCCAGTTTCGGAGGATTGGCCGCTGACCTCGGGGTGACTGGACCGCGACGATGACCCGATGAGCACCAGCGTCACCAGCACTCCGGAGGTCGGGAGTCCGCGTACGGCCGGGATCGGGCAGCCGATCGGGGCCGGAATCGTCACCGCGCTCGTCGGATTCACCAGCTCGTTCGCGGTGGTGCTGGCGGGCCTGACCGCCATGGGGGCGACCTCGGCGCAGGCGGCGTCCGGGCTGCTGGCGGTCTGCGTGACCCAGGCCCTCGGCATGATCGTGCTGAGCCGGCGGTACCGGATACCGATCACACTGGCCTGGTCCACCCCGGGCGCGGCATTGCTGGCCAGCACGGGCGCGGTGTCCGGCGGCTGGGCGGCCGCCGTGGGCGCGTTCGCGGTGGCGGGCGGACTCATCGTGCTGACCGGTTTCTGGCAGCGGCTGGGCGCGCTCATCGCGGCGATTCCGGTGGAGATCGCGCAGGCCATGCTGGCCGGGGTGCTGCTGCCCATGTGCCTGGCGCCGGTGAAGGCGCTGCCGGTGAGCCCGGCCGTGGTGGTGCCGGTCATCGCGACCTGGCTTGTGCTGCAACGCTTCGCGCCGCGCTGGTCGGTGCTGGCCGCCTTCGCGGTCGCGGCCGTCGGCGCGGGTGTCGACATCGCCGTCACCCATCGCCGCATGGACCTGTCGGCCATGGTGCCGCGGGTGGAATGGACTGTGCCGCACTGGAGTTGGCAGGCGGTGATCGGGGTCGCGGTGCCGCTCTACATCGTGACCATGGCCGCGCAGAACATTCCGGGTACGGCGGTCATGAAGACCTTCGGCTATCAGGTGCCGTGGCGGGCGGCCATGACGGTCACGGGCCTGGGCACCATGCTCGGTGCGCCCGCGGGCGGGCACGCCATCAACCTGGCGGCCATCAGTGCCGCGCTCTCCGCCGCGCCGTCCGCGCATCCGGATCCGCGGCGCCGGTGGATCGCCGCGTTCGCCGCGGGCGGCATGTACCTGGTGCTCGCACTGGCCTCGGGTGCGCTGGTGATGCTGGTGGCCGCGGCGCCGAAGGGCGTCCTGGAAACCGTTGCGGGCCTTGCCCTCCTCGCCACCCTGGCGGGTGCGCTGACCGCCGCGTTGACACCCGCCGCCCACCGTTCCGCGGCCGCGCTCACCTTCCTGGTGGCCGCGTCCGGAATCTCGCTGCTCGGCATCGGCGCGGCCTTCTGGGCGCTGGTCGCGGGCCTGCTGGCGCGCTGGTTCCTGCCCCCGTCGAAATAGCGGACCGGGCAGGCTGCAGGGTGCAGCCGGCGGTGGCTAGGGTGGGGTGGTTCGGCTTCAAAGGGCGATGAATCGGCGAAGAGGAGTTGGCTTGAGTTCGGTGCTGATTTCGGTTGCGGAGCTTGCGGACCTGCTGGGCCAGAGCGGCGGCCGGGTGCGATTGCTGGACGTCCGGTGGGCGCTCGGAGATCCGGACGGACCGCAGCATTATCTGGACGGCCATATTCCGGGCGCGATATTCGTCGACCTGGAAACCGAACTCGCCGATCCGCCCTCCGCCGCCAAGGGCCGCCACCCCATGCCGGACCTGGCGCACCTGCAGAAGTGCGCGCGCAGCTGGGGCGTGTCCGACGGGGACATGGTGGTCGTCTACGACGCCACCGGCGGCATGGCCGCCGCGCGGGCCTGGTGGCTGCTGCGCTGGGGCGGCGTGGCCGATGTGCGCATTCTCGACGGCGGACTGCCGGCGTGGGAGCAGGCCGGGGGCAAGATCGTCACCGGGGACGAAACCGCCCCGCAGCCGGGCACCGTGGTCCTGTCCCCGGACAATATGCCGACCATCGACGCCGATGGCGCGGCCGGCTGGCCGGGCCTGCTGCTGGATGCCCGCGCGGGCGAGCGCTACCGCGGCGAGGTGGAACCCGTGGATCCGCGCGCCGGGCACATTCCGGGTGCGGTGAGCGCGCCGACCGCCGAGAACCTCACGGCCACTGGGCAATTCAAGCCGATCCCCGAATTGCGTTCCCGTTTCGAGGGATTCGGTTCCGGGCCGGTCGCGGTGTACTGCGGTTCCGGCGTCACGGCCGCCCACCAGGTCGCGGCGCTGGCCGTCGCCGGCATCGACGCCGCGCTCTATCCCGGCTCCTGGTCGCAGTGGTCCAACGACCCCAAGCGGCCGGCCGCCACCGGCGCCGAACCGGCCTGATCAGCCGGGTTTGACGGCGGTGAGGATGCCGGTCGCGAACGGGCCGGTGCGGAATTCGACTGCCGTGAAACCGATGTCGGTGAGCACGTCGCGGTAGCGGCGGATGTCGACCGCCGACAGCGGATCCCCGGCCCCGTCGCCGTCATGGGAGTGTCCCTGGCCCCCGGCGCGGTGCGCGGCCAGCTGGGCCATGGCGCGAACGGCGAGACCGCGCAGGCCCGAGGTCGGATGGGTGTCGGCGAGCAGCAGGCGGCCGCCCGGGCGCAGGACGCGGAAGACGCCCGCCAGGGCGGTCTTTCGCTCGGATTCGGCGATGTGGTGCATGGCGAAGGTCGAGGTCGCCACATCGAACGAGGCGTCCGGGTAGGGCAGCGACTGGGCCGCACCGAGGTCGAAGCTGCAGTTGGGGGCGGCGTGGGCGGTCGCGTAGGCGATCATCTGCGGCGACGGGTCCACGCCGATCGCCCGGCCGTCCGGTCCGGCCTGCCGGGCCAGCTCATTGGCCAGCCGCCCAGGGCCGCAACCGAGATCGAGAGCGTGATCGCCCGGGCGGATGCCGCTGGTCGTGGCGAAGTACCGCGCCAGGCTGCTCGCGCGGCCCAGGAAGTAGACGTCGGTGAGCAGCTGATAGCGGCGCGGCCAGGTTATGAGGGCCCCGACGGGCCGGGATTCGATATCGGACACTTGCTCGTGCTGGGTCATGTGGTCAATCATCGAAGGATGGAAAAGTCCAGGCCAGGCGCAGTTTCTGGGGATGTGCACGATTCCGGACAGTCGGATGGAATCCGTCCGGGAACGGCCCCGGAGGCCGACCGCCGCGTCCGCCGCACCCGCACGGCACTGCACCGGGCGCTCATCGAGCTCATGCAGGACCGGCCCTATGCCCGGATCACGGTGCAGGACATCATCGATCGCGCCGATGTCGGCCGCTCCACCTTCTACGCGCACTACCGCGACAAGGACGATCTGCTGCTGGTCAGCTGTATCGAGCATGTGCGAGGCGAGATTTCGGCCCAGCTGGCCTGCTATCCGGGCGAACCGCCGCCGCTGGCCCCCGTCGAGATCCTGTTCAAGCTGGTCGCGGCGCATCCGGACGTGTACCGGCCACTGGTCCGGCAGCGGGCGAACACCATTGTGCTGCGGTCGATCCGGCAGATGTACGCCGAACTGCTGACCGAGCACCTGGGCCCGCGGCTCGGGCCGGACCCCGTCGCGGCGGGCGCGACCATCACATTTCTGTCCTGGGGTATATACGGATTGCTCGAATCGGTCATGGATCCGCGCCAGGAGCTCACCGCCGATCAGGCCTACCGCCACTTCGCCACGCTATGGGCAGCCGCGGGCGACCCGCGACAGGGCGTCCCGGTCGGCGGCGGTGACCGGTAGCCCGTACCGGTTCGCGGCCATCAGGTACTTGCCCGCGTAGAAGCAGCGGTTCGCGCGGGCGGGCGGCAGCCAGTCGCCGGGCGTGCGATCGCCCTTGTCCTCGTTGGTCTTTCCGTCCACCGCGAGCAGGTTGTAGTCGACGTCGTTGGCGAAGCGCACGCGCCGCGGCAGCGGCCACCCGGCCGCGCCCAGATCCCAGGCGGCCGCCAGCGGATACACGTGATCGATCTGCACGGCCTTGGCCGCGGCCCGATCGAAGGCGATGCGCTGCCCGGTATAGGGATCGTCCAGCGACCCGGCCACCACCACGCAACCGTTCCCGGGCCGGAAGGCCACCCGGGTGAGCTGCCTGGCCAGCACGGTATTGCGGCTGTCGCACCCGTCGTGACCGCCCGGCCCGTCGTGATCATCGGTCCACGCCGGTCCGAACACGCATCCCTGCCCGCTGCCGCAACCACGTTCGTAACCGCCCGGACGCGGCCGGGCGGGCACCGTGCGGACACCCGCCAGCAGTCGTTCGAGCTGGACGCGGGTGGGGCTACCCGGCGCCGGGGTCACCTGCCCGAGGGACTCGCACCCAAGGACCACGAGCAGGACGACCACCGCGCCGAGCAGCCGGAGCAGGAAGGTTCCGCCCGTGAGCCACACGGCAATACGTGTACCGCACCAGCCGATCGGTGAGTGCCGTCACGCGGACTTCGCACTCCCGTTGGGCTTACTAGAGCCAGGCGTGCGCGAGGATGTCGTCCGCGGCGGTTTCGGAGAGCTGCGGCGGAAAGCGGGTTGCCGCAATGGAATCCACACACGCGCCGTCGTGGCCGATGAGCCACGAACCGCCCTGCTCCTCGCATTCGGCGATCTTGGCGAAAACGGTGAGCAGGAACGTGATGGAGTCGCGTGGGTCGGCGGTGCGGGCGAGGCGCTGCGACTCGCCGGGCCGGGACAGATCCAGCCACACCCCGGACTGCCCGTCCAGGCGCATCCCCACGATCTTGCTCGTGTCCACGAAGGTGAATTTCCGCCGTTCCCACTGTGTCGTGGGGGTGAAGCTCTGCTCGAGCACTTGGAGCAGAATCGTCATCGTCACGGCCTCCCTACGGTCTCGAAAGTGCCACGGCTCCGGATTGAGTCGCGGTGGATTGTCGGGTGCGCCCCGCGCGGCTGCCGTCCGGGCACGACGATGTCGTACAACGGACACAGCGGACACCGACGCCTGCGGTGACCTGCGGATTTATCCAGTATGTTCCGTATCCGATCAGAAATAAAGAGGGGCCGGCCGGCTTGTCGGGGGTGACTGATTGGATGGGCGGATGTTGCACGGGCTGTGGTCGCCGGGGTCCGGGTTGGTGCTGTGGCACGACCCGGGTGAGGACATGGCCGGGGATGCGGAGGGTTTGCCGGAGCCGCTCGGGTCGATCGTGCGCGGGGCGAAGTGGCGGCATCGGGCGCAGGTGCTGGTGCGGGGGGAGCACGGGCCGGAGCAGACGCGGGTGCGGGCGCATGCGCTGGCCCCGGAGACGGCTGCCCGGGTCCTGTCGCAGGAACTACCGGCGGGGGCGGTGGCGGGGGATCTGCGGTTTCTCGGGCATGTGGCGCGCGGGGTGCAGCGATGGGTGCGGGCGGGGCGGGTGGTGCCGGAGGTGCGGCGGGACGACGGGGAGTGGTGGGTGCGGTGGCGGCTGGTGGGCGGGCAGCGGCAGCGGGCCTGGCTGGCGGAGCTCGCGGTGGCCATGCCGGGCGCGTTGCAGGTGGCCGGGCGGCCTGCCGAGGTGCTGGAGAACCTCGTCGGTGAGTTGGCCGATCCCCTCGTGCGACTGCACATTCCGGAACGGCCGGATCGGGAATCGGGGTCGCATCCGCTGCTGACCGCGCTGGCCGCGGCGACGCCGCTGGAGACCGGATCGCATCGGGTGGCCTCGGTGCTGGACGACTGGCGGACCAGTCTCACCGCCGACGAGCCGGAGCTGGTGCTGCGGCTGCTGGAACCGGACGGCGAGGAACCGGGCGAACTGTGGCGGCTCGAGGTCTGCCTGCGCGAGGAAGGGGAGGCGCCGCAACCGGTGCTGCTGCCGGGGGATCCGCAGCTCATGCGGATTGCGGGGGAGAAGCTGGCGGCCGCCAAGCAGGCGTATCCGCGCCTGCGCGATCTACCCGGCGATGCCCGCAGCATGGATCTGTTCCTGCCCACCGAGGTGGTGATGGATCTGGTCGCGCACGGGGCGAACGCGCTGCGGTCGGCCGGGGTGCGGCTCCTGCTGCCGCGGGCCTGGCGGGTGGCCGCGCCCGCCATGAAGCTGCGGGTGCAGAGCCCGGCCGCCACCGAAACCGCCGTCGGGCTCAAGGGTTTGGTGTCCTTCCGCTGGGAGCTGGCGCTGGGCGACACCGTGCTGACGCCCGCCGAGATGTCGCGGCTGGTGGACGCGAAATCGGATCTGGTGCGGCTGCGCGGGGAGTGGGTGCAGGCCGATCACCGCATGCTGGCCGCGGCCGCCGACTACGTCTCGGGCCGCACCGACGAGATCGAGACCACCGTCGGCGGCCTGTTCGCCGAGCTGTCCGCGCATCCGGTGATCGGGGTGCCGCTGGAGGAGGTCACCGCGACCGGCTGGGCCGCGGAGCTTTTCGACGGTGAGCGGTCGGCCGAGCCCGTCCCGGATCCGGTCGGGTTGAAGGCCCAGCTGCGGCCGTATCAGCAGCGCGGCCTGACCTGGCTGGCGGCCATGAGCCGGCTCGGATGCGGGGCGATCCTCGCCGACGACATGGGTCTCGGCAAGACCGTGCAGGTGCTGGCCCTGCTGGTGCACGAGCGGGAAACAGCTGCTACCGCAAGTGAATCGGAGGCCGTCGGGCCTACCCTGCTGGTGTGCCCGATGTCGGTGGTGGGCAACTGGCAGCGCGAGTCCGAACGCTTCGCCCCGGATCTCCGGGTGCTGGTGCACCACGGCGCCGGTCGGCGGTCGGGCGCGGAATTGGCTGCGGCGGTGGCAGATTCGGATCTGGTGGTGACCACCTACGCGCTGCTGGCCCGGGATATCGAGGACCTGAAGCGCCAGGACTGGCAGCGGGTCGTGCTGGACGAGGCACAGCACATCAAGAACGCCGGGACCCGGCAGGCGCGCGCGGCACGGCTGGTGCCGGCGCGACACCGCCTGGCGCTCACCGGAACCCCGGTGGAGAACCGGCTCGAGGAGCTGCGCTCGATCCTGGATTTCGCCAATCCCAAGCTGCTGGGCAAGGCCTCCGAGTTCCATGCCCGCTTCGCGGTGCCGATCGAGCGCGAGCACGACGAGAACGCCGTCACCCGTCTGCGCGCCATCACCTCGCCGTTCGTGCTGCGACGGGTCAAGACCGATCCGGCGGTGATCTCGGATCTGCCGGAGAAGATCGAGATGACGGTGCGGGCCAACCTCACCGTGGAGCAGGCGGCGCTGTATCAGGCCGTGCTGGACGATATGTCGGCCAAGCTGAAGGCGGCCGAGGGCATGGAGCGCAAGGGCGCGGTGCTGGCCGCACTGACCCGGCTCAAACAGGTGTGCAACCATCCCGCGCATTTCCTCAGCGACGGGTCGGCGCTGCTGCGCCGGGGACATCATCGGTCCGGGAAGCTGGCGCTGGTGGAGGACATTCTGGAGTCGGCGATCGCCGACGGGGAGCGGGCGCTGCTGTTCACCCAGTTCGCGGAGTTCGGAAACCTGCTGGCGCCCTTCCTGTCCGAGCGTTTCGGGGCGGAGGTGCCGTTCCTCCACGGCGGGGTGAGCAAGCAGCGCCGCGACGACATGGTCACCCGCTTCCAGGAGGAGGACGGCGCGCCGCTCATGCTGCTGTCGCTCAAGGCCGGCGGCACCGGCCTCAACCTGACCGCCGCCAATCACGTGGTGCACCTGGACCGCTGGTGGAATCCGGCGGTGGAGAACCAGGCCACCGACCGCGCCTTCCGCATCGGCCAGCGCCGTGACGTCCAGGTGCGCAAGCTGGTCTGCGTCGACACCATCGAGGAGCGCGTCGACGACATGCTGAAGGGCAAGAGTCAGCTCGCCGACCTCACCGTGGGCACCGGCGAGAACTGGATCACCGAACTCGGCGACGACGAATTGCGGGAACTGTTCGCCCTGGGATCGGAGGCGGTCGGCGAATGAGCAATGTCATCGACTTCAGCGAGTACGGCAAGCGCCGCCCGGTGCGCGGCGGGGTGCAGCCGCGCAGCCGCCGGGGCACCGCGTTCGCCCGGACCTGGTGGGGCCGTTCGTTTCTGGAAGCGGTCGAGGGCGTCGCGGACGCCGGTCGCCTGGCTCGCGGCCGTTCCTACGCCCGCACCGGTCAGGTGGTGAACTACCGCCTGGAGCCCGGCCTGGTGAGCGCGGAAGTACAGGGCAGCCAACCCCGCCCGTTCATCTCGGTGCTGACCCTGCGGCAGCTGCGCGACGACCGCCTCGACGAGCTGGTGGACCTGGTCCGTGCCACCCCCGGCATGCTGGGTGAGATCGCCGCGGGCACCCTGCCCCAGGCCCTCGGCCCGCTGCTGCTCCCCACCACGGTGTCGGAGCTCGACTTCTCGTGCAGCTGCCCCGATTCCGGCTGGCCCTGCAAGCACGCCGCCGCCGTCTGCTACGTCATCGCCGAACGCCTCGACGAGCACCCGGGCGAACTGCTCACCCTGCGTGGCATCGAACTCGACGCCCTCATCGGCAGCGTCCAGCGCGCCGATCCGCCCGCCGAATCCACCGATCTCTACGGCGACAACACGGCGCTCCCCGCCCTCCCCAAGCCCGAATTCCGTCCGGCCCCGGACGATCTCGACGCCGTCCTGCTCCGCCAGGCCCTGCGCATGACGGCCGAGGACGAGCAGTCCGTCGCCGCCGGTCTACGCGAACTCCGCGCCCTCTACCGCGCCCTCGACACCTGAGGCATCCGGCTGGGCCGTCGCGGTGCGGGCCGCGGGGCGGACGGTGGTGCGGCGTTCGCCGAGGGATTCGAAGTGGTAGTCGCGCAGGTCGAAATGGGCGGCGCGCCAGGCGGCTTCGGGGGTGCTCATGGCGCGCAGCGGGACGTCGCCGTTCTTGTCGAAGTAGTAGGAGTTGGCCAGGGTGCAGCTGTCCTGCCAGAAGACCTGGGTACCGCGGCGGGCGAGCATTTCCTGGAAGTAGCGCTCGTTGGCCTCGGGGGTGACCTCGATGCGGGTGGCGGCGCGGCGGCGGGCATTACGGAGCAGGCGCAGGATGTGGGTGGTCTGCATCTCGATGAGGGTGAAGTAGGACGCGCCGTTGTAGCCGTAGGGGCCGATGATGGTGAAGAAGTTGGGGAAGCCGGGCACACTGACCCCCTCGTAGGCCTGGAGGCGGTGGGTGTCCCACCAGTCCTCGAGGCGCAGACCGCCGCTGCCGTGCAGGTCGAAGGTGGGCATATTGCCGGACTCCATGACCTTGAAGCCGGTGGCCATGATGAGCACGTCGACCTGGTGGTGGCGGCCGGTGGTGCGCAGTCCGGTGGCGGTGATCTCGGTGATGGGATCGGTTTCCAGCGTGACGTTCTCGCGGTTGAAGGTCTTCAGGTAGTCGTTGGAGAACGACGGCCGCTTGCAGCCCAGCGCGTATTTCGGCGTGAGCTGCCCCCGGACGACCGGGTCCTGCACCTGATCGCGCAGGTGGGCCAGCCCGGTGCGCTCGCCGAGCTTCACCATGGGCAGCACCTTGTAGTAGTGCGCCGAGAGCGGGAAGGTCAGCTCCACGAACGCCTGGCTGAGCCAGCGGGTGAGGAACTGCCCGCCGGGCAGCCGCATCAGGGCGCGCACCGGCGGCGGCAGGGGCGTGTCCGGCCGGGGCAGGCACCAGATCGGAGTGCGCTGGAAGACAACGAGTTCCGACACCTCCGGGGCGATCTCGGGAATGATCTGGATGGCCGAGGCGCCGGTGCCGATGACGCCGACCCGCTTGCCGCGCAGATCGATCCCGTGATCCCAGCGCGCGGTGTGCATGGTTTCGCCCCGGAATCGTTCCGCGCCGGGGATATCGGGCAGTTTGGGCCGGGTCAGCACCCCGGTCGCACCGATCAGGAAGCGGCAGGTGAGCTCGTCGCCGTCGGTGGTGCGCACCCGCCACAGGTGCAGCACGTCGTCGAAGTCGGCGCGGGCGATGGTGGTGCCGAACCGGATCCGCGGCCGCAGCCCGTATTTCTCGACGCAGTGCTCGGCGTACGCCTTAAGCTCACGCCCGGGTGCGTATACCCGCGACCACGAGCGCTGCTTCTCGAACGAGTACTGGTAGCTGAACGACGGAATGTCCACGGCGATGCCGGGATAGGTGTTCCAGTGCCAGGTGCCGCCCACCCCGTCCGCCTCGTCGATCATGACGAAATCGTCGAAACCGGCCTTGCGCAGCGCGATCGCGGTCCCGATTCCCGAGAATCCCGCGCCCACGATGACGATCTCGTGGTCCACGACGGTCTTTGTCACGATGCGTCCTCCGCGTAGATGATGCAGTCCACCCGATGCTCGACCCCGTCCACGGTGCGAATCCCGAGCGGCGCGAGCCGGGCGATGGGCCAGCTGATGAGCCGGCAGTTCCGCTGCCGCAGGGCCCGGTAGTAGCGGCTGTGCACCCGCACCGCGGCGGGCCGATCCGGCGTCAGCTGCCGCCGCTCCCACGAATCCCCCACCTGCGCACGCAGATTCGCCGCGGCAGCCCGCCGCAGCGCCTGCTGCGCGCACCAGCGCAGGACGCCCGGCCCTGAGGCGCCCGGCGCGCTCGAGGCGGGCCCCGGAACTCCACGGGTAACCTTCCTGGATCCGGCATGCGGTGGACCATCTTCGCGCGCTGCTCGTGTCGGGCCGTGTTCCTCTGCACGCCTGCCGGCCGGCGCGGTGCTGTCCCCCTGGCGGGCGGCCCCACGCTCTTCCCGGCGTGCCGGAGCTCCGGGCAACGGCGGCGCGGAGTCGCTGGGCAGCAGTCCCAGCGCATCGGCGGGCAACCGGCGCAACAGAATTCCGGCTCCGGGGACGGGTGGGGTGGGCAGAATCCAGATCGGATCGTGCTGGAACACGGTTACTCTGCGCGCCTGGGCGACGATCGGCGGGACCACCCGGGCCAGTGCGGCGCCGCTGCCGATGACCGCTACGTGGAGGCGGTCCAGCTCGTGCTGGTCACGCCAGCGGGTGCAGTGAATCTTGGGCCCGGTATAGGCGTCGCGGGCTCTGCCCGGGTCGCTCCGGCGGATCGGGGCGGTCATTTCGCCACCGGCTCGTAGGTCAGGGCCTTGGACCAGGAGGGGGTGTGGCGCAGGACGCGCACCGGGAAGCGGTCGATGGCCTTGTTCAGGGCGTCGTTGATGCCCTGGATCGGCTGCCAGTGGTTGATCGTGGCCATGCCGTGCAGCCGGACCACGTGGTAGAGCGGCACGCGTTTGATGTCCGGGCTGCGCTCACCGGCTTTCTCGTAGCGCCGCACGGCATTCCAGAGCTTCTCCTCGTCCAGCCCCATCGCCATGATGTTGGCGGACATGCGGGACAGCAGCGGCGTGTACAGCAGCGCGCCGAGCAGGAAGGTGGGTCGCAGCGCGAAACCCGCTGTCTCGATGGCGATTCGCCGCAGCGGTCCCGCGCCGAGCTGCTCGAGCACCTGGAACCCTACCGCCAGATGCCGGGACTCGTCGCTGTTGATGTGCCGGAACACCTCGTGGCACAGCGGATCCCGCACCTCGTCGAGCAGGAACTTCACCAGTGCCCCGTCCAGCGCGCACTCCAGCGAGGGGATCACGGTGCCCAGCACCGGCAGGGACAGGTCGTCCCCGTACCGGTCCAGCCATTCGATGACGAGCCGGATGTTCTTGTTGGGCAGCGGCATCGCGTCGCCGTCGAGCATGCCCCAGCGCCGCATCAGGGCAAGTTCGGCATTGGCGTGCTTCTGCTCCTCGGCGTGGAAGTACCGGTAGATCTCCTTGAGCGGCCCGTCGGGGGCGCGCAGCGTGAGCGCCGCGAGCCCGCGGGCGCCGACGTGCTCGATCCACACCAGATCGGCCATGAAGGCCGCGAGCGTGGGTCGCTGCTCATCGGTGATGAGCTCGGCTCCCGGTGCGTCCCAGTCGAGATCGGCCAGCGCCCACTGCCGATCCTGGACGACACCGAGCATGTCGGAATACGCGAACGCCATTGTTCAACTCCTTGCCGCTGTGGCTACCGCACCAGCCGCTCCAGCAATCCGGCTGCGCGGGTGTAGGTCTCGGGCAGCAGTCGCTTGGACTGCCAGATCGCCTTGGCCTCGAGCTGCGGGACCACGTACAGCTGACCGTGATCCACCGCGTCGAGGGTGGTGCGGGCGATGGACGCGGGCGGCCGGCCGGTCCAGCGGATGAGGCGGTCGCCCCAGAGCTGGATGGTCTCGTCGCCGATCTCCACGCCTTCCAGAATGTTGGTCCGCACCCCGGTGGGGCACAGCACGGTGACGGTGACGCCGGTGCCGGACAGTTCCGCGGCCAGCGTTTCCGACAGCGCCAGCACCCCGGCCTTGCTCACGTTGTAGGCGCCCATGCGCGGCGCCGACCCGAAGGCGGCCGCGGAGGCCACGTTCACGATCGAGCCGTGCCCGCTCGCGCGCAGCCGGGGCGCGAAGACATGGCAGCCGTGGATGACGCCCCACAGATTGACGTCGAGCACCTGATGCCATTCCGCAGGCGGGGTGTCGCCGATGAGTGTGCCGCCGCGCCCGATACCGGCGTTGTTGACCACCAGATCCGGGCTCTTGCCGAACCATTCCTCGGCGGTGTTCGCCAGCACGGTCACCTGGTCCAGGCTGCTCACGTCGCAGACGGTGTCGAAGGCCTTTCCCCCGGTGTCGCCGATCATTTCGGCGGTGTCGCGGGCGCGCCCGGCGTCGATGTCGGAGCAGACCACCCGCCCGCCGCGCTTGCCGATCTCGATCGCGAAGGCGCGGCCGATGCCGCTGCCCGCACCGGTCACCACCGCGTCCGCCTGCTGAGTGCGGCGGGGTCCGCCGAAGGGGTTGAGTCGCATGGGAACTCCCGGGGCCGTGCCGTCCGGGCAGTCAATTGGTGGCGTGTGCCACCACTGGCCGCACCTGCCACCAATTAGGCTCCCGGTGCGCTATTTTGTCAACTATGGACGTGCCCGCACCGGCAGCCGCCGACGTGTCCCCGGGGCCCGCGCCGACCCGGCGCGGCGGCACCTGGGGCGGCCGCACCCAGGAGGAACGCCGCGCCGAGCGCCGCGAGCGGCTGATCGCGGCGGCGCTGGACATCTGGCTCGAAAACGGCTGGGCCGCAGTGACCATGCGCGGCGTGTGCACCGGCGCGGGCCTCAACGACCGCTACTTCTACGAGCACTTCGCCGACCGCGACCAACTGCTGGGCGCGGTCTGGGACGAGGTCGGATTCCAGGTGCTGGCGGAACTCTCGGCGGTGGTCGCCGAGAACCTCGAGCATCCGGCACTGGGCATTCTGCGCCTGGCCATCGCCCGCGCGGTCGCTCTGCAGTCGGAGGGCCCGGCGCGCATCCTGTTCGGCGACCATGCCGGCAGCCGCATCCTCGAGGAGCGCCGCACCGCCATGCTCACCGAGGCCACCGACCTGCTGATCGCCACCGCCCGCCCCTACCTGCGGCCCGGCGTCGACGAATCCGACCTGCGCATGGGCGTTCTCATGGGCATCGGCGGCTTCATCGAACTCCTGACCGCCTGGCGCACGGGCGCCATCGATGCCGACGCCACCCGCATCGTCGACCACGTCAGCCGCACCGCCGATCTGCTCGGCGCGCAGTACCTCGCTTTGCCGGGCTGAGTGATCCTGGCCTGCCCGGCCGATGGGCTACTTGACCGCCCAGACCATGGACTCCGGCCCGGCGAGGTGTTCGGTCTGGGGGTCGCGGAAACCGGTGTCGGCCAGCCAGGTTCGCAGGTCGGCGGCGGTGTAGTCGAAGCCGCCGGGGGTCTCGATGAGCATGTTGAGGCTCATCAGCAGACCGGAGAGATTGGTGCGGCGGTCGTCGTCGATGAGCGACTCGTAGACGAGGATGGCGCCGCCGTCGGGGAGGGCGCGGTGGGCCTTCTCCAGCAGCATGAGCTTGGTGGGCAGGTCCCAGTCGTGCAGGATGTGACCGAAGACCAGGACATCGGCCTCGGGCAGCTCATCGGTGAAGAAGTCGCCGGCCTGGAAGATGGCCCGATCCGCCACCGGCGCACTGTATTCGGTGAAGATCGGCTCCACCGCCGCCAGGTCGTAGCCGATGCCGTGCAGGTGCGGATTGGTCTCCAGGACGGTGCGCAGCAGCGCGCCCTGGGCGGTGCCGATGTCGGCCATCGACTTCCAGCGATGCCACGGGAACACCTCGGCGAGGGCGTGCGCACTGGGCAGCGACAGCCCGGTCATGGCGCGCTGAAAGTCATAGAGCCGCTGCGGATCCCGGTAGAGCGTGGTGAAGAAGTCGCCGCCGTCGCGGGCCTCGTTCTGCGGCTGCCCGGTGCGCAGGCCCTCGGTGAGCCGGCCCCAGAACGGGTAGAGCCGGGCCGCGGCCATCTCCAGGAAGCCGCCGATGTACTCGCTGCCGGTGCTGTCCAGGTAGGTGGCGGTGTCGGCGGTATTGGCGTACCGATCGTCGGTGCGCCGCAGCATCTCCATGGCCACCAGCGCGTCGAAGAAGTCGCGGGCGGACCGCGGATGCAGGCCCAGTTCGCGCTGTAGCTGCTCGGCGGTCATTTGCCGATGCCCGAGCACGGTGAACACGCCGATTTCGACAGCGCTGAGCAAGGTCCGGGACTCCCAGAAACCCATTCCGATCCGCAGGATCCGTTCCATGGCGCATCACGATAGCCACAGCGACCCTCCGGCAAAGGCAGACGCGGCAAATCCGTCCCGGGGAGTGGGCTCAGAGCACGTCGATCCGGTACACCCGTTCGGCATTGCGGCGGAAGATCTGCTCGATGGCCTTGTCGTCGGCCCCGTGCCCGGCCAGCGCGGTGGCCACCGCCTCCGCGGCATTCGGGATGCTCGTAATCGGCTTGTCCACCGGGAAATTCGAGCCCCAGATGAGCCGATCGGCCCCGAACACGTCGAGCGCGTGCTCCAGCATCGGCGAAATCCGTTCCACCAGTATCGGAACCGGGGTCGGCTGACCCCGCCGCGGCACCGGATGCCCGAGGATCGGCATCATCAGGCCGCTCACCTTGGCCACCACATTGGCGTGCTGGGCGAGAGCGGTGAGGTCGTCGCGCCAGCGCACGAACAGCTCGCGCCGCTGCCCGGGATTGCGCCCGGTGTTCCGCCCGACCGGCCCGAAAATGCCTGCGGGCGTGGCGAGATGGTTGAGCACGATGGTGGTGCCGGGATAGCGCTCGGCCAGCGCGGCCACCTCGGGCAGCTGCCCCGAGTACACCCACGCCTCGAACGCGAGCTCGCGGTCGGCGAGCGCGCCGAAGCCGTCCAGGAAGGCGGGAGAGGTGAGCAGGCCCGGCGTCTTGCGGGTCGCCCGCACGTCCGGGTCCGGGTGGTATTCGACGCGGGCGCGAATGCCCCGGAACAGCGGCGAGGCGGCCCGGTGCGCGTCGAGCAGTTCGGCGAACTCGGCGGCGGTGGGGTCGCCCGCGCCCATGATCGCCCCGAGCGCGGGGGTGTCCACGCCGAAGGGCAGGCTGCTCACCCACCGGGTTTCGTCGGCGGGCCCGAGCGGACCCTTGCCGACCCACTCCACCTCGATGTGCACGATGGCCTCGACCGGCACGTCCCCGGCGTCTTCCTGGTAGTCGCGCGGCAGGTACGGATGGACGACAGGTGTTGGATCCCCGACGAATTCGCGGTCGCGCCGCGGCGCCAGCCGTTTCGCCAGATCGATCGGCACCGGCACATAGCGGAACAGCTTCGCCAGCCCGCTGAACTCGCGTGGCGTGGTGAGCGGATCCCACTGGTGAATGTGGGCGTCCACGACAGTCATTCCCGCGAGGTCCATGAGATGCCTTCCGTCTGGGTCAGCCTGTTCGGATTGTTCCACGCCCATCCGCTCGAGCTCGCGTGTTCGGACATCGAAGCACGCCCCGCCCTCGCCGCCCCGGCGACACCGCCGCGGTCGTCGCCCCGGCCGGTATCCCGGCGGGTCGGTAGACGACTGTGCCGCGCCCGGCGAGCTGGGCGCGGCACAGTCGTTGTGCGGTGGTGCGATTCGCGGCTACGGCAGCACCTGCGGAATGACGTTGGGGTCGAGGATGCCGACCAGGGCGCCGATGCCGCCGCCGATCAGGGCGCCGAGGGCCGAGCCGCCGATCATGCCGGGGACGGAGCCGACGACCGAGCCGAGGGCCGCGCCGCCCGCACTGCCGGTGAGCGCGCCCGCGGCCGCGCCGTTCAGGGCCGGGTCGGGGAACTGGGCATTCGGGTTGGTGTCCACCGGGTCCAACGGGACGGCGGCGGCGACCGGGGTGGCCTGGACCGGCTGTACGGCCGGGGCCGGCGCGCTGTCCGGCGCTTCCGCCGAGGCCACGCCCGCGAACAGGGTGGCGGCGGCCGCGACGGGCAGTGCGACGGCGATCAGTCTGGCGGTGGTTCTCCGGGTGGTACGACGCATCATGGTCTTCCTGTCCTCCGCGACCCCGATTCCCCGATCCGAATCGAATGTCAGCTGTGATCGAACCGAACGATTCAGATATAGCTGAGAAATTGCTTTCGATCGGAAATCGGCACGCACCAGAATCGGACGTTTTTATCAGACATTGCGCCGGTATTGACCGCCCACCGTGAAGAAGGTGTCCGTGACCTGCTGGAGTGTGCACACTCGCGCGGCATCCATCAGCACCTCGAAAACATTCTCGTCGCTCGCCGCGGCCGCCGCGAGCCGGGCCAGCGCCGCCGGCGCCGCATCCCGGTGCCGATCGGTGAATTCGCGGACTCGTTGCAGCTGAGACTGCTTTTCCGCCTCGGTGCCGCGGGCCAATTCCAGCACCCGAGGTGCTTCCTCGTGCCCATTGCGGAAGGTATTGACCCCGATGATGGGCAGGCTGCCGTCGTGCTTGCGTCGCTCGTAGAGCATGGACTCGTCCTGGATCCGCCCGCGCTGATAGCCGGTCTCCATGGCCCCGAGCACCCCGCCGCGCTCGCTGATCCGCTCGAACTCGCGCAGCACCGCCTCCTCCACCAGATCGGTCAGCTCGTCGATGATGAAGCTGCCCTGCAGCGGATTCTCGTTCATCGCGAGCCCCCACTCCCGGTTGATGATGAGCTGGATGGCCAGCGCCCGCCGCACCGATTCCTCGGTCGGCGTCGTGACCGCCTCGTCGTAGGCATTGGTGTGCAGGCTGTTGCAGTTGTCGTACACCGCGATGAGCGCCTGCAGCGTGGTGCGAATGTCGTTGAAGCTCATCTCCTGTGCGTGCAGCGACCGCCCGGAGGTCTGGACGTGGTACTTCAGCTTCTGCGACCGCTCGTTGGCCCCGTACCGGTCGCGCATGGCGATCGCCCAGATGCGCCGCGCCACCCGGCCGATCACCGAGTACTCGGCGTCCATGCCATTGGAGAAGAAGAACGACAGGTTGGGCGCGAAGTCGTCGATGTCCATGCCCCGCGCGAGATACGCCTCCACATAGGTGAAACCGTTGGCCAGCGTGAAGGCCAGCTGGCTGATCGGGTTCGCCCCGGCCTCGGCGATGTGATAGCCGGAGATGGACACCGAGTAGAAGTTGCGAACGCCGTTGCGCACGAACCACTCCTGGATGTCGGCCATCATGCGCAGGCTGAACTCGGTGGAGAAGATGCAGGTGTTCTGGCCCTGGTCCTCCTTGAGGATGTCGGCCTGCACGGTGCCGCGCACCGTCGCCAGGGTGCGGGCGCGCAGGCCGGCCGCCTCGTCGGGGGTGGGCTCGCGGCCCTGCTCGGCCGCGAACTCCGCCACCGCTTGATCGATGGCGGCATTGAGGAAGTAGGCCAGAATCGTCGGCGCGGGACCGTTGATGGTCATGGACACCGAGGTGGCAGGCGCGTCGAGGTCGAAGCCGTCGTAGAGCGCCTTCATATCGTCGAGGGTGGCGATGGACACCCCGGAGGTGCCGACCTTGCCGTAGATGTCCGGCCGCTCGGCCGGGTCGTGCCCGTACAGCGTGACCGAGTCGAAGGCGGTCGACAGCCGTTTGGCCTCGGCGTGTTCGGAGAGCACCTTGAACCGGCGGTTGGTGCGGAAGGCATCGCCCTCGCCCGCGAACATGCGCGCCGGATCCTCGTTGTCGCGCTTGAACGGGAACACTCCGGCGGTGAACGGGAAGCGTCCCGGCAGGTTCTCCGAGCGCAGGAACCGCAGCAGCTCACCGTGATCGGTGAAGCGGGGGAGCGCCACCCGGGGAATCGAACTGCCGGACAATGTCTCCCGGCGCAGCGCCGTCCGCAGCTCCCGATCGCGCACCCGCACCACCTGTTCGTCGCCCCGATACGATTCCGCGACCGCGGGCCATTCCGCCAGCAGCTCAGCGGTTTCCGGCTTCTGGTCGGCGCGAACCTGCGCGAGCAGCCCGCGCAGCACCTCTCCGGCAGCATCGGACGTGACGGCATCGCCGGTGGTCGCTGTCGCCGGGGAAGCCGGGAGTGCGCCGTCGCCCGGCAGCTCGGCGAGTACCTGCTCCAGGCGCTGGACACGCCGCGCGGCCTCCATCTCGCGCGCGGTGCCGGCGTGGTAATCCCGCACGGCTTCCGCGATTTCGGCCAGATAGCGTACGCGGGCGGGCGGAATGATCTGGGCGAAGCGGGTGGAGGTGCGGGTGGCCACCCGCGGCAGCACGCCTTCCTGCAGCGGCAGCCCCTGCTCGGCGAGCAGTCCGCTCAGGTGCTGGTAGAGCGCTGTCACCCCGTCATCGTTGAAGGTCGCCGCGCTGGTGCCGAAGACCGGCATATCCTCGGGCATGGCGTGGAACTCCTCCCGATTCCGCACCAGCTGCCGCGACACATCGCGCAGCGCGTCCTCGGCCCCGCGCCGCTCGAACTTGTTGATGGCCACCACATCCGCGTAATCGAGCATGTCGATCTTCTCGAGCTGGGAGGCCGCGCCGAACTCCGGCGTCATCACGTACAGCGACACGTCCACGTGCTCGGCGATGGCCGCGTCACCCTGTCCGATGCCGGGCGTCTCCAGGATCACCAGATCGAATCCCGCTGCCTTGCAGGCGATCACCATGGTGTCGATATCGTGCGGCAGTTCCCGCTCACCCCGGGTGGCCAGCGACCGGAAGTAGACCCGTTCGCCGTCGAGGGCGTTCATCCGGATCCGGTCGCCCAGCAGCGCACCCCCGCCGCGCCGCCGGGTCGGGTCCACCGCCAGCACCGCGACCCGCAGCTTGTCCTGCTGATCGGTGCGCAGCCGCCGCACGAGTTCGTCTGTGAGAGAGGACTTTCCGGATCCGCCGGTGCCGGTGATGCCCAGCACGGGCACGTGCCGCACGGCCGCCGCGGCCGTCAGCGCCGCTCGGTCCGCCTCCGGCAGCGTCCCCTGCTGCAGGCAGGTGAGGGTCCGCGCCAGTGCCGCCCGATCCCCGCTCAGCACCGCTTCCACCGACGCGGGTGCGTGTGAAAGATCCACGTCGCAAGCCGAAATCAGGTGATTGATCATCCCCGGCAGCCCGAGCCGCTGCCCGTCCTCCGGCGAGAAGATGGTCACGCCCGACTCGGCCAGCCGCGCGATCTCCTCGGGAATGATCACCCCGCCGCCCCCGCCGAAGATCTTCACGTGCTCGGCCCCGGCCTCTTTCAAGGCCTGCGCCAGGTACTCGAAGTACTCGATGTGCCCGCCCTGATACGAGCTGACCGCGACGCCCTGCACGTCCTCGGTGACGGCCGCGTCCACGACGTCGCGCACGGCCCGGTTGTGCCCCAGATGAATCACCTCGGCTCCCTGGGCCTGCAGGATTCTTCGCATGATGTTGATGGCCGCGTCATGGCCGTCGAACAGCGCCGCTGCGGTCACGAACCGCACTGGATGAACCGGGACATGCAGATCGGGCATGCGGTTGCTCCAACTCTCGGAGGCTCTCTGGGCGCTGTGAATTATCCCACAGCCAATACTTGGATGTCCAACTATAGGATCGCCACAGACCGCGCAATCGGCGCGCAAGCTTCGAGACAGGACTGGCATGGCTCGCGAACTCACCCACTTCATCGGCGGGAAGCACGTCCCGGGAACTTCGGGCAACTTCGGCGATGTGTTCAACCCCAGCACCGGCCAGGTTCAGGCGCGGGTGCCGCTGGCGAGCAAGAGTGAGGTCGAGGCGGTCATCGCGAATGCCGCCGCCGCACAGCCGGCCTGGGCCGCCATGAACCCGCAGAAGCGCGCCCGGATCCTGATGAAGTTCCTGACCCTGGTGCAGGACGAGATGGATTCGCTGGCCGCACTGCTCTCCAGCGAGCACGGCAAGACCATCGCCGACGCCAAGGGCGATATCCAGCGTGGCCTCGAGGTCATCGAATTCGCCGTCGGCATCCCGCACCTGCTCAAGGGCGAGTACACCGAGAGCGCCGGCACCGGCATCGACGTGTACTCCATGCGGCAGCCGCTGGGCGTGGTCGCGGGCATCACCCCGTTCAACTTCCCGGCCATGATCCCGCTGTGGAAGGCCGGACCGGCGCTGGCCTGCGGTAATGCCTTCGTGCTCAAGCCCTCCGAGCGCGACCCCTCGGTGCCGCTGCGCCTGGCCGAGCTGTTCCTCGAGGCCGGACTGCCCGCCGGCATCTTCAATGTGGTCAACGGCGACAAGGAAGCCGTCGACACGCTGCTGCACGACGAGCGGATCAAGGCCGTCGGCTTCGTCGGCTCCACCCCGATCGCGCAGTACATCTACGAGACCGCCTCCGCCAACGGCAAGCGCGCCCAGTGCTTCGGCGGCGCCAAGAACCACGCCATCGTGATGCCGGACGCCGACCTCGACGATGTGGCCGACCAGCTCATCGGCGCGGGCTACGGCTCCGCAGGCGAGCGCTGCATGGCCATCTCGGTCGCCGTGCCGGTGGGCGAGGAGACCGCGGATCGCCTGCGCGCCAAGCTCATCGAGCGCATCAACAAGCTCAATGTCGGCGTCTCCGACGACCCGGGCGCGGACTTCGGCCCGCTGGTCGGCCGCGACGGCGTGGACCGGGTGAACAACTATGTCCAGATCGGCGTCGACGAGGGCGCGGAACTGGTGATCGACGGGCGTGGCCTGGTCGTCGAGGGCGGCGAGGACGGATTCTTCGCGGGCGCTTCGCTGTTCGACCAGGTCACCCCGGAGATGCGCATCTACCGGGAAGAGATCTTCGGCCCGGTGCTGATGCTGGTGCGCGCCAAGGACTACGAAGAGGCGCTGCGCCTGCCCAACGAGCACGAATACGGCAATGGCGTCGCCATTTTCACCCGCGACGGCGACACCGCCCGCGACTTCGCCGCCCGCGTCCAGGTCGGCATGGTCGGCATCAATGTCCCGATCCCGGTGCCGATCGCGTACCACACCTTCGGCGGCTGGAAGCGCTCCGGCTTCGGCGACCTCAACCAGCACGGCCCGGACTCGATCCGCTTCTACACCAAGACCAAGACGGTGACGCAGCGCTGGCCCGCGGGACTCAAGGAGTCCAACGCCTTCGTCATCCCGACCATGGACTGACCTGATGTTCGTACTTGACGAGGACGAGAAGGCGATCGTCGAGACCGCCCGCTCCTTCGCCGACGAGCTGCTCGCGCCCAGTGCCCTGGAATGGGATGAGCGCAAGCACTTCCCGGTGGACGTGCTGCGCAAGGCGGGCTCGCTCGGCCTGGGCGGTATCTATGTGCGCGAGGACGTGGGCGGCTCGGAGCTGCGGCGGCTGGACGCCGTGCGCATCTTCGAGCAGCTGGCCACCGGCTGCCCGGCCGTGGCCGCCTACATCTCCATCCACAATATGGCCACGTGGATGATCGACACCTACGGCGATGCGGCGCAACGCAATCGGTGGCTGCCGGGGCTGAGCTCCATGGACCTGCTGGCCTCCTACGCGCTGACCGAGCCGGGCGTCGGCTCCGACGCGGCGGCGCTGAGCACCAAGGCCGTCCGTGACGGCGACGACTACCTGCTCACCGGCGTCAAGCAGTTCATCTCCGGCGCGGGTAGCACCGACGTGTACGTGATCATGGCGCGCACCGGAAACGAAGGGGCGCGCGGGATCTCGGCCTTCATCGTCCCGGCCGATACGCCCGGGCTGTCCTTCGGGGCCAACGAGAAGAAGATGGGCTGGAACGCGCAGCCCACCCGGCAGGTCATTCTCGACAATGCCCGGATCCCGGCGGCCAACCTGCTGGGCGAGGAGGGCAACGGCTTCCGCATCGCCATGAACGGGCTCAATGGCGGACGGTTGAACATCGCCGCCTGCTCGATGGGCGGGGCGCAGGCCGCGCTCGATCGGACCGTCGCCTATATGGCCCAGCGCAAGGCGTTCGGCTCGCGACTGCTGGACAACACCGCCCTGCAGTTCGAGCTGGCCGATATGCGCACCTCGCTGGAGGCCGCTCGCACCCTGCTGTGGCGGGCCGCGGCCGCGCTGGACGCCGACGCCCCCGACAAGGTGGAGCTGTGCGCCATGGCCAAGCGGTTCGCCACCGACGCCGGGTTCGAGGTGGCCAACAAGGCCCTGCAACTCCACGGTGGCTACGGTTACCTGGCCGAATACGGCATCGAGAAGATCGTCCGCGACCTGCGGGTGCATCAGATTCTCGAGGGCACGAACGAAATCATGCGGGTGGTCGTCGCCCGCTCGGTGGTAGGAGCAGCATGAGCGCTGAGGCATCGAAGAGCACGGTGCACGAACCCGAGGTGTTGATCGAGCGGCGCGACGGCCTCGGCCTGATCACGCTCAACCGGCCGCGGGCCATCAATGCGCTCAATCACCCGATGGCGCTGACCATCCTGGACGCGCTGCGGGCCTGGGCGGACGACGACGAGGTGCGCGCGGTGGTGCTCACCGGCGCGGGCGAGCGCGGGCTGTGCGCGGGCGGCGACATCGTCGCCATCCACAACGACGCCGAGCACGCTGTGGCCCAGGGTGATTCGCCCGAGGTGGCCGCGGATTCCCCGAGCGGCACGTTCTGGCGCGACGAGTACATCCTCAATGCCCTCATCGGCCGCTACCCGAAGCCGTATGTCGCGGTCATGGACGGCATCGTGATGGGCGGCGGCGTCGGCCTGTCCGGGCACGCCTCGCATCGCATCGTGACCGAGCGGTCCATGGTCGGCATGCCCGAGACCGGCATCGGCTTCATCCCGGACGTCGGCGGCACCTACCTGCTGGCGCACGCGCCGGGCGAGATCGGCACCCATGTCGCGCTCACCACCGCGCGCATGTCCGCCGGTGATGCCATCGCGGCCGGGTTCGCCGACTATTTCGTTCCGTCGGAACACATTCCGGCGCTGCTGGAGGCGCTGACCACCGCCGAGGTCGACGTGGCCATCGCCAAGTTCGCACAGCCCGCACCGGTCTCGGAGTTCGTGGCACAGCAGGAGTGGATCGACTCCTGCTACAGCGCGGACACCGTCGAGGAGATCGTGCACCGGCTGCAGCTCGACGGCCGGGCCGAGGCCGCCAAGGCCGCCGCCGACGTGCTGTCGAAATCGCCGGTGGCGCTGAAGGTCACGCTGCGCTCGCTGCGCGATGCGCGCCGGGCCGCCGACCTCGAGACGGCGCTGAACCAGGAGTACCGGGTCTCCGTCGCCTCCCTGAACACCCACGACCTGGTGGAGGGCATCCGCGCCCAGGTCATCGACAAGGACCGCAACCCGCAGTGGTCGCCCGCCACCCTGGCGGACGTCACCGAGGCCGACGTGGACGCCTACTTCGGCGCGCTCGGCGATCGCGAATTGGGTTTGGCCGCACCTGTTTCAGGCGAATAGAGCATTGAAGGACGAGCAATGAGCACTAACACCAAGGTCGGGTTCCTGGGGCTGGGCCACATGGGCGGACCCATGGCCGCCAACCTGGTCGAGGCCGGATACGACGTCCTCGCCTTCGACCCGGTGCCCGCCGCACAGGATCAGGCGCGCCAGGACGGGGCGACCGTGGTCGCCACTGCCGCGGAAGCGGTTTCGGCCTCCGACATCGTGATCACCATGCTGCCCAACGGCCGCATCGTGCTCGACCTCTACGGCGAGATCCTCCCGGCCGCCAAGCCGGGCACCCTGTTCGTCGACTGCTCCACCATCGACGTCGCCGATGCCAAGCAGGCCGCGGAACTCGCTGCGGCAGCGGGACATCGGGCCCTGGACGCCCCGGTCTCCGGCGGCGTGGCGGGCGCGGCGGCGGGCACCCTCACCTTCATGGTGGGCGGCGCGGACGCCGACTTCGCCGACGCGCTGCCGCTGCTGGAGGTCATGGGCGGCAAGGTCGTGCACTGCGGCGGCGCCGGCGTGGGTCAGGCCGCCAAGATCTGCAACAACATGCTGCTGGGCATCTCCATGATCGGGCTCTCGGAAGCCATTGTGCTGGGCGAGAAGCTGGGGCTCACCCACGACAAGTTCTTCGACGTGGTGTCCACCGCCTCGGGGCAGTCGTGGGCGCTGACCTCCTACTGCCCGGTGCCCGGACCGGTTCCGGCCAGCCCGGCCAACAATGACTACCAGCCCGGCTTCGCGACCGCGCTCATGTCCAAGGACCTGGGTCTCGCGGCGAACGCGCTGCGGGCCAATGGCGTCGACGGGCAGATCGGGCAGCTGGCGGCGGAGATCTACAGCCGCTTCAACCAGGAGGAAGCGGGCAAGGACTTCTCGGCTATCGTCACCGATATCCGCAAGCGATCGGGAGAGGAACCGGCGTGACAGACTTCGAGACCATTCTGCTGGAGCGCAAGGGGCGTGTCGCCCTCATCACGCTGAACCGGCCGAAGGCCCTCAACGCGCTGAACTCGCAGGTCCTGGCCGACATTTCGGCGGCGCTGGACGAGCTGGAGAACGACAACGAGGTCGGCGCGGTCGTGCTGACCGGGTCCGACCGGGCCTTCGCGGCCGGCGCGGACATCAAGGAGATGCAGTCCAAGTCCTATATGGACATGTTCCTGACCGACCACTTCGCCGGTTGGGACCGACTGGTCGCGTTCCGTAAGCCCATCATCGCCGCGGTCGCCGGCTACGCCCTCGGCGGCGGCTGCGAACTCGCCATGATGTGCGACATCCTGCTCGCCGCCGACACCGCCAAGTTCGGGCAGCCCGAGATCAAGCTCGGCGTCA
Organism: Nocardia sp. NPDC059236; assembly: GCF_042754085.1. NCBI lineage: Bacteria > Bacillati > Actinomycetota > Actinomycetes > Mycobacteriales > Nocardiaceae > Nocardia > Nocardia sp. NPDC059236. The sequence goes on from NZ_JBHZAF010000031.1 coordinate 37,956, forward strand.
TCCCCGGCATGGGCGGCTCACAGCGCCTCACCCGCGCCGTCGGCAAGGCCAAGGCCATGGACCTGATCCTGACCGGCCGCAATATGGACGCCGAGGAAGCCGAACGCGCGGGCCTGGTCTCGCGCATCGTCCCCGCCGCCGACCTCGTCGCCACCGCCATGGAGGTCGCCGAGACCATCGCGTCCATGTCGCTGCCGTCGGTCATGATCGCCAAGGAAGCGGTCGACCGCGCCTTCGAAACCACCCTCACCGAGGGCCTGCGCTTCGAGCGCCGCGTCTTCCACTCGCTCTTCGCGACCGAGGATCAGAAGGAAGGCATGACCGCCTTCGTCGAGAAGCGCCCGGCGAACTTCACCAACAAGTAAGCGCCGCAACCACTCTCGGAGCTCTCGTGCCCCGCTGCCTGACGCAGCGGGGCACGTTGACGAGAGGGGGCAGGTATTGCTCGGCGGGCCTCGTGCTCGAGGTCATCGGCGCGGGCGCTGGCGTCAGGCGTGTTTGGGTGGGCCTCGTGCTCGAGGTCATCGGCGCGGGCGCCGGCGTCAGCCGTGTTTGGGCGGGCCGACCACTTCGACGGTCGGGGGCTTGCCGTCGGGGTGTTCGCCGCCGTCGCGGTTCATGGCCAGCGCGCCGACGATGGTGCCGCCCAGGGTGGCGGTAACCGCCACTGCCGCAACGAGTTTGCGGCGGGAGACGGGGGAGGTGGCGGGGGCCTCGTGGGAGGTGGCGGCCTGGGCCAGGTGCACGCTGCGGATGCTGCGGGCCGATGGCCGTTCGGCGGCCAGCAGGACCGCGCCGCGGGTGGAGACGAATTCGGGTTCGGGATCGTAGATGAGCGGATAGCCCAGCTGCTGTTTCAGCTCGTCCCGGATGCTCTTGTTGCGGGTGCAGCCGCCCAGCAGCGCCATTCCGGCGGGCTGGATGCCGGTCTCGTCGATCATGTGGCGGACGAAGGACGCCGAGTGATGAATGCCCGCTTCGACCAGTTCGGCGAAATCACTGCGGGTGACCACGGTGCGCTGCCCGGTGATCGGGTCGCAGACGGCCAGGACGCGCTCGGAGGCCAGCGCCTCCTTCTGGCGGCGGGTGGTGGCCAGATCCACGGTGACCCCGGCGCGGGTGAGCAGCCAGCGCAACAGCGCGTCGTGGCCGTCACCACCCAGGACGGTGCTGCGCTTGGTGGCGAGGACGGCATCGTTGCGGCAGTCGATCTGGGTGAGGGTCAGTCCCGAAGCACCCAGGTCGTAGAGCAGGACCGAACCCTCGCTGGGTAGCTTCCGGGTGAATCGGAGATATCGGAGCTGGGCCACCGGCTCATCGATGACCGTGAGGCGGTTGCGGCCCGCGGCGGTGCGAATCGCCTCGGCGTGGGTGGCCGAGCGGCAGGTCACGGCAATGCCGGTAATGAATTCGTCGCGCTCGGCAGCCGACTTGCGCATCTGCTGGATGGCCTCGAAAACGGGGTCCTCCATGCCGCGATCACCGGCCCGGCGCAGGACCTTGCAACGGTCGATGGGAGGCAGGTGAGGCTGGTCGGAATGGGTGAGCATGGCACGTGCGCCAGCAGCGCCCGCCGACACCCCGAGGACCAGCACCATGCGCTCAATGGTGAACCTTTTGCGAGCCGAATCCAAGACTATGACGCAGGAAATTGGCTGCTGGGTCGCTGACCGGTTACTGACCGGCCCATCGTGTCGGCGAGCTACCCGGATCGAAGTCGCCGGCGCTCTGCCGGAACTCCGACAGCAATTGCAGCAGCAATTGCAATCGTTCCGGCGGCAGTCCGGCCTCGGCGAAAACTCGCCGGTTCAGCTCGGTGGTGGCCCTGGCCACCAATTCTCTTCCGGCATCGGTGATTTCGATCAGCGTCGCCCGCCGGTCACTGGGATGTGGCACACGCTTCACCAAGTGCGCCGCCTCCAGCCGGTCCACCGTGTTGGTGACGGAGGTGGGGTGCACCTGCAGGCGGGCGCTGGCCACCGCCATCGGCAGCGCGCCGGTTTTGCTGAAACTCAGCAGCATCAGTAACTCGTACCGGGAAAAGGTCAAACCGGACGGCCGCAGGGCTTCGTCCACCCGTGCCATCACGATTTGCTGCGCCCGCACCAGTGACGTCACCGCCGCCATTCCGTCGGCCACGTCACCCCAGCCGTGCTCGGTCCACTGACGGTGCGCCTCCTCGATCGGGTCGAGTGGCAGTGGACGTGGTCGAGACATGACCCGATCATCGCACGTCGCGAACCGGTTGGTCGCAGCGCCGAGCCGATCCCCGGGGAGCATACGAATCACGGTGATTCAAAACCTCGGCCGCAGGCCCGATTCGCCGCACTATTGGGTACACCCTGCGGCTGTGTCCGAGTTGGTCAGGAGCAGGCCTGCAAAGCCTGTCACACGGGTTCGAGTCCCGTCGGTCGCTCCATCGGAGAACGCCTCCCGTACACCCGGGAGGCGTTCTCGCATTCAGCTCGCGATCACGCCGGAGAGATCGCGCGACACCACGAAATTGCGGTCGGCGGTCGTGCCCAGCGTGTATTCGGGCAGCAGACCGAAGTATTCGCCCCGCGACCGCGTGCTCCAGCGCCGCGCGGCCTCGGTGCGGGTCTTGTAGAAATTCAGCATGTAGCCGCCCTCGTAGAGGCGCAGCAGCGAGTAACCGCCCGGATATTCCTTGGCCGCCGCCACTTCCAGGAATTCGACCGGGATGGGCAGATCGGGCCGGGTACGGCGGTTGCGGTGGGTGTGCCCCGCATGGTGCAGGAAGACGCCGGGCGCGGAGCGGTAGATCGATTGCAGCTCGGCGGCATTCGCGGCATCGAGAATGAAGCTCGGTCCGGCCAGATTGGACCCGCCGGACTCGGTGGTGACCGGGTGATGACCGAAAACGAGTGTGGGACGGTCCGGGTCGCCGGTGAGCCGGTCCCGCAGCTCGTCGAGCTGGGACCGGTCCAAAGTGCCGCCCGGGGCGTCGAGCTGGGTGGTGTCCAGGGCGATCAGGCGCAGCTCGCCGACCTCGTAGGCCGCCAATTGCTGTCGGGCGGTGAAGGAATCACCCCAGCAGTCGTAGTGGTCGAGGTACGGGCTGCAGTCCGCGTAGTCCGAGCCCAGGTGCGGGCGGTCGTGATTGCCGCGGGCGGCGAACCAGTCCCGGCCCGGCGCACCCCAGTTCGCGAGGTGGGTGTGGACGCCGCGCACCTGGTCCGGGGTGGCCTCGGCGGTGAGGTCACCGGCGAGCAGCAGATGGTCGACGGCACGGTCGGGCCGGTGCATATCGTCGAGCAGCGCGGTCAGCATGACTTCGGGATACGGTGCGAGACCGGGCTCCTGGCGCACGCCGGGCGGCAGGCCGGCGGTGATGAGCCCGCTGACCTCCTCGCCGAAGTGAATGTCATTGGACAGGGCGAGGGTTCGCAGCAGCCGGCCCGGCGGCGGCACCAGCGTGGTGAAGACCCCTTGCGCCTCCGGCGTATTCGGCAGGCGGGTGGCGACATTCAGCGCGGGCGCGGCCGCGATGCCCTGGGAACGCGCCTCGAACCGATAGGCGCGCCCGGGCTCGAGCCCGGTGACCTCGGCGTAGTGACAGGCGGTCGGCTGCGGGTCGCCGAAGACCTGCCGCAGCCCGGTCCCGTCCGCGGGACCGAGCCAGACTTCGCCGCCGGTCTCCACCGGAACAGGGTTGCCGGCCGCGTCCGGGCCCAGCGTCGTCCAGGTGAAGACGGCCGACTGCTCGGTGATGGTGACGACCTCGAGATCGGTCGCCACCAGCGAACCCGGCTGTGCCCGAGCGGGACTCGGCGCCGCCAGCGGCAGGGCCGCGGCCGCCGCCAGCAGGCCCAGCAGCTGCCGCCGGTTCGGGCCGCAGCAGCTCATGACCGTCCTACTTCGCGTCGGTGGAACAGACCTTCCATACGCCGTCTTCCTTGCGCAGGTGTTCATCGGTGGAACGCTTGCTGTCGGCGGTGCCGGGCAGGGTGAGCGTGCCCAGGGTGACAGCCGTGGCGCGGTCGCCGGTGATGGTGATGCCCTGCACCGAATCGACCTTCATGGAGATCTTGCCCTGGTCCATGGCCTTCCGCTGGGCCTCGGGCAGCGCGTCGTACTGGGCGCGGTCGCCGGCGCAGGTCTTGCCGACGGCCTGCGACGCGCCGCCGGCGGAGAGCGCGTCGTAGAAATCGCGCACCGCGGTCTCGACACGCTTGTCGTCGCTCGGTCCGGAGTCCTTGCCGTTCAACGTCACCGCGGTGGCGATGCCACCTCCCACGAGCACCACGGCGGCCACGCCGAGTCCGATGGTCAAGGGGGTACGCCGCTGCAAGCTCATCGAGATCCTTCGACTCCGGCCGATCTTCGGTTGCTGTCCGTCCGGGGCCGTCCCCGGAACGCACGCAGACTACAGCGATTCCGTGTCGATTGGTGGGGTGGCATTTGAACCCGTGACATGGGGCGGTACGTTGGTTAGGCAAACCTCATAGACGAGGCTGGGCAAGCGAAAGGACGGTCATGACGGCGGCTCGATGGAAACTGGTGTCCGGTGCGCTGGCGGCGATCGCGGTGCTCGGCGCGACCACTGCCTGCTCCAGCTCGTCGAAGAACGACAACGAGATCCTGGTCTACAACGCGCAACACGAATCCCTCACCAAGGAGTGGGTGGACGCGTTCACCAAGGACACCGGCATCAAGGTGACCCTCCGCAACGGCGGTGACACCGACCTGGGCAACCAGATCGTGGCCGAGGGCAAGAACTCGCCCGCCGACGTCTTCCTCACCGAGAACTCCCCGGCCATGGCGCTGGTCGAGAACGCCGGCCTGTTCTCCGACGTCGACAAGGACACCCTGGCCCAGGTGCCCGACCAGTTCCGCCCCTCCACCGGCAAGTGGACCGGGATCGCCGCGCGCTCCACCGTTTTCGTCTACAACACCGCCAAGCTCCCGGCCGACCAGCTGCCCAAGTCGCTGCTGGATCTGCAGCAGCCGCAGTGGAAGGGCCGCTGGAGCGGTGCCGCCTCCGGCGCGGACTTCCAGGCCATCGTGGCCGCCCTGCTCGCCCAGAAGGGCGAGGACGCCACCAAGGCGTGGCTGAAGGGCATGAAGGACAACGCGGTCACCTCGCAGAACAACACCACCGTCATGAAGGGCGCCAACTCCGGCCAGTTCGAGGGCGGCGTGATCTACCACTACTACTGGTACCGCGACCAGGCCAAGACCAAGGAGAACAGCGGCAACACCCAGCTGTTCTACTTCAAGAACCAGGACCCGGGCGCCTTCGTCTCCATTTCCGGTGGCGGCGTGCTGAAGTCGAGCAAGAAGCAGGCCAACGCCCAGAAGTTCCTGGCCTTCATCACCTCCAAGCAGGGCCAGGAGGTGCTGCGCGACGGTGACTCCATGGAGTACCCGGTGGCCGCCGACGTCGCGGCCAACCCGGCGCTGCCGCCGCTGGCCTCGCTCGACGCGCCCAAGATCGACCCGAGCAAGCTGGACGCCAAGAAGGTCACGCAGCTCATGACCGAGGCGGGTCTGCTCTAACCGTGGCTGTTCGGACCGCTGTACCCACCCCGGCCGCGAAGGACCTGCCCAGCAGGGTCTCTCGGGCACTGACCAGGATGGTCCCGAGTGCATCGGCCATCCGGCCCGGGGCGATCGTCACGATCGCCGCCCTGCTCATGGTGGCGGCCACCTTCGTGCCGCTGGGGTACATCGTGTCCACGCTGGTCTCGACCGGATGGCACGAGACCGCACAGCTGGTGTTCCGCCCGCGCGTGGCCGAATTGCTGCGCAACACCGCCGAACTGGTGGTGCTGACCGTACCGATCTGCGTGGCGCTGGGCATCGGCCTGGCCTGGATCGTGGAGCGCACCGACGTGCCGGGCGCGGCCTGGTGGGGCCCGATCTTCGCGGCCCCCCTCGCGGTTCCGGCCTTCGTCAACAGCTACGGCTGGGTCAGCGCCATCCCCTCGCTGCACGGGCTCTGGGCGGGGGTGCTCGTCTCGACGGTCTCGTACTTCCCGCTGGTGTACCTCCCGGCGGCGGCCACCCTGCGGCGGCTGGATCCCGCCGTGGAGGAATCGGCCCGGGCCCTCGGCTCCGGGCCCGTCGCCGTCTTCGCACGCATCGTGCTGCCGCAGCTGCGGCTGGCGATTCTCGGTGGCGGACTGCTGATCTCGCTGCACCTGCTGGCCGAGTACGGCGCCTTCGCCATGATCCGGTTCGACACCTTCACCACCGCCATCTTCCAGCAGTACCAGTCCAGCTTCGCGGGCGCGGCGGGCAGCACGCTCTCGGGCGTGCTGGTGGTGCTGTGCCTGGTGCTGCTGGCCGGTGAGGCCACCGTGCGCGGCCGGGCCCGCTACGCCCGGATCGGCGGCGGCGCGCAGCGGGGCGCGAACCGGATTCGCCTGGGCCTGGCCAAGATTCCCCTGTTCGCGCTGCTGGCCGCCGCGCTGGCGGCGACGCTGGGCGTGCCGCTGTGGACCATCGGCCGGTGGCTGAAGATCGGCGGCTCGGCGGTGTGGAACACCACCGATATCGGCGAATCCCTCGGTCAGACCATCGGTTTGGCCGCCACCGCCGCGGTGATCACCACCCTGTGCGCCTTCCCGGTGGCCTGGGTCGCGGTGCGCTCCACCTCGCGGTTCGCGCGGATCATCGAGGGGGCCAACTACATCACCAGTTCGCTGCCGGGCATCGTGATCGCGCTGGCGCTGGTGACCGTGTCGATTCGCTGGCTGCCCGCGCTCTATCAGACGGCCGCGACCATCCTGGCCGCCTACACGCTCATGTTCCTGCCGCGCGCGCTGGTGAGCGTGCGTGCCGGGCTGGCGCAGGTGCCGGTGGGGCTGGAGGAGGCCTCGCAGGCGCTCGGAAAATCCCCGGCCGCCACCTTCTTCCGCGTCACCCTGCGGCTCACCGCGCCCGCGGCGGCCGCGGCGGCGGCCATGGCGTTCGTGGCCGTGGCCACCGAGCTGACCGCCACCCTGCTGCTGGCCCCCAACGGCACCAACACCCTCGCCATGCAGTTCTGGCAGCTGTCGGGCGAATTGGACTACGCGGCCGCCGCGCCGCACGCGCTGATCATGATCATCGTCTCGGTGCCGGTCACCTATCTGCTGTTCACCCAATCCAGGAAGGCGGCGGGACTGTGAGTCGTCTTGTCGTAGACCAGGTTCGCAAGACCTTCGGACAGGCGCCGGTGCTCGACGGCATCAGCCTCGACGTCGCCGACGGCAGCGCCACGGCGGTGGTCGGATCCTCCGGATGCGGCAAGACCACGCTGCTGCGGGTGATCGCCGGATTCGAGAACCCGGACGCCGGATCGGTGTCCGTCGGCGGGGAAACCATTACCCGCCAGGGCTTCTCGGTGCCGTCGCACCGGCGCAGAATCGGCTACGTGGCACAGGACGGGGCGCTGTTCCCGCACCTGACGGTGGGGCAGAACATTGCTTACGGGCTCGGCGGGGGACTGGGTGCGCGGCGCAAGCACCGGCAGCACGTCGCCGAACTGCTCGACATGGTCTCGCTCGACCCGTCCTACGCGGATCGGCGGCCGCATCAGCTCTCCGGCGGCCAGCAGCAGCGCGTCGCCCTGGCCCGCGCCATGGCCCGCAAACCCGATCTCATGCTGCTGGACGAGCCCTTCAGCGCTCTGGACACCGGACTCCGCGCCGCCACCCGGCAGGCCGTCGCCGAGACCCTGCGCGCCGCGGGCATGACCAGCATCCTGGTCACCCACGATCAGGAGGAGGCGCTGTCCTTCGCCGATCAGGTCGCGGTCATGTGCTCGGGCCGGTTCACCCAGGTCGGCACGCCGGAGCAGGTGTACGCGGCCCCCGCGGACCTGTTCACGGCCGGATTCCTCGGCGACACAGTGCTTCTCGACGCCACCATCGGCACGGAGACCGCTCAGACCGTGCTCGGCCGCATCCCGGTGCAGGTGAACGCGCCGACCGGTGCGGGCGCGGTCATGATGCGGCCTGAACAGCTGCTGGCCCGGGCGGCCACCGACGGTCGCGCCGGCTGCGCCACCGTGCGCGCCCTCGAGTTCCGGGGTGCGGATGTCCTGCTCACCCTCGACCTCGACGGCTGCCCCGAACCTGTCCAGGTGCGCCGGGTGAGCGTGGACGCGCCCACGGTCGGCGACCGGGTCGAGCTCGAAGTCCTCGGCGCGGCAGTCGCATTCACCGCCGAGCAGTGCGCCGCCGCCGGCCGGACAACCGGCGCGGCCGCCGTGAGCCGGGTCGGCGCGGTCTCCGCGGTCTGAGCGATCGGCCCGTCCGGCCGGTCGGAATGTGACCGATCGGACCGGGGAGTCCCTATAGTGGCGCGGAGGCCGAATCGTCGGCCGCAGAGGCGAACTGCCTCAGCTCGTCCCGAAGGAGACAAGGTGCGCCGCACGCTGCTCGTCACATCCGCTCTCGCCGTCGCGTGCGCCCTGGCCCCGCTCGCGTCCGCGGAACCTCCCGCCGATCCCGCGGTGAAGGTGCAGGCGGTCTACGGCCCCGAGCAGTTCCCCATGGCGGGCGTGGCCGCCGACATCGCGCCCTGCGGCGGCGGCGCGAATGTGGCGACTCTCACCACCGGCGTCGACGGCACGGCCGTCTACAACGGCGCGCTCGGCTGCTACCGGGTTCAGGTCAGCACCCCGATCGGCTGTGCGCTGGACAGTGATCCGGCCGTTCAGGTCACCTCGGTGCCGGGCGTCACCCCGCCGGCGACCTTCCGTTTCCGCTGCGCCTGACGGTGTCCCGGGCCTGCTCCCCGGCCCGCCGAAGGACTGTGACCGACTCCACTTCTCAGGGTTCCCACATACCGCAGCTGTTAGTGTCGCGAGAGATAGCTGCTCGTTATTGCTGTAACGCGGAAGGCGTCGCATCACCGAGGGAGTAGGTGACGAAATGGGCGCGAGGTTCGCGTTGGCAGACCCGCCGGGCAGGACCGCGCCCCTGGCGCTGCGACGCTACGCGGTTCCGATCGAGGCGATGGCCGCCCTGCTGGGCGCGGCGGTGGCCGGACTGCTGCTCATGGCCCCCCTCGATCTGGGCTGGACCTCCGAAGGCCCGGTGCTGCAGCTGGATCTGCTGGTGCTGAACATGCCGCGCGCGGCCGCCGCCGGCGCGGCGTTCGCGGTGGTCTCGGCGGCGCTGGTGGTCGCGCTCGGGCGCAAGACGGCCTGGATCGCCTCGAGCGGCAGCGCGGTGGTGCTGGTGATCGACCAGCTGTGGAACCGCGACGCGGCGATCCCAGGAAACCTGACCACGGCCAACTACATCGACTCCATCTTCAGTGGCATCCTGCTCGGGGCGCTCGCGGTCGCGGTATTCGGCAAACCCATCGCGACGGGCGCGTACCTGATCGGCGCCCTGTCCGCGATCCTGATCGCCGACCAGACCTCGCTGCCGCCCACGGGCGGCCGGGGCAATCCCCTCACCGAATGGGCGTCGACCGGAACGCCGCCGGCGTGGCTGCTCGTGCTGGCCGGTGCGCTGCTGGTCGCGGGGATCGCCGTCCAGCAGCCGGAACCGGCGGGCGAACACGAGAACACCGATCTGGCGATGGGCCCGATCCTGTCCGCGCTGATCCTGGTCACCGCGACCACACTGTCGACGCAGTGGTTCGTGCAGCACGCCGGCACCGTCGCACAGGCCGGGGTGGCCGCGGCCATCACCATCGGCGCGGCGCTGGCCGCGGCGCTGCTGCTGCCCGGGCGCGAGGGCACCCTGGTGCTGCTGACGGTGGCGGTGGCCAATGCGGGCAGCGCGATCATCGCGGTGCCCCGGCCGGATTGGACCGCACCGTTCCCGGTCCTGGCCGTGGTGGCCGGGCTGGCGGTGGGACGCCGATGGCGCACGCCCTGGATCGCGCTGGCCGCGACCGCCGGGCTGGCGGTCTTCGCGGCCGGCACCGCGGGCATCGCGCACCAGTACGCGGTGATCCCGGTGCTCGGTGTGATCCTCACCGCGCTGGCCATCGGCTTCTGCTTCGGCGCGGCGGTCCCGAAGACCGCCGGCAGCGCCGTGGTGGCGCTCGCCGTACTGGTGGTGCCGTGCCTGGTGGTGGCGCTGCGGGGCAGCAGCTTCGGCCGGGTCGCCTACTCGCCGCGCTGGTATCGGGATCCGCACGGGGCGGTCTCCGCGATGCCCGGCACGGTGGCCCTGGTGATCACCCTGGGCTGTGCGGCCGCGCTGTACCTGCTGTGGCGGATCCGATCCCCACGGGCCGTGGCCGCGCCGGAACCCGCTCTCCCGCCACGGGTGATCGTCATGCCCGATGGGGCGCGGAACGTCTTGCCGCAGGGCTAGTCTGGCCGCATGGCCGACAAGTCACCGGTGGACCCGACGATCGATCTCCTGGAACGGGCCGTCGCCCAGATCGGCGATGTCATCGCCGCCGTCACCCCAGACCGGGCAGCCCTGCCGACGCCGTGCGAGGACTGGCACGTGCGCGGGCTGCTGGACCACATCGTGGGCCAGATCCTGCGCGACTTCACCATCGCCGCGCGCGGCGAGATGCCGGACTGGGGCGCACCGCCCGACCCGGTCGGCGCGGACTGGGCCGCCGAGTTCCGCACCCGCGCGCAGCCGCTGCTCGAGACGTGGCGCGCCGCCGATCCGGAGCGGCTGGTGCCCGGCATGGGCGGGGAGGCCCCGCTGCGCGGTCGCGCCGATCAGCAGATCACCGAATTCGCCATGCACGCCTGGGATCTCACCCGGGCCACCGGTCAGGGCCGCACCCTGGATCCGGAGCTCGCCGAGCATGGCCTGGCCTGGTCCAAACAGCTGCTGAAGCCCGAATTCCGCGGTCCCGGAAAGGCTTTCGGGTACGAGGTGCCGATCGCCACCGACGCGCCCGCCTACGACCGGCTGGCCGCCTGGTTCGGTCGCGATCCGGGCTGGCAGCCCGCGGCCTGACCGCCTACCGGCCGAATCGGGTATCCACCCAGGCCAGTGCGTCATTGAACGACGCGTCGAGCACGCCGCGGTGGTCCGCGCCCGGATAGCTGTGGTACTGCACGGGCTGACCGCCCGCGCGCTGCTGCACCACCATGGCGTCGGTGGCGAGCGCCGGCACCGTGGTGTCGGCGCGGCCCTGCAATACCAGCAGCGGCTGCGTCAAAGTCAGTGCGCCGGGGTCGTTGTCGTTCAGCACCCGGATCAGTGCGGAGATGTCCCCGTCACGGTTGAAGACGTCGTCGGCGGTGAGGCCGCCCCACGAATCCTGTTGCCGCAGCCGGCCGATGCATCCGGTGTCGGCTTGGGCGAGCATGGATTGCGCACGAGGCGTGAGGAATCGGGCCGGATCCAGGGGTGTGACCGTCTGCGCGCCGCGAATGATCAAGGGCAGGAACGATACCGCGCTGCCGGTGAGTGGGGACAGGACGCCCGCCACCCCCGCGGTGGTGGCAAGCTGCGCCGCCTGCAGTCCGGGAAGTAGAACGACGCCTCGGTCGCCTCCTCCGGCGCCACCGGGGTGGCGGCGACCGGCGCGGCCAGGCTCAGGGCCGCGATCGCGGCCGCCAGGACCGTGGTGAATCCCCCGGCGAGCGGGCGTGAGACGCGACGCTGCGGCTGTTGTGCACGGGCGCTCTCGTTGTCCGACACCTCTCAGAACATACCGGCCCGTTCGTGTTTCACATGAAAAGCAGGGCCGTTCGCACTGCGAATGAGTCGGCCGGGTGCGCGGTGCGCACGCCCGGCTACAGCGGGCGTATCGGGGATGGATCGAAAACGGATCGCGGATCTATGAATTCGCCCCCGCACCATTCCGATCGGCAGAAGCCACCCGGATCCAGCAGAATGCGAGCCCCGCCCATGTCCACCGCGTACCACATCGTCACCGTCCTGGCCGCCCTCTGGGTGGGCTTCTCGGCCGTCTCCCTGCTGCGCAAGGCCAAGTTCGTGGCCGAGCCCCTCGCCGAGTACGGCGTCCCCGAATCCTGGTGGCCGTGGCTGGGCCTGGCCAAGGCGGCCGGCGCCATCGGCCTGATCGCCGGGCTGTTCTACCCGCCGCTCGGCGTCGCGGCCGCCATCGGCATCGTGCTGTACTTCACCGGCGCCATCATCACCATCGTCCGCGCCAAGTCCTACGGCCACGTCCCGTTCCCCATGACCTACATGGTCCCGGTGATCGCGGCCATGGCCCTGGAATACGCGGCCTGACCGCCTAGTGCGTGACCGGCACCGTCGAACGCGGTGCCCGGGTCATCGCCGAGATCGATTCCAGCGCAGCGGAATTCGACATCATCCTGGAGTCGATCGGCGGCGGCACCTTCGCCGCGGCCTGAAACCTCTGATCGTGGCCCGAAAACGCGCTCGCGGTGTCCGGCTGCCTCCTGCACAACCGGACACCGCGATGCACAGCTACTACCTTTGCTCCCGAGTCCTCGAATCGGAATCCCAATCGGTCACGATGGCACGATAAGTCAGTCATTCGGTGCCGAAACGGCCCGCCGCTCCCCGCGAACGAGTAAGGCCCCGACCGTGATCCACGGTCGGGGCCTTACTGTGGTGCCCTCGGCAGGATTCGAACCTGCGGCCTTCTGCTCCGGAGGCAGACGCTCTATCCCCTGAGCTACGAGGGCGGGGATGGTCCCGTCCGGTCTCCCGGTCGGGCTGGGACAGCGTATCGCATCGCTCGCGCTGCGCCAAAAACGAACACGGACCGGGCGTTTCTGTGCCCGGTCCGTGTTCGTCGGAGGTGCTCGGTCAGTTCATCGGCAGTGGGGAGACCTTGCGCTCGGCCAGCATCTGGGTCATCAGATCGGCCTCGCTCTTCTGGGTCTTGGCCATGCTCTCGGCCAGCGAGCGCACCGCGTCGGTGTCCGCGCGCTGGGCGGCGTACTCGATCATCGGCATGCCGCCCTGGTGGTGGCGCAGCATGAGCTGCAGGTACAGCGCATCCAGGGCCGGGCCGGTGGCCTGGCCCAGGGCGGCCATCTCCTGATCGGACGCCATGCCGGGCATGGTCTGCACCGCACCGGAGTGCATGGCGGTGCCGGAATGCTCGTGCGTGGACATGTCCGTCATCCAGCCCATGTAGCCGTCGGAGGAGAGGAGCGGTTTGTCCCACTGCTGCAGCCAGCCCTGCATGCGGCCGGCCTGATTGGCCTGCGTGGTGAGGATGTCGTAGGCGAGCCGCTTCACCGCCGGGTCCGTGGTCCCCGACAGCGCGACGCCCGACATCTGCACCGCCTGCGCGTGATGCACCGACATGTCCTGGGAGAAGCCGACATCCACCGCGCCCGGCGTCTCCGGGCCGTGGTGCATGGCATTGCCCACCAACAGTCCGGCCATGAAACCGATGAGCAGCACCGCGACCACCCCGATCGCCAGCAGGGCGGGCTGCTGATTGCGGCGTGTTTGCGGCACCGGTTCGGCGGCGGGATCGGGCTCCGAGCTGCGATCTGGAATGTCGGACATGAACGGCGGCACTACTGGGTCGGAGCCGGCTGATCCGGCTGGGTCGGGCCGTCGGTCGGGGCCGGGATGGACGGGATGCCGCCGGGCAGGTTCGTGCCATCGGTGGGCAGACCCGGCACGCCGTTCGGGAGACCCGGGATACCGCCGGCGGGCATGCCCGGAATACCGCCGCCGCCACCCAGCTCACTCGCATCCTGCTGCAGGCCTTTGCCGTCCATCGGCACCGCGTCGGGGCCGGGCGGGGTCGGGTCGAAGGCCGGCGGGTTGTCGGTGTTGAAGGTTGGGTTCGCGCAGTCCGCGCCGACCTCCGGGTAGGCGTACTGGTTCAGGCGCAGCGCGGTGATGAACTCGCCGACGCGCTTGTCGTCGGCGCTGTTCAGCTTCAGCTGGTGACCCCACGACTGCAGGGAGATCGGGGTGTCCAGGCCGGGGTAGGGCGACATCAGGCTGTAGGGCTTGCCCTTGACCTTCGACTTCAGGGTGTCGATGCCGGCCTGATCGACCTTGTCCGGGTTGTAGGCGATCCAGATCGCGCCGTGCTCGAGCGAGTGCACCGCGTTCTCGGTGCGGATCGCCTTGGCGTACACCACGCCGGTGCAGGCCGCCCACGAGCCGTCGTGCGGCCCGCCGAAGGGCGGGGACTGGTCGTAGTTCACGCGCTGGGTGGCCGCGACGTGCATGCCCGCCGCGTAGTCCTTCTTCACCACGCCCGGAATCTGATCCGAGGGATCCTTCTTCTGGGCGGACGGCGTGTACTTGTCCTGCTCCTGCTTGTCCTGGATCTTGGGCACCAGCACCCAGGCGATGCCGCCGATGAGGGCGAGGATGCAGACCACGGCCCCGATCATGAGCCACGGAATCTGACGCTTACCGCCCAGGCTGCCCCCGCGACCGCCCTTCCTGGACGATCCGGCCGACTTGCCCGCGGCCTTGATGGCCTTGGCCGACTTGGCACTGGTCTTGCTCGGCATGCTTGTTGTGCTCTTTTCGACGTGTCGGACAATCAAACGACGCGGCCGCATCGTTTGCTGGGCACCTGCCCGGTGGTGCCCGCTCGCGGCGTTCACCTGCTCAGACCATAGGATAGTGACTCGTGACTCCAGCTGACCTTGCAGATCTCCTTCGGGCTACCGCAGCGAAGGTACTTGTCGAACGCGGATCAGACCCTGCGATCCTGCCCGACGAGGTCAAGGTGGAGCGTCCCCGCAACCCCGAGCACGGTGACTATGCCACGAATGTGGCCATGCAGGTAGGCAAGAAGGCGGGAATGAACCCCCGCGATTTCGCAACGTTGCTGGCCGAGGCGCTGTCGGCCGCCGAGGGCGTCGAGGCCGCCGAGGTCGCTGGACCCGGCTTCCTGAACATTCGCCTGGCCAAGGCCGCGCAGGGCGCGATCGTCGAGAAGATCCTCGAGGCCGGTGCGAAGTTCGGCACCGCGGACGCTCTCGGCGGCACGAAGATCAACCTCGAATTCGTCTCCGCCAACCCGACTGGCCCGATCCACCTCGGTGGAACCCGCTGGGCCTCGGTCGGCGACGCGCTCGGCCGGATCCTGGCGGCCCAGGGCGCGGACGTGACCCGCGAGTACTACTTCAACGACCACGGCGCGCAGATCGACCGCTTCGCCAACTCGCTGGTGGCCGCCGCGCTGGGACAGCCGACCCCCGAGGACGGTTACGCGGGCGCGTACATCAACGAGATCGCCGACACCGTCGTGAAGGCCAACCCGGGTGTGCTGGAACTCCCGGAGGCCGAGCGGCACGAGCTTTTCCGCCGCGAGGGCGTCGAGCTCATGTTCGCGCACATCAAGCAGACGCTGCACGACTTCGGCACCGACTTCGACGTGTACTTCAACGAGAGTTCGCTGTTCGCCTCCGGCGCGGTCGAGCAGGCCATCGAGACGCTGAAGGCGTCCGGCAAGCTGTACGAGAAGGACGGCGCCTGGTGGATCGCCTCCACCGAATACGGCGACGACAAGGACCGCGTCGTCATCAAGAGCGACGGCAAGTCCGCCTACATCGGCGGTGATATCGCCTACTTCCAGAACAAGCGCTCGCGCGGTTTCGATCTGTGCATCTACATGCTCGGTGCGGACCACCACGGCTACATCGGCCGTCTCAAGGCCGCCGCGGCCGCGTTCGGCGACAACCCGGACACCGTCGAGGTGCTCATCGGCCAGATGGTGAACCTGGTGAAAGATGGTGCCGCCGTTCGCATGTCGAAGCGCGCGGGCACCGTCGTCACCCTCGACGACCTGGTCGAGCAGATCGGCGTGGACGCGGCGCGCTACTCGCTGGTGCGCTCCTCGGTGAACTCCAGCATCGACATCGACCTGGACCTGTGGACCCGGCAGGACAGCGAGAACCCGGTCTACTACGTGCAGTACGCGCACGCGCGCACCAACCAGATCCTCGGCAACGCGGCCGCGTTCGACTACGCCTCGGTCACACCGGATTTCGCGCTGCTGACCGATGACCGCGAGGGCGCGCTCATCCGCACGCTGGGCGAGTACCCGCGCGTGGTGGCCACCGCCGCCGAGATGCGGGAGCCGCACCGGGTCGTGCGCTACCTCGAGGAACTCGCCGGGGCCTACCACCCCTTCCAGTCCGACAAGACGCTGCGCGTCATCCCGCAGGGCGACGACGTGGTCACCCCGCTCAATGCCGCTCGCCTCGAGCTGGTCAAAGCCACCCGTCAGGTTCTCGCCAACGGCCTCGGCCTCCTAGGCGTCAGTGCACCGGAGCGTATGTAGATGAGTGCCCACCCCGCAGGACCCCGCCACGCGGACATCCCGCACGCGCCCACGCTCGCCGAGCGTCCCAGCGCACCCGCGCAGATGATCGAACTGCCGGCGAATGTGTGGCCGCGCAACGCCTCTCGCGACGCCGACGGCGTGGTGCGGCTGGCGGGCGTGCCGGTGCACGAGCTGGCCGCCGAGTACGGCACCCCGCTGTTCGTGATCGACGAGGACGACTTCCGCTCCCGCTGCCGCGACATGGTCCGCGCCTTCGGTGACGGCGCGCGAGTGCACTACGCCTCCAAGGCATTCCTGTCCGGCGAGGTCGCCCGCTGGATCCGTGACGAGGGCCTGCACCTGGACGTGTGCTCCGGCGGCGAGCTGGCGGTGGCGCTGCACGCCGGCTTCCCGGCCGAGCGGATCGCCCTGCACGGCAACAACAAATCGGTGCCCGAGCTGGAGATGGCGGTCGGGGCGGGCGTCGGCGACGTGGTCGTCGACTCGCTGATCGAGATCGAGCGCCTGGAGGCGGTGGCCAAGCGCGCCGGCCAGGTGGTGGACGTGCTGATCCGCGTCACCGTCGGCGTGGAGGCCCACACCCACGAGTACATCTCGACCGCGCACGAGGACCAGAAGTTCGGCTTCTCCATCGCCGGCGGCGACGCCATGCAGGCGATCGCCCGGGTCTTCGAGTCCGACAATCTGCGCCTGGTCGGCCTGCACTCGCACATCGGCTCGCAGATCTTCGAGATCGACGGCTTCGAGATCTCCACCCGCCGCATGCTGGGCCTGCTGCGCGAGGTCGCCGACAAGTTCGGCATGGAACGCGCCGAACAGATGCACGTGCTGGATCTCGGTGGCGGCCTGGGCATTTCGTACCTGCCGCACGAGGATCCGCCGGCCCTGGACGGCTTCGCGGCCAACCTGCGCCGCATCGTGGCCGAGGAGGCCGAGCGGGCCGGGCTGCCGGTGCCGACCATCGCGGTCGAGCCGGGCCGCGCCATCGCCGGCCCCGGCACCGTCACCCTCTACGAGGTCGGCACCATCAAAGATGTTGTGCTCGACGGTGGTAATCGCCGACGCTATGTGAGCGTCGACGGCGGCATGAGCGACAACATCCGCCCCGCCCTGTACCAGGCCGAGTACGACTGCCGCCTGGTCTCGCGCTCCAGCGAGGCCGGTCCGGTGGTCGCGCGAGTGGTCGGAAAGCATTGCGAGAGTGGGGATATCGTCATCCGTGACACCTGGCTCCCGGCCGATGTGGGCCCGGGCGACCTGGTGGCGGTGGCCGCGACCGGCGCGTACTGCTACTCGATGTCGAGCCGCTACAACATGCTCACCCGGCCCGCGGTGGTCGCGGTGCGAGATGGCAAGGCGCGCTTGATCCTTCGCCGCGAAACGGTGGAGGACCTACTCAGCTTGGAGGTGAAGGCATGACCGAGAACAGAAACGGCGGCGTGTGGGGACAGGATCATCCCATTGGCGTGGCCGTCCTCGGCATGGGCACGGTCGGCACCGAGGTGGTCCGCATCATTCGTGACCACGCCGACGACCTGTGCAGCCGGGTCGGCGCTCCGGTCGTGCTGCGCGGTGTCGCGGTGCGCGACCTGAGCAAGGACCGCGGCCTGCCCGCCGAGCTGCTCACCACCGATGCCGAGGCCCTGGTCACCCGCGACGACGTGGACATCGTGGTCGAGGTCATGGGCGGCATCGACCCGGCCCGCGACCTGATCAAGTCCGCGCTCACCAAGGGCAAGTCGGTGATCACCGCGAACAAGGCGCTGCTCGCCGACTACACCGGCGAGCTGGCCGCCGCGGCCGAATCCAACCGTGCCGACCTGTACTTCGAGGCCGCCGTCGCCGGGGCCATCCCGGTGATCCGCCCGCTCATCCAGTCGCTGTCCGGCGACCGGGTCAACCGCGTGGTCGGCATCGTCAACGGCACCACCAACTTCATCCTCTCGGCCATGGCCGAGACCGGCGCGGACTACGGCGACGTGCTGGCCGAGGCCACCCGCCTGGGCTACGCGGAGGCCGACCCGACCGCCGATGTCGAGGGCTACGACGCCGCCGCCAAGGCCGCCATCCTCGCCTCCGTGGCCTTCCACACTCGCGTCACCTCCGGTGATGTGTACCGCGAGGGCATCTCCAAGATCACCTCCGAGGATCTGGAGACCGCGGCGGCCGTGGGCTGCACCGTGAAGCTGCTGGCCATGGCCGAGCGCGTCACCGACGACGGCGGCAAGGAGAAGATCTCCGTGCGCGTCTACCCCGCCCTCATCCCGCGCAAGCACCCGCTGGCCGCGGTCAACGGCGCGTTCAATGCCGTGGTCGTGGAGGCCGAGAACGCCGGCCGGCTGATGTTCTACGGTCAGGGCGCCGGCGGCGCGCCGACCGCCTCGGCCGTCATGGGCGATCTGGTGATGGCGGCGCGCAACAAGTTCTACGGCGGCCGCGCTCCGGGCGAATCGGTCTATGCTGAGCTGCCGATCGCTTCGATCGGCGACACCCCGACCCGCTACCACGTGAACCTGCAGGTGGCCGACCGCACCGGTGTGCTGGAAGCGGTCGCCGGGGAATTCGCCAAGCACAGTGTGAGCATCTCGACGGTCCGGCAGGAAGGCCACGACGTCGGCGCTCGCCTGGTCGTGGTGACCCACCATGCACAGGAATCCGCGCTTGCGGATACCGTTGCCGCATTGGCCGAACTGGACTCCGTCACGTCCGTGACCAGTGTTCTGAGATTGGAAGGCACCGAGGAATGAGTGCAACCGCACGCGCGACAGCCGTGCATACGCCGTGGCCGGGTCTGATCGACGCCTACCGCGATCGGCTCGCGATTCCCGCTGACTGGGAAGCCGTCACTCTCTTCGAGGGCGGCACCCCGCTGGTGCCCGCGCATCACCTCTCCGAGCTGACCGGCTGTGAGGTGTACCTCAAGGTCGAGGGCGCGAACCCGACCGGT
Source organism: Nocardia sp. NPDC059236 (assembly GCF_042754085.1). Taxonomy (NCBI): domain Bacteria; kingdom Bacillati; phylum Actinomycetota; class Actinomycetes; order Mycobacteriales; family Nocardiaceae; genus Nocardia; species Nocardia sp. NPDC059236. Next base: position 57,064 of record NZ_JBHZAF010000031.1, read on the forward strand.
TCCTTCAAGGACCGCGGCATGACCATGGCCATGACGGATGCGAAGTACAACGGCAAGACCGCCGTGCTGTGCGCCTCCACCGGAAACACCTCGGCCTCGGCCGCGGCGTACGCCACCCGTGCCGGTCTGCACTGCGCGGTGCTGATCCCGTCGGGCAAGATCGCCATGGGCAAGCTGGCCCAGGCGGTCATGCTGGGCGCGAAGATCATTCAGGTGGACGGCAACTTCGACGACTGTCTCGAGCTGGCCCGCAAGGTCACCGCGGACTTCCCCGAGGTCGGCCTGGTGAACTCGGTCAACCCGGCCCGTATCGAGGGCCAGAAGACCGCGGCCTTCGAAATCGTGGACGCGCTGGGCAAGGCGCCCGATGTGCACGTGCTGCCGGTCGGCAATGCGGGCAATATCACCGCGTACTGGAAGGGCTACAGCGAGTACCACGCCGACGGCATCACCAGCTCGCGCCCGCGCATGCTGGGTGTGCAGGCCGCCGGCGCCGCGCCGCTGGTCAACGGCGCTCCGGTCGCGAACCCGGAGACCGTGGCCACCGCCATCCGGATCGGCGCACCCGCGTCGTGGAACGGCGCCATGAATGCCAAGACGGAGTCGGGCGGCGCGTTCCGCGCGGCCACCGACGAGGAGATCCTGGCGGCGTACCACCTGGTCGCGGCCAAGGAGGGCGTGTTCGTGGAGCCCGCCTCCGCCGCTTCGGTGGCCGGTCTGCTGGCCGCGCGCGCCGAGGGCTGGCTGGATTCCGGCCTCACCGTGGTCTGCACGGTGACCGGCAACGGCCTCAAGGATCCGGACAACGCGCTCAAGGGCATGCCCGAGGTGACGCCGATCGCGGTCGACCCGGTCGCCGTGGCCCACGAACTCGAGCTGGCCTGAGTTGAATTCTCGTGACGCTCAGCTCATGACGCGGACGCTGCCCGCCGGAATCTCCGTCACCGTGCGGGTTCCGGCGTCGAGCGCCAACCTGGGCCCGGGTTTCGATTCCCTCGGAATCGCTTTGGGGCTGTACGACGAGATCACGGTGTCCACCACCGACTCCGGGCTGACCATCAGGGTGGAGGGCGAGGGCGCCGACGATGTGCCCTGGGGCCCTTCGCATCTGGTGGTGCGCGCCGTCGAGCGCGGCCTGCAGGCCGCGGGCGTCTGGGCCGACGGCCTGGACGTGGTGTGCCGCAACGTGATTCCGCACTCGCGGGGCATGGGCTCGTCGGCGTCGGCCGCGGTGGGCGGCCTGGCGGCCGGGCGCGGGCTGGCCGCGAAATTCGATTCGGAGCTGGCCTACGGCGATGACGTGCTGGTCCAGCTGGCCGGTGAATTCGAAGGCCACCCGGATAATTCGTCCGCCAGCATCCTGGGCGGATTCGTGGTGTGCTGGACGGAAACCGACCGTTCGGCGGACGAAAACGGCAGTGCCGACGCGCATCACGCCCGCCTGTATCGCGCGGTGCGGCTGGAGCCGCATCCCTCGCTGCGGCCCGTGGTGCTCATTCCCGAGGAACGTTCCGCCACCGCGCACACCCGCGGCCTGCTCCCGGAGACGGTTCCGCACGTGGACGCGGCCTTCAATGCCAGCCGGTCCGCGCTCGCGGTGGTTGCCTTGACGCAGCGGCCCGACCTGCTGCTTCCCGCCACGGCCGACCGGCTACACCAGGGCTACCGCGCTTCGGCGCTGCCGCTCACCACCAAATGGGTGGAGCGGTTGCGCGCCGCGGGCATCGCGGCCACCGTGTCGGGCGCGGGCCCGACCGTGCTCGCCTTCGCGACCAGCGAATTCCCCGAAGAACTGCGCGAACTCGCAATCGCGGACGGCATGCGCGTTCTCGAGCCGGGCATCGCCGGCGGCGTCTCGGTGGATTGACAGCGCGCCTGCCTTGCCGATGCAAAAGGTGGGAGCTATCCTGAGCGAGTCCGTACATCGTGCGCGTCAGACGCCGGTGCTTCATCAGGGCAAATCGCTCCAGAGGCTCCTTGCTCAGGCTCGAGGCTTGAGGCTCGAAACTTGGGGGTAGCCAGTCAACTGGAATGATCTCTCCCACCTTGTGAGTTGGATGAGCACCAGCACTCGGTGGCGAAGCCCACGTGGTGGCAACCCCACCGGCCCGGCGGGACAGGCGATACGGCATCCGAGTCCGGCATGTGACCGGACTGCAGGAGGAACCCTCGAACAGGCACACGGCGGTCGAGGGAAGGAAAGGATTTCCGTGACAGATACGGACCTGCTCGCGACACCCGGGACGGATAGTGATTCAGCGTCCTCGGGTAGCCGCGAAAGTGACTCCGGACAGATTTCGAAGATGAGCGAACAAACTGACGTCGCACGATCGGGGCTGACTGGAATGTTGTTGCCGCAGTTGCGTGCGCTTGCGGGAGAGCTCGGTATCCGAGGTACTTCCGGGATGCGTAAGGGTGATCTCATCGCCGCTATCAAGGAGAACCAGGCCGGGGGCGCCAAGCCTGTTGCCGCGACCGGCGGCAAGCCCTCGCGGAACGCGAAGGCCAAGGCCGAGGAAGCGCCGAACGGCGGAGAGTCCGTGTCGGCCCCCGCGCGCGAGGTGAAGAAGGCCGCTGCTGTTGCCGACTCCGCTCCGGCCACGGCCGAGGTGAAGGCGGAGGCGAAGGCCGGCCACGCGGACAAGGTCGAAGCGCGCAAGGCCGACACCGAGTCGCGCCAAAACGCTTCGGAGACTCGCGAATCCAAGCGCGAGGAGGGCGAGAACGCCCGCGCCGAGGGCGGCGACGACAGCCGGGACGGTGGCCAGCGCGGCCGCGGTCGCCAGCGCCGGGGCCGCGAGCAGCGTGGCGCCGCCACCGCCGAGACCACCGCCGAGGCTCCCGCCGCCGACAAGGGCGAGCAGGAGGGCGGCGAGCGCCGTCGCGATCGTGGCAGCCAGGGCGATCGTGGCAGCCAGGGCGAGCGTCGCGACCAGGGCGAGCGCAGCAGTCAGCGCAGCGACCAGGGCGAGCGCAGCCAGCAGAGCCAGAACGGCGCCGGCCGCGGCAACCAGCGTGATGATCGCGGCGGTGACGACGAGGAAGGCGGCCGCGGCCGCCGGGGCCGTCGCTTCCGTGAGCGTCGTCGCGGGCGGGACCGCGAGGGCGGCGCCACCGGTGGCGAGGCCCGCGAGATGGAGATCCGCGAGGACGACGTCCTGCAGCCGGTCGCCGGCATCCTCGACGTGCTCGACAACTACGCGTTCGTCCGCACCTCCGGCTACCTGGCCGGCCCGAACGACGTGTACGTCTCGATGAACCTGGTCCGCAAGAACGGCCTGCGCCGCGGTGACGCCATCACCGGTGCGGTCCGCGCCCCGCGCGACGGCGATCAGAGCAACCAGCGGCAGAAGTTCGATCCGCTGGTGCGGTTGGACACGGTCAATGGCGCGGACATCGAAAGTGCCAAGCGCCGACCGGAATTCAACAAGCTGACCCCGCTGTACCCGAACCAGCGACTGCGGCTGGAGACCCAGCCGAACAAGCTGACCACGCGCATCATCGATCTGATCATGCCGATCGGTAAGGGTCAGCGCGCGCTGATCGTGTCCCCGCCCAAGGCGGGTAAGACCACGATCATGCAGGACATCGCGAACGCGATCTCGGTGAACAACCCCGAGTGCTACCTGATGGTGGTGCTGGTGGACGAGCGTCCCGAGGAAGTGACCGATATGCAGCGCTCGGTGCGCGGCGAGGTCATCGCCTCCACGTTCGACCGGCCGCCGAGCGACCACACCTCGGTCGCCGAGCTCGCCATCGAGCGCGCCAAGCGCCTGGTGGAGCAGGGCCAGGACGTCGTCGTGCTGCTCGACTCGATCACCCGATTGGGCCGTGCGTACAACAACTCGTCCCCGGCCTCGGGCCGAATCCTTTCCGGTGGTGTGGATTCCACCGCGCTGTACCCGCCCAAGCGGTTCCTCGGCGCGGCCCGGAATATCGAGAACGGCGGCTCGCTCACCATCATCGCCACCGCGATGGTGGAGACCGGTTCCACCGGTGACACGGTCATCTTCGAGGAGTTCAAGGGCACGGGTAACGCCGAGCTCAAGCTCGACCGCAAGATCGCCGAGCGCCGCGTGTTCCCGGCGGTCGACGTCAACCCGTCCGGCACCCGCCGCGACGATCTGCTGATGTCGCCCGACGAGGCCGCGGTCCTGCACAAGCTGCGCCGCGTGCTCTCCGGCCTGGATTCACATCAGGCCATCGACCTGCTGGTCGACCGGTTGAAGAAGACCAAGAGCAATGTCGAGTTCCTGATGACGGTCTCCAAGACCGCCCCGGGCGCACTCGACGAATGACGAAAACGAAACGGGGGCTCCGCACCGGCGGAGCCCCCGTTTTCGTTTCGAAAGCGCGACAACTGATTTCGTGCCGATGAGGGTAACTCGCCGGGTACGCCCGAAACTCGAGGGGCTACGGACCGGCGGCACGGGTCGGGACTCTCGCGGCACTCGGCCGTCCGCTGAAGTTTCGGGGAGGCGGGGGAGTAGAAGAACAGTCCGATCAGTGCGCCGCCGGCGATCATGAAGCCGAGAATGAGCGCGGTCACGGCACCGGACACGTCCACTGCCGTGACCGCTGTGTAGGTGAGGGTGGCGTCCCCCAGCGGCGGGATGGGGGCCGGGTTCAGCGGTCCCACGGCGTTGCCGGACTCTCCGGGAGCCATCCACCAGCCCGCTACCGCCAGAAGCGTCAGTGTGACCAGGATCGCCCCCGCGACGACCTCCGCGCGCCGCCGGTCTGCCCTCCCGGCCTCGGCGTGCACGGTGACGGGGGACGGACCCCCGATCGTCGCGTCCTTCCTGGTCACTGCCGTCCTTCCGATGGTCGCAGGACTCTCACCTGGACAAACTCTATGAACATGAGTGTTCGTATTCCTGAGTAGCGAGCTACTCGACTTCCAGCCTCACTGGAATACCCGGAATATGCGTGCCCGTAGTTTTATGGGGGAACGACCGGGAACAAACCGGCCCAACCACCTGTTCAGCACGGTGTCACCCCTCGTGACGACCACTCGCTCGCGGCACATATACTGTTCCGTCGGCAACCATGCCTAGTCGGTTCCGGTTCACGTCTCGCATCGCCAGGCGACCCGGAGCCTCTCGAAAGGACACCCATGAAGGCAGGAATTCACCCCACGTACGTGGACACCACGGTCGTGTGTGGCTGCGGCAACACCTTCCAGACCAAGAGCACCAAGGAGTCGGGCCAGATCACGGTCGAGGTCTGCTCCCAGTGCCACCCGTTCTACACGGGCAAGCAGAAGATTCTGGACACCGGTGGCCGCGTGGCTCGCTTCGAGGCCCGCTACGGCAAGCGCGACAAGGCTGCCAAGTAGCTGTCCCGCCGACGCCCGTCCCGCACCCCGCGGGCCGGGCGTCTGTGTTTAATTGCCTCCGCTTCGCTCCGGCAAGCCGCAGGGTGGTGGAGGCGGTCGCGACCCTGCAAGCTCGATTCTTCCCTCCTCCGCTCCTCCGCTTCGCTCCCCGCTCCGTCAGTCCAGAATCGAGCCGGGCCGCGAACCCTGGGCGGTTCCTCTCTCGCTGATACTCAGCTCAAAGTTCTCGAAGGAGCACACAGCCATGGCCGACAAGCAGGCGGCCCCATCCGCGGTCGATGACATCCTGGCTGAGTACGCGGGGCTGGAAACCCAGCTCGCCGACCCTTCGCTGCACAATGACCCGGGCGCGGCCCGTCGCGTCGGCAAGCGTTTCGCCGAGCTCGGCCCGATCATGGCCACCTACAACAGGCTGAAGACCGCGCGCGAGGATCTGGCCGCCGCCGAGGAGCTCGCGGCCGACGATTCGTCCTTCGCCGCCGAGGTCCCGGGCCTGCAGGAGGAGGTGGAGGAGCTGGACAAGCAGCTCACCGACCTGCTCGCGCCGCGCGACCCGCACGACTCCGACGATGTCATCCTCGAGGTGAAATCCGGCGAGGGCGGCGAGGAATCGGCGCTGTTCGCCTCCGATCTGGCCCGCATGTACCTGCGCTACGCGGAACGGCACGGCTGGAAGGTCGAGGTGCTCGGCGTCACCTACTCCGATCTGGACGGGTACAAGGACGCCAGCTTCTCCATCAAGAGCAAGGAAGCGACCCGCGACGGTGTGTGGTCCAAGCTCAAGTTCGAGGGCGGCGTGCACCGCGTGCAGCGTGTGCCGGTGACCGAATCCCAAGGGCGCATTCACACTTCGGCCGCGGGCGTACTGGTGTACCCGGAGCCCGACGAGGTCGAGGAAGTCGAAATCGACGAGAAGGACCTACGGATCGACGTCTACCGGTCCTCCGGCAAGGGCGGCCAGGGTGTCAACACCACCGACTCGGCCGTGCGCATCACCCACCTGCCCACCGGCCTGGTGGTGACCTGCCAGAACGAACGCTCGCAGCTGCAGAACAAGATTCGCGCCAAGCAGGTGCTGGCGGCGCGGCTGCAGGCCCTCGCCGAGGAACAGGCCGATGCCGACGCGGCCGCGGGCCGCGCCACGCAGATCCGCACTGTGGACCGCTCCGAGCGCATCCGCACCTATAACTTCCCGGAGAACCGCATCGCCGATCACCGCATCGGTTTCAAGGCGCACAACCTGGACTCGGTGCTGGACGGCAACCTCGATGACCTGTTCAACGCCCTGGGCGAAGCCGACCGCGCCGCCCGCCTCGCCGCGGAATAAGCGGAATTACCGGCATACCATCACAGTCAGCGTTCAGCGGCCAGTATCGTCTCCCAACGTGACAACTGATTTCGTCGCGCCCGAGCTCGGGTACGTCCAGAATCGGTTCGGCACGCGACCGTCGGCACGGATGCATGGCGGTCGACGGCTCTTGGCCGTCCGCTGAAGGCTCGGAGAGGCGGGGGAGTGAAAGGCTGCGAACCGTGAGTCGTGTACCGTTGCGCCCCGCCGTCCGGGAGGCCGTCGAGATCCTGGCCGCGGCCGGCGTCCACAGCCCCCAGGCCGACGCGGAATACCTTGCGGCACATGTGCTGGGCGTCGATCGCGGGCGCCTCGCACTCATGCCCATGCTCACCCCCGACCAGCTGGAGGAGTACCGCAAGCTGGTCGCCAGACGGGCGGAACGCGTTCCGCTGCAGCACCTTACGGGCACCGCGGCGATGGGGGAGATCGACCTCGCGGTCGGCCCCGGCGTCTTCGTCCCGCGCCCGGAGACGGAGTTGCTGTTCGCCTGGGCGCTCGGTCAGCTCGAAGCCCTCGGCCACGAGCATCAGCCGATCGTGGTGGACCTGTGCACCGGCTCCGGCGCCCTGGCCCTGGCCATCGCCCACGCCCGCCCCGACGCCCAGGTGCACGCCGTCGAACTCGACACCGAGGCCCTGGCCTGGGCCCGCCGCAATGCGCTGCAACTGGCCGACGAGGGCGACACCCCGATCGACCTGCACGCCGGCGACGTCACCGACCCCGCCCTCCTCGAGCAGCTCAACGGCCGAGTGGACGTGGTCGTCTGCAACCCGCCCTATATCCCCGAGGACGCCGAACTCGATCCCGAGGTGATCGACCACGACCCGCACCGCGCCCTCTTCGGCGGCCCCGACGGCCTGTCCGTCATCCGCCCCATGACCGCCACCATCGCCCGCCTCCTGCGCGAAGACGGCACGGTGGCAGTCGAACACGACGACACCAACGGCTCCGGCGTCGCCGCCCTCTTCGCCGCCCACGGCGGCATCACCGACATCGTCGAACACCCCGACCTCGCCGGAAAGCCCCGCTTCGTCGTGGCCCGCCGCACCGCCGACTGACGGTTACTCGGGGCTGCCCTCGATCTCCACGCCGTGCCAGAACGCGACATGATCCTTGATCTTGCGCGCCAGCGGGCTCGGCTTCGGGTAGTACCAGGCCGCGTCGGGATTCTCCTTCCCGTCCACCGTGACCGAGTAATAGCTCGCAATGCCCTTCCATGGGCACACGGTGTGGTGAGAGCTCTCGCTGAAGAACTCCCGCTTCAACGACTCCACCGGAAAGTACTGATTCCCCTCGACCTCCACGGTCCGCGGAGCCTCGGCGATAACCATCCCGTTCCAGATCGCACGCATCATGAGTCGTGCCTCCTTCGTTGCCCCGAGCCTACGTTCGCCCGGAGCCGCAAGGGCCCTTTCCAGCGCTTGCGGCCGTCGCACTCACCCGGTCGGCGTTCGGGGCAGCCGGGGCTCCGACGCTTCGTCGAGGGTTCGGGGTCGGGCTCCAACGCTCGGCCGGGGGTTCAAGGCCCGGGCTCCAACGGCTCGTCGGGGGTTCGGGGCGGAGCCCCCGGGATTCCCGGGCTTTCAGGGGCTTGCCCCTGAGAGCTATCGAGAGTTGATCCGTGCCAAGATGTCAGCCGTGAGTACCGTCTACGACTGTGCCGATCCCGACTCCCGCGCCGCCGGCCTGAGTGCCGCGCGCAGCACGCTGAAGTCCGGGCGATTGGCGGTCATTCCGACCGACACGCTCTACGGACTCGCTGCCGACGCGTTCGACAGTCAGGCGGTGAGCGCGCTGCTGGCCGCCAAGCGGCGCGGGCGGGACATGCCGGTGCCGGTGCTGGTCGGGTCGTGGAACACCATCGACGGACTGGTCTTCTCGGTGCGCCCGCAGGCCCGCGAGCTGATCCGCGCCTTCTGGCCGGGCGGGCTGAGTCTCGTTGTGCAGCAGGCTCCTTCGCTGGCCTGGGATCTGGGTGACGCGCGCGGCACGGTGATGCTGCGCATGCCGCTGCACCCGGTCGCGCTGGAGCTGCTGCGCGAGGTGGGTCCGCTGGCGGTGTCGAGCGCGAACGTCTCCGGGCAGCCGCCCGCCACCACGGTGGCGCAGGCGCAGGCGCAGCTGGGCGATCTGGTCGGGGTGTACCTCGACGGCGGACCGGCCGATCACGCGGTGGCGTCCACCATCGTCGATCTCACCGCCGACACCCCGCGCATTCTGCGCGAGGGCGCGGTGCCGGTCGACAAGGTCGCGGAGGTGCTCGGCATGTCGCCCGAGGAGCTCCGTCAGGTGGGCACGCGGTGACGGCCCGTTAAATGCTGCTGAGTCAGGGCGTATTCAGCCAGGGCGCGGTCGTCCCGCTGCGGGAGCTGCTGCTGGTGCTGCTCGTCGCCACGGTCATCGCCTACCTGACCACCGGTGGAATCCGGGTGCTGGCCATCGCCTTCGGCGCGGTCGCCATTCCGCGTGAGCGCGATGTGCACGTGAAGCCGATTCCGCGAATGGGCGGGCTGGGCATCTATCTGGGCCTGCTGGCGGCCGTGCTGTTCGCCCACCAGCTGCCCGCCCTGCGCCGCGGATTCGACTATCCCAAGGACATTCCGGCGGTGCTGGCCGCGGCCACGCTCATCGTGCTGGTCGGCATCATCGACGACCGCTGGGGCCTGGACTGGCTGACCAAGCTGGTCGGCCAGATCACCGCGGCGGGTGTGATGGCGGTGATGGGCCTGAGCTGGGTGGCCATCTACAACCCCTTCACCAACGAGACCGTGGTGCTCGATCCGCTCCAGGGCGGTCTGGTGACGGTGGGCATCACGGTGACGGTCGTGAATGCCATGAATTTCGTGGACGGCCTGGATGGTCTGGCGGCGGGCCTCGGTTTCATCGCGGCCGTCGCGGTCTTCGTGTTCACCGTGGGTTTGCTCTATGAGGTGGGCGGTTCCACCGACACCTATCCGCCCGCGCTGCTGGCCGCGGCGCTGGCCGGCGCGTGCCTGGGATTTCTGCCGCACAATTTCTCTCCGGCCCGCATTTTCATGGGTGATACCGGATCCATGCTCATCGGATTGATGCTGGCCGCGGTGTCCACCGGCGCTTCCGGTCGAATTCCGCTGCAGGGTTACGGCCCGCGCGACATCGTGGGTCTGCTGTCGCCGTTGTTGCTGGTGGGTGCGGTGATGTTCATTCCGGTACTCGATCTTGTTTTGGCGGTGGTCCGTCGTGTTCGCGCAGGTGTGAGTTTTTCCACCCCGGACAAAATGCATCTGCATCACCGTTTGCTGCAGATCGGGCATTCACAGCGCCGCGTGGTGCTGGTGATCTATCTGTGGGTGAGTGTGCTCGCATTCGGCGCGGTCGGGACCTCGCTGATCTCGGATCGGCGCATGGTGGTGCTGCTGTTCGCGGCCGGACTGGTTTTCGCGCTGATCGTCACCGCGGTGCCGTCCTGGCGGGAACTGAAGATCAACTCCGTCCGCAAACCGCCCCGCGATCGCGATCACGCCGCCGGGTAGAGTTGCTGAACGTGAGCACGCCTTCCGATCCCGGTCCCGACGCCCCGCTGCGCGCGGCACTGCGCTATGGCATCGCCGGTTTGGCTGTGCTGGTTGTGGTTTCGGCCATCCTCTCGACCGTCTTCGCGGGCCTGCCCGGCCTGTGGGGGGCGTTGATCGGCGCCGCCCTGGGTGGCGCCTTCATCCTCACCACCGCCGCGTCGGTGTTGTTCAGCGCGAAGATCGAATCCGGCCTGCAGGGCATCGTGCTGCTCGGCAGCTGGGTCGGAAAGCTGCTGCTGACAGTGATTGTCGTCGCAGTGCTCCAGCAGTACGACTTCTACAGCCGCGGCGCCCTGTTCTGCACCGTGGTCGCCGCGCTGCTCATCGTGCTGGGTGCGGAGACGTACGGTCTTCTGCGCCAACGGGTTCCGACCGTGCAGGTGGACCGCGACCTGTAGCCCGGGACCCCCGCGGCGACCTCGCGAGACAGCGTTCATCACGCGTTTCCGCGACCCCCTACGCATTGTCGTAGATAACTTGATAAACTCTTTACCTGTAGCCAACCGAATCAACAGGGGGGGTCACCTTAGACCCGCCTGAGAGCAGGTTATGCTTACAGCCGTACCGGACCCATAGGGTCACGGTTCTGCACCGTCGACGATGTCGCCGACGCGCGTACAGACGCCAGGGCGTGATGCCACAGCTGCTGACGAACTTCGAGCCGACCTGAGTCGACCCACCAGATCGTCAATGTCCGATCGAACCGCAGGAGAAAACTATCTCCTGCGGCCGACCACGGGAGAGAACGCTGAGCGTCACCATTTTGGCGGGCGAGTTCCACGCGCCGTCACTCAACGACTTCTTCCCTCCAGCAGTGCTGTTCGAGGGGACGCCTTTCGAGCTCGACCGTTTGATGCTTATTCGCATCCTCATGTCGGTCGTTCTCCTGGCCGTGATGTTCGCCGCTTTCCGTCGGCCGCAGCTGGTTCCGCGCGGACTGCAGAATGTCGCCGAATCCGGTCTGATGTTCGTCAAGGAGCAGATCTGCGACGAGGTGCTCGGCAAGGAATCCGGCAAGAAGTTCTTCCCGCTGATCGCGTCGATCTTCTTCACAGTGCTGTTCCTGAACGTCTCGGGTGTCATTCCGGGCCTGAACATCTCGTCGAACGCGCGGATCGGCATGCCCCTGGTGCTGGCGATCATCGCCTACGTCACCTTCAACTACGTAGGCATCAAGAAGTACGGCTTCCTGAAGTACATGCGCTCGTCCATCGTGGTGCCGGATGTGCCGGTCGCGCTGCACGTGCTGCTGATCCCGATCGAGTTCATCTCGACCTTCGTGCTGCGCCCGTTCACGCTGACCGTCCGTCTTCTGGCGAACATGCTGGCAGGCCACATCATGTTGGTGCTGTTCTTCAGTGCCACCCAGTTCTTCCTGTTCGATGCCGTCTCCTGGATGAAGGTGTTCTCGCCGTTCTCGCTGCTCGCGGGCCTCGGCTTCACCCTCTTCGAGCTGCTGGTGGTTTTCCTGCAGGCGTACGTGTTCGCGCTGCTGACCGCTGTCTACATCGGTCTGGCGCAGCACGCCGACTCTCACTGACCGACTGCACCAACATCACAAACCTGCCTTCCACGCCGCCCGGCGGGTGGGCGACAGAAAGGGAATGAAACACACATGAGCACCCTCTCGTACCTGGCTGCTGAAGTTGCCGAGTCCAAGTCCAAGGGCTTCGGCGCCATCGGTTACGGCCTCGCTGCGATCGGCCCCGGTATCGGTGTTGGCATCGTCGTCGGTAAGGCCATCGAGGGCATCGCCCGTCAGCCCGAGCTGCAGGGCACCATCCGGACCAACATGTTCCTGGGTATCGCGTTCACCGAGGCCCTGGCTCTGATCGGTCTCGTCGCCGGCTTCATTTTCTGATTCCGGCCAAAGACTAGGAATCAACGATGAACAGCATGTATTTGGCCGCGGCGGCCGGGGAGGATATCAATCCCCTCGTCCCCAAGACCTATGACATTGTCTGGTCTGCGATCGTCTTCATCGTTATCGCCTTTGTCTTCGCCAAGTACGTCGTCCCGCGCCTGACCAAGGTGCTCGACGAGCGTTCCGAGAAGATCGAGGGCGGTATCGCCAAGGCCGAGGCCGCGCAGGCCGAGGCGCAGGCCACCCTGCAGCAGTACCAGGAGCAGCTGGCCGAGGCTCGCCTCGAGGCTGCCCGTATCCGTGAGGAAGCCCGCACCCAGGGTGCGGCCATCCTGTCGCAGATGCGTACCGATGCGCAGGCCGAGGCCGACCGCATCGTGGCCGCCGGTCACTCGCAGCTGGAGGCACAGCGCCAGCAGATCGTGACCGAGCTGCGGTCCGAGCTGGGCCGTACCGCGGTCGACCTGGCCGAGAAGATCATCGGTCAGTCGGTGGCCGACGAGGCCAAGCAGTCGGCGTCGATCGACCGGTTCCTGGCGGAACTGGACGCGAACGCCGGCATCGGGGTCGGAAGGTAACGACGCGAAAGTGGGAAGCATGTACGCAGCGAGCCGCGAGGCGAGTTCCCGTGCGCGGGAAGCTCTTCGGGCCGCTCTGACCGGTAGCGACACCGTCGCGGCTACTACGGGGTCGGAACTGTTCGCCGTTGTCGCCGTCCTCGACGACCAGCGTTCGCTGCGTGTGGCGCTCGCGGATAAGTCGGTGTCGAGTTCGGCGCGCGCCGAGCTGGCCGAACGCGTCTTCGGCGGCAAGATCAGCGGCACCACCCTGGCCGTGCTGACCACGGCGGTGGCCCAGGACTGGTCGCGGGCCCGCGATCTGGTCGACACACTGGTCCTGCTCGGCCGCGAAGCGCTGCTGCGCGCCGCGGACGAGCGTGGCCGTCTGGACGCGGTCGAGGATGAGCTGTTCCGGCTGGCCCGGATCATCGACGACAACCCGGACCTGGAGCAGGCGCTGCAGGACCACGGCAAGCCGGCGGAAGCCAAGCTCGCCCTGGTGCAGCGTCTGCTCGCGGGCAAGGTCGAGGACATCACCCTGCAGCTGGCCGAGCAGGCCGTGCTGCGTCACAAGGGCGATGCCGGCGCGGCCATCGACGAGCTGTCCGACCTGGCGGCTTCGCTCCGGGAGCAGATCGTGGCGCACGTCCGTGCCGCGGTGGCCCTGACGCCGCAGCAGCGCGAGCACCTGGCGGCTTCGCTGCAGCGCATCTACGACAAGCCCGTCACGGTGCACGTGCAGGAGGACCAGAGCCTGCTGGCCGGCGTCGTCGTGCGCGTGGGCGACGACCTGATCGACGGCAGCGCCGTCGGCCGCCTCCAGCGCTTGCGTCAGTCTCTCGCTTAGAGACGAACGCCCAACGGCGCAGATTGCCGGCTCGCCGGCGAGGCACTTACACACCGACATTCGAGACCACAGCGAGAGCAGGAAGAACATGGCGGAGCTGACGATCTCCCCCGATGAGATCCGTAGCGCGATCGAGAGCTACACCCAGAGCTACACCCCCGAGACCTCCATCGAAGAGGTCGGTGTCGTCACCGACACCGGCGACGGTATCGCCCACATCAGCGGCCTGCCGTCCGCGATGGCCAACGAGCTGCTGGAGTTCCCGGGCGGCGTCCTCGGCGTGGCGCTGAACCTGGAGGACACCGCGATCGGTGCCGTCATCCTGGGTGAGTTCGACACCATCGAAGAGGGCCAGCAGGTCCGCCGCACCGGCGACGTGCTCTCGGTTCCCGTGGGCGACAAGTTCCTCGGCCGCGTCATCGACCCGCTGGGCGCGCCGATCGACGGCCTGGGCGAGATCGAGGCCGACGAGCGCCGCGTGCTCGAGCTGCAGGCCGCGACCGTGCTGGAGCGTCAGCCGGTCGGTGAGCCCATGGCCACCGGCATCACCGCCATCGACGCCCTGACCGCCATCGGCCGCGGCCAGCGTCAGCTCATCATCGGCGACCGCAAGACCGGCAAGACCGCGGTCTGCATCGACGCCATCATCAACCAGAAGGCCAACTGGGCCACCGGCGATCCGTCGAAGCAGGTGCGCTGCATCTACGTCGCGATCGGCCAGAAGGGCTCCACCATCGCGGGTGTGAAGTCCGCGCTCGAGGCGCACGGCGCGATGGAGTACACCACCATCGTCGCGGCGCCCGCGTCGGACTCCGCCGGCTTCAAGTGGCTGGCCCCCTACACCGGTTCGGCTCTCGGCCAGCACTGGATGTACCAGGGCAAGCACGTCCTGATCGTGTTCGACGACCTGTCCAAGCAGGCCGAGGCCTACCGCGCCATCTCGCTGCTGCTGCGTCGCCCGCCGGGCCGCGAGGCGTACCCGGGTGACGTCTTCTACCTGCACTCGCGTCTGCTGGAGCGTTGCGCGAAGCTGTCCGACGCGCTGGGCGCGGGCTCGATGACCGGTCTGCCGATCATCGAGACCAAGGCCAACGACGTCTCGGCGTTCATCCCGACCAACGTCATCTCGATCACCGACGGCCAGGTGTTCCTGGAGTCGGACCTCTTCAACAAGGGTGTCCGCCCGGCCATCAACGTCGGTATCTCGGTGTCCCGAGTCGGTGGTGCCGCGCAGACCAAGGCCATGAAGAAGGTCTCCGGTTCGCTGCGTCTGGAGCTGGCCTCCTACCGTGAGCTCGAGGCGTTCTCCGCCTTCGCCTCCGACCTGGATGCCGCCTCGCTGGCCCAGCTGGAGCGTGGCGCGCGCTGGGTCGAGCTGCTCAAGCAGGACCAGTACGCCCCGGTTTCGGTTGAGGACCAGGTCGTTTCGCTGTTCCTGGTGGACGGCGGCTACTACGACTCGGTCCCGGTCGGCGACATCCGCCGCTTCAACGCCGAGCTGCTGGAGAGCCTGCACGCCACCGTGCAGTCCTCCTTCGACGCCCTGCAGGGCGGCGCCAAGGTGATCGAGGGCGAGGCCGCCGACGCCATCAAGGCCGCGACCGACAAGTTCAAGCAGGGCTTCCTGGCGTCCGACGGCACCCGCGTCGTCGAGGCCGAGGCCGGCCAGCTGGACCACGAAGAGGTCGAGTCTCTTTCCGTCACCCGCAAGCACGTCGAGAAGTAATCGAGACGAGCACATGCGAATGACCGAATCGACGAATGAAGGGAGTGTGAACCGCTAATGCCAAGCGTGCGTGAACTTCGCTCCCGTATTCGTTCCGTGAGCTCGATCAAGAAGATCACCAAGGCGCAGGAACTGATCGCGACCTCGCGAATCAGCAAGGCACAGGCCCGCGTTGCCGCCGCCAAGCCCTACGCGGAGGAGATCACCAAGGTGCTCGCCGAATTGGCGAGCGCCAGTGGGAATCTCAACCACCCGCTGCTCACCGAGCGTGAGAACCCGCGCCGCGCAGCGGTTCTGGTCATCACCTCCGACCGCGGTATGTGCGGTGGCTACAACTCCAACGTGCTCAAGCGCGCCGAGGAGCTCATGACCACGCTGCGCACCGAGGGCAAGGAGCCGGTGCTGTACGTGATGGGCGCGAAGGGCCTGACGTACTACACCTTCCGCCGTCGCACCGTGAACGGTTCCTGGCTGGGCTTCTCCCAGCAGCCGAACTACGTGGACGCGTCCGCCGCGTGCAACCACCTGGTCGAGGCGTTCATGGCCGGATCCGACGGTGAGGTGGCGTCCCCGAGCGGGGCCGGCACCATGGCCGGCGTCGACGAACTGCACATCGTCTACACGCGTTTCGTGTCGATGCTGTCGCAGCAGCCGGAGGTGCGTCGCCTGGCGCCGATCCAGGTGACGTTCGTGGACGAGAACTTCGAGATCGGTCCGGACAGCTTCACCGACGGAATCTCGGAGCCGGTCGCCCAGTACGAGTTCGAGCCGGACGCGGATCGCCTGCTGGGCGCGCTGCTGCCGAAGTACGTCAACACTCGGATCTACTCGTCGCTGCTCGAGGCGGCGGCATCGGAGTCGGCTGCGCGCCGCACCGCCATGAAGGCCGCGACGGACAACGCCACGGATCTGGTCAACTCGCTGACCCGGACCGCGAACTCGTTGCGCCAGGCACAGATTACGCAGGAAATCACGGAAATCGTCGGTGGCGCCAACGCGCTGGCGTCGAGCTCGGACCGCGACTAAGGCCCAGGAAGAGAACCAATGACCGCAGCTACTGAAACCCGGGTCGGCACAGGCCGTGTCGCCCGCGTCATCGGACCCGTCGTGGACGTCGAGTTCCCGCGCGGTTCCATTCCCGACCTGTACAACGCCCTGAACGTGGACATCGCGCTCGCGTCCGTGGCCAAGACCCTGACCCTCGAGGTCGCGCAGCACCTGGGCGACAACATCGTTCGCACCATCTCGATGCAGCCGACCGACGGTCTGATCCGTGGCGCCGAGGTGCGCGACACCGGCAAGCCGATCTCGGTGCCCGTCGGTGACGTCGTCAAGGGCCACGTGTTCAACGCGCTCGGCGACTGCCTCGACACCCCCGGCCTGGGCCGCGACGGCGAGCAGTGGGGCATCCACCGCCAGCCGCCCGCCTTCGACCAGCTCGAGGGCAAGACCGAGATCCTGGAGACGGGCATCAAGGTCATCGACCTGCTCACCCCGTACGTGAAGGGTGGCAAGATCGGTCTGTTCGGTGGTGCCGGTGTCGGCAAGACCGTTCTGATCCAGGAGATGATCACCCGTATCGCGCGTGAGTTCTCCGGTACGTCCGTGTTCGCGGGCGTCGGTGAGCGCACCCGTGAGGGCACCGACCTGCACCTGGAAATGGAAGAGATGGGCGTCCTCCAGGACACCGCCCTCGTCTTCGGCCAGATGGACGAGCCGCCGGGGACGCGTATGCGCGTCGCCCTCTCGGCCCTGACCATGGCCGAGTACTTCCGCGACGTGCAGAACCAGGACGTTCTGCTGTTCATCGACAACATCTTCCGCTTCACCCAGGCCGGTTCCGAGGTCTCGACCCTGCTGGGTCGTATGCCTTCGGCCGTCGGTTACCAGCCGACCCTGGCGGACGAGATGGGTCAGCTGCAGGAGCGCATCACCTCGACCCGTGGCCGATCGATCACCTCGATGCAGGCGATCTACGTGCCCGCGGACGACTACACCGACCCCGCGCCGGCCACCACCTTCGCGCACCTGGACGCCACCACCGAGCTGTCGCGTCCGATTTCGCAGAAGGGCATCTACCCGGCCGTCGACCCGCTGTCGTCGACCTCGCGAATCCTCGAGGCCTCGATCGTCGGCGAGCGTCACTTCCGGGTGGCCAACGAGGTCAAGCGAATCCTGCAGAAGTACAAGGAACTCCAGGACATCATCGCGATTCTGGGTATGGACGAGCTCTCCGAAGAGGACAAGGTCCTCGTCGGTCGCGCCCGTCGCCTGGAGAAGTTCCTGGGCCAGAACTTCATCGTGGCCGAGAAGTTCACCGGCCAGGAGGGTTCCGTCGTGCCGCTGGAGCAGACCATCGACGACTTCGATCGGGTCTGCAAGGGCGAGTTCGACCACCTGCCGGAGCAGGCGTTCAACTCCTGCGGTGGCCTGGACGACGTCGAGGCTGCTGCGAAGAAGATCGCCGGGAAGTAGTCCACCATGGCGGATATGTCAGTTGATCTGGTCGCCGTCGAGCGGCTGCTCTGGTCGGGCCGGGCGAAGTTCGTCTCGGCTCAGACCACGGAGGGTGAGATCGGCATCCTGGCCGGCCACGAACCGCTGCTCGGGCAGCTGGTCGAGGCCGGCACCGTGACCATCGTGTCCGACGACGACGAGCGTGTGGTCGTGGCCGTGCACGGCGGGTTCTTCTCGGTCACCGCCACTTCGGTGCGCGTGCTGGCCGAATCCGCCGATTTCGCCTTCGATATCGACGAGGCGGCCGCCAAGGCCGTTGTCGCCGACCCGGATGCGAGCCCGGCCGCGCTGACCAAGGCACAGGGCCAGCTGCGGGCGGTCGAGAAGGCGGCGTCTGCCTAGCCTTCCGGCGCCGAAACCGAGAGCGGCGGTCCCAGGGAAAAACCCTGGGGCCGCCGCTTTTTCGCATTTACACCGACCCGCACTCGCGCCCGGCACCAGCCGCGCGCGAGGGTGTCGTTCTCACTGGAAGGTGAGGATGGGCTTGATCGTGGTGCCGTGGTGGGCGTCCGCGACCGCGGCGTCGATATCGGTGAAGGCGTAGGTCTTGCTGATCTTCTCGATCGGGAACTTGCCTTCGGCATGCCACTGCAGCAGTTGCGGAATGAATTGCTGCGGATCGCCACTGCCCTCGATGCAGCCCCGGACGGCCTTGCCGTTGCCGGTGAGGTGGCCGATTTCGAGGTCCATGCTGGCCTCTCCCAGCCCGACGAGCACGAGAGTGCCCATGGGGGCCAACGCCTCCAGGCCCTTGGCGATGACGGCATTGAGGGCGGTCGTGTCGAGCGCGAAGTTCGCGCCGCCATTGGTCGCCGCGACGATCTGCGCCACCACGTCCTCGGCCGTGCCGTCGATGGTGACGTCCGCGCCGAGCTCCTTGGCCACGGCCAGCCGATCGGCGGAAAGGTCAATGGCGACAATGGTTCCCACGCCGATGGCACGAGCCGCCATGAGGGCCGCCATCCCGACGCCGCCGACGCCGAAGATGGCCAGCGAGTCGTTCGGCCCCGGCTTCATGACATTGGCGACCGCACCCGCGCCGGTCTGCACACCGCACCCGAACGGGGAGGTGGCCACCAGGTCCACGTCCTGGTCGACCACCACGACACTGCGCGCCGGCACCAGTGCGTGGGTGGCGAAACTCGATTGCCCGAAGAACGCGCCCATCACGCGTTCGCCATTGCTGCTCAGCGGCGAGGTGAAATCCGCGCGTCCGCCCGAGGTGTTCAGAATGACGAAATTCTCGCAATAGGGCGGAAGCCCGTTGGTGCATCGTGAACACGTTCCGCAACTGGCATAGGTGAGCAGCACATGGTCGCCGACTTCGATTCCGGTTACCTCCGAGCCAATCTGCTCGACTATCCCGGCGCCCTCGTGTCCGAGCACGATCGGCAAATCGGCGGGAAACACGCCCTTGGTGACCAGGTCGGTGTGGCAGACCCCGGACGCGACGATGCGCACCAGCACCTCGCCCGGTCGCGGTTCCTCCAGGGTGAGGGCCTCCATCGAGAACGGCACGTCCGCTCCCCGGGCCACCGCAGCGGTAATTTCCATGGAATCTCCTTCCAAGACATCCCAATTGTCCGGAGCATAAGAACGTGTTCCAGTTTACGGCCATCGTCGATCCCGCTCAGCGGGTCGCGCGTTCGGCTCTTGCCGCCGGGAGCTGGTAAGCGGCCGAGGTTTCCGGATGCCTTGTGCCGTAATTGAGACCTTGGTTACTCAACGTGTCCAAATGCATTCACCGGTCCACCGATGTGATCTGAAGCCTTCGGCAAAGTGTTGGCTATTCGGACACTTTCGACTTTCCCGTCACGATGCATACCGGCTGCGTGATCGGCTGCCAGGTGGATATCGGCGGAATGAACTGCGGCGTCAGCGGCGGGTAGACGACCGGCATGACGCAGGTGACTCGGAACAATCTGCTCGGCGCCATCGCCACAATCTGCTCGGCGACATTGCCCTGACCTCGGGGCTGCCCTAGGGGCTACAACAAGGTTCCCGGCCCGCACGCCGGCGTCAGCTGGACGGACGAGACCTTGGCGGTGAACGGGTGCGGCGGTTACGCCCAGGTGCGCTCGTTCGTGGCGGTCGAGGTCGACAGCTCGACCTACATCGGGAACCCGGTGCTTTTACGGTGAGCCGTTCACCATGGGCCGATATATCTTCTGCACCCTGCTGATCAGCGCATACGTCACATTCGGTGGATGGCCGGACTTCGCCTTTCCGCGGTCGCTACTATCGACCGATAGCGGGGCCCGGCCGTCGGCCGGTCAGTGATCGACAGCAACGCGGATGTGAAGGGACGGAGCGGCATTGCAAACCGGGATGTGGCTTCTGATCATTCTGGTGTTGCTGCTTGTCGGCCTGGCCCTGGCCTCGACGTATCGCCTGGTGATGCTGCGCCGCGGCGGAACCGCCGCCCTGCTGCGCGTGCTGCCCGCCCGCGGCCACGGCGGGGGCTGGCGGCACGGCCTGATCCGTTACGACGAGGACACGCTCCTCTTCTACAAACTCTCCAGCCTCAAGCTCGGCCCGGATTCCACCATGCGCCGGCTCGCCATCGAGGTGGGCCCGCGGCGGTCCCCGCAGGACGACGAGTACGACATCATGACCGACGAGGTCATCGTCCAGGTCTCCGACGGTGACGGCAGCTACGAGCTGGCACTCGATCGCGGCGCCATGGCCGCCTTCCTCTCCTGGGTGGAATCCCGCCCCTCCGAGCGAATTCGTCGCCGCCGCGCCGGATAGTGTGACCCTGTGAGCGTTCACTTGACGCGGATCTACACGCGGACCGGCGACGACGGCACCACGGGGCTGAGCGATTTCTCGCGGGTGGCCAAGACCGACCCGCGGCTGATCGCCTATGCCGACTGTGACGAAACCAATGCCGCACTGGGTGTCGCCATCGCGCTCGGGCAGCCGGACGAGCGGATGCTCGGTGTGCTGCGTTCCATACAGAACGATTTGTTCGATGCCGGCGCGGACCTGTCCACGCCCGTTGTCGCGGAGCCCAAGTACCCGCCGCTGCGCATCACCCAGGTCTACATCGACCGCCTCGAGAAGTGGTGCGACGAGTTCAATGAGCCTCTGGCACCGTTGAATTCGTTCATCCTGCCCGGCGGCACACCGCTGGCGGCACTGCTGCACACCGCCCGCACCGTGGCGCGACGCGCCGAGCGGTCGGCGTGGGCCGCGGTCGCGGCGCACCCGGACGACACGAACGCGCTGCCCGCCAAATACCTCAACCGCCTGTCCGACCTGCTGTTCATCCTCGGCCGGGTCGCCAACCCGGACGGCGACATACTCTGGCGGCCGGGCGGAGACGCCGCGAGCGCGAGAGAGGACCACTAGGCTGACCCCCGTGAGTGAACGGTTTCTGGTGACCGGGGGCAGCAGGCTCGTCGGTGAGGTCGCGGTAGGCGGCGCGAAGAACAGCGTCCTCAAGCTGATGGCCGCCGCGTTGCTGGCCGAGGGGACGACCACCATCACGAACTGCCCGGACATCCTCGACGTGCCGCTCATGGCCGAGGTGCTGCGCGGTCTCGGATGTGACGTCACCGTCGACCACGAAACCGTGACCATCGCGACGCCGCCGGAACCGAAATACCACGCAGACTTCCCCGCCGTCACCCAGTTCCGTGCCTCGGTCTGTGTGCTGGGTCCGCTGATGGCGCGCTGCAAGCGGGCCGTGGTGGCGCTCCCGGGCGGTGACGCCATCGGTTCGCGCCCGCTGGATATGCATCAGGCCGGTCTGCGACTGCTGGGCGCGACCTCCGAGATCGAGCACGGCTGCCTGGTGGCGCGCGCGGAGGAGCTGCAGGGCGCCCGGATTCGCCTGGACTTCCCGTCGGTCGGCGCGACCGAGAACATCCTGATGGCCGCGGTGCTCGCCGAGGGGGAGACGGTCATCGACAATGCCGCGCGTGAACCGGAGATCGTGGATCTCTGCAACATGCTGGCGCGGATGGGCGCGAAGATCTCCGGCGCGGGCACCTCGGTGCTGACCATCGAGGGCGTGGACAAGCTCTCGCCGACCACCCACCGGGTGATCGGCGACCGCATCGTCGCCGCGACCTGGGGCATCGCCGCCGCCATGACCACCGGCGACGTGCGGGTGACCGGCATCAACCCCAAGCACCTGTCCCTGGTGCTGGACAAGCTGCGCTCCGCGGGCGCGCGAATCTCGTTCGAACCGGATGGTTTTCGTGTGGTGCAGGCGGATCGCCCTCGCGCCGTGAACTTCTCGACCCTGCCGTTCCCCGGGTTCCCCACCGATCTGCAGCCGATGGCCATCGGCCTGGCCGCGATCGCCGACGGCACCTCGATGATCACCGAGAACATTTTCGAAGCGCGCTTCCGCTTCGTCGAAGAGATGATCCGCCTGGGCGCGGATGCCCGCACCGACGGGCATCACGCTGTGGTGCGCGGGATTCCGCGACTGTCCTCGGCGCCGGTGTGGTCCTCGGACATTCGCGCCGGCGCGGGTCTCGTGCTCGCGGGTCTGGTCGCCGACGGTGTCACCGAGGTCCACGATGTCTTCCACATCGACCGTGGCTACCCGGATTTCGTGGAGAACCTGCGCTCGCTGGGAGCCCGGATCGAACGGGTCGGAACCGCGGACTGAACAGCCGGTGTCGGGACGGGTTCGCGAAAACCCGTCCTGAACAGGCGATTTGACATGCGAACAACCAACACGTAACTTATTCCAGGTCAGAGCGACACGGACACCGACTCCGGTGAGACGAGCTTCGCCTGATGATCACACTAGCTCCCAGCCAACCAGCGGATTTGGTTCTGCTGCGCGGACGGGGCTAAGCTGTAAAAGTTGCCTCACGATCGAGCGGGACCTAGAGCCCGGGAGATCGTTTGTGCGTGTGTTCTTTGAGAACTCAATAGTGTGTCGATGAATGTCAGTGCCAAATTTTGAAATTTGGTTCCGATTCT
>NZ_JBHZAF010000032.1:0-72151 GCF_042754085.1 Nocardia sp. NPDC059236
CCTGCAGCGCAGTGACCGTGCGGTGCTCGAGCACGGCATCGAAACCGGTGTCATCAAGCGGCTTCCGCACGGTGAGTACATCGAGGTGCACCAGCTGCTGGGGCCAGCCGACTCGCACGGCCACCCGATTTCGCTGGAGTACCAGGGCGCCCCGGTGCCCAAGAAGATGGCCAAGCTGGGCTCCGCGGGCAAGCCCGGCACCGGCTCCTTCCTGCGTCCTGACCCGTCCGAGGAAGCGGTCACGATCGCCCAGATCCACCATGATGCGGAAAAATCACAGCTCGGAGTGCTGCGTGAGTATCAGGCGAAAGGCTTGGCCCAGAGCGATGAAGAGGAAATCGCAGGTACACATGAGAGCTGATCGGTACTCGCGACATAACGTGTATGAAGTTCCTTCACCTGCGCGGTTTGAAAATTATGACTACGGGCTTCTGGTTACAGCAGCAACGGTGTTTGAGAAAGCGGCCGCGCGCCTTGTCTTGCAGATTCTTTACGTTCACGATGTGCGCGCGACCGTAACCCCTGCATTACGCTCTAGGAAGACGTCCGAAGGACGCGAATTCTTCGGCATCCTGGTCTTTCCCGAAGATGCCTACCGTGCTTACGAAATATTATGTCGTAATTGTAATTGAGCGGTAAGGTGACCCGGTGAACGGTCCTTTCGTTGCTCGTCGGGGCGGTTTCGTGCTGGTCAGCCTGACTGCAGGAAGTCGAGGGCGGTGATCAGGAGGCCGGCGTGGGGGCCTGCCGGGACAGGTGGAGGCGGGTGCGCGGGGCATAGCGGGCGATGCGGGCGGGTAGTGGGA
The DNA here is from genome assembly GCF_042754085.1 of Nocardia sp. NPDC059236. Lineage (NCBI taxonomy): Bacteria > Bacillati > Actinomycetota > Actinomycetes > Mycobacteriales > Nocardiaceae > Nocardia > Nocardia sp. NPDC059236. The sequence continues at coordinate 807 of NZ_JBHZAF010000032.1, forward strand.
AGAGTTGCAGGCGAAGGGTTTTCGGTTCCCAGTGGCGGGCGAGTGGTCGCCCAAGGCGATGGTCTGTAGCCAGGCGGTCAGATCCAGTGCGAGGGCGACGATTGTCAGCCAGATTCGGTGGGCATCGAAGTTGCGGAAGGGCAAGTTGCGCAGGCAGGTGTCCTTCGCGGCACGGATGCGGTCTTGGCGGCGGGCGCGGCGGCGGTGCCGTAATTCCAGGTCCGGGAGCCGATCACGGCCGGTATTGATGACGAACGCGGTCAGCCGCAGCCCGTCGACGTCGGTGAACTGCAGCTGTGCGCCCGGGTACGGGTGTTCTTTCCGGACGATCAGCCGCATCCTCTATCCAGGCCAATCCCGGACCTGCCCGTCGGCGTCGTAAGCGGGGCCCAGTCAGTGCGGATGTTCGCCGAGATCAAGGGTGAGCACGAGTCGGAGTGGGCGGCGATGAAAGCGGTTGCCGATCTGCTCGGGGTCGGGACGCCGGAGACGGTCCGCAAATGGGTGAGCTAGGGGGTAGCAGGGCAGGCCTCGAGCGCCGCTGGCCAGGCCTGGCCTCGGACAGAACGAGTGCGGGTGGCCACGACGTCTGGCGGGTGGCCCGCACCCAGCTTCCCGACGTGCGGGAGGGCGCGGTGCGGTCGCTATGGCGAGCGTGCGCTGGTTCGGATCGGCGATCTGGCTATCGGCCCACTCGGTGATGAGTTCGTCCCCATGACCGATCCGCGGCGCGGGCCGGCGCTGAGGCCGGCTACCGGGTCTGGACTCTCACGGGCCAGGGGACGCAATAGGAGTCGCTACGGCCGAATGGCCGAACGATCACTGTGATCGATTCCCTGCGTGCGGTGGCTGCCAAAACCGTTGTGCTGCAAGGCTAGATACGTCGCGCGTTGGATTCGGTAGTACTCTACGCGGTCGCCACCCAGGAAACGGTGACGTAGTTGATTGCGGCGATCTGCCGGGTCCGCCGCCCGGTTCCCGGGGCCGCGGAACTCATCGACACGCGGTGCCGAGCCCATGATTACGACGACCCAGGCAAGCGCCGGTCGTGCCGGGATTCCCGACGCGTTGCCTTTAGAGGATCGTCAGCTGGGCACCGCTGCAGCGAGCTCGATGGTCAGAGCTGTATCGGTCTCGTCGGCGAGTGCGGCCGCCCGAAGCTTCGAGAGTCGTTCGGCTGCATCTGGGTGCCCGGTTAGTTTGTGGGCAGCGTGCATGAGTTTTCCGAAACTGTCGGTGCCGTTTTCGAAGGTGGCGCCGTAGCCCTTGAGCACACATTGGCATTCGAGGATCTCGCGAGCGAGGTCGGCATCGAGTGGGGCGGCGGTCGATGCTGCTTTCAGCCATTCGCCGATGGCATGCTGTTCGCGCTGATAGCGCAATGATCGTGGGCGCAGAGGGCGAAGTCGGGCTGTTATCGACAGTGCGGTGTAGCCGGTGATGGAGCTGGTATTGACAGTCATGCCTCGACGGGTGAATTTTCGGACCAGACGCTGGAATGTGCTGGAGCGGCGCAGGACCGAGCCGACTCGAGCCGGCATGGTGTCGGTGATCTCGTCGATCTGTGGGTGGAGGTACTCGCGGACCTGAATCAGCTGGTCCGGTTCGGCACGCGCCTCGGAGCGGATACGATCCATGCGGTGTCGCCGGATTTTTTGCAGCGCAACCTGAATAGTGTCCTGATAGCACATCCACAGTGCGACGTGCCGGGCCGCTTCGATGGTGAGCAGTGCGCCGCCCTCGGCATCGGGATCTACTGCCGCGATTTCCCTCACGCGACTCAGATATAGCCGGGAGTACGAAGTGTTCTGATACACCGCGGTGCGGACCAGGCCGTGCAGGATCATGGACCGCGCCGCAGGCGGGAGATCTCTGACGGATTCCGCGAGCTTCCGCAGTTTGGGGCCGACGAGCTCTCCCGGGTCGATGGCGGCTATTTCGGTGCGGCGCTCTTCTTCTCGTGCCTTGCGCTCGTCGGCGGTAAGCGGCCGGGGAATGAGGGTCAATTCCACTGGCTGTGAAGTTTGTGGTGGGATCGGGGGTTCGGTGACTGTCGGTGCGGCGGCAGCGCTGAAGCCGTCGGCGAACGCACGCAGGGACTGTTCGATCCCTTTGCCGAAGCCGCGAATCGGCTCTTCGAATTGTTCTCGGGTGAACGGTAATACGCCGGATCCGGCCACGGCGCCGAACAGCGCCGCACTGATCACGCTGCGGTGGTGCTCGGCTACTGCCATGAAATCGGACGCTATCAATCGCTTCGATCCGCGCCGGGCCGCGTCCAGAAGCGTCGCGCTGTCGACCCGACCGTCGCCGAGAGCCATCTTCTCGTCGATCGAATACACCCTGTGTGTGGAGGTGAACAGGGTGGTTCGATCCGGTGTTGTGAAACCACGTTGGACGGCGCGGGCTGCTTCCATCAGCTCGGAGGCGATCACGATGTCCACTTCGCCGGGGGTGGGGAACACGCTCAGCACAGGTTCGTTGCGTCCGGTTCCGGTGGTGTGGCCGGTTCGGGAGGGTGGGAACAGTTCAACGTAGTACACGGTGGATCCGGTGCGCTGGGCGACACCGGGTACAGACGTGGTCTGGGCGAAGTAGTCGGCTGACTCGGCGACTTCCACGATCCAGTCGGAGAGTACGCCCCCGCCTTCGCCGCCCATGGCCAGGATCGCGAGTGTTATGGGGCGCTGCCCTGTGTACCAACCTGTCATGGTGTTACCTCGAATCCGGCGGCGCGGCGCTCTATTCCGCGCGCGAGCATGTTGATCCACCAGTTGCGCAGCCGGGCCAGCATGTGATCGCGCCGGGTGGGGTTGTAGACAACGTCCGTTCGGTAGAAGGACGGGCACAACACGGCCGCATGCGCGTTGGCGCCGCACACTCCGCATCCGACGCAGCTGTCGAGCACGGTCGCGATTGGATCGGTGCGCATGGGGTCGGGGTTGTCGGTGATGGTCAGCGACGGGCAGCCGGAGATGCGGATGCAGGCGTGGTCGCCGGTGCAGGTCTCCGGGTCGACGCCGAAACGTTCGCGGACCACCCGCTTGCCGGCCTGCAAGGCCTGTGCCCGCTGCGGCTTCTCACGTCGTTGCCGGTTGAGCTGGCATTCGCTTTGCATGACAAGGACTTTCGGCCCTGTCTCATCGGTGGTGAGCGCATCGACGAAGGTGTCGCGCACGGTGGTGACGTCGTAGGTGTTGTCTATTGTCTTGGCCCAGTTGACACCGATGCCGCGGACGGCCCTCTCGATGGGATGTTTCGTGGAGCGGGTCGGCAGGTCGGCGTGCGAGGAGAGCACGTCCTGACCTCCGGTGGCGGCCGCATAGTCGTTGTCGACGACTACCAGTAGCTGGTCGTTCTTGTTGAAGACCGCGTTGCCGACGCCGCTGCTCAGCCCGTTGTGCCAGAAGCCCCCGTCGCCCATCATCGCGATGGTTCGGCGGTCGGAGCCCTTCGAGTTCAGCGCCGCCGCAGCCGCCGAACCGAGGCCATAGCCCATGGTTGTCGCCCCCAGATCGAACGGCGCGTTTATCGAAAACAAGTGACAGCCGATGTCGGCACTGATGTGATGTTCGCCCGTTTCGCGTTCGGCGAGTTTCAATCCGCTGAAGATAGGTCGCTCTGGACATCCGGTGCACAGCCCGGGCGGACGGGGCCGCACACTGTGCGGCTCGACGCGGACCGCGAACGGGCTGGCCGGGTCATCGGCCGAGCGCAGGAGCGCGGGTTCGGCAGTGATCACCTCGGGCAGATAGCTGCTGAGGAAGGCGTGCACTCCACGCGTGACGACCAGCGAGGTGTACTCGCCCGCCATGGTCAGCATGTCCTTGCCGTGCAGTTCGGTGGGTATGCCAGCACGGCGCAGGACGGCATTGATGTTCTGCTCGATGAAGTCCGGCTGGCCTTCTTCGATCAGCAGCACCGAGCGCTTGCCAGTGCAGAATTCGATGACTTCTTCGTCGATCACCGGGTAGGCAACGTTCATTACGTACAGCGGTACCCGAGTGTTGCCGAACGCATCCGAGCAGCCGAGCAGTTCCATCGACCGGTTGAGGGTGTTGTACAGCCCTCCTTGAACGATGATCCCGACGTCGGCAAGGTCATCGCCGAACACCTCATTGAGCCCGTGGTCGCGGATGTGCTTCACCGCGGCAGGCCATCGGTTTTCGATCTTTTCCTTCTCATGTTGAAAGTTGGCTGGCGGCAGCACGATTCGACTCACGTCGCGAGTGGGCTGCTGGGTCGCTTCGGTGACCGTCATCGGAGGCCGCTTGTTGTCTTCGGCCTCGAATGCTCCATGCAGGTGACAAGAGCGCAGCCGCAGCAGCAAGAACACAGGGGTGTTGCTCGCCTCCGACAATTCGAAGCCGGATTTGACCGCGTCCACGATCGCGGTGATGTTCGGCCGCGGATCCAACAGCCACATCTGCGATTTCATTGCGAACGCGTGTGAACGCTCCTGCATGATGCTGGAGCCCTCGCCGTAGTCCTCGCCGAGAATGATGAGTGCTCCGCCGATGACGCCGCCGCTGGCCAGATTCGCCAGGGCGTCGGCAGCAACGTTGGTGCCCACGGTTGACTTCCATGTGACCGCGCCACGTAGCGGATAGTGCACCGATGCGGCCAGCATCGCCGCCGCGGTAGCTTCCGAGGCGCTGTTTTCGAAATAGACGCCGAGCTCGTCGAGTACGTCTTTGGAATCGCCGAGCACGTCCATGAGATGGGAGATCGGTGCACCCTGGTAGCCGCCGACGTAGGCGACGCCGGCCTGCAGCAGCGCCTTCGTGACTGCCAGGATGCCCTCCACATGCAGGGTCGTACCGGAGCCCTGCCGCAGTTTGCCGACCTCGTTCGTAAAAGACCGTTCCGCCATGGTTTTCCCTCCCTTATCCGGCGTCGCGTTCGACGAGTGCGAGCACCCGCGCCGGGCTGCCGGACCCGCCGACGATCGGCAGCGGGGACACGATCAGCAGGGCGCCGGTGGCGGGCAGCCGGGCGAGGTTGCGCAGACTGGTCAGGCCCCATTTGTTGGCGCCCAGCAGCTGGCTGTGGCACGGGAAGGGCGGTTCGAACCCAGCGGCTGCGCCGGCGTCGGTGCCGACGGTTTCCACGCCGAGTCCGGTCAGTGCAGACCCTTCGGCCAGCCACTTGGCGCAAGCGGCGGAAACGCCAGGTGTGCGCCCGTCATTGGTGAACGCGGCGGCATCCTCACCTCGGGATTCCCATCCGGTGCGATACAGTAGCCAGCCGCCCGCCGGGAGCGGTCCGTGCTCTTTCTCCCAGCGGCGGATGTGATCGATTTCCAACAGGAATTCCGGGTCGGCCGCGACCTCAGCGGTCATGTCGATCATTGCAACGGGCGCGAACAATGTGCGCATCGGGGCTTGTGAGACATCGTGTCCGTCACGGCCGCTCAACCAGTGCACCGGTGCGTCGAGATGGGTGCCCGTGTGCTCGCCGGTGTGGATGTTGTTCCAGTACCAGGCGGGCCCGCGGTCGTCGTAGCGGCTGATCTCCTCGAGCCGGAACGGGACGGTGTTGGCCAGCGGTGGCGGCAGCTGCAGGATCGGGGTGGACTCCTGCAACGGAGTAGTGAGATCGATGATGTCGACAGCGCCGGAGCGGGTCGCTTCGATGACGGTCTTGAGCAGTGACATCGTGGCTCCTGGGGTGAGGTAACTGGTTTCGAAGTCTGGTGCGGGCTGGTCGGGCCGAGCTATCCGCTGAATGCGGCGGTTGTCCGGCTGGTGCAGTCCACCGGCGGCGCTCTTCAACGTGCGCGGAACAGTCTGCGCAGCTTGCGATTTCGTGTGAGGGTTCGCGCTACGAGGTGTCCCGATCCGCCGCTCAAGCCGGGACCGGGATGCGTGGATGCGCCGATCTGCCACAATCCGGACACAGGTGTCGCGTGCCGTCCGGCGGAGGGCAGGGGGCGCCACAGGTAACTTTGGTCCAATTCGCACGAACCCCCGTAGGGATCGCCCGTGACGGCATTCGGGTTGTGTGCGGCCAAATCTGCCGGGGTAATGACGTCGACCGCGAGCACTTTCCGGGGAAGGTCGGGGGCGTGGGTGGCGATTCGCGCCAATACACGATCGGCGAAACTCCGTGCCAGCGCCGGAGTCCAGCCATCAGTTGTATCCAGCGCTCCGGCCGCATCGCCTACCGGTGCGAATGGGACTTCCTGCAGTTGCAGCCAGAGTGCGGCGGTACCATCCGGCACCCTGCTGGGGTCGAGCAGGTACTGCTGGCCGACGACGACGGTCGGTCGGCGGGGGAGCAGCCCGGCTTCGGCCTCGGCGCAGGCGATTCCGGTGCTGTCGGATCCATCGGAGACGTGAATCAACGGAATGTCCCGCAATCGGGTGTCGGCCCAGTCCAGCTGCGCCGACAAAGCGACATGGACTTGCATTTCCGCGCGGCCGTAGCGGAAGGTCGCAGCCTCGGCCCGGATGGTGGATGACACTGCCTCAGGTGGTAATAGCTTGTCGTACAAGGCGGTTGGCGTCACCGAAGCGAGCACCGCGCGGCGGGCGTATGTGGCGTGGCCATTGGCGACGACCCCGACTGCTCGGCCGTGGTCCACCAGGATCCGCTCCACGGAGGTGGAAGTTCGCACCTCGACGCCCAGGGAATGCAGCAGCGACTTGAACGCTGTCAGCAGTCCGGCGGATCCGCCGGCAACCACCGGCAATCCGGCCCCGTGCAGGGTGGCCGCGAGCAACGGCATCATCAGTCCGCCTGAAGCATGATCCGGAGAGAGACCGGCGTGCAGCAGCCACGGTGCATAGAGGTGATCGACCTCGTGGCCGCGAAACGCGCGGCGCGCGAATGCACGACCGCTGGTGAGTGCCATCCGCAGCCAGTCTTCAGTGCCGCGTCGCCCACCGCGGATCAGACCGGCCAGCGGTCGGAGGGCGGATGGCGAGCGTAGTTCGGCATCCATCAGTCCGCCGATCGGTGCCGCACTCGCCGCAAGCTGGGCCAGCATCGCGAGATATGCGGTTCGGTCTTCGGGGTCAGCGAACTCCATGACGGTGCGTTCCGGATCGCGGTGTGCGATGGTGGCGCGGCCGTCATCGGCAACGCTGGCGGTCACCCATTCTTCGGTGTTGCGGAATTCGAGTCCGTGTTCATGCAGGTAGGGTCCGAGGCTCGCATAGGCGGCGCCGGAGACGAACAATGGATGCCAGGACGAGTAGGTGTCGTGCCGGTAGCCGGGAAGAGTGCGTTCTTCGGTGGCGATGAATCCGCCGATCTCCGCATTACGCTCCAGCAACTGCACCGACCAGCCGGCCAGTGCCAACTCGGCCGCGGCCACCAGGCCGTTGACCCCTGAGCCGACGACAATCGCGTCGGCTTCGGTTGTGATGTCGGTCATAGGACGCACGGTATGGTTGCGGCACTTGCTCGGCTATACGCTGCGCGCGGCATCTGTCCGGATCGTGCTGTCCAACGGCTCGGGCCGATGGTGCGACCCGAGCCGAATCTCACGCCTGCCGGTATCCAACCAGGATGGAATCGTCGACATCGGGCAGGTTGACGACGATATTGTCCGGAGTGCGGCAGGTGAGCCAGACCAGCTTCTCGGTGGTGCTCATGTTCACCTCCACGTGCGGCATGAACGGTGGCACGAATACGAAATCGCCTTCACTCATATCGACGTACTCCTCATAGTTCTCCCCGTAGTAGATGCGTGCCTTCCCGGTGAGGACATAGCCGCCGGTCTCGGCTTCGCCGTGGTGATGGGGCAAGGAACGGTAGCCGGGTTCGTTGGTCACCTTGCCGTACCAGATCTTGGTCGCCGGGGTGTGCTGCGGGCTCACGCCCGAGACGCGTACCGCGCCACCGGACTGTGCCGTCTCGGTGTACTCCGCTCCGGCTCTGGTGACAATCGGAGCGACCTGGATGGTGGAGTCGCTGGTCATCATGATTCCTTTCCGTCCCGCTGGGCGGGCTCGATATCATTGGGGGACAAAGTGATTCGATTGCGTAGCAGGCCGATGCCCTCGATTTCGGTCTCTACGACATCGCCGGCACGCAGGTAGCGCGGCGGGTCTGCCGCGATGCCGACACCCCCCGGGGTGCCGGTCAATACGACGTCTCCGGGACGCAGCACGGTGAACGCGGAGATGTACGACAGCAGGGTCGCCGGGTCGAAGACAAGGTCGTCGGTCACCCCGGTCTGCTCCTCGGCGCCGTTGACTCGGCAGACGATGCGGAGGCCATCGGTGGGGTCGGCCTCGTCGGGCGTCACCAGATCAGGACCCAGTGGAGTGGTGGCGTCGAATGCCTTGCCTTGCAACCACTGCGAAGTTCGCCGCTGCCAGTCGCGCACCGAGAAGTCATTCGCGACGGTGTATCCGGCTATGGCTGCCCGCGCCGTGTCGCGATCGGCCCGGCGCAGAGTGGCGCCCACGACGATCGCGAGTTCGGCCTCCCAGTCGAACAGCACCGCCTCGGCCGGGCCGGGCAGGACGATGTCGGCGTCCCAGGCTGTGAGAGTGTCGGCGAATTTTGCGAAGAGCGTGGGGAATTCGGGGGCGGATCGACCCATCTCGGCGATGTGGGCGCGGTAATTGTGCCCGCAGCACACGATCTTGGTCGGCGCTGTCACTACCGGCGCCGCCCGCCCGGGCGGCGGCTGCTCGCCCGGCAGCGGTCGGACCGAGCGCCAGTTCTGGTTTGAGAGCAGTGCGCCGACGTCGGTGGCCGTCGTCGCGTACCACTGTCCGTCGGCGCGGACTTCGGCGCGACTGCCGTGGTCGTCGCAGAGAACTGTTCGCAAACGCATCGCTGGAGACTCCAGGAATTCAGCCGGGTTGCCCGGGCGGCTTCGAACGCGAGGAGCGGCAGCTCGTGTATAGCGTTCTATTGACGACGATGAATCTAACACCATATTGTGGTTCGGGCCACCCCCACTTCGAATAGGCTCGCCGCCCGGTGGGTCTCCGCGAGAAAGAGGCGATCATGCTCGTCGACCACATCAATCCGCCCGAGCTGGCGAAACCCTCCGGGTTCTCCCACGCCACGCGGTATCGCGACATCGTTCATCTGGCGGGCCAGACGGCCCTGACACCCGAGGGGACGATCGTCGACGGCGGGATCGTCGCCCAGTTCCGGCAGGCGCTGGCCAATGTGATCGCGGCGCTCGAGGCTGCGGGTGGAAAGCCGCAGAATCTGCTGTCGGTGACCATCTATCTGCTGGACATTCCCGGCTATCAGGCAAACGCCAAGGAAATCGGCCAGCTCTGGCGCGAGTTGGTTGGCGAGGCGTACCCGGCGATGGCCGGCATCGGTGTCACCGCGCTCTGGCAACCCGAGGCGCTCGTGGAGATTCAGGCCGTAGCCGCGCTGGGCTCCGAACAGGCGTGATGTCACCGGCTCGGTGCAGCCTCCGAACATGGCGCGACATCGACGGCGGTTAGCTAAAAGCAATGAGAATGTATTGGCCTCACCAGTTCGAAAGGGCCGAGCATGATGCTCACACCCTCCGCGCACAAAGACACCTTCTGCCGGGACAATCTCCCGCCCGAAGCCGACTGGCCCGATCTGGTCTTCGACCTGGCGGGGTTGCGCTACCCCGATCGACTCAACTGCGCGAGCGCCTTGCTCGATGCGACGGTAGCGGTCCATGGCCGGGCCAGGCCCTGCCTGCACTCCGAGTCCGAAACTTGGACCTACGGCGATCTTCTCGACCGTGCGAACCAGATTGCGCATGTGCTGGCCGAAGACTACGGCCTGGTTCCCGGAAACCGTGTGCTGTTGCGCGCTCCCAATACCCCGTGGCTGGTTGCCTGCTGGTTCGGTGTCGTCAAGGCGGGTGGGGTGGTGGTGACCACCATGCCTCTGCTGCGTGCTCCCGAGCTGACCAAGCTGATCGAGCTGACCCGCCCGGCGCTAGCTTTATGTGATCACCGACTGCTCGACGAACTGTCCGCGGCCGACACGGCCTTGCGTATCGCCTCGGTCGGCGGGCCAGGTGACGATGACCTGATCCGCAGGGCAGCAGCGAAACCGGTCGCCTACACCGATGTGCGGACCAGTGCCGACGACGTGGTGCTGCTTGCGCCGACCTCGGGTACGACCGGAATGCCGAAGGTCGCCATGCACTTCCACCGCGACGTGCTGGCCATTGCCGACACCTTCTCCGCACAAGTGCTGCGACCGCACGGCGCTGATGTCTTCATCGGGACACCGCCTTTGGCATTCACTTTCGGCCTCGGTGGGCTGGTGATGTTCCCGCTATCCGTCGGAGCGTCGGTCGTGCTGTTGGAGAAGCCCGATCCGGATGCGCTCGTAGCCGCGATCGAGAAGTTTTCGGTGACAGTGCTTTTCACTGCGCCGACCGCGTACAAGTCTTTGATCAAGCGCGACGATCCGGAGCGCCTGAAATCCCTGCGCCGGTGCGTTTCGGCCGGCGAACATCTGACCGAAGCCGTTTTCGGGCGGTTTCACGAACGGACCGGGCTGAAGATCATCAATGGCCTCGGTGGCACCGAGCTCCTCCACGTCTTCATCTCGGCGGCTGACGACGACATCCGCCCCGGCTCCACCGGTAGGGTCGTGCCCGGATTTCGTGCCGAGATCCAGGACGACGACGGCAATCCGGTACCGGATGGCACTCCCGGCCGGCTGGCGGTGCAGGGACCAACCGGGTGCCGGTATCTGGCCGATCCCCGTCAGCGCCAGTGTGTGCGCAATGGCTGGAATCTGACCGGCGACACCTACACTCGCGATGCCGACGGCTACTTCTGGTACCACGCCCGCAGCGACGACATGATCGTCTCGGCCGGGTACAACATCGGTGCACCGGAGGTCGAGGCGGTCCTCGACCAGCACCCGGATGTGGTTGAGAGTGCTGTGATCGGGGTTCCCGATGAGGACCGCGGCATGATCGTACACGCGGCGGTGGTGCTCCGGCCGGGCGTCGCGGGCGACGCGGCGAAGGCTCGGGAGCTCCAGGACTTCGCCAAAAGCACTGCGGCACCGTACAAGTACCCGCGCAGTATCGAATTCGTCGACAGTCTGCCCCGCAATCCCAGCGGCAAGCTACAGCGGTTCAAGGTGCGCGAGAACTGGGGGACGCGATGACCGACATCGTGATCGAGCGCGTTGTGGACTGGCAGGACACCGATGCGGCTGGGCACTACCACCACAGTACGGTCGTGCGCTGGGTGGAGGCGGCCGAAGCTGCACTGCTCGACCGAATCGGGCTGCGCTGGCTGTTCGGCCGTATTCCGCGAGTGCGATACGAGGTCGACTACCTGGAGCGCCTCTGGTTCGGCGATACCGCGTCGATCAGCCTGTCGGTGGGCAAAGTCGGCCGATCCTCGCTCCGGTACGACTTCATCATCACCAGGATCCCCGCGGTGACGCAGCCGTCACTGCCGGAACCGTCGACGATCGCGGCCCGTGGCGCCCTGACAGCCGCCCATGTGCCCAGCACCGACAGGGGCTCGCTGCCATGGCCCGACAACATTGCCGCGGCCTTGCGCGGCGCCCCGCTGCCCGAATTCGGCTCGGTCGAGTCCAACGGGCAGCCAACTGAATTCGAACCGACTTCGACCCGAAGAGTGTGAGGCTTGCATGCGTATCGCCGTGATCGGCGGAGGGCCCGCGGGGCTGTACTTCTCCGCCTTGATGAAACAACTCGAACCTACCCACGACATCACCATCTGGGAGCGCAATGCTCCCGACGACACCTTCGGTTTCGGTGTGGTTTTCTCCGACGAGACCCTCGGTGGCATCGAGCATGCCGACGAGGAGATCTATCGTGCGATGAGCGAGCAATTCGCCCGCTGGAGCGACATCGATATCCACTACCGTGGTGAGGTCCGCACCTCCGGCGGCCAGGGGTTCGCGGCGATGAGCCGCAAGGAGTTGCTGCATATCTTGCAGCGGCGATGCGCTGATCTGGGTGTCACCATCCATTTCCGCACGCTCGCTCCGGATGTGGAGGAGTTGTCCGCCACCCATGATCTGGTGCTTGCGGCCGATGGTCTCAGCTCCGTGGTGCGGACCCGTTTCGCGGATGTGTTCGGCCCGGATCTGGATCGGCGGCACAACAAGTACATGTGGCTGGGCACCGACCGGGTGTTCGAGGCATTCGAGTTCTTCATCAAGCACACGCCGTACGGGATCATGCAGGTACACGGCTATCCGCTCAGTGCCGAGCAGAGCACATTCATCGTGGAGATGCACGAATCCGTGTGGCGGAAAGCCGGTTTCGACGTGTTCGCCGACCGCGCATTTTTGCCCGGCGAGAACGACGAGAAGTCCATTGCGCTACTGGCGGAGATCCTGGCCGACGAGTTGGACGGCCACGGTCTGCAGGCCAACAACTCGCGGTGGATCGACTTCACCACGGTCCGCAACCGGACGTGGCGGCACGGCAATGTCGTGCTGATGGGCGATGCCGCGCATACCGCGCACTTCTCCATCGGCTCGGGCACGAAACTGGCCATGGAAGATGCCCTCGCGCTCGCCGCCTGTCTGCACGAAAACGACTCCGTTGCAACCGGTCTGGAAAAGTACGAGCAGGAGCGACGACCGGTCGTGGAGTCCATTCAACGGGCAGCCCAGGCCAGCCTGGAGTGGTTCGAAGCCATCGGCAACTACACCGATCAAGCGCCGGATCAGTTCGCCTTCAATCTCCTCACGCGCAGTCGCCGCATCACCTACGACAACCTGCGGCTGCGTGATAACGGATTCGTGAATCGGATCGACGGGTGGTACCTCTCGATCCAGGACGACACCCCGCGGAACGCGGCAGTGATCGGCGACGAAACTCGTCCGCCCATGTTCTATCCTCTGCGGCTCAAGGGAATCGAGCTACCCAACCGGATCATCGTCTCGCCGATGGACATGTACTCCGCCGTCGACGGTGTGCCCACCGATTTCCACCTGGTGCATCTGGGCAGCAAGGCGCTCGGCGGTGCTGGGCTGGTAATGACCGAGATGGTGTGTGTGTCGCCGGAGGGGCGCATCACGCCCGGTTGCGCGGGGCTGTACACCAGCGAACAAGAGCGGGCGTGGGCCCGGGTCGTAGACTTCGTGCACGCCAATTCCCGCTCGAAGATTGGTGTGCAACTGGGGCATTCCGGCCGCAAGGGCGCCACCAAGGTCATGTGGGAGGGCATCGACGACCCGCTGGACACCGGCGGCTGGGACACCGTCGCCCCGTCGGCCATCCCGTACGGACCCGACAGCCGCACCCCGCGCGAGATCACGTGCGAGGAGATGGACGAGATCACCGAACAGTTCGCTCGGTCGGGCCAGGCCGCCGCCCGCGCCGGATTCGATCTGCTCGAACTGCACTGCGCGCATGGATATCTGCTGTCTTCTTTCCTCTCCGCGCTGGCCAATCAGCGCACCGATGATTTCGGCGGCTCACTCGAGAACCGTTTACGCTTCCCGCTGCGCGTCTTCGATGCGATCCGAGCGGTGTGGCCCGCGGATCGGCCACTGTCGGTGCGCATTTCGGCCACCGACTGGGCCGAGGGGGGCAACACCGTCGACGACGCTGTCGAGATCGCTCGTGCATTCGCCGAACACGGAGCCGATGTGCTGCATGTGTCCTCTGGCCAGGTGGTCAAGCATGAGAAGCCTGCGTTCGGGCGCAGTTATCAGACGCCGTTCGCGGACCGGATCCGGCAAGAGGTCGGCGTGCCCCACGGCATCTCGGTGGTGGCGGTCGGTGCCATCTCCTCCTACGACGATGTCAATTCGGTCCTGCTCGCCGGGCGTGCCGACCTGGTGGCGATCGGCCGCGCTCATCTGTGGGATCCGCAGTGGACACTGCACGCCGCGGTGGACCAGCAGTATGTCGGCGAGGCGGCGGAATGGCCCGCGCCCTTCCGCGCTGGTAACCGCAAACCGCCTAACGGCCGCACCGACGGCCCGCCCCCGCGTCTCGAGTTGATCCGCGCTGCCGAAGGGGCAACGACCCTCCGGCGACGCTGGCAGCCGCCGGGCGTCGGTGTGAGTCGCTGAGTACTTTCACGCAGGATCTGTTTACGTCCCCCGCCCGGCTACGGGCGGGGGATTTGCATTGTGGTGCAGGCTATTTCCGGACGGTGCGGTCACGTTCCAGTCGAAGCGTCTGCGACGGCGATTCGCCATAGCGATCGCGGTAAAGGATCGAGAAACGGCCCGGGTGCAGGAATCCCCACCGGATCGCGATATCGGTCACCGTGGCGGTTGTCGGATCGGCCTGCAACAGGTCGGTCCGCACGCGCCGCAGTCGTACATCGCGCAGGTATGCCATCGGTGTCGTGTCGTAATAGCGGCGGAAACCGTCCTGGAGCGTGCGTGTGCTCACGCCGATTGCCTCGGCAATGTCGTCGATGGTGAGGGGTTCATGGGCGTGGGCTTCGATCAGGTCTGCGGCCTGTGCGATGGGCCGGGCCACGGTCGGTTGTGGTCGCCGGTCGAGCTCGTCGCGGTAGTTGTTCGGCTGGCCGAGCAGCAATTGGCTGACGAGGAGCCCTTCGAATTCCCGGACAGGTATGGATTCCGGGATCTCGGCCGAGCCGACGGCATCGGTCAACACCTTGAACAGCCCGCTCCAGGTGCGGCCGGCCGGGGTCGTGAGATCCATCCGCGGGGTGAACGTGAGGGGCGTGGTCGGTTCCCTTCCGATCTTCTTGCGCAGCACGTCGTGAACCGATGCGCGATCCAAGCGCAGCAGCAGCTGCCGATTCGCCCCTTCCCACGACATCGATACTCGCGGTCCGGGTTCGAGTACCGAGGCCACTTCCGGTGTGGAGGTGAAACTTTCGGCTCCAACGGTGATCGTGGCGCGACCGACGAGCGGGACCTGGACGAGGTAGAAGTCGTCGAGGTCGCGTGGGTCGATGCGAACATCGGTGCCGTACTCCAGGTAGTACACGCCCACGCTGTTCCAGCGCAGGCCGTTGAAGTGTGCGTCGAGTCCGCTCCCGCGGCTCAGTGGTGATAGCCGGTGGTCGCAGAAGGCCTGGCCGACGGTGTCGCGTACGACGTCAGGGTCGCTGGAGGCCGCTAGGCGGTATCGGCTGAGCGGGCGCTCGTCGTCGTTCATGCTTCCTCCAGGCGACACGCGCGCATATCGTCCTATTGACCATCGTCATGATTGCGCGTTACCAGTTTGTTCCACTCCGGCGTCATGCGTGTCAAGAACCGACGGATCGACGCTGTGCGGACAAGCTCCGCGTTTGCGGGATAGCCGACGGTCCAGCCGCTCCTTACCGTGACTCGGGTCACATTAGCGTGTGTAGTTCGGAGGGCGGCATGTCAACCCCAATCTCACTGTCCACGAAGACGGCGATCGTCACAGGTGGCGCCACCCTGTTCGGGACTGGCGTCGTCGCCGAGCTCGTCGCCGCGGGCGCGCAGGTGGTGGTAGCCGATATCGACGAGGTGGGCGGCGCGGCGGTTGCCGAGAAGTTCGACCGGGCCGCGTTCGTCCGGACCGACATCACCAGCGATGAGTCCATCCGACGTTGCGTCAGTACGACGGTCGAAAGGTTCGGATCGCTCGATGTCCTGGTCAATCTGGCCTGCTCGTACGGAGACGATGGCGCCGACACCGACCGGGCAACCTGGTTGCGGACCCTGGACGTCAACTTGGTCAGCGCGGTGCTGTTCGCTGCCAACGCCCGCCCCCATCTGGCGCGGAGCCGTGGAGCCATCGTCAACCTGAGCTCGATTTCGGCGAAGGTCGCGCAGGCCGGTCGGTGGGTATACCCAGCAAGCAAGGCCGCAATCGCCCAGGTCACCCGCAGCATGGCGTTGGATTACGCCGCTGACGGTATCCGGGTGAATTCGGTGAGCCCGGGCTGGACCTGGTCGAAAATCATGGATGAGCTTTCCGCCGGCGACCGCGCGCACACCGACTCCGTCGCGGCGCCCTTCCACTTGCTCGCCCGCACCGGCGACCCATCCGAGGTGGGGCGTGTGATCGCCTTTCTCGCCTCCGAAGCGGCGTCGTTCGTCACCGGCGCCGACTGGCCCGTCGACGGCGGCTACTCCGCTCTCGGCCCGGAGCAGACCGTGAGTGCCATCCCACAACTCGCCGCCGAGAGCGCTCCGGCGCACTGACCCGAACCCGAAAACCAAAGGAACACAATGCGTACCATCACCATCATCGGTGCCGGTCAGTCCGGCCTGCAGCTCGGCATGGGTCTGCTGGATGCCGGATACGACGTCCGGATCGTGTCGAACCGCACCCCCGAAGAGATCTTCACCGGCCAGGTGACCTCCAGCCAGTGCATGTTCGGCAGCTCGCTGGCCAGAGAACATGTACTCGGTCTGGATTTCTGGGCCGAGGGATGTCCGGATGTGGACGGCATCGCGTTCACTGTTCCCGACGACAAAGGGGGTAAGGCGATCTCCTGGGCTTCCCGGCTGGACCTTCCGGCGCAATCTGTCGACCAGCGGGTGAAGATGCCACGCTGGATGGGCGAATTCGAAGGCCGCGGTGGTCACCTCGACATCCATGATGCCACCCTCGACGACCTCGAGAGATATGCGCGCGAGTCCGACCTGGTGCTGCTGGCGGCAGGCAAGGGTGACATTGCCAAGATGTTCGAACGTGACTCGGCCCGTTCGACATTCGATCGACCGCAACGGGCGTTGTCGCTCACATACGTGACCGGCATGGTACCCCGCGAACCGTATTCGGCAGTGTCGTTCAATATGGTTCCCGGAATCGGCGAGTACTTCGTATTCCCGGCGCTGACCACGACCGGCCCGTGCGAGATCATGGTCATCGAGGGTGTGCCCGGCGGTCCGATGGACTGCTTCGGTGGTGTCACCGACCCGCACCAGCACCTCGAGACCGCGAAGAAGATCGTCGAAACCTACCTGCCGTGGGAGGCCGAACGTTGCCGCGACCTCGAGCTCACCGACGACCTGGGCATGCTCGCCGGTCGCTTCCCGCCCACCGTGCGCCGCCCGATCGGGGTGCTTCCTTCGGGTGCTCCCGTGCTCGGCATGGCCGACGTCGTCGTGCTCAACGACCCTGTCACCGGGCAGGGATCCAACAACGCCTCCAAATGCGCCGCCTCCTATCTGGCGAGCATCCTCGAGCACGACGAGCGCCCCTTCGACCGGCAGTTCATGCACGACACGTTCGAAAGGTATTGGGACTACGCGAAGTACGTGGTGACCTGGACCAACGGGCTGCTGGTTCCTCCACCCGAACACGTACTGGCGATGTTGGGCGCGGCCGGAACGAGTCCGCGTATCGCTCGTCGCTTCGCCAACGGTTTCGACGATCCGCGGGACTTCTTCCACTGGTTCATGGACCCCGACAGCGCGCGGTCGTACCTCGACGACCTCGCTCCGGCGGCATGAACGCCCAAGAACCCCACCGTATCGCCATCATCGGGGCAGGACAGGCCGGAGCCTTGCTGGCGTTGGGGCTGCGGCGCCACGGTTGCACGGTAACCCTGATCGGCGACCGCCACCCCGACGAGGTCCGGACCGGTTCGGTGCTGTCGAGTCAATGCCTGTTCGGGTCAGCCTTACGGGTCCTGCGCCGTATCGTCGACGTCGACGAAGATGCCCCCGCTATCGACCGTCTTGCTCTGAGCATCGACGGTGTGGGGGAAGTGGTTTCGGCGTTCGAGACTTCTGCCTACTCGATCGACCAGCGTGTGGTCTGCGCCGCCTTGATCGAGGCGTTCATCGCCGAGGGCGGGAGCTTCCACGTCGAGGACGTCACCGTAGAACGTCTGGATTCCCTTGCGGCACAACATAGTCTGACCATCGTAGCTACCGGTACCGGAGACCTGGGCCGGATGTTCGTCCGCGATCGGGTGCGGTCGCCGTACGACCGCCCGAAGCGGGCACTGGCCGTGGCGTATGTGCGCGGACTGCTGCCCGACGACTCCGGCGCCGACCTCACAATCTCGGTGATGCCGGGGGCAGGGGAAGTGATCACGCTGCCTGCGCTCACCACCTCCGGCCCGTGCTCGATCGTAGTCGTCGAAGCGATCCCGGGCGGACCGATGGATCGCTTCGACAACGTCAAGACACCGGAGGAGCATCTGCAACGGTGCGTGGAGGTCCTCGACGACGCGTTTCCGAAGATCGCGGCCCGAGCCCGCGACATCGAGCTGACCGATGACGGCGGTGTGCTGCGCGGCCGGTTGACGCCCACGGTGCGACGGCCGGTGGCCTTCACCGCGTCCGGACATCCGGTGCTGGGCCTGGCCGACGCGGTGGTGCTCAATGATCCGCTGACCGCGCAGGGCGCGAACAACGCTGTCCATGCGGCAGGTATCTACCTCGATGCGGTATTGCGGCACGGCGCGAAGGTATTCGACACCGAGTGGATGCATGAGGTATTCGAATCCTTCTGGCGCAACTGGGGGCGGTGGTCCGTGGCGTGGACCAACCGCATGCTCACCGAGATCCCCGAGCATGTACTGGATTTCGTGCGGATCGCCGCGGACGAGCCGGCGGTGGCCGGGTTGTTCGCGGCTGGATTCGACGACCCGAGCGCCGTGCACGACTGGTGGTTCGACCGGTCCGATGCCGAGCGCATGCTCGATGTGGTCCGGTCCGAATCGAATGCGGTCGACCTGCGGGCCTTGCGAAATGCCCTCGGGCTATACGCGACTGGTGTCACGGTCGTGACCTCACGCGCACCTGATGGCCGCAAGGTCGGGGTGACGGCCAACTCGTTCACCTCGGTCTCGCTGGATCCACCGCTGGTCGCCTGGTGCCCGGCCAAGAAGGCGCCGAGTCTGCCCGACCTCGTCGCGGCGTCGCATTTCGCCGTGAACGTGCTCGCCGTCGACCAGCACGAGCTCTCGCGGCAGTTCGCCACGCCCGCGCCGGACAAGTTCGCGGGTGTGGCCCACCACGACGGCATCGCGGGAGTTCCTTTGCTGGACAACAGCATCGCCCGCTTCCAGTGCCGGACCGTGCAGAGGGTGGAAGCCGGTGATCATGTCATTTTCATCGGCGAGGTCGAGCAGTTCGACACCTGTAATGGTCAGCCGCTGGTCTTCCACTCCGGGGGTTATCGAATCGCCGCCGATCATCCCGACTTCTCTTGAACGACAAGGGTGCTCGTCCACCGGTCGTCCGGAAGGTAGTGGTTGCGGTCGTGTGGCCACCACCTCGTCCTATAATGTAGATTGTCTGTGACGATCGAAACAATGACTCTATATAAACCGCCGCCGTAGTTCGTACCTGCGGGCTAGGCTCTGAACGGACGGATCGATGCAGACCGAAACCCCGACCACATCCACGATCTTCACTGCGGCGGTAACGCTGACGCCGACCGAGCCGCAGCACTTCGATTTGGCCTTCGACGCCACTACCCAGCCATGTCCATGGCCCAAGGCTTATGGAGGCGATCTGGTGGCTCAGGCCGCGGCGTCGGCGATGCGGTCCGTGACCGATGGCAAGACGCTGCATTCGATGCACAGTTACTTCCTCCGCCCTGCCGATATCGGGGCGGTAGTGCGCTACGAGGTGGAGTTGCTGCGAGATGGGCGTGGCTACAGCACCCGCCAGGTTCGGGGTTATCAGAACGGCAGGCCGGTCTACGTCTGCCTGGCGAACTTCGCTGCTGGTGAATCCGGCGGCACCTTCGCCGGGCGCATTGCGACTCGCGTCCCCGATCCGGACGAGTTGCCCAGCTCCGCGCGATATCTCGCCGACCGTCACGGCGGGACCATGACCGACGAGTCGAAAACCTACTGGTCCGAAGGCCGAAGCTTCGACATGCGCCACGTACCGGGCCCTGTATACCTAACGGTTGAAGGAAAGCGGGCACCGCACCAAGCGGTGTGGGTGAAACCATTCGACCCGCTTCGCCCGGTCGACGGTCTCACCGATGCCCAACGCGACCTCGCCGCCCTCGCCTACGTCTGTGACTACACCATCCTCGAACCTGTCCTGCGAGTGCTCGACCTGCCTTGGGCCCGGCCCGGCCTGGTCACCGCCAGCCTCGACCACGCGATGTGGTTTCACCGCCCCGGCCGGGTCGGCGACTGGCTGCTCTACGTTCAGGAAGCGGTCGCCGCCGACGCCGGGCGTGGCGTCGGAATCGGTCGCTTCTATGACCGCGACCAGCGTCACCTGGCAACTGTCTTGCAGGAGGGAATGATTCGCGCCTCGTGACCCAGGGGACGTATGGTGCAAATATGACGACAGGGCTGGAAGTGGTGCCGAATGTGCGCGGACGCGAAGCTCGCCTCGCTCAGTTGATCATCACCATCTTCGGTCTGTGCGCGCGTGCCGAAGGCAACTGGCTGTCGACGGCGTCGGTTATCGCGCTGATGGCAGATCTGGGGATAGATGCCCAGGCGGTCCGATCCTCCATATCACGGCTCAAGCGGCGCGGCGTACTACTGAGCGAGCAGAACGCCGGTGCGGTCGGATACTCCCTTTCGGAATCGACGCTCGAGGCGTTGGCCGAAGGCGATGTGAGAATCTTCCATCGTGCCAGGGCATCCGAGGAAGACGGTTGGATTCTGGTCGTTTTCTCTGTGCCCGAGTCGGAGCGCGAGAAACGCCACGCGCTCCGATCGAGCCTGACCCGGCTCGGCTTCGGCACCGCAGCACCGGGAGTCTGGGTCGGCCCCGGAACGCTGGCCCGAGAGACCCGTCAGATGTTGGACCGTCGCGAGTTGTCCGGCTACGTCGACATGTTCACCGGCCGCCACCTCGGATTCGGTGACATGCGCGCGAAGGTGCGCCAATGGTGGAATCTGCCAGAGCTCACTCAGCTGTACACAGACTTCCTACAGCGGTATCGGCCCGTCCTCTATCAGGTAACTGCGACGAATATCGCCCCGCAGGAAGCGTTCCAGCTTTACGTCCCGATACTGACCGAATGGCGCCGACTACCGTACCGTGATCCCGGTCTCCCATTGTCACTACTGCCCCCGGCATGGAACGGGGAGGCTGCCGGCACCTTGTTCGACGAACTGAACGAGGCCCTCGCGATACTCGCCCAGAAGCACGCGCTGGCCGTGATTCATGGGCAGCGCGCGAAGAGACGGGTCTCGGCGCGGAAGGAACGCTGAGCCCCAACGCCAGTCGATCCGAATGTTGGGCTGCCGCGTCACAACCGATCTCGACCGGCGTCGACTCCATGCTTGATCCGCTATGGTCGATCGCCGCGCGCACAGCGCCTCTTCGATGCAGGGAGATCCGCGGCCCGTCATCAGTCGACACGCCGGAGATGCTCAGGGCAAGAACAGATTTCGCCCAGTCGGCCAGACTGCCGATGTAGGTGCTGTCGGCCCAGATGAGGCTGATGGTGTTGAACAGTTCCCCGCAGCTGTGCCAGGGCCGGCCGGGCGCAGTCGTGGTCCTGGGTGCTCGCGCCGGTGACCAGCACAACCTGCAGCAGGCCCAAACAGTCGACGATGACGTGGCGTTTGCGGCCTGCCACTTTCTTCTCGGCGTCGAAACCGGCTGTTGCCGCCGACAGTTCCGGCGGCGCAGATCCACTGCGAGTCGAGGACCGCTGCGGTCGGATCGGGTTCGCATCTCACGGCGCGGCGACAGGCCGCGCGCAATCCGGTGTGGATCGCAGTGACTTGCCCGCCGGTCCACCGGTGGGAGAACGCGGCGTAGACGGCTGACGGTGCGACGACAGCAAGCTGTCTACGGATGCCAGGTATTCAGCACTCGCTCCAGCCCATGGCGCAGGGGAGTCAGATCGTCGGGTGCGCGTGTGAATCGATCGAAGATCAGGCCGTCGAGCAGTGCCACGATGATGCGGGCATCATGATCGGGGTCGTCGGAACCGGCTGCAACGGCGATCGGCCTGACCGCACGCCACATCGCGGCAGCGCCACTGCTGACGGCGGCTCGAACCGCAGGATTTCGGGTGCCTTCCAGTAGTACCTCGTACCTTGCGATTTGGTGGATCGGGTCACTTTCGATCCATTCGACGAGAGCTTGCTGAAGCGAGTCGTAGTCCGGCTCAGGTGAACGGCGGGCCAGTACCAGCATCAGCTCGTGCATGAGGTCGGTCAGGCGCTTCTCGTCGAGTTCGGCGAGGCGCTCGACTGCGGCTACCACCAGATCGTTACGGGTACCGAAGTAGTAAGTGACAGCCCCGTGCGGTACGCCGGCGGTCTCCTGCACCGACCGGTGCGTGACCGCTGCGAGGCCCTTCGTGCCGATCACCTGTATTGCGGCATCAAGCAGGCGGGCACGGCGGTCGATGACATCTGAACTCTGTCGCATGAGGTCAGTATCCCATCCACACTTGACAGCCCTAGTAAGTAGGTCTACAACTGTAGCAAGAACTGCTAAGAGTGTAGTAAAGCAGGCTGGGCGCTAAAGGAGTATTGGTGGCGATACCACAGAGGATCTTGATTGTCGGTGGCGGGATTGCTGGATTGACGTTTGCTGCCGCTTTGAAGCGGCACGGCGCTTCGGCTGATGTGGTCGACCTCGCGCCCGAATGGCGCCCAGTCGGTTCTGGAATTGCGATCGGATTCAACGGAATTCTGGCGTTGAACTCCATTGGATTGGGGAGTGCGGTCCAGGAGCGTGGGGTTTCGCTCAACAGTGTGACTGTCCTGGACTCGGATGGCAACCGCATGAACGGATTCCGGTTCAGCTCCGTGGCGGATGTCTACGGAACGTCAACAACCGGGATACATCGCGGGGCTCTGCATGACGTCCTCGCCGGCTCGCTCGAGAATAGTCCGCGGCTCGGGATTACTGTGACCGCATTGAGGGAGCTCACCAAGAGTGTGGTCGCAGAATTTAGCGACGGGACCAGCGCGGAGTACGACCTCGTCGTCGGGGCAGATGGGCGAAATTCAAAGGTCAGGAAACTGGTCTTTGGAGAGGTTGAGCGCCAATATGTCGGATACTGCGCGATTCGAGTAGTTATCCCGCGACCGCAGGGGTTCGAAGGTATGTGCGAACTCTGGGGTAGTGGTCGGAGAATGGGGATACTTCCAATTGGTGAAGATCTGCTGTATTCGTACTCTACTTTTCTTTCCGCTCGAGGCGCTGTGCGGGATCCGTCCGAGAATATGAATCTTCTGCGTGAGCTGTTCAGCGATTTCAAGGGACCGGCCAGGTATATCGTGGATTCGAATCCGGATGAGGATGCGATCCATTACGGCGATATCGAACAGGTAATCCTACCCGGGTGGATCTCGAGGCGAGTAGTTCTGATCGGAGACGCGGCGCACGCCATGTCCCCGGACCTCGGGCAGGGTGGTTCTATGGCAATCGAGGATGCGATCACACTGGCTCGAATCCTGGTCGACTCGACTGAAATTGCGGACGCGTTGCATCGCTTCCAAGCCAGCAGGTACAAGCGAGTCCGGGACGTGCAGCGTAAATCTCGTCAGTATGGATGGATGGTTCACAGGCGCACTGCGCCCGCTCTTGCTGTGCGTCGACGTGTTGTCGAGAGGTTTGAATCGGATCGCCTCGCGCGCACCACGGTTGCCAGCTTGATAAATCCAGTAGCCTGAACACCATTAGGAATGGCGATGATCATAGAACTTGCCGAGGATGTATACCAGATTAGCGGATATCCAAGGAATTCTATCAATTCCTACGTGATCGACGGCATTCTAGTTGATGCCGGAACCAGGTACAGTGGCCGACGCATACTGCGTGATATAGCGCGATTTGATATTCGGGCGCATGCGGTAACGCATGCACATCCCGATCACTTCGGGGCGAGTAGAAGAATTTGCGAGGAATTGGGAATCCCGTTATGGGTCGGTCATGCTGATGCTGCGGCGGTCGAGACGCCCGGTCTGATGTACGACCGATTTCCGGATCATCCTGCTCCCAGGATATTGAGCCGCTTTCAGGGCGGTCCGCCGGCGGCGGTCGACAGGCGGCTTCGTGAGGGTGATCGGGTCGGGAGTTTCGAGGTCCTCGAAGTTCCTGGACACACAGTTGGCCACTTGGCGTTCTGGCGCGAGTCGGACCGAACTCTTCTGCTCGGCGATGTTGCGAATGGCCACCATCCGTTCACGGGAGTCCGTGGATTGCGAGAACCGTTCGCGTTCTTGACGGCGGATCCTCGAGGCAATCGCGAGTCCATCGCCAGACTCGCCGGGCTCGGACCGGATTTGGTCTGCTTCGGGCACGGACCGGTATTGCGTGACGCCGACAGATTTGCTGATTTTGCGGCTACCCTCCAATAACCCCTAATCAGAGCTCGGGCAGTGAGATCTTCCAGGGGTGAACCCCGGGAAGCATGCCGGACGTGTTCGCCCGGGAAAGAACTATTCGCACGGAAGGAAGTTATGAAGGTGGATCTCCAAGATATAAACAAAGATGTAGTGGTGCGCCTAATGGAGGCATTTTCTGTGGCAAACCACGGATTGCTCGACTCCCTCATGTCCGATGACTATCTGCAGCATAATCCGACTCCCAACGGTCGCGAGCCGGTCAAGCGCATGGCAGACATTCTCCAGACTGCATTTCCCGACGGGCAGATGGTGATCAAAGATATTGTTGCTGAGGGCGATAAGGTTGTAGCCAGAATTTCGATGACAGGTACACACACTGGACCGCTCATCGGTATCGCTCCGACCGGTAAGCACGTTGAAATGACTTCGATTGATATTTGGCGGGTGAAGAACGGGATCTGTGTGGAGCATTGGGACGAGATCGACCGAGTAGGGCTGCTCCGTCAGATTGGTCTGAAAGCGATTCTTCGTGCACTCCTGAAGGGCAGTAGTCGTCGCCAGATACTCGCTTTCGCGCGTGAGCAAGGGATCATGCGACGTTGAAAGGGAACTGAGTCGCCGAGACGATCTTCGCGGCTTGACATTCCGATACACAGAAGGTTCTTGCGCTGATTCGACAGCTGATTCGAGATTCGCAAGCGTGTTCATTATTGAGAAGTATGAGAGAGGTTGAACATGAGTTTTCCAGGTCCCATCCGGACGTCGAGCGGAGCGCTTCTTCCCTTTGTCGCCTTGCCTCAGAGCGAGGTTCTGACGGTAAACGCCAGCGGAACACCGCTGATAAGGGATGCTTTAGGCCCGGGGGTGCATTTTCAGCCGCTGCGACTGGACGTTGAAGCCGGTGTATGGGTGGTGTTGGCGACGTTCTCGCCCGGGGCGGTGATTCCACTCCACTATCACACCGGTATTGCTGAGGTCTATACCTTGTCGGGCAAGTGGTATTATCTCGAATATCCGGAACAGGTGCAAACAGCTGGCTCCTACCTTTTTGAGCCGGCAGCATCCGCGCATACCTTCGTCTGCCCTGAGTCGAACACTGAGGACACAGTTTTTCTCGTGCGCGTCGAGGGTGCCAATATCAATTTCTCTGAGGATGGAAGCTACCACTCGATCCTTGATGCTGCGGCGATCCGTTATCTGACCGAGGAACTGGCCAAGGCTCAGGGTTTGGGACCTGTGGACTTTATCTCTGGGGGTACCGCCGAAAACGCTCTGAAATAGGGAGTCGGCAGTCGCCGGGCCGCAGACCGCCCCGCAACATCAGCAGCACGATCGCGCGATCGTGCTGCTGCGCAGCCTTTCGAGCAGTGCGGCGACCTTCTGCTCATCCATCGGCCCGCCGGGCCCTCGCTATCGACCACCTGGTCGGCCTGATGATCGAATGGCGTGATTGTGTGCCGTGATCACGCCCCGGACTTCTCCTCCCGACTGTGCATGGTGGCCAGGCGGGCAGAGGCGGCCAGCCGGACTTGCTGCACCATATGGTTTTCGGCGCCTTCGGCGTCACCGACTTCGAGCAGGGCCAGCAACCTGGCATTGGAGTCCACGGCCTGTGCGGCCACTTTCGGGTTCGACCACACCGATTGTTCGATGGGGATGGGGTGACTCTCCCAGATCCACTGCAGGTGCCGGGCGATGATGGAGCGTCCGCCGGCGCGGGCGATCTGGGCGTGGAACTGCCTGCTGGCGGCGGCCATTCGCGAGGGGTCGCCCGCATCGAGCGCGGTGCGCAGTTCCCCATGGATTTCGTGTAGGCGCTGCACTTCGGCGGGGGAGATCGAGGTAGCGGCGAGCCGAGCGGCCAGGCCCTCGACGGCGGCACGCAGCAGATACAGCTCTTCCATTTCGCCGGCGGCGAGTTCGGCGACCTTGGCGCCGAAATTCGGCTCGTAGACAACCAATCCGACCGATTCCAGATTCCGCAGGGCCTCCCGCACCGGCGTAATGGAGACGCCGAGGCGTTCGGCGACCTTGTCCTGCAGGATCGGCGTGCCGGGAGGCATTGCGCCGCTGAGGATTTCCGATCGGAGCACGTCCTGAACGTAACTGGCGCGGCTGCCGGGCGGTTTGACCTTCGCGTAGGTCGGGGCGGATCCGGTGGTACCGGTCTCGGGCTGTCCTGTTCCGGTTGCGGCCGATGCGCTGCGCCGTGCCATCGAGTCGGGCCTCCTGTTTCTTGTGTCGCCGTCTGTCCTGATCGTAGTGCCTCTACGGACCCCTTGACGTATCATCTTATAATGTATAAGTTAATGGATCCTGGGGCGCTGAAAGTGGTGGATGCGGTGACGCTGATCGCCGGGCCCCTGGCGGCGACGACGCCGAAGCGCACTTCGGCGCCGACGTCGTCAAGATCGAACACCCGCGGCGCGGAGATCCCAGTCGCGGTCATCGGTGTCACCACCGCCGGGGAACCCGGCGATCGTCAAGCTCTGGACCAACTCCTGGGCCGAGTTTGTGCCGTTCCTGGACTATAACGTGGAGATCAGGCGAATCATCTGCTCCACCAATGCAATCGAGTCCCTCAACGCCCGCTACCGGCGCGCGATCAGGGCTCGCGGGCACTTCCCGTCCGAGCAGTCGGCGTTGAAATGCCTGTATCTGGTGACCCGATCCCTGGACCCGACCGGGCAGGGGCGGGCACGATGGGCGATGCGGTGGAAACCTGCATTGAACGCTTTCGCTATCGCCTTCGAAGGCCGGATCCACCCGACCGCGAACTAACCCACACCGAGGTCGGATCCACCGTTAATCCGAAACTCCCCAGAACACTGGTAGGACTTTGTTCGGTCGAGGTATGTGTGGTGGCAGAGCGGGCAGGTTCCGATCCAGATGGCAAGTGCGCGTGGGAGTTTGTGGAGTATGTCGTAGAGGGTCAGTCCTGCCGCAGTGCCGAGAACGTCGTCGGCTCGGGCAACGGGTTCATGGTGC
The DNA here is from genome assembly GCF_042754085.1 of Nocardia sp. NPDC059236. Lineage (NCBI taxonomy): Bacteria > Bacillati > Actinomycetota > Actinomycetes > Mycobacteriales > Nocardiaceae > Nocardia > Nocardia sp. NPDC059236. The sequence goes on from NZ_JBHZAF010000032.1 coordinate 27,929, forward strand.
TTCTTGTCTTCTCTGGGACCATCTGCGTCGGGCGCGTTGGCGCTGTATGACCCAGGCCACTCAGTGACCTGTGTCATAACTGTGACGACTTGGCGCCAGAATTACTTGTCGCTACGTACACAGTCGGTTGGCTGAATGCGAACGTGAACGGAGCTGTGCGTATGTCACGTGACAAGGACCCGCCGCGACATCGGCGGGGCCTAGCGGGCCGGAACGACACGGCTGTCGCCGCGGAACTCGGCAACGACGCGCCGCTGCTCATCCATGACGGTCACGTCGTATATTCCGTTGCGGCCGAAGCGGGTACGTTCCTTTGCGATGGCGGTCAGCGTCTGCCCAAGCTCTGTCGGGCGTACGTATCGGATATCAGCACGAGCTCCCACGGCTGGGTGCCCGTGGCTGTTGCATGCGAGGGCAAATGTTGTATCCGCCAAAAGGAATACGTACCCGCCATGGGTGATCCCGTGGCCATTGACCATTCTTTCGGTCACGGTCATCGTGGCGATGGCGTGTCCCTTGCCAAGCTCGACGATTTCGACTCCCGCAGTGCGGGAGGCGATATCGTCGGCGAACATCTGATGGGCAAGTTCGAATGAACTCGCGTCGATCGCGGTCATCTACGGATCCCTGTTCTGTGGCCGACAGTTAGCGGTCCGCGGGCCGCGAGGAAGCCCGCGCCTCATCCTTACGCCAGAACCGATTCCACGTTTTGGACGTACATGGTGACGCCGCCAGTGGCGAAGTTGCGCACGTCTTTGCCGGCCGCCCTCATCTCGGGGGAGGACAGCGCCTTCTGCAAGTCGTCCTCGGTGTCGAATTGCAGTCGGGCGACGGCGTAGTAGGCGGGCTCGGAGCCGTCCAGCGAAGTGCACTTCGAGTAGGTGTAGTCAGCAAGGCCGGGCACTTTGTTGGCGAGTGGGATGTGCTTGGTCCAGTAGTACTCGTCGAACGCGGCCGGATCGACCGGCTTTCCGTAGCAGATCGAGATCTGGTGGCTCATTCGGAATCTCCCTTGGGTTTGGCGACGAGCGTCAGCACGTCGTACGTGGCGACGGCGTCGCCACCCTGGTTGGTGACGGTTGCGTCCCAGCGGACCTCGCCATAGTCCACGCTGTTGCGCGGGCTGATCTGTTTAGCGGTGAGGGTCACCGTCAGCTCGTCGTCGGCTTTGACCGGGGTGAGAAAACGCAGGTTGTCCACACCGAAGTTGGCCAGCACCGGCCCGGGCGCAGGATCGACGAACAGCCCGGCGGCCAGTGATACGACCAGGTATCCGTGGGCCACGATGCCGCCGAAGAGCGGATTGGCTGCCGCGGCTTCGGGATCGGTGTGTGCATAGAAGGTGTCGCCGGTGAATTCAGCGAAATGCGCTATGTCGGCGAGTGTGACACGACGCGGCCCACCGACGATGGTGTCGCCCAAGCGAAGCTCAGCGAGGTTCTTGCGGAAAGGGTGCACCGCGCCGGTGAGTCGTTCCGCGCCGGCCACCCACCGACGCCCCACTGCGGTCAGCACGTTCGGAGACCCCTGTACGGCTGTGCGCTGCATGTGATGTAGGACGCCGCGGATGCCGCCGAGTTCCTCGCCGCCTCCGGCACGTCCCGGGCCGCCGTGCACCAGTACCGGGAGCGGCGAGCCGTGTCCCGTCGACTCTTTGGCGTTCTCGCTGTCGAGCACCAGGATCCGGCCATGGTGGGGTGCTACGCCGAGAACGATCTCGCGGGCAATTGCTGGATCGGCAGTGACCAACGAGGCAACCAGGCTGCCCTTGCCCCGTGCGGTCAGTTCGATGACATCCGCGTTGTCGCGGTAACCGATGATGGTGCTCACCGGGCCGAATGCCTCGATCTCATGCGGCTCGACGGCATCACGGTCGTCGCAGCGCAGCAGAATTGGCGAGAGGAAGGCGCCAGTTGTGGCGTCCGCGCCGACCACGTCGACCTCGTCGAGATCCCCGAAGACGATTCGGGCGGATTTGGACAGACCGCGGGCCGAATTGCGAACCTCTTCGCGCTGCCCGAGGCTGGCCAGAGCTCCCATGGTGACGCCTTCGGCGCCGGGAGCGCCGACGATGACCTTCGACAGCCGGGCGGATACGGCCGTCACGACGTCGTCGACCAGCGCCTCGGGCACGAACGCGCGGCGGATCGCCGTGCACTTCTGGCCGGCCTTTGCTGTCATCTCGGTGACGAGCTGCTTGACGTAGAGATCGAACTCTGTGCCGCCCGCGGCGACGTCGAGGCCGAGAATCGATGCGTTGAGGGAATCGGCTTCGGCATTGAAGTGCACACCCTCGCTGAGGACATTCGGGTAAGCGCGCAGCAGAGCGGCGGTATCGGCGGAACCGGTGAATGCCACCGAATCCTGCCCCGACAGATGGTCCAGCAGGTCATTGGCACTGCCACAAAGCAGTTGCACCGAGCCTTCGGGCAGCAGGCCCGACTCGATGATTCGGCGGGCCACCAGTTCGGTGAGGTATGCGGTCTGGCTTGCCGGCTTGATGATCGAGGGCACACCGGCGATGAATGCCGGTGCGAGCTTTTCCAGGAAGCCCCAGACCGGGAAGTTGAAGGCATTGATCTGCACTGCCACGCCGCGGCGTGAGGTGTAGATGTGCTGGCCGACGAACGTGCCCTTCTTGCCCAGCGGCTCGACCGCCCCGTCGAGGTAGACGGTGTCGTTGGGTAACTCGCGGCGAGCTTTGCTGGCGTAGCTGAGCACGGTGCCGATACCGCCGTCGATGTCGATGGCCGAGTCGCGGGTGGTCGCGCCGGTAGCGGTCGAGAGCGCGTAGAACTCATCTTTGCCGGCCAGCAGGGCCGAGCCCAGGGCCTTCAACGCGGCTGCGCGCTCGTGGAAGGTCAAGCGCGCCAGCGCCGGTCCACCGACCGTCCGCGCGTAATCGACCATGTGGCCGACGTCCAGCCCGGTCGACGAGATGCGTGCCACCTCGCTGCCGTCCACGGCGCTGAGCAGTGGTGTGCCCTCATCGGGCGCGGAGTACCAGCGCCCCCCTACATAGCTTTGCAGCAGATGGCTCATCAACTCTCCGATCATAACTGAACATTCGGTAGGTAATTACGATCTGACAGAGTTTGCTGCGTGTCAAGAGGGGGCTGGTCGCGAAGTTAGCCGACGCTGGAATCGGGGTTGCGCAGTCCAGAGAAGACGATGGAGACGACGGTGTCGGCGATCTGGTCGACGGAATTGCCGCCGCGCGGGCGGTACCACTCGACGATGGAGTTGATCATTCCCCAGATCAGGCGGCTGGCCAGCGCTGGGTCGACGCATTGTTGAAGGTCGCCCTCGTCGGCGGCGGACTGGACCAGATCGCTGACGAACGCGTCGAATTCGCGTCGGCGTGCCAGCGCTCGCTTCTCGACCGCGGTGTTTCCACGCACGCGCAGCAGCAGTGTCACGTAAGGCAGCTCGGTGACGAGCACTTCGACGCTGCGGCGGACCACGTATTCGAGGCGGTCGATGGAGCGTCCGGTTACCGCACGCTCTTCGGTGGTCGCGGCGAACAAGCCATTGAGGGCGCGCGACAACGCGAGTTCCAGCAGTTCGGATTTTCCGGAAACATGGTGGTAGATGGCCGATTTGGTGATACCTAGCCGATTGGCCAGCGCTTCCATGCTGGTTCCGTCGTAGCCCTTGTCGTTGAACACCTTGACGGCGACGGCCAGCAGGGAATCGAGGTCGTACCCGGGTCTCCCCGGTCGTCCGGTTCGGGGGGCCGTGCGTGCCGATGTCATCCGTCCATCTTGACTCATCGGCGTCGATGGTCGTGGAGCCCCGTTCCGAGGGCTTGATACTTACCGAATGTTCGGTTAATAATTCCCTCAGATGCCGACAAGGAGTGTAGTGATGAGCGAAGTTTTCCTCGTCGACGGGGCGCGAACACCCCAAGGCCGATATGGCGGCGCCCTGGCCGGAATACGGCCCGATGACATGGCCGGCCTGGTTGTCGCCGAAGCGGTGCGACGGGCGGGCGTACCCGGCGATGCCGTCGATGAGGTTGTGCTCGGTGCGGCGAACCAGGCCGGTGAGGACAACCGGAATGTCGCTCGGATGGCCGTGCTGCTCGCCGATTTGCCCGACAGTGTGCCCGGTTACACGGTGAACCGACTGTGTGCGAGCGGTCTGACTGCGGTCGCTACCGCAGCGGCGACGATTCGTTCCGGTGAGGCCGACGTCATCGTCGCCGGCGGAGCGGAATCGATGTCCCGGGCGCCGTGGGTGATGGCCAAGCCCGGTACCCCATGGGCCCGCCCGGGGGAGGTAGTTGACACGTCCCTCGGCTGGCGATTCACCAATCGGCGCTTCACCGCCGCTGATCAGGCGGTCGCCGCCGAATCCGATCCGGGCATCCGGAAGATCACGCTGGCGATGGGGGAGACGGCCGAAGAGGTCGCCGCGCTCGAGGGAATCACTCGCGCGGAGAGCGACGCCTTCGCATTGCGCAGCCAGCAACGTGCCCACGCAGCAACCGTGGCGGGTCACTTCGAGCGCGAAATTGTCGGAATTGCCATCAAGGATGGCGTCCTCGACGTCGATGAGGTACCGCGTCCTGGCACCACGATCGAGAAACTTGCCGCACTGAAGCCGGTCTTCCGAGAAAACGGCATTGTCACGGCCGGGTCCGCGTCGCCGCTGTCGGATGGTGCAGCAGCGTTGGTCGTCGCGAGCGGCGAAGCGGTGCGGCGGTATCAGCTGACGGTCCGGGCGAGAATTGTAACGAGCGCAAGCGCGGGCGTGTCTCCGCATGTGATGGGTCTCGGCCCGGTACCTGCGACGAGAAAGGCTTTGGCGCGGGCGAATTGGAATACCTCGGATCTGGATGCGGTCGAGCTGAACGAGGCATTCGCCGCCCAATCGCTGGCAGTGATACGACAGTTGAAGCTGGACGAGCAGATCGTGAACGCGGACGGCGGTGCGATCGCACTGGGCCATCCGCTGGGCTGCTCGGGCGCACGAATCCTGCTCACACTGCTGGGCCGGATCGAGCGCGAGGGCGCTCGCCGCGGTCTGGTCACCTTGTGCGTCGGTGTCGGCCAAGGCGTCTCCATGCTGATCGAGGCGCCATGAGCGACTACACCACGCTGCGGATCGAGGAGCTCGACGACCGCCTCGTCGTAACCCTCGACCGCCCCGCGCAGCGCAACGCCATCAACGCGGAGATGATCGGCGAACTGCACGACATCTGTGCCCGACTGGAGCGAACACCCAAGCTGCTGCTCCTTACCGGCAGCGGTGAGCATTTCGCCGGCGGAGCCGACATCGCGCAGTTGCGGGCACGGACTCGCGACGATGCGCTTGCCGGGATCAATCGCAATCTCTTCGACCGCATCGGCCGGCTGCCGCTGCCGACAGTCGCCGCGGTGAGTGGATTTGCCTTGGGCGGTGGCGCCGAACTGGCCTATGCCTGCGATATCCGGATCGCGGCATCAACCGCGAGATTCGGCAATCCCGAGCCAGGGCTCGGGATCATGGCCGCCGCAGGCGCCAGCTACCGGCTGCCCCTGCTGGTCGGAGTCTCGATTGCCAAGCAGGTGTTGCTGGGCGGGCGCGTTCTCGATGCGAGCGCCGCGCTCAATGCTGGATTGATTCTCGAGGTGACCGACCCTGGCGCGCATGTTGAGGCCGCGCACCGGTTGCTCGATCGCGTTGCGGTATCCGCGCCACTGGCTCTGCGGTTGACGAAAACGATCGTCGACGCCCCCGGATCCCACCCGTTCGCTGACGACATCGCGCAGGCGGTGCTGTTCGAGACCGAGGACAAGCACGCCCGCATGACTGCATTCCTGGAGAAGAAGGCATGACCGAAGCACAGGCACCGACACGTGTCGCCGTAGTAGGCGGCGGACGCATGGGCGCGGGCATCGCGCAGGTTTTCGCGACGCTCGGAAGCGATGTGGTCATCGCGGAGGCGGCGGACCAGAGTGCGGCATTGGACCGCGTGGCCGCCGGGCTGCGCCGCGCCGCCGAGCGGGGGAAACTTGGTGCCGCCGGCCCCGATGATGTCCTGGCTCGCGTCACCACGGTAGCCGCGCCCACCGAGTTGCCCGCCGACCTCGACCTGGTCGTCGAAGCCGTTCCCGAGAGCCCGGCACTGAAGGCCGAAGTGCTGGCGGCCGTCGACAAGGCTGTCGGCCCCGAAACCGTGATCGCAAGCAACACCAGCTCGCTGTCGATCACCGAACTCGGTGCCGCGCTTCAGGATCCGACCCGCTTTCTCGGTATGCACTTCTTCAATCCAGTGCCCGCCTCGGTGCTGGTGGAAGTAGTCCGGGCGCAGTCAACGGCCGCCGAGGTGGTCGAGCGAGTCCTGGGCTGGGTTGCAGCTCTGGGCAAGAGCGAGGTGCTCGTCAAAGATTCACCGGGGTTCGCCACCAGCAGGTTGGGCGTCTGCCTGGGTCTCGAGGCGATTCGGATGGTCGAGGAGGGAGTCGCTGACGCGGCTTCGATCGACCGCGCGATGGAGCTCGGCTACCGGCACCCGATGGGCCCCTTGCGGTCCACCGATCTGGTCGGACTCGACGTTCGGCTCGCCATCGCCGAACATCTCGCGGTCACCCTCGGACCGCGCTTCGAACCGCCACGACTGCTGCGCGAGAAGGTCGACCGCGGCGAACTGGGGCGCAAGACCGGCCAGGGGTTCTTTACCTGGGACACCGCACCTGAAGGAGGACGATCGTGACCGCGACCGACAACACCGTCGGCACGACCATCGCCGACGGCCTCGCCACCATTACTCTGGCGCGGGCCGCAGCGTCGAACGCGCTCGATACGCCGACCAAGCGGGGTCTGCTCAACGCGGTCCGCGCCGTCGCCTCCGCCCCAGGGGTCCGTGCCGTTCTGCTGACCGCGGAGGGGAAGAATTTCTGTGTCGGACAGGATTTGGCCGAGCATGTCGACGCTTTGCGCGCTGATCCCAGCACCGCAATGAAAACCGTTGGTGTGCATTACAACCCGCTCATCGAGGCGCTCAGCGAAATCTCGGTTCCGGTGGTTGTGGCGGTTCGCGGCGCGTGCGTCGGTGCGGGGCTCGGCCTCGCCTTGGCCGGTGACATCCGAGTGGCAGGCAGCGGGGCCAAGTTCGGGACCGCCTTCACAGGTATCGGGCTGGCCAGCGACTCCGGTCTCAGCCACGCGCTGGTGCAGGCGCTCGGTCACAGCCGCGCAATGGGCCTGATGCTGCTGGGTGACAGATTCACCGCGGCCGAGGCTCACACGTGGGGTCTCGTCCATCGGGTCGTCGACGACGAGCAGGTGGAGGGCGCCGCGCGCGACCTCGCCCAGTTCCTTGCCCAAGGCCCCACCGAGGCATACCGGCGCCTCAAGCAGCTACTGCGAGCCGAGGCATCGGGGCTGTCGGACGCCCTCGAACGCGAGCGGGCCGCGCAGGAAGCGCTGGGCGCCACGCGGGACCACAGTGCGGCCGTCGAGGCATTTCTGGCCAAGACCAAACCGATCTTCGAAGGCCGGTGAGATCGATGCGGACGATCGCACCCCGCACACGCACGAACACTTCGATGTGAGGAGAGGGCGACATGACTACAGCAACCCCCCTACCGGAATTTCAGCAGGCATTCGAGGACACGATCGCCCGGGACCAGCGCATCGAACCCCGGGACTGGATGCCCGACGGTTACCGCAACACGCTGATACGACAGATCGCGCAGCACGCGCACTCCGAGATCATCGGCATGCAGCCGGAAGGCAAGTGGCTGACCCGGGCGCCGTCGTTGCGGCGCAAGGCAATTCTGATGGCCAAGGTGCAGGATGAGGCAGGCCATGGCCTGTATCTGTACTCAGCTGCCGAAACATTGGGCGCAGACCGCGCCGATTTGACCGACAAACTCATCGAGGGCAAGCAGAAGTACTCCTCGATCTTCAACTACCCAACGCTGACCTACGCTGATGTCGGGGTGATCGGCTGGCTGGTCGACGGCGCGGCGATCTGTAACCAGGTTCCCTTGTGCCGCAGCAGTTTCGGTCCCTATGCCCGCGCAATGATCCGGGTCTGCAAGGAAGAATCATTCCACCAGCGCCAGGGTTACGAGCTGCTCATGACCATGATGAGCGGCACGGAGGCCCAGCGTCAGATGGTGCAGGACGCGGTCGATCGATGGTGGTGGCCCGCGCTGATGATGTTCGGCCCGCCGGACGACCAGTCGCCCAACACCGAGCAGTCGATGGCATGGCGTGTCAAGCGGCACACCAACGACGAACTGCGTCAACGATTCGTCGACATGTCGGTGCCGCAGGCCCAGGCATTGGGCGTAACGTTGCCCGATCCGAATCTGGCGTGGAACGAGGAGCGCCGGGCACACGATTTCGGCGAACCGGACTGGCATGAGTTCACCGAGGTCATCGGCGGCAACGGTCCCTGCAACGTTGAGCGAATCACCAACCGCCGCGCGGCACATGAGGCCGGCGCTTGGGTGCGGGAGGCCGCGCTCGTTTTTGCGGCACAGGAACGAAAGAGCGTGAAGTAATGGCCGAAAAACAGTCCGTCGCAGAGCCGTCGCGCGTCAAAGCCGAGTGGCCGCTCTACGAGGTATTCGTACGTGGCAAGCGGGGCCTCAATCACGTGCACGTCGGATCGTTGCATGCGGCCGACGACGAGATGGCGCTGCGGCACGCGCGCGACGTGTACACCCGCCGTAACGAGGGCGTCAGTATCTGGGTGGTGCCGTCGGCGTCGATCATCGCCTCCAGTCCGTCGGAGAAAGATCCGTTCTTCGCACCAAGCGGCGACAAGGTATACCGCCATCCGACGTTCTACGACATCCCTGACAACGTTCCTCATATGTGAAGGCCGAAGCCATGATCGATCACGATAACGCCTTCAGCGGACTCATCGAGGGGGATGGCGACGGCCAGTGGGCATTCGGAACGAGTTTCGACGACCCGCTCGCCGGTGTCGACACCACCGTGCCCGCCGATGTCGATCTGTCCGCATTGGCTCGCTACTGCCTGATGGTGGGCGACGACGCACTGATCGCGGCGCAGCGACTCACCGAGTGGAGCACGCGTGGGCCGGAGCTCGAGGAGGAGGTCGCACTGACGAATATCGGCCTGGATCTCCTGGGCCAGGCCAGGCTGTTGCTCGCGCGAGCCGCTGCCGCGGATCCGGCGGTCGTACCGTTCATCTCGGACACCTCTCCAGTGCCCGCCGAAGACGCACTCGCATTCTTCCGTGACGAGAACCGGTTCCGCTGTGTGCGTTTGGTCGAAGTCGGCAACGGTGACTTCGCCCGAACCATCGTCCGATCGCTGGTCTTCTCGACTTGGCGCCTCGCGCTGTTCGACAGACTGCGGGACTCACGCGATCCCGTACTGGCGGCGGTCGCGCACAAGGGCGTCAAGGAGCTCACCTATCACCGCGATTACGCTGCCCGATGGGCGGTGACACTCGGGTGCGGCACAGCGGAGTCGAAACGGCGCATGGCCGAGGCGATCGAATTCGTCTGGCCCTTCATTCCGGAACTGTTCGTTACGACCGCGGATGAGCTGGCCCTGGCGGAGGTCGGGGTTGGTGTCGATCCGCGGACGCTGCGGGACGAATTCGACTGCGTGCTCGAGCAGGTGCTTCATGCCGCAGAACTCACTGCGCCACAAGGTCGTTCCATCGGAGCGGTCGGGGGCCGTTCGGGACGGCAAGGCGTACACACCGAAGCGCTGGGACCACTGCTGACCGAGATGCAGTGTGTGGCACGCGCGCACCCGGATGGGAAGTGGTGACCGTGGCCGCCCTCATGCCGGTGGACGTACGGACCCTGGTGGAGTCGATGCCGGATCCGGAGATGCCGCTCCTGACCCTTGCCGATCTGGGGATCGTGCGCGATGTCGAGGTGACTGGGGACAGCGGAGTGAGGGTCACCATCACGCCGACGTACTCCGGCTGTCCGGCGATCTCGACGATGCGCGAGGACATCACGCGGACCTTGCGCCAGCGTGGGTACCGCGAGGTTCGGGTCGACACGAGTCTGTCACCCGCCTGGACCAGTGATTGGATCACCGAAGACGGGCGGCGCAAGTTGCGTGATGCCGGCTATTCGTTGCCCGGTCCTGCACCTCGGCGCGGCTCGGGGCCCATACCGCTGACTCTCACGGCCCGTCCACGCGGACTGACATGCCCGAACTGTGGGTCACGGGAGACGCAGTTGGTGTCCGAGTTCGGTGCCACTTTGTGCAAAGCCCAGTACCGGTGCCGGGTATGCCTCGAACCGTTCGACCACGTGAAGGAAATCTGACATGAGTGCACCTGTTCGCGATGACCGGTCGCGCGCCGCAGCCCGAAACCGGCCTTTCCGGTCTCTGGTTGTCGCCGATGTCGAGCAGCTGTGCGACGACGCTGTGGCGGTTACCTTCGAGGTTCCCGGAGACCTCGCCGAGGAGTTCGTGTTCGAGCCGGGACAGTCCCTGACCCTGCGCCGCGTGGTTGAGGGCACCGAGCACCGGCGCTCGTACTCGATCTGTGCGCCTATCGGCGCCGCGCCTCGCGTGGGTGTCCGGCAGGTGGCCGGCGGGCTTTTCTCGACCTGGCTCGTCAACGAGGTCAAGGCTGGCGATCGTATCGACGTACAGGGGCCGACCGGGAGATTTGTCGCGGATCCGGGAGCAGGCGGCCGGCATCTGTTGATCGCCGCAGGATCAGGGATCACCCCGATGCTGTCGATCGCTGGGTCGCTTCTGGAAAACTCGGACGCGGAAATTGTTCTGCTGTACGGAAATCGGCGCGTGCGTTCGGTCATGTTCGCTGACGAGATCGCCGATTTGAAGGACCGTTTCGGGGCGCGAATCGACGTGATCAATGTTCTGTCCCGGGAGCCACGGGATGTCGAGCTGTTCAGCGGTCGGCTCGACGCCGAACGGCTACTAAGCATTTTGACCGCATTGGTTCCCATCGACGACATCGAAGATGTCTGGCTATGCGGTCCTTTCGGAATGGTCACCGATGCCGAGACCGTACTGACCGAGCTCGGTGTCGAGAAAAATCGCATACACCACGAATTGTTCTTCGTCGAAGAGACACCGCCCGAGCAACAGACCCACCGTGAGCCTGGCGCTACTGGTCCCACCACTACCGTTACGATCACCCTCGACGGTCGCAGCACGACTGGGGATTTGCCCAGAGACCAGAATGTTCTCGACGCGGCGGAGCAGATTCGCTCCGATCTCCCATTCGCATGCAAGGGCGGCGTGTGCGGTACCTGCCGTGCGAAGGTCACCGCCGGCGAAGTCGACATGCGCCGCAATTATGCCTTGGAAGAAACCGAAATTTCTGACGGTTTCATTCTGACCTGTCAAACCTATCCTCTCGGCGAGTCGGTCACGATCGACTTCGACGCTTGATCCACTCATATCGGAGCCATAATGAGCAGCGTTGCCCCCGCCTCTCCGCGAACACCGTCCGCTGACATCGAATTCGCTTCCCGCGATGAGATCTCGGCTCTGCAGCTGGACCGTCTGAAATGGTCGGTCCGGCACGCGTACGACAATGTTCCGCATTATCGCGAGGCGTTCGACAAAGCTGGCGTCCACCCCGATGATCTGGTGGAGCTGTCGGACCTCGCAAAGTTCCCTTTCGCTACCAAAGCGGAACTGCGAGCGAACTACCCCTTCAAAATGTTCGCCGTTCCCCGCGAACAGGTTTCGCGGATCCACGCCTCGTCCGGCACCACCGGACAGCCCACCGTCGTCGGGTACACGGCCAACGATGTCAGCAACTGGGCCGACTTGATAGCGCGCAGCCTTCGGGCGGCCGGTGTGCGCCCTTCGGACACGGTGCATGTTGCCTACGGGTACGGCCTTTTCACCGGAGGCCTCGGCGCGCACTACGGCGCGGAACGGCTGGGCTGCACGGTGATTCCGATGTCCGGTGGCATGACCGATCGGCAAATTCAGCTCATTCAGGACTTCCAGCCGGACGCCATCATGGTCACTCCGTCGTACATGCTCACGATCCTCGACGCCATGCTCGAGAAGGGCATCGACCCTGCGGCCACCTCGTTGCGGGTCGGCGTCTTCGGTGCGGAACCCTGGACCGAGCAGATGCGTACCGAGTTGGAGCATCAGTTGGCGATCGACGCCGTCGATATCTACGGACTGTCCGAGGTCATCGGGCCGGGCGTGGCCATGGAGTGCGTCGAAACCAAGGATGGACTTCATATTTGGGAAGATCATTTCTACCCCGAGATCATCGACCCGGATACCGGGGCGGTCCTTCCTGACGGGGAAGAAGGCGAACTTGTCTTCACGTCCCTGACAAAGGAGGCGATGCCGGTCATTCGTTATCGGACAAGGGATTTGACCCGGCTACTGCCTGGCACGGCGCGGTCGATGCGGAGGATGCAGAAGATCACCGGCCGCAGTGATGACATGATCATTCTGCGTGGTGTCAACCTTTTCCCGACCCAGATCGAGGAGCTCATCCTGACCGTGCCTGGGCTGGCCCCACAGTTCCAATGTGTTCTGGAGCGCCCGGGGCGCATGGATACGTTGACAGTACAGGTGGAGGCTCGGCCCGATGTGCTCAGCGACCAATGGAGCGCCGCCGGCGCAGAGCTGTGTGCAAAGATCAAAAATCGGATCGGTGTGACTGTCGAGGTTGAAGTGTTTGCGCCGAGCGCTCTTGAACGGTCCCTCGGCAAGGCCAAGCGACTGATCGACAACCGGCCGTCCTGAGAGAGGTGAACGATGCCCCGAACAAGACGCCTTATAGAGATGAGGGCCTTCGGTGGAGCCGCCAGCGGGCTGTCCGGGCTAGCATTCGATCGATGGTGTGAGGCCATCTCGGCTGCTTTCGTCCCGGCTTGAGACGGCGCCCAGGTCTCCAGTATCAGGAAGGACTTCGTCGGCGCGCTCCAGTCTCGGACCCTCGGTAGCATCCAGCTGAGCGAGGTGTCGAGTGGGGACGTCGTGGTGAGCCGCACCATCGGAATGATTCGGCGGTCGGACCCCGGGCTGGTCAAAATCGGCATGCAGGTTACAGGGCGGGGCATCGTTCGTCAGGGTGGTCACGAGGCTGTGCTCGCACCCGGTGATTTTGCGATCTACGACACAGCTCGGCCGTACCAGGTCGAGTTCGCGGGGCCGTGCGCAATGTTCGCCACCACATGCGGCTGGAGTTGGGGCGTGCCGCCGCTGACCTTCCGTAAGCGCGAAACCCTGGAGACAGCATGACGATTCGCTGGATGTGGGCCTTCCTGGACCGTCCCGCCGCACAATTCGACGACAGCGCCCGGTTCTGGACCACGGTCACCGGCACCGAGCTCTCGGCGCCGCGGGGCGAACGCGACGAATTCGTCACGCTGCTACCGGATTCCGGGGCCGCGACGGTCAAGATGCAGGCGATCGGCGGCCCCGCGCGCGTGCATCTGGACCTCGACGTCGACGATGTCGGCGCGGCCACCGAGCGTGCCCAGCAGCTGGGCGCCACCCTCGCCGCGGACTACATCCTCACCTCGCGCATCGGGTACGCCGTCGTGCACTCCCCCGCCGGAATGCCCTTCTGCTTCACGCCTTTCCGCGATTCCGCGGGCCCGCTCACCCCGACCGTGACCGGCCCCGCCGGCCAGCCCTACTGCCTGACCGGCCGCCGGCCGGCCTGAGGCGCGGGATCGCCGAAGCCCCCGCATGCTCCGAGGCTCCTCGGAGCCGGGAAGCACGCAGGGGCTTCGACGTAGCCGAACCTGCTACTTGCGCTCGGTCTGCGGCTGGCGGCGTGCCGCTTCGCCGGAGTTGGCCAGCGCCTCGAGGTCCTCGAGGAACTTCTCGATGCTGTCGGCCCGCGCCTGCGGCGAACCGATCTGCTCGCGCACCTTCTCCTCGGTGAGAGCGAGCATGGCGGCGGCCAGATCCTGCTCCAGGTCGCGGATCATCTGCCTGCGGTACTGCAGGATCTGATCGCGGCCCTGCTTGCGCACCCGCTCCACCTCGGCCGCGGCGGCCTCGCGCATCTGCGCGATGATGCGGTCGGCGTCGGCCCGGGCCTCTTCGCGCATGCGGTCGAGTTCGGCCTGCGCCTCGGCGACGGCAAAGGCGGGCCCGATTTGTGTCTTGGTCAAGGACTCTGGAGCCAGAGCTGACCGGTGTCGGTTGGTGCCTCGCATTCCGTCGAAGACGAAGGTGAGGTAGCGCTCCCAGTTGTCCGGGGCCACCGGCCGAGCGAAGGAAGCAACCGGATCCAACATGGTTATCACTTCGAAGAGATCAGTGACAGCCATATCGCTATATAGCCCCCGGCCTGTTTCGCCTGTTCAAGGAGCTGAATCAGTGGGGACTGATGTTCTGCCAGAAGCGCTCGAACAGCGTTGTGCCCTCACGTATCTTGACTGTCATCTGTGCGAATGCGCGGTTCTCAGCTGCTCGTTGCCCGACGCGGTGCATGAACTGCACCATGCTCTGCCATGGTTCGGCAGCGGCGGCAACTGATTCGGCGCCCGCGGCTATCTCGCGCAAGTAGTGTTCGAACGCCGTGTCGACCAGTTCTTGCCTATTCGCAAATCGGCGATAGACGGTGTGCCGACTCCGGCTCCGACGCCGGCCCTGGCGGCCCCCTCGTCCAGGGTGAAGTCGAATCCGCGGTCGGCAAGCAACTGGTGGGCGGCCGCCAAGATCCTGCGCTGATTCCGTGCAGCATCTGCGCGCACCGGCCGCTCAGCCTGGTGTGCTGAGGAATTTCTCATCGGGGCCTTTGATCCGTTCGAAGCAACCGGCTCGGTCTCCGGCGCCGTTGCGGCTGTTGATCGGGCTCACGCGTATTTCGCACCTGCCGACATAGCGTACTCGAGCAAACAAATTAGTGCGCTCTTGACAGATTCCCGGCTACGGGCGTCGCACAGCACCACAGGCACTTCCGGCGGCAGATCGAGCGCGACGCGAACCTCTTCCTCATAGTAAACATCGGCGCTGTCGAAGCAGTTGACCGCGACGATGAAAGGTAGCTCACGGGATTCGAAATAGTCCACTGGCGCGAAGCAATCCTCCAAGCGTCTGGTATCGGCGAGGACGACTGCGCCCAGCGCACCTGTGGACAGTTCGTCCCACATGAACCAGAACCGGTCCTGGCCAGGCGTTCCGAAAAGATACAGGACTACCTGTGAGCTGAGCGTGATGCGACCGAAATCCAAGGCCACTGTCGTGGTCGTCTTGTTCTCGACACCGGCGAGATCGTCAACGCCGACGCTTAGGTCGGTAAGTTGCTCCTCGGTACGGAGCGGCATGATTTCGCTGACGGCACCGACCATTGTGGTCTTTCCGGCACCGAACCCACCTGCGATCAGAAGTTTTGCCACTTGAACCGTCTGCAGCCAGGTGGAACCGAAAGGATCAGAGCTTGCGAACGCCATCGAGTACCGCCTGTAGGAGAAGGGAATCGGGGCGATTTCCTGCTGTGGCAGGAGATCTCACGATGACATACCCCGAGTTGATCAAATCGCTGATGAGTACCTTCACTGCAGCGACCAATAGATTCAAATGAGCGGCGATCTCCGCGATGGATAATGGTCGGCCCTGGCACATGTGGACGATGGCGCCGTACTCGCGCTCCAATGTGACAACGTCTGTCTCCGAGCCCACGGCGACAACCAGCGTGAGCAGGTCAAGGTTGTGGGATCCTGAGCCGGCCCTGCCTCGGGTGACTGCGAACGGCCTGATCAGAGGACCAGGATCCTCGTCTTCCTGCCAGAAATCGATGTTGTTGTCGTTCATGGGTGGTTTTGTGTCCGAAGGGAATTGCCGGACGAGGGCACGCGAGTTCCGGTCGAGAGTTGGTCGCGAACCTGTCCCACGATGACGTTCATCTCGTAGGCAATCATGCCGAGATCAGCGTTCAAATCCGCGAGAAGTGCGAGGCAGGTGCCGAAACCCGCAGACGTGACGACGAGGTAGCCCTGGTCGAGTTCGACCACGGTTTGCTGCAGATTGCCTTTTCCGAATCGCGAACCGACTCCGCGGCCCAAGCTGTAGAGGGCTGATGCCATCGCCGCCAGATGCTCGGTCTGCTCACGATCGAGTGCACGGGATGCGGCGAGAGGGAGGCCGTCTGTCGAAAGAGCCACGGCGTTCTCGGCGCCCGGGACACGGTCGACGAGCCCATCGAGCAGCCAGTCCAAACCATGCGAGGTGAGCCGAGCGGGGTTTTCATCGTTCATCGTTAATTGCTCGTTTCAGTCGGTGGAGCCTGGGAAGGAGGCACGGCCCTGTCGTGTTCCGCGCTGGAATGAAGACATCGCACCCCGTGCGGCATCCGGAGTCCGTCGGACCGGGCGGGCGGTCTGGTCAACAGGCGTCGCCTTCTGACTATCGACCCTCAACTCATGCTTCAGGTGCTTCTGTCGTTGCCGCCGAGGCAACTGCACGCGGCCTTCAGTGACGGCAGCGCCAGTGGAAGTCAGGCCGCCAGCCGGGAATGAGGGGGCAAATCCCTTGTCGTTCACCACAACCGTCGCTGCGCCGGAGAGGTCCCAGGACGAGGTCGATGTCGAGGCAGCGCCATCGTCGGGGACTCCGGATCGCATGGTTCCGCGGGTGGGTCGGACTCGGCTGCGCCCGCCATCAACTGCGGCGATCTTTGGGGCCTCTGCAGGAGTTGTTCGGCTGGGCGATTCGCCAAGCAACTCTTCGGGGATCAAAACTATGGCCTTGATCCCACCGTAAGCGGATTCCTGCAAGCTGACGGCGAGAGATTGCCGGCGCGCAAGCCGCCCGACAACGAAGAGACCGAGGTTGCGCCGGCCCGCCAAGGCCATCTCGTGGAAGTCCGGCGGATTCCGCAGTAGCTCGTTGAGGCGCTCACGTTCCTCGAATCGAATGCCGAGACCCTGATCCTCGATCTCGATTGCCACTCCGCGCCCAACGACGTTGCCGTACACGGATACCGGCGCCTCCGGCGGGGAAAACCCGGTCGCATTGTCGATGAGCTCGGCAAGCAGGTGGATGAGATCCGCGACAGCTCGGCCTTCTACCCAGATCTCCGGTACACGCACCCCGCCTACCCGGGCCAGGTGTTCGGTCTCGGAAACCGCACTGCGGACGAGCTCTTCGAGTGAGACGGGGTGTCGCCATCGCCGAGCTGCCTCGCCGCCACCCAGGATGAGGAGGTTTTCGGCGTTTCTTCGAGCGCGCGTGGTGAGATGATCCAGGTCGAACAGGTGTTGCAGCTGTTCAGGATCGTTCTGCTTGGACTCGGCGGCATCCAGTACCTGAAGTTGCCTGCGTACCACAGCTTGGTTGCGATTGGCGATGTCGAGGAAGACCCGGCCGAACCCGGATCGTGTGCGGGCTTCGTTGACAGCCGCGGCGAGGGCTGTGCGTTGTGCACTGATGAATGCTGCAGCAACCTGACCGATTTCGTCCCGGTTGGTGTCGAAAGCCGTTGTCTCGGCTTCGATATCGACGTCCTCACCCTTGTGAATCCGATGCATCAGCGCCGGAAGCTTCTCCTCGGCAAGCTCGAGACTGCGTGAACGTAGATTCCGGAGTCTGGTAACGAGCCGATTCGCGAGAGCGGCGGCCACCCATAGTGCCGCCAACGTCAGGGCGGCCAACGCCGCCCCACCGACGATCGATCGTGTGAGCGAATTGGTCGCAGCGGTATCCGCCGTCTTGAAGGTGTACGCGCTGAAGTCGCGGAGCAATCCGAGCAATCCCGCGTCGACCGCCTTTTCAGCGGTCAACCAATCTTGATACGGCATCGACAGCGTGCCGGACTCCGCCAAATCTGCGCGGCCAAGGGCAGCCAGCTGCCATTGGCGGTCGCGGGACAGTTCGTGATAGGAGTTCGCGGTATGTTCGGGCAGCTGAGCGAGGACGGTGTTGGCCTGTTCTTCGAAGGCACCGTCGAGGGCGGCAATCCTGCGTTGCTGGGCTGGATCCAGATTGCCCTGGACCGCAGCGAAAGCTGCCAAACCAACCGCGCGGGAGTGAAGGTCAGCGACTTGCAGCATCGCCGCAATGGTATTCTGCTGCGCGACACTCTCTTGGTTGGGCGCGTTGCGTGCGGCGCCCTCCAAGAGGCCGATGGAGACTACTGCCACCAGCCGGGAATAGAAGCCGTCGATCTTTCCGGCGTCGGTACTCTTCACGTCTATCGACTGCCTCACAAGCTGCAACTGCTGTGACAGGTCGTTGAAACTGCCGCTGGATTGCGTGATGGAGCTGGCATTGATGTGCTGCAGTCCAGCCAGTGTGCGGCCCAGGTCAGCAACCGATACCGTGGTCTGATTACGTAGATTCGGCAGTTCTGCAACGGCAGACTGGGATCCCGCCAGCGCCATCAGGCTGACGGTCCGTTCGTCTTGGGTCGCAGTGATGAATCGCAGGATAGGGTCGGTGCCCTTGCTTTGATACTCCGACCAATCGCGCGCCGCTTGTGCCTGGCGTGCCAAGGACACCACAACCAAGCTGCCGGTGATGAGCAAGATAATGCTCGGAACGAGCGCGATCGCGAGCACCCTGATCCGGATGCTCGTGCGCGGTCGAAATCGCAAGAGAGCGCGGTAGCGCGTCCTGAGATCGGATGGGTCGCCGTGCGCTTCTACGCTTTGGTGCATCGTGCGCTCCTGTTGCAGGTCAGTCGAATCCGCGCGGACAGCCCGCATTGCCTGGCAGAGATCGGGTACTCCAACACTTTTCCTTGCTCGAGTCGTGCCGTGAGTCGAGCACCGGAACGGTGCCGACGGCATGGAAGTGACTGGCGACAGGAAAGCGACTGGGGGAAAACGTCTGTCGGAGTCCGGGAACACTCTCGGCAGCGTGATCTGACAGCGGGCGAGAGTAGTGGGGCTGAGTCGAGGTTGTCAATCGCAAGGGGTCGCGACGCGCTCTCGGGTGGACGAAACGGTACTGCTCAACGCAGCATATCTACCGACAGAAAAGTGAACTGGGGTACAGACACTGAATCAATAGATCGCCACAGTGCCCATGGTTGTCGGTCAGGACCAGGTCTACCTCGAACGCCACCCAATACCCTTATCTCTGGCCTTGCATTCCATCCCACCGCACGTGGCAGATTTGCATCACGACCGCGCCCGGCCGAGCGTCTGAAGGTGGCTGGCGACGAACCGCGGGTCCTGTGCTGGCGGTCGCTGTGTTGCGCTCGTGGGCGGGTCTCCCTTCGGCGCAGTAGTTTTCGACCTGCCGGAAACAGGTGTCGATTGGCTTTCGGCGAGTCGGTGGGGAGGGCTTCCCAGGCGACTGCCAGTTGGGCTTCGCAGATGCGGTGGCCGAACATATGGATGCCGACTATCGGGCACTCTTCGCCCGCGCGCACGACTTTCACGCCTCCGGTGCTGCGGAGGATCTGGCTCTTTTCGTTGCCTGCGAGATCGTAAACCGTTGTGGTGCAAGAGCCGTGCTGTCCAGGGCGGCGGCTTCGGTCAGGCCGACGGAGGCCAGCTCCGGGTGCGAGTACACCACGCGGGGGATGAGGTGGTTGGTGACCGCGGATCAGGGACTCCCGCCCAGCTATCGGCCGTTGCCGGATCGCCAGCTGGGCGGCTTCGAGGTCATGGGTGTGCACTCTGCGAACGCGGCTACCCCTGACTGACGTGGCACAGGTCCACCCTCGGAGATCGAATGATCCTCCACAGCCGCCCGGTTATGACAGCTCGGGAAAGAAGCGGGCGATGGCCGGTCGGAGGCGGGCGGATTCGAAATCGTCGGCGGGCAGGGCGAGTTGTTCGAGGATCAGGCCGTTGATGAGGTTGAGGAGGTCGGCGGCGGCGGCCTCGGGGTCGGTGGCTCCGGCGCCGCGGAGTTCTGCGGCGAAGGCGGCGCGCTGGGTGGCTCCCCATTCGTCGAGGCTGGCCCGGAGGTTGGGGCGGCGGGCGACTTCCAGGAAGAACTCGTAGCGGGCGATGCTGGAATCGCGGTCGCCTGCCAGGGTTCCGGCGACGTAATGGGTGAGCCGCGTAATTCGTTGCGGCACATCCACATCGGGCAGGCCGTCGAACAGGGCGCGGACCTCGTCGATCTGCCGGGCGGCCAGTTGGCGCAGGGCTTCGTCGAGCAGTTGGTCGAGGGTGCCGAAGTAGTAGCGGGCGTTGCCGTGGGTGGTTCCCGCCTCCGCGGCGACGGCGCGGTGGGTCACGGCGCGGGCGCCTTCGCGGGCCAGTAGTCGGATCGCGGCCTCCAGCAGGGCCTCGCGGCGGGCGGCCCCCCGGGCCATCCGCGGCTCGCGCATGGGAGTCGTCATGGGGGTCATCGTACTGGCGACCGAAAATCAAAAAATTCTCCGTTTGGAGAAAACTCGAGGTACGGTGTGCGCAGTAGACACAACCGGTTGGCAGCGGAGGACGGCTATGACCAACACGATCATCACCGGGCGGGTACGCACGCTCGATCCGAACACCCCGGAGGCCGAGGCACTCGTGCTGTCCGGGGGACGCGTTCTGGCAGTGGGGGACCGCGACACCATGCGGGCGGCGGCCGGGCCGGACGCCCGGCACGTCGAGGCCGGCGACGGCGTGGTGCTACCCGGACTCATCGACACCCACCCGCACGTTATGCACTTCGGGATGCTGGCGGGCGGGCTGGTGGATCTGACCGACGCGGTCGATCACGCGGATATCGTGGCGCGGATCCGGGCCAAGGCCGCGGACACGCCGCCGGGGCAGTGGATCATGTGTACGCCGGTGGGCGAGCCGCACTACTTCATCCGCCGTTCCGAGCGGGATCTGCTCGAGCGTCGCCTGCCCGATCGGTGGACCCTCGACACGGCGACCGACGCGCATCCGGTGCTCATCCAGGCGTGGGCGCCCCGCATGCCGAATGTGGTGGCGTTCAACACCGCCGGGCTGCGTGCCGTCGGGCTCACCGCGTTCATCCCGGACCGGGTCTGCGATGTCGAGATCGAGAAGAGCGAATCCGGCGACCTGACCGGAATCCTGCGTGGACCCGTGACGAACTACTACACCTACGACCCCTTCTGGGGTCAGATCCTCACCAAACTGCCACCGCCGGACATGGCGAACGCGGTTGCCGGGACGACCGCGGAGATGGCCCGTTACTCGGCGCAGGGGGTGACCAGCGTGTACGAGGGTCACGCCATGGAACCGGAACACCTTGCGCTGTACCGGCATCTGCGTGCCACCGACGCCCTGACCCTGCGTGTCCAGGCGACGCTGGATGCCGAGTCGGTCATCTTCTATCCGTTCGATCCGCTGACCGGCGCCGAGTTCGACGACCGGCTGCGTCACCTCGCCGAGCTGGCCTCGGATCTCGACGACGATCTGCTGCGCGTCGACGGCCTCACCCTGAGTCCCGGTGGCCCCTGCTTCTCGGGCTACTTCGCCACCTACGAGACCTACTCCGACCCGTTCGGCCGTCCCACGCGCGGTGTGCGTTTCGTGTCGCTGGAGAAGGAAGAGGCGTTCGTCAGGTTCTGCGCCGCCAACGACATTCGCGCGAACCTGTGCCTCGGCGCATACCGTGAGCACGACGACTTCCTCGACATCGCCGAACGCGTGGTGCGCGAACACGATTTCCGTGACCGGCGCTGGATTCTGCAGCACGCCATGACGATCACGCCGCGGCAGGCCCGCCGCTACGCCGACCTCGGCTTCCAGGTCACCACCAGTGCGGGCTTCGCGTGGGGGAAGGGCGCGATGTACGGCGAGCGCATGGGCGAGCACGTCTGGCGCGACCTGGAACCGCTGCACCGGCTCACCGAATGCGGCCTGGACCTGGCGGGCGGATCGGATTGGGGACCGAAGAACCCGTGGGAGCAGATCGAACTCGCGCACACCCACCGGTTCGCCGGCAGCGACCACCGCAATGACGGACCCGACCAGAAGGTGTCCCGCGCCGACGCGCTGCACATGTGGACCACGGGTGCGGCGAAGGTGCTCGGCTGGCCCGGAATCGGTTCGCTCGCACCGGGAAACCACGCCGATGTGGTGATCGTGGACCGCGATCCGGTGACATGCCCGATCGACGACCTGCGGGACACCAAGGTGCTGCGCACCTATCTGGGCGGCACGGTCGTCCACGACAGCGGCGATCTCGCCGCAGCCGCCGAGACTCAGGAGGTGCGCGCGTGAACGCCCAGGCAATAGATCGTGCGCTCGCTCGGATCGACGGCCTGCGTGCCGAATTGGTGGCCGCGCTCGCCGAGGCCATTGCCATCCGCAGCGTGAACCCCACCTATCCGGACCAGGACTACGACGACCTGGTAGGCGGCGAATCGGCGGTCTCCGGGCTGCTGGCCGGGCTGTACCGGCAGGCCGGGGCGGAGACCGAACTGTTCGGCAAGGCCCCGGGCCGCGACAATGTCGTCGGGGTGCTGCGCGGGCGCGGTGGCGGGCGGTCGCTGATCTTCAACGGCCACGTCGATGTCGTTCCGGCCGACGACACCGCGCAGTGGACGCACGACCCGTTCACCGCCTTCGTCGACGACACCCACGTGTGGGGCCGGGGCTCGGTGGACATGAAGGGCGGACTGATCGCGCAGGCGTTCGCCGCCATGGCATTACGGCAGGCCGGGGTGCGGCTGCGCGGTGACCTGATCCTGCAGGGCGTGGCGGGCGAGGAGAATCTCGAACACCATATGGGGACCTCCGCGGTCCTCGAGCGCGGCTTCACCGCGGACGCGGCGATCATCGCCGAGCCCACCGGCGCCCGTGTCCCGCTGACCGTCATGCCCGCGACTCCCGGTGTGCTGGTCATGCGCATCTCGGTCACCGGGCGTTCGGCGCACGCGTCGATGCGGTCCCACATGCGGGCCGGGCATGCCGGCGAACCCGTTGCCGCCAGCGCGATCGACGCGGCCCTGCGCATCCACGACGGGTTGCGCCGGCTGGAGGACGAGTGGGTGGTGAGCCGGGTCGATCCGCTGTTCGACAAGGGCCAATTCACCATCGGTCTCGATGTGATCGAGGGCGGTGCGCGCGGCAGCCGCAATGTCGCGTTCATTCCCGACGAGACCACCCTCGACTACGCGATCTTCTACCCGCCGGCGGCGCCGGTGGCGGAGATCCAGTCGGAGATCGTGCAGACGGTCACCGGCATCGCGCAGCAGGACCCGTGGCTGCGCGCCAACCCGCCGCGCATCGACTGGCCCATGCACTATCCGGGCGGGCGCACGAACGGGGATCATCCGTTCACCCGGACGGTGTGCGCGGCTCGTGAACGGGCCACGCTCGAGACCGCCTTCGCGGGTGTGCCCGAGGTGCGGCCGTTCCCGTCGGCCACCGATCTCACGTGGTTCACCGCAGCAGGCATCCCCGCCGTCGGACTGGGGCCGGGTGCCCTCGCCGTGGCTCATACCGTCGACGAGCGGTGCGCGATTGACGAATTGGTGTGTGCCGCCAAAACATACGCGGTTGCCGCTATCGATTGGTGTGGTGCGGAATGAGCGGCCGAGCCGCCGGGGCAGCACCGGTCGCACCGTATATGGCGGTTGGGTTGTCGACCATCGTTCACGGCATCGGGGCGCGCGACCACGTCGCGCGCAACCTCGACACGATCGAGGAGACCATGCATGCGGCGGTGTCGGTCGTCGGCATCAATCTGCCGGTGAAACTCGTCGCTCTGGCCGAAGGGGCCCTCACCGGCTTCACCGACGAGATCTTCGATCTGCCGCACAGCCGGTGCGCCAGAGAGCTTTTCATCGATATACCCGGCCCGGAGACCGATCGTCTCGCTGCGCTGGCCCGGCTGTACGAAACCTATCTCATCGTTCAGTGCAAGGCCCGCTGGCCCGAGGTCATCGCGGACCGGTTCTTCAATGTCATGGTGGTGATCTCGCCGCAGGGTGAGATCGTCCATCGGGCCGCCAAGAACCATGTGTGGTGCCGGGAGCATTCGTGTACCCCGCACGATGTCTACGATCGGTGGGTCGAGCTGTTCGGCGACGGCATCGACGCCTTCTATCCGGTGCTACGGACCCCGGACATCGGCAATATCGGCACTCTTTGCTGCAGCGACGGCGAGTACCCGGAAGCCGTTCGGGCACTGGCGTTCAACGGCGCCGAGGTGGTGTACCGGCCCAGTGAGGCCGTGCCGATGACCGCGGCCGGTCCGGACGCCGGGGGCACCTGGCTGCTGCAGAATCGGGCGCACGCGCACTTCAACGGGGTGTACATGGTGTGCCCGAACACCGGGCCGGTCTACTCCAGCCCCGCCGCTGAGCATCCCGTGGATATCGCCGGTGGCAACGGGCACATCGTCGACTATCACGGTCATGTGATCGGGCGGGTGACGTCGGGCGCCAACACGATCATCGCCGCGCCGGTGGACGTCGAGGCGCTGCGCCAGTATCGGATGATGAATCTGAACTCGAACTGGCTCAAGGACATTCGCACTGAGCTATTCCAGCGCATGTACGACCGGCCGATCCATCCGGCCAATCTTTGGCTCAGCCGTGAACCCGGGCGACACGCCGAGGTGGACGACATCTACCGGGCCAATATCGCTCGCCTGGTACAGCAGCGCGCGTATACCGAACCCGCACAACGATTTCCCGGCGCACGCCATATCCCCGGGCCGGGCGACGGTGACATGGACGCCGTCGTGGCCTGGTGGCGGCCGTAGCCGTCGCCATTCACCCTCATACTCCCGAGCAGGACCGATGAACCAAGCGCACACCGATTTCCGTGACTTTCTGGACACCCTCATCGCGGCGGGACTGATGCATCGCATCGACGAACCCGTCGACTGGAACCTCGAGGCCGGCGCCATCAACCGCTACCTCCTCGAATCCGGCCTTCCCGGACCGATCTACAGCCGCGTCAAGGATTCGATTCCAGGAATGCGCTTGGCGGCCAATATGTTCGCGACCTTCCCGGGTGTCGCGATCGCGCTCGGCCTGCCCGCCGACACCGATGTGCACGACATCATCGACTGCTATCGCGAACGATTCGGCCGCACCACCGAACCCGTCGTCGTCGCGGAGGGGGAGTGCCAGCAGAACGTCCTGCTCGGCGATGACGCGGACCTCACCGGACTGCCCGCCATCCACGGCCACCCCGGTGACGGCGGCCGGTATCTGGGCACCTTCGGCGTCAGCGTCACCAAGGACCCCGACAGCGACTGGACCAACTGGGGCATCTACCGCGGCATGATCCACGGACCCCGGGCGCTCGGCATCACCCTGCATCCGCAGATCAACCACGGCGGCCGCATCATGGCCGCCTACCACCGCGACGACCGGCCCATGCCGTACGCCATGTTCTTCGGCGGTGACCCGCTCTACACGATCCTGGGCGGTCCAGGCGCGCCACCCGGAGTCTCGGAGGTCGACATCGCGGGCGGAATGCGCGGCCGCCCGGTCGAACTCGTGCGGTGCAAGACCGTCGATCTCACCGTCCCCGCCGACGCCGAGATCGTGGTCGAGGGCACGGTGTCCCCGGGCGATGTCCTGCCCGAGGGGCCGTTCGCCGAATACCCGGGCTACCTGGTCTCCGACCCGGCGCCCGCCCCGGTCGTGCGGGTCACCGCCGTCACCTATCGGGACCGGGCGATTCTGCCGACGTGCAGCATGGGCATCCCGATGGACATGGTGTTCCCGCAGATCCAGATGGCGGCGAACTTCAAGCGCGCCCTGCTGCAGGCCAGGCTGCCCATCGACAAGGTCGGGGTACCGCGCGCCGGCAATGGGATGGCCGTCGTCGTCTCGACCGATACTCCGATCGCGGGACTTCCGCAGCGCATCGCCGCCACCATCTGGTCCGACGCCGCCGGCAGCAAACTCACGCCCTACGTCATCGTGGTGAACACCGATGTCGACCCCATGGACACCGACGCCGTCCTGCACGCCATCGTGGCCAAATGCCATCCGGCACGGGACATCCACGTCTACCCCGGCTTCTACAACGCACCCTTGCAGCCCTACCTGCCGCCGGGCCCGCACCGCGCCCTCGGGGTCGGCGGCGCGAACGTGCTGCTCGACTGCACCTGGCCGATCGACCTTGCACCACAGGACATTCCGTTGCGAAGCGACTTTGCGACCAGCTATCCGGAAGACCTCAAACGCCGGATCAAGGACCGGGTCGCCGCGTGGCACCTCACGCCGATCAGCGACCGGAACAAGGGATAGGGCGGCGGCATGAGCACATTCGTATTGATCCACGGCGGAAGTCACGGCGCGTGGTGCTGGTACAAGGTCGTGCCCATTCTCGAATCCCTGGGCCACGTGGTCGTGACACCGGACCTGCCGGGCCACGGCATCGACCGCACACCGGTCGCGGGCGCGAGCCTGTCCGCCTACGTCGACCGGGTCCGATCGGTCCTGGATCCGCTGGCGGACAAGGCGATACTGGTTGGCCACTCGATGGGCGGTGTCACGGTGAAGACCGCCGCGGAACGCTACGCGGACAAGATCGCGGGAATCGTGTACGTTGCCGCAGACGTCGTCGAGGGCGGGCAATCTCTCGCCACCGATCCGGCCCTGGCCGGTGTCTTCGGGAGACTGGGCCCCCATCTTTCGGCCAACCCCGACGACCAAACATTCGACCTGGCCCCGGCGGCCGCGGCGAGCTTCTTCTACAACGACTGCGACGCCGCCGACATCGCACTGGCCCTCCGACTCCTCACCCCGGAACCCAACGCGACCATCACCGGCCTTGTCGACGCCCCGACGACCCGATACCTTTCGCTTCCACGACTAGGGGTGATCACCTCGGAGGACGCACTCCTGCCCCCCGACGTTCAGAAGGCCCTGTACCGACGTGACGGAATCACCGAAACTGTCACCTTGTCCACCGGACACTCCCCATTCCTTTCCGCACCCGGCGAGTTGGCGATGCACCTGCTGAATTTCGCGGCCCGCTTGCCCTGGACGTAGCTTGATGCACCATCTTCGAATTCGCCTGTGCTGGAACGATGACCGATCAGGAGGACGGCATCGCCATGAGGGTGGCTTGTGTGAGAGCCACTGGGCTAGCACTGTTGGCGTCGGGACGGAACGGTATTTCGTTGTTGTGGACGAGGATATCGACATCACCGATATCAACCATGTGCTGTGGACACAGTTCACCCGGGTCGATCCCGCAGAGACGATTCATGCGCTGCGCACGCTGACCACGGCCATCGACCCGCGCCTGTCTTCTGAGAAGCGAACCGCCGGGGACATGTCGATGGGCATTGTGCTGATCGATGCTTGTAAGCCCTTCACCTGGAAGGACTCCTACCCGAAGGCGAATCGTTTCGACGACGCCGCCCGCGGCGAGATCCGCGACAGGTGGAACGCGATCCTGCCGCTGTAAGCGGCGCGGGGGCCGGGACGAAACGGAAAGGTATGTGAGGCCAATGGCCATCTTGCCCGAGGATCTCGCAGGGCTCCTGCGCGGCTTCCCTAACCCGGAGGCGCGGGAGCAAGCCTTTCCGTTCCTCTCGGTCGACGAGCACGGGTTCCCGCACAGCGCGCTGCTGTCGAGATCGGAACTCGAGCCCGCGGCGGACGGCAGCCGGTTGTTCGGCGTGGTGGCGAGCCCGCGCACGCGGGCGAATCTGCATCGCAGCGGAGCTGCCGGTTTGATCGCGGTGGCGGGCACAGTCTGCCACCACGCCAAGCTGGGCATGATCTCCTGCCTCGAGGACGGCGACCTGCTCGGCTGCGTGTTCGAGCTCGTCGAGTACAAGCGCGACGATATCGGAATTGCCTTGACCCCCATGATGTTCCATGCGTCACCGGAGCTCGCCGAACGCGAACGATGGGGGCGTGTCGCCGATCTGCTGGACCGCCTGATGCGGAGGATCTGATGAGGGAGACGGCAACCCGGCGTCTCATCGTCGGCGTGACAGGTGCCACGGGTGCGCCACTGGCTGTGCGAATTCTCGAGATGCTGCACGAAATGCCCGAGGTGGAAACACATTTGGTATTGAGTACCTGGGCACACTCGACCATCGAGATGGAGTCATCGCTGTCGGTGCGGGAGGTGAGCGAGCTCGCGGATGTCACCTACAAGCTCGGGGAGCAGGGAGCCGCCATCTCTTCGGGTTCCTTCCGCACCGACGGCATGATCATCGTGCCCTGCAGTATGCGCACCCTCGCCGCCGTGCGTCACGGTCTGGCCGACAATCTCATCACCAGGGCGGCGGACGTGGTGCTCAAAGAGCGCCGCCGTCTGGTACTGGTGCCACGCGAAACCCCGCTCAACGACATACATCTGGAGAACATGCTGGCGCTGAGCCGCATGGGAGCCCGCATGGTGCCGCCGATGCTTGCGTTCTACAACAACCCCGAAACCGTCGACGACATCGTCGACCACATCGCGGTGCGGGTGCTCGACCAATTCGATCTCGACCCGCCGCGGGCGCGGCGCTGGACCGGGCTGGCAGATGCTCGTCGGCGCCATGCGGGAGCGCGGAATCCGGTCAGCTGAGCTGCCCGTCGGTCAGTCTCGTGGCATGCTCGATGAACATCTAGCATTTCCTCAACCGGTCCCAGGTCCGGGCTACGCCGACAACTCGATCGTGCTGCCGCACAGGTGGGTACACGGTTGCGAATCATCTTCGAGGCCGGGTATCCCGACCTGTTGGTCGCCATGGCCGCGGCGGGCTTGGCATTGCCCTCGTACCGGAATCCGCACTGGCGCACGGTGATCGAGCGGTGGGAGTGCGGGTTCCGGAGTTGTCGCCGGGACGGATCGGCCCCGCGTGGCGCGACGCCGGCGCGGCCGATTCGGCGACGGATGCAATCCGCCCGGCTTCACCACCCCGGCCGCCTCCGCCAGCTGCCAGGAATTCTTCCGCTCCACCGGCGCCAGCAACCCGTTCAGATACGCCCGCGCCTACCGCCGTGGCTCCGCGCGATAGAACACCCCAGCCACTCGAGCGAACGCCCCATCGGAACCCAATCTCCAGACCGAAATATCCTCGCCCCCAACATCATCCAGCACGGACGACAACCCACCGCAGATGCAACTCTGCTGCAGAACAACAAAATACAACTGTCGTGCTAGGGATGGAGATGAAGTTCTGGACGGGGACAACGGCTTCCATGGCGGCGTGGCAGCGCGGGTGCCAACTCCACTGGGGCTACGGCGACGTCAACAGATACCCGATTGCCCGTCTCTGCGCCGCCAAGTCTCCCGCCCCGCCGGGTCGGTTCAGTCGTTGACAGGAGGTCGATGATTCTGTTGTTCGGTGTCTGTTGCGATCCAGGCTGCGATCTGCGCGCGGGAGGTGAATCCGAGTTTGGTCAGGATGTGTTCCACGTGCCCCTGTGCGGTGCGTTGGGAGATCACCAGTTTGGCGGCGATCTGCTTGTTTGTGAAACCTTGGGCGATGAGGTCTGCGACCTGCCGCTCACGCTTGGTCAGCTCCGCAAAAGGACCCGACGTGAGTTGCGTGTCGGTGGGCTGCTCGCCGAGGGCGTAGGCCACGGCTGCATCCATTTCCATCGCTTGGCCGTGCTGGAAGGCCGATTCGAATCCGCGTGCCCCGAGGGCGGATCGCATCAGCCGGACACATTCGTCGTGATGCTGCCGCATTGTTGGGACGATGCTCGAAATGACCCCCGCCGACCGGTCTACTTCGTGCGCGGCTCCCGTGAGCACGGCCGCACGCTCGACGTCGCCGTCGGCGCAGGCCGTCCAGGCCAGCGACTCGAGACTCGCCGCGGCGACAACTGGGCTGTGCATTCGCTGGTTGACGCGCAGTGCATTCGCGAGCAGCTCAGTTGCTCGAGACCGTTCACCTTGTTGCCAGGCGGCAACGCCGATGCCCCACAACGCCGTCGACTGGAAGAGTAGTTCGCCGCACGTTTGGGTGATGGAAAGCACTTGTCGGTGATACTCGATCGCCCGTTGCGTGTCGCCGGCCAGCTCGTGCGCCCAACCGAGCAGGGTCAGAGCAGCAAGATAGAGATATCCTCGCGGATTCGGGCTGAGCATTTCGACGGCGCGTTTGAGGGATGAGGTTGCGCGGGCAATCTCACCGCGGTAGAGCGCTACGGCGCCGTCGGCGTGGGCGATCAGCGCTTGGGTCATCGGAGTGGGGTCCTGTTCGGCGAGCACGAGTCCCTGTTCCAACAGGGGCGTCGCTGCTGGCAAATCGCCCTGCATCGCTGCCAGGCAGCAGCCTGCATAGAGCGCCCTGACACGGTCGGGTGTGGATTGCCGGGCAGGGTGGTTAAGGACCCGCTCGATCCAGCGCCGAGCTTCGCCGTATAGACCTGGGAAAATCCAGAACATATATAGTGCGGCGGCGGTCTGTAGCCCGGCTTCCGCCGCTTCCTCGGAGTTTTCCGCCAGGCAGTGTTCGAGCGCGTCGCGTAGATTCGGTAGTTCGCGGTCGAGCCTGGCGAACCAGTACGGCTGCCGGTCGCTGATCCACCCCGCCTCCGCCTCCAGCGCCAGCCGCCGATACCAGTCGCGGTGCTTGCTTCGCACCAGCTGATCCTCACCGGACTCACGTACCTTTTGCCGACCGAAATCCTGGACCGTCTCGAGCATTCGGAACCGCACCACGCCGTGGGATTCGTCTCGGATCACGATCGACTTGTCCACGAGTGTGGACAGCACATCGAGCGGGCTGTCCGCTGCCAGGTCGGTGCCGCAGATTTGTTCGGCGGCATCGAGTTCGAAGCCTCCAGTGAACACTGATAGTCGCGCCCACAGCCGTTGTTCGGCCGGGGTGCACAGCTGGTAGCTCCAGTCGATGGACCATCGCAGGGTCTGTTGACGTGTGGGTGCGGTGCGACTGCCACGTGTCAATAGGGCGTAGCGGTCGTCCAGGCGTTGCAGGATCTGTTCGGGGGACATCGTTCGCATCCGGGCTGCGGCGAGCTCGATCGCCAGTGGCAGTCCATCCAGCCGGGCGCAGATGCGGGCGATGGTGTCCTTGTTGTCGTCGGTGAGTTCGAAACTTGACACGACTGCGGTCGCGCGGTCGGCGAACAAGGTGACCGCATCGTAGCGGGGCAGTCCACGCAGCGGCGTTTCCTGGTTCGGGCTCGGCACGGTCAGCGGCGGCACCCGCAGTACCGACTCTCCGGCGATATCGAGCGGTTCGCGGCTTGTGGCCAAGATTCGCAGATGTGGACAGGCCTGTAGCCAGGTTTCGACCGACTCGGCCACGGCCGCGACCAGTTGTTCGCAGTTGTCCAGGACCAGCAGCGACTTGCGCGTGGACAGGAAGTCGACCACAACCTGCGGCAGCGGTCGCGCTGAATCGTCGCGCAGTCCGAGGCTGGCTGCAATCACGCCGACCAGCAGTGCGGGGTCGGAGATGTCGGCCAGTTCGACTAGCCATATCCCGTCGGCGAACTCCCGACGCGCGGTCGTCGCGGCTCGCAGCGCCAGCCGGGTTTTGCCGATCCCGCCGATCCCGGTCAACGTCACCAGCCGGGCCGAGGACAGCAGATTCTTCACCTCCGCCAGCTCGGCCCGGCGGTCGACGAAGCTGGTCAACTCCAGTGGCAGAAGGCCCGTGGTGCGACGACCCACTGCCGCCGCCTGCGGGCGCCACTCCGGGGTGGCGGGTTTGCGGTCCCGGAGCTCGCGGTCGGATTGGCCGTGTAATGCCATCTCATCGACGGCGAATCCATGGTTGCGCTGTGCTTGCCGGAGTGCTTCCCCTAGCGCGGTCGGCGAGGGCCGCTGGTGCGGGTCACGGTTCATCGCCGTCGATACGATCGTGGATATGTCGTCAGCGATGCCGTGCTCGCGCAGGTTCGGCACCGGCTGGGTGGTGATCCGCAGGAACTGAGTGACCACGTTCTCCCCGCTGTGCCGTTCGAACGCCGCATGCCCGGTCAACGCACAGAACAAGGTGGCCCCCAACCCGTACACGTCTGCAGCCGGCGTGGGAGCCTCGCCTTCCAGCACCTCCGGGGCGGTGAACGCTGGGGATCCAGTCAGGGTGCCCGATGTGGTCTGGAATCCGCCAGTGATGCGCGCGATTCCGAAGTCTGTCAGCGCGGGCTCGCCGTAATCGGTGAGGAGGATATTGCCTGGTTTCACGTCTCGATGCAGGATGCCCAGGCGATGCGCGGTCTCCAGCGCCCCGGCGATCTTCACACCGATCCACAACACGGTCTCCACCGGCAGCGGACCCTGCCCACGGATGCGGGCGTCCAAGGAGTCCAACGGGTGATACGGCATCACCAGATAGGGCCGTCCACTCGCGGTGGTGCTCGCCTGCAATATCGTGACGATATTCGGATGACCCGTCAACCGGCCCATCGCCCGCTGCTCCCGGAAAAAACGCGCCCGACTCTCCGTGTCCAGCTCGACGGTCAACACCTTCACTGCCACCGTCCGGTCCAGCTCCGCCTGGGTACAGCGATAGACCACACCGAACCCGCCCCGCCCGATCTCGTCGGCATCCTCGAATCCGGCCGCGGCCAATTCCTCCGTGACCGGCACTGACACGTCACGGATCGTTCGGAACGGATCCCGCTCATTCATCGGCTGCCCATATCCGCCGGTGTACCCGACACCTACCAAGATGCGTTAACTCCTTGTTAACGGACAGCGTATCCCCACCGAACAACGGCGACCAGAAGTGCAGGACAAGCGGTAAAGCGGTAGAACCGATCCCGGTGTTGGGTAGTTACCGGACGGGGTTGTCGCCGCCGGGGCTTCATCCCGGCAGTACGGTGCGCAGCAGTTCGGAAGGGGTTGGTTGCGTTCGAGGGTGACGATAGCGGTGATCTCGGTCTGGATGGTCCGCAAGTACAGATATTGTCCCGAAACAGTATGATTAAGAAGAGGATTCACGCCGCTAGCATGACGGAACCATCGGAATCCGACCGGCGAAGACACCCCCGCCTCGGCTGCTGCGTCCTCGGTCATGGCACTACGAGCGATCGCCGCCCAGAACCGGACGCGATCCTCACGCCACGCAACTGTCGGCCGGCCCGGGGAGGCCATCTGGCACCGATACTCACGAACTCTCTTCTGCCGCTGAAAAACTCCCATGCCAACACCTCCAAGATCAAGGTGTTGCCACGATCAGTTGAATACGGCCAATACCTGTCTGCCGAATTCACCCGGGCGACTGCGAAACTCGGTATCCGCCATTCTGCCGTAAGCACCGGATAATGCTTCGACAACGCGTGGGCCGAATCGTTCAACGCCACTCCGAAGAATGAACGCGTGCATCGCGTCCGCTACCGGACACGAGACCGCGCACACGGCGATATCACCGCCTATATCGATTTGCGCTACAACCAGATCAGGCTCCACTCCGCGAGTGACTACCACACACCGAATGAAGTAGAGTCCGCCTGGTTCGAAAGGAACGGAAGGGCCTGAGAAATCAAAACCTTACTGTCCGAGAGCATTCCAGCCCCTCGGCACCCGTAGAGTTAAATTGCGTGTTTGCGGTCATATCAATCCCTTGTCGTGCAATCGGTCAACACTCGACCAGGTTCACCGAGACATTTACGGCGAGACCACCCGTCGAGGTCTCCTTGTATTTCGAGCTCATGTCGGCGCCGGTGGAGCGCATCGTCTCGATCACCTGATCCAGACTCACCCGGTGGGTTCCGTCCCCCCGCATCGCCATGCGCGCGGCATTGATGGCCTTCCCGGCCGAAATGGCGTTGCGCTCTATGCAGGGAATCTGGACGAGTCCGCCGATTGGGTCACACGTGAGCCCTAAGCTGTGCTCCATCGCGATCTCGGCAGCATTCTCCACCTGTTCGGGTGTGCCGCCCAGGATCTCGGCAAGTCCGGCTGCAGCCATGGACGCAGCCGATCCCACCTCGCCTTGACATCCGACCTCCGCACCGGAGATCGATGCCTGTTCCTTGTAGAGCGAGCCGATGGCACCGGCAGCGAGCAGGAACCGGACAGCTGTCTCGTCAGGATCGGTCTTGCCTGCCTCGGTGTAGTGCACGGCGTAGTGCAGCACCGCCGGGATGATGCCGGCAGCGCCGTTCGTTGGCGCGGTGACGATACGGCCACCCGAGGCGTTTTCTTCGTTCACAGCCAGGGCCACCAAGTTCACCCAGTCCTCGGCGAGGGCCGGGTCACGATCCGGGTCCTCAGCACAGAGGCGTTCGTACCAGTCCTTCGCTCGGCGGCGAACGTGAAGACTTCCTGGTAAGTAGCCAACGCGCGCGATGCCTCGCTTCTGGCAGGCGACCATGACGTCGCGAATGTGCAGAAGCTGTTCCCGCACTTGGTGCTCGCGTCGGCTGGCGCACTCGTGTGCAAGCATCACGTCGCTGATCGTGATCCCGAAGTGCGAGGTCAGATCGAGCAACTCGCGGCCTGATCCGAAGGAGAACTCGGTGGCCGGGGGCTCCGACTGAGCTTGGGTGTCGTCGCAGGTGACGACGAAGCCGCCGCCGATCGAGTAGTAGGTCTGTGTGTGCAGTACACGGTCGTCCCGGCCGACCGCGGTTAACGCCATCGCGTTGGGGTGAAAATCTAGGAATGTCCTGGGATGCAGGGCCATCTCGTCCTCGGCGAGGGGGACATCGACGACACCGCCGAGCCGGATCCGTCGCGCCGCTCGGACCTCGGCGAGCCTGCGCTCCATCATGTCGGTCTCGATCTCGTCGGGGCGATAGCCCTCGAGCCCGAGGAGGATGGCGGGCATCGTGCCGTGCCCCGCGCCGGTGGCCGCCAGAGACCCGTATAGGTCCACGCGGACACCGGCGACGTCCGGGAGCAGATCGGTCTCGTCGAGGTGCGCAACGAACCGGACCGCAGCCCTCATCGGTCCGACCGTGTGTGAGCTCGACGGTCCGATCCCTACTGAGAACAAGTCGAACACACTGATAGTCATCGGGTTACAGCTTCGGGTAGAGGGGGTGCTTGGCGGCGAGTGCGCGGACACTGTCGGCGAGCGCCGAGGTGTCTGCACCTTCGCTCGCGATGAGTGCGCGCGCGATGAGATCGGCGACGATTTCGAAGTCGTCGTGGTCGAAGCCACGCGCAGCCAGCGCCGGGGTACCGATCCGCAGACCCGAGGTGACCATCGGTGGGCGCGGGTCGAAGGGAACCGCGTTGCGGTTGACGGTGATTCCGATCGCGTCGAGGCGGTCTTCGGCTTCTCGGCCGTTGATGGCCGCGTCGCGCAGGTCGACGAGCACCAGGTGGACGTCGGTGCCGCCGGTGAGGACGCTGATGCCGACGTTCTTGACGTCGGGCTGGCTCAGTCTCTCGGCAAGCACCTTCGCACCGTCGAGTACCCGCTGTTGCCGTTGCGCGAACTCGGGCTCGGCCGCCATCTTGAAGGCGGTGGCTTTGCCTGCGATCACGTGTTCGAGCGGACCGCCCTGCTGGCCGGGGAAAACCGCGGAGTTGATCTTCTTGGCGATGTCGGCGTCGTTGGTGAGGATGATGCCGCCACGGGGGCCGCCGAGGGTCTTGTGTGTCGTCGAGGTCACCACGTGGGCGTGTGGCACCGGTGACGGGTGCAGCCCGGTGGCCACCAGACCGGCGAAGTGCGCCATATCGACCATGAGGTAGGCGCCGACCTCGTCGGCGATCTCCCGGAATCGCGCGAAATCGAGGTGGCGCGGGTAGGCGGACCAGCCAGCGATGATCAGCCGGGGGCGGTGCTCGCGTGCGGCTGCCGCGACGGCGTCCATGTCGATGCGGTAGTCCTGCTCGGACACCCCGTAGGCGGCGACGTTGTAGAGCTTGCCGGAGAAGTTCAGCCGCATGCCGTGGGTCAGGTGACCGCCGTCGGCAAGGGACAGGCCGAGGATGGTGTCGCCTGGCTTGATCAGCGCATGCATCACCGACGCGTTCGCGGTGGCGCCCGAGTGGGGCTGGACGTTGGCGAATTCGGCGCCGAACAGAGTCTTGATGCGGTCGATCGCGATCTGCTCGATGACGTCGACATGCTCGCAGCCACCGTAGTAGCGCCGCCCCGGATAGCCTTCGGCGTACTTGTTGGTCAGGACCGAGCCCTGCGCTTCCATGACCGCGATGGGCGCGTGGTTTTCCGAGGCGATCATTTCCAGGCCGGTGCGCTGGCGCTCGAGTTCCTTGCCGATCAACGTAGCGATCTCGGGATCGAAGTCGGCGAGACGCTGGTCCAGGACGCTCATGCGTTCACTCCGTTCTTTTCCGCATACTCAGCGGCGGTGAGCAGCTCTCCGGTACCGGTCGGCTGGACCGCGAACAGCCAGCCCTCGCCGTAGGGGTCGGCGGTGACGAGTTCGGGGTTCTCGACCACGGCGGTGTTGACGAGCGTGACGCGTCCGCTGACCGGCGGGAAAAGCTCCGAGACGGTTTTGGTCGATTCCACCTCGCCGCAGGCTTCGCCCGCGACGATCTCGGTGCCGACTTTGGGCAGGTCGACGAACACGAGCTCACCGAGGGAGTCGACGGCGACCGAGGTGATGCCGACTCGGACGGGGCTGTCCGGCAGCGGCTCGCCCGGGGCGAGGAGGACCCATTCGTGGTCGTCGGTGTAGCTGCGGTCATTGGGAATGGCATGGGAGGACATGAGGACACCTAGTGGATGAGGCTTCAACGATGAAGCGGTAGTGGAGGGGCCGACCCGGTGCAGGTGGTACGCAGATCGCGATCCGGAACGAGATCAGGAGCGGCGGTAGAACGGCAACGGGGTGATCGTGAAATGTTCGAGCTTGCCGCGGATGTCGACCGTGACGGCGGTGCCGGGTTCGCTGTGCGTGACGTCGACGAACGCCAGGGCGATCAGGTGACCCAACGTAGGTGATAGGGCTCCGGACGTGACGGTCCCGATCGGCAGGTCGCCCGCGCCGTCATGGACGGTGTAGTCGGCGCGTGCGGCGCGGCGTCCGGTGCCGGCGAGTCCGACGAGTCGGCGCTGGGGTGTCTTTTCGGAGAGCTCTTGCAGCGCGTCGCGGCCGACGAAGTTCTTGTTCAGGCGGACGACCTTCCCGAGCCCGGCGTCGTACGGGTTGGTGTCGAGGGTCAGTTCGTGACCGTAGAGCGCCATCCCTGCTTCGAGCCGGAGGGTGTCGCGGCAGGCTAGCCCGGCAGGTACACCGCCGTGCGCGGTGGTGACGGTCAGGAGCGCCTGCCACAGCAGTACGGCGCGGGCGTTCGGTATATACAGCTCGAAGCCGTCCTCGCCGGTGTAGCCGGTGCGGGCGAGTAGTACCTGCAGACCGGCGACCTCGGCCGGAGTGGCTGCGTAGTACTTCAGGTCGGCGACCAGTTGAGCCTGCTTCTCCGGGACGAGAGCGGTGATGATCTCTTGGGAGGCCGGGCCCTGCACGGCGATCAGCGCGGTTTTGGTCGAGCGGTCGGTGACCGCTACATCGAGCCCCTCAGCTCGGGCGGCGAGTTCACCGAACACGGTGGGTGCATTGGCGGCGTTGGCGACGACAAGGAATTGGTCGTCGGCCAGCCGATAGACGACGAGGTCGTCGATCACACCGCCGTCGGGGTTGCACAGCAGTGAGTACTTGGCACGGCCGACAGCGATCTTCGACAACTCGCCGACCAGTGCGTAGTCGAGGAGGGTGCCGGCGTCGGTGCCGGCGATGTCGATCTCCCCCATGTGGGACAGATCGAACAGACCCGCCGAGGTACGCACCGCGCGGTGCTCGGCCAGTTCACTGTCGTACTTGAGCGGCATCTGCCACCCAGCGAAGTCGGTGAAGCTCGCACCGAGGGCGAGGTGTTCACCGAGCAGTGGCGACACGGGGGTCACTGTGGTGGTCATGCGAAGGTCTCCTGCTTCGGTGCGGTGGCGGTCTCAAAGGCCTCGGGCGCCGGGCACGAGCAGACGAGGTTGCGGTCGCCGTGGACACCGTCGATGCGTCGGACCGGAGGCCAGTACTTGCCGGATCGCAGGGATGCGACCGGGTAGGCGGCGGTGTGGCGCGGGTAGGGCAGGTCCCAGGCGTCGGCGGTGACCTGTTCCGCTGTGTGCGGGGCCTGCCGCAGGGGACTGCGGTCGAGCGGCCACACCCCCTCTCCGACGAGGTCGATCTCGCGGCGGATAGAGATCATCGCCTCGATGAACCGGTCGAGCTCGGTTAGGTCCTCGGATTCGGTCGGCTCCACCATCAGGGTGCCGTTGACGGGGAACGACAGAGTTGGGGCGTGGAAGCCGTAGTCGATCAACCGTTTCGCGACGTCTTCGGCCGTGACGCCGGTGGCCTTCGTCAGTGGGCGCAGGTCGAGGATGCACTCGTGCGCGACCAGGCCACCAGGGCCGGTGTAGAGGACGGGGAAGTACTCGTCGAGTGCCTTGGCGACGTAGTTCGCGGCAAGGACCGCGTTCTTGGTCGCCTGGGTCAGTCCGTCCGGCCCCATCAACGCGATGTACGCCCACGTGATCGGAAGAATGCCTGCGGATCCGTAGTTGGCGGCCGATACCGGAACGCCGAGCTCGTCGGTGCCGAGCGGGTTACCGGGCAGGAAGGGGGCGAGGTGCTTGCGTACCGCGACCGGACCGACACCTGGGCCACCACCGCCATGCGGTATGCAGAACGTTTTGTGCAGGTTCAGGTGGGAGACGTCTCCACCGAACTGACCGGGCTTGGCCAGGCCGACGAGTGCGTTGAGGTTCGCGCCGTCGACGTAGACCTGTCCTCCCGCGATGTGGACGAGGTCGCACACGGTGCGCACGTCGGTCTCATACACCCCGTGGGTGGAGGGGTAGGTGAGCATGATCGCGGCGATCCTGCCCTCGTGGGCGGCGATCTTGGCTCGCAGGTCGTCGAGGTCGATGTTGCCGTTCTCCGCCGTGGCGACGACGACGACGCGCATGCCGGCCAGTACCGCAGAGGCGGCGTTGGTGCCGTGTGCAGACTGCGGGATCAGGCAGATGTCGCGGTCAGTGTCGCCGCAGCTCTCGTGGTAGCCGTTGATCGCGAGCAGACCGGCGAGTTCACCCTGGGATCCGGCGTTGGGCTGCAACGAGACTCGGTCATAGCCGGTGATTTCGCTCAGCCACTGCTCCAGGCCTCGAATCAGCTCGAGGTATCCGCTGGTCTGCTCGATGGGTGCGTACGGGTGGATGGAGGCGAACCCGGGCCAGCTGATCGGTTCCATCTCCACTGCCGAGTTCAGCTTCATGGTGCACGAGCCCAGCGGAATCATCGTGCGGTCCAGGGCGAGGTCCTTGTCGGAGAGCGCGCGCAGGAAGCGGAGCATCGCGGTCTCGGAGCGGTGTGAGTGGAAGACCGCGTGCCGCAGGTAGCTGGTGGTTCTGCGCAGCGTGTCATCGAGCGCAGATGCTGACCCCAGTTGGACGGCGGCGCCGAACACCGCCAGAACCCGAGCAACAATGTCGTCGGTGGTGCACTCGTCGCAGGCAATGGCGACGTGGTCGGCGTCGACGTAGCGCAGGTTGATCCCGTCGCGGTCGGCGCGGTCGACGATGCCCCGCGCGGCGTCGGGGACGTGAACGAGGACGGTGTCGAAGAAGCGCTGGTGCACGACGTCATGGCCGGCGGAGCGCAGACCGGCCGCGAGTGCGGTTGCGTGCGCGTGGATGCGTTCGGCGATGGCGCGCAAACCTTCCGGGCCGTGGTACACCGCGTACATCGCGGCGACGTTCGCGAGCAGCGCCTGAGCGGTGCAGATGTTGCTGGTGGCCTTGTCACGGCGGATGTGTTGCTCGCGAGTCTGCAGCGCGAGCCGGTAAGCCGGGTTGCCCTCGACATCGACGGACACACCGACCAGTCGACCGGGCAGCATCCGCTCGAGCCCGTCACGCACGGCCATATAACCGGCGTGCGGACCGCCGAAGAACAGCGGCACACCGAAACGTTGAGCCGAGCCGACGGCGATGTCCGCACCCTGCTCTCCGGGCGGGGTGAGCAG
This sequence comes from Nocardia sp. NPDC059236, assembly GCF_042754085.1. Classification (NCBI taxonomy): domain Bacteria; kingdom Bacillati; phylum Actinomycetota; class Actinomycetes; order Mycobacteriales; family Nocardiaceae; genus Nocardia; species Nocardia sp. NPDC059236. The sequence continues at coordinate 67,621 of NZ_JBHZAF010000032.1, forward strand.
GGTGAGCGACAGCAGATCGGCGGCGACCGTGGTCAGCGCACCGCGGTCCTTCGCCTCCGCGATGACCGGTCCGTGGTCGCGCACGACGCCGCTGGTTCCCGGCGCTTGGAGCACCAGGCCGAAGAAGTCGCCTTCGGGGAGCCCCGCTGCCAGGTCTGCTACCTCGACATCGATGCCGATGGCCTTGGCGCGGCCGTGCACCACGGCCAGGGTCTGAGGGAGGGTTTCGGCGTCGACGATCACCCGTGGTGTCGACGATTTCGTCTTGTTCGCGCGGCGCATCAGCAGCACCGCCTCCATCACCGCGGTGGCCTCATCCAGGAGCGATGCTCCTGCGATCGGTAGTGCGGTGAGGTTTTCGATGACCGTTTGGAAGGTCAGCAGCGCTTCGAGTCGGCCCTGGGAAATCTCCGGCTGGTACGGCGTGTAGGCGGTGTACCAGGCCGGAGACTCGAGCATGTTGCGTCGCAGCACCGCTGGAGTGACGGTGTCGAAGTACCCGAGGCCGATCATTTGCACGCGCTTCTGATTGCGCTCCGCCAGCGCGCGCAGGTCGGAAAGAACTTGCTCCTCGCTGCGTGCGGCCGGAAGGTTCAGGATTGTGCCGCTTCGGATTTGGTCCGGCACAGCTGCGTCGATCAGTTCGTTGAGACTCGGGTATCCGAGGGTGTCGAGCATATGCTGGGCTGCGGGTTTATTCGGGCCGATGTGGCGCGCCGGAAACTCCCCGACTAGTGAGGAAATGGGATCGCGTGGTTGGTCAGGCACGAGGTGACTCCGGCTTCGATGATGTCCGGACCGCGCCGGACAACGACTAGGGAACACCTCCCCGCTCTGTCCTTGAAACCTGAGAGTCCGGGCACACCTTATTACGGTCGTGCTCTACACCTTCGGTAAGTCCCGGTTGTGCGACCGGTCCTGTTCTCCAGAGTTGCCTCTGCGCTGCGGTACTGGGGCCTGAGAGATTCCCGGGGAGGAAGTTGCTCCTACGGCACCTCCTCGAAGGAGGCTCTCCCGCTACGCGTCAATGGCATCTTCAGTTGTGGTAGGGCAGACAGTACACAGCCTCCACCGATTTGTCTCCCCGGTTTCCGGGATCGCTGCCTATCGACAGGTGGGGTCGCCGGTGGGTAGATGGCCGCCGGCGAATAAGGAGATCAGGGCGGCCTGGACGCACGAATTGCTGAAATCGACTCCGTGACCGGTGTTTTCGACTGTTACCATCGCGGCCCGCGTGCCCAGGGCCGTCAGGGTTTGGCGGGCACCGGAATACGGAGTCGACGGGTCGAAGAGATCCTGCAGCAGCAGGATATCGGCCGGGCCGTTGTCGCCGATCCGGACCGGTTCCTGCTTCGGCGGGTGGTGCCAGTAGTTGCAGGCCCAGGGGCTGCCGCCGAAGCCGTTGCCGATGGGGTATTTGGCGTTCCTGGGGGAGGTCTTCCCACCCGATCCCGGTGATCAGCACGAACAAGATCCCCTGCAGCACCCGTCGGCTGTCCATCTGCGGCGGTCCCGGTGCCCCGGCCAGTTTCGTCGGCAGTAGCGGTTCAATTACCGCCCACAACTCGTCATCCACGATCCAGGGGCTGCGGCTGTCACACCGAAACATCCTGCACTGCAACAGAATCCAATGCCAACTGACCGAACCTGTTAGGAGCTCCAAGTAGCCGATTATGTGACATTCGTGAGACCGCCGCTGGGCGCTTTCCAGGGAGTCGGCGAGATGTGGTTGGGGGCAGCAGTCGCTTGCTGCCAGGCATGCCTCCGTCCCGTCTGGAAAGGATCCAGGCGGGACGGAGCTCGGTATGAGTCGTCACACCACGCGGTGCTCCAATTGGGTACCGCGGCGCGGCCCAATCGACATCAAGTCGCTCGGCTCGTCCAGTTCCAGACGGTGCCAACGGCCGCGCGGTACGACGTAGGCGTGGCCGGCTGTCAAACGGACGAGATCCTCTGTCGCGCCGATGGTCTCGGGCCGCAGATACATCCGGACGCTACCGGTCAGCACGCTCACCAGTTCATCACCTGCGGGATGCATCTCCCACAGGTCGCCGTGGACATCCGCATCGGTCTCGACGTGGAACGTGGCTACTGTCCAGCCGTCCATATCGCCCTGCATGCGGCGTTGCTCGGTCAGCAGTCGCCCGTCGGCGAGTAGTCGCACGCCGCGGTCGAACAAGTTGATGACGCCGGATTCCATTGGTGTTGTTCCTTTCTTTCGAGTTGGTCACTCTGCTGCCACAGGAGTCGGCAGCTGGGTTGCGATGGTTGATTCGGTGCGCCGCCGGGTGGGCAGTACGGCCGCCGCGACCACCAGCAGTCCGGCGGCGACAGCAAGGGCGAAGGCGTAGCCGCTGGTGAGCGCCGCTGCGGAGGTGGCTGTGCCGATGCGACCGGCGGCCAGGGTCGACAATGCCGTCAGGCCGATCGCGCCGCCGAGTTGCCGTGCGCTGCTGAGCAACCCGGATGCTATGCCCGCATCTCGAATCAGTACGCCGATGGTGGCGGCGGAGGCGACAGGAGCCAGACACAGACCGAATCCGATGCTTGTGATCACAGACGGGCCGAGTACGTCAGCTACGAAATTCCCGTCGGGACTGATCAACGCGAACCAGCCGAACCCCACGGCTGCAATCAGCGCGCCGGGGATCAGCAGTGTGCGCGGAGAGTACTGCGTGCCGAGTCGAGTGGCGATGACCGTGCCGATGATGACGCCCAGTGAGAAGGGGACGAATGCTGCTCCCGTCGCCGCCGGACTCATGCCGAGCGCCTGCTGCATGTACAGCGATACGAAGTAGAATGCCGCGAATTGCGCTGTGGCGGCGAAGAATACGAACAGGTCCGCACCCGATACCCAACGGCTTCGCAACAGGTCGAGCCGAATCAGGGGCGCGGTCGCCCAGCGGGCTTCGACCCAGATGAATGCGAGGAGCAGCGCGACCGCAGCTGTGAGGGTGGTGGCCGTGGTGGCCGTGGTGGCCGAAGCCCACCCGCCGAGCGTGGCGCGAATGCTCGGCAACGCCACATTCACTACCGCTATATCCAGCGCAATCATGAACTGCGCCATGGCGATCGCACCCAGCGCAGCAGATCCGGAGCACTTTGTGTACACGTACACAATGTACGCGACGCATCCTCTACCTGTCGATACCCTCGTGCCAAGATGGTCGAGTGAGCACTCGCACCGGACGCCCCTCCCGCCTCTCCCGCGCTCAGATCGTGTCCGCGGCGCGCGACCTCGTCGAGGCACAGGGCGTCGAGACGCTGACCATGCGCCGCCTTGCGACGGAACTGGGGGCGACCCCGATGGCCGTTTACCGGCATGTACGCGACAAGCAGGAACTGCTCCTGCTCATCCTCGAGGACATCGCCGCAGGAATGCGCCGCCCCGAACTCCCCGCCGACCCGCGGGATCGCATCGTGGTCACTGCGCTGGCCATGCACGCCACCTTGGCCGAGGTGCCCTGGATCGTCGAGGTCCTCACCGGCGACGAGTTCTTTGCCCCCGCAGCGCTCTGGTACAGCGAGACGATCGTCGACGCCGCGATGATCTGCGGCCTCAGCGCCGACGATGCGGTATACGTCTACCGAACGATCTGGTACTACACCGCGGGGAACCTGATCGTCCGCGCCTCCACGGCCAGCCGTGACACGGACCGGATCACCTTCCGCGACAAGGTGTTCGCCGAACTGGACCCCGAAACCCTGCCGCGCTTGGCCGCACTCGGCGAACGCTACGTGGAACTCGCAGCCAGGGACACCTACGAGCAGGGCCTGCGCGCCCTTGTCACGGGTCTGCTCGCACCGCCCGCCTGAGCCCGCACCGCATACCGCGCTGACCGAACCAGCCAGCGCGATCGCTCCAAAGATCGACGAGCTGAGATCATCTCACCCGACCGGGCCCGCCAGCTGTGCACGGAAGTGCCGAATGTGGTGTGGTTCAGAGCGAGTATCGCTGCTGTTCGGCTCGTGGTCTGGCGGCTTGGGTCACGGACGGACGCTCGGCGGGCGAGCACCGCCAGCATCTTTGCGGACTCGCTCGCAGCGCAGTGAGCGGCTCCGTATGGTCTCGATGCTTCGATACCACTGACCTACCAGGCCCAGGATATTGCCGCGTTCGCAGCGTCACCGTCACCGATGGCCGCGATCACGGTACAGGACAACGTCACCCACGTCATCGACGTGGTGCCAACACCGACCACTCACTGTTTCTGGGAATGGAACCGGTATCCCGTGGCCTCATCCGCTTCAACCTTCGTTCCCCTGATCCCATGGCCCTGGAGGACTTTCGGCTGACCAACATGCCCGAAGCCACCCTCGAGCAGACATTGACGGTGATCAACTACGGCATGCAACCCGAAGACGGGGCACAGACCAGCTTCGCCGACGCCCGAGTAGAAGCCGACACGTGGGGACGCATACCCCGCAGCTTCATCCGCCTAATGGGAGTCGATCAGTTCATTCCGGCCCGGTAGCGATCGGGGTCGGGAAGGCTGGTCGCCGAGCCGCCGGCCGGTGAGCACCCTCCTCG
>NZ_JBHZAF010000033.1:0-69491 GCF_042754085.1 Nocardia sp. NPDC059236
AGACCAGCAGCTACCGGCCACCCAAAACCCCGCTGTCCGCGCGCCGCAGGCGCCCGGACAGCGCAGAAACCTCATCTGTGGATCAAGGCTAAGAGGGCAATACGCGGTGATGAGCTGAACCGCAACCGTTTAGCAGCGCCATCCCGCACAGGCACCGCAACAAACCACGCGACACGAAAGTCACTGGAAATGACGCATACTGTGCAAGCTGGATTGTTGGTCGGCCTCGCTACAGTCGGACTGCTCGCCGCGGAGGGGACAGCGAGCGCGGACCGCACCCGCACCATCTACAGCTACTCGAAGTGCCAGGACACTGTGAAGGCGTACCGCAAAGCGGGATACATCGCCGACTGCACTCTTTGGGTGACAGTTATGCCATCGACTACCACAAGCCTGGGACCAGCGGCCTCCCGTCCACTGGCAGCTTTGGATAGGGATCGTGGAGAAACGACGAAAACGCCTCAGCTCAACCGGCTGAGGCGTTTTCGTTTTGGCGTTAGGGACTGCTGCTCCACGATCAGGTGACAGCTGCCACTTATCCATGCAAGCCCCCATCGAATCTGTCATGGCACAGAATGTCACAACCGCTGACCGGCATAGCCTGGACCCCTTTTCGCAGCCGCAGGTACGGTGTGAACGCACCACAGGAGACTCGGAGCTCGAACCCTTCTGCCAGGCAGGATGATTCGGTGACCCGCATAGAGCGATCTCGATTCATCACCCGCGTCGCCGAAATCAATCAAGGGGGTCCATCCATGCCTACGCCCACCCGCACAACATTCGTCTACCGGTTACTGGCCCTCGTCGCCTCCGCACTACTCGCTCCAGCGATCACCGCGGCTACGCCGTGCGCGCCGGCAACCGCGGCGCCCGCGACGGAATTGAACCACTATTGCACCGACCACGGAGCCAGCAGCCATCTCGCCGACGGCCATACCGTCTACTGCACCCAAGTCCAATCCACCGACGCCTTCGTGTGGTCCTACACCCGCGATCCCATGCCCCACGACCCCAATTCGCGCCGCTACACCTGCGATGCTCAAGCCTGCCGCTGGCCCGATGGCACCTACGTGCCGAACTACCTGCTCTGCGGGCTCCTGTGCGGCGAGCCACCCACCAATGGAGACATCCAGAGCGGTCTCGCCGACTGCCTGGCGACCGGCGCGGAGTTCGAGGACTGCGAGGCCCGCCTCCGGTGACATCACCGACCCACCCATAAACGAGAGCGACCATGACGCGCAGAATCATCGCCTCGATGTCGATAGCATTCGCCGCCGGCGGCACCGTCCGATCGGCGACTACCTACGCTGGCGCAACCAGCACACCCAACCCAAACGCGACCTCGACCGCCGGAACGGACCAGCGGCCGCCCGGCGTCGTGTAGGTGGTGGCCGGGGATCATCTAAAACGGCGCGAAAGGACGAACTGCCGGTACTACCAGTTCGTGAGGATCACGTGGACGAGTAGTAGCGCGCCGGCGGCTTGGATGGTGAGCCAGAAGCGGACGCTACGGCGCGGGAGGAGCGCGGTGGCGGCCAGGACCCAGACATCGAACGGGAGCCAGATGCGTTCGGTTTCCGCCTTGCTGAGACCACTGAGGTCGGCGGCGAGGAGGGCGATGATGCTGGCCGCGGCCATGAGGGCGGCGGGGTCGACCATGGAACGCCAGCGGGGAAACCAAATTCGGAGGGGAGCCAAGGGCAAAATCTCGAATTCTACTAGGACTCGGCAGGTAGCCGCAGCGGTGGCGAGGCCGACTGCGCAGACCGTGGCGGCGATATTGCCCCAAATCCAGTAGGAGTCGGGGCGTTCGGTGGCTATGCCCTGGTAATAGCGCTGGACCACCAAGTGGTAGCCGGTGGGCCACCAAAATCCGGCAGCGGCGAACACTGCGACTACAGAGATAACGCCCACGAGGGCCGGGAGACCGGGGCGGAAGGAGCGTGAGACCAAGACTGCAACGGCCGGAATCGCTATCAGCACAAGACCGTAACTCAGGAACAGGGTGAAGCCGAGGAGCAGGCCCGAGGCGAGCGCGCTGGCGATCCACGCGCGGCCCAAGCGGGTTGCTATCGCCAGAAGTGCTATGCCCCAGGCACTTACGCCTGCAAACAACCCATCGGCAGAGACCGCGATCCAGATGACAGCAGGCATCAGCGCCAGGAACGGCGTTGCGGCCCTGGCGCGATGCTCCGAGCCCAGGGCGCGCACCGTGACCGCGACGGCGGCCGCCGCGCTGGTTCCAGCGAGTGTGCACAGCAGCCCGGCCCAGGCGCCGCCACCTAGGCCGATCCGGTCCAGCAGCACAAACGTCAGCAGTGCGCCAGGCGGGTGACCGGAGACGTGAGTAGTCCAGGAGTCGGGCTGGAAGTCCAGAATGCGGCCGGAGAATTCGCGCAGCATGGCCCCGATGTCGTGGACGCCAGGCACCTCGTACAGGTACTCGTCTCGAGTGGTGAGCCGACCGGCGAAACCGCGTTGCCAACCGTCGATCATGGCCAGTGCGAAAGCCCAGGCCGCAGCGGTCGCCCAGGTGGACCACAGCAACGGACGCCACGTCAGGCGGCGGGCCACGTCAGGCCCGAAGCGCACCACCCCGGCCGCGATAGCGACCGCCGGGACGGTGCCCCAGCCGATGTGCGGCAACCAGTTTCCGAAAATGGGGGCAGCGCCCGCGTACAGCCTGTCCAACCATGGTTTGCCCTTGATTCGCGGCATCAGGAAGGCCGCGACTACAAGTAGGAAGGCAGCCAGGGCGCAGTAACCGTCCATCCGAATCGAGACAGCGCGCGCGACCCTTGTCGCGGAAGCGTTCGCCATGGCAGCAACCCTAGGCCCTGGGCGTCGGCGACTCGGTCCAAATTGCCACCACCGCAGATCTTGTCATACTTTCGTCACCGTGAAACGAAGCCCGAAAGGCTCCTGAAATGCTGCTCGCAAGGGCACTCGGCCTGCGGGGAGGACGGTTTTGGCACATCCCGTGCAGAGACTAGTCTCCTGCGGAGATCTTCTCGGTGCCCTTCTCAGCAGTCCAGCAACCGGAGACGCAGCACAAGGTTCCCATTTGCGCGTGGCCAGATGCCGCTGATCCGTTGGGGACTCACGCGACTATTGCCACGAATTCGCCCAATCGGCACGCGAATCTCATCGTCGAACGTGTACACGGCTCCGGTGAGATTCGACCTTGCCGAGAAAATCCCGTTGCATACGGCGGATTGCGCGCTGAGTGCGTAGTTGCGTACATCGGCGTGGTAGGTGCAGCTCACCCAACCCAGCATGGTCAACACGTCCAGATGAGCGTGGATCTCCGTGACCGCGGACACCTGGTGGTCGATCGGCAGCTCGTCGAGTCGCCGATCCCGGCGAACCGGTTTGCTGGCGCCGGTGGAGCGGAAGAATTCCTGGCAACTGGCGGAGGCGGCCGGGGTGGTGAAGCCGGGCGGGTTGCAGCATTTCCTCAACCGGTCCCGCGGGGTTGCCGACGAGCTGCGTGATTGCGTGCGTATGTGGCCGAGGCGCCGGCGAGCCCGGACGGCGTGCTGGTGACGACCTTGAGCGCAACTTGAGGCTGTAGGGCCTACTCGGAGCAGCGGTGCACGGCGCCGAACCAGCTGCGACCGAACTGCTATGCGTCGCCGAAACCTGCCACTGCCAGTTCAGCCGCGACAGGGAGTTCAGAGGTGCCTGGCTCTACTTGAGTTCGACGGCGGCGACCATGCGGCGGGCCAGTTCCTCGGGATCCTCGCCGCCGAGTTCCGAGTCGACGAGCGTGCCTGCGCGCCATAGGGCGGCCAAGCCGTGAACCAGGGACCACGCGGCGAGCTGCGCCGCCTTCTGATCGGCCACCGGGCCGTCCAATTCGTCGACGCCGGTACGCAATTCGCGACCCGATCCCTCATTGGCTGCGATCAGACGCTCGTCGTCCGTATCGAGCAGGTCGCGACGGAACATGATATCGAAATGACCGGGGTAGCGGCGGGCGAAGCGGATGTAGGCGACGGCCATCTCCCGGAAATCGCCTGCGGCGGAGTGCAACTCCTGCTCGAGCAAGCCGTAGCCCTCGATGGCCAGTTCGGTGAACAAGCCCTGACGGTTGCCGAAATGGTGAGCCGGAGCGGCGTGCGAAACGCCCGCGCGCTGAGCCAGGGCCCGCAGGGAGATCGAGTCGATCCCTTCGGTCGCTACCTGGTCGGCGGCGGCCTCGAGCAGCGTGGTCTTGAGATCGCCATGGTGGTACGTGCTCTTGGGCATGCCTCGATGATCACCGACGATCTTGTCGTTGACAAGTTATGCGACCCTACCTAATCTAGCCACTGTCAAGTTACTCTCGGCCATCGCTTCAGGAGCCCCCTCATGGCGCCGATCATTGCATTCCTCATCGTCACGTCCGTGACTCGTTTTGCGGGCTGGCTGGGCTTAGCCGGCTGGCTCGACTCGTGGCCGCACGCTGCCCGAATCGGCCTGGCCGCGATGTTCCTCCTCAGCGCCAGCGCCCACTTCTTGCAGCCGCGTCGCGACGCTCTGATCGCTATGGTCCCCCCGCTGCTCCGCAATGCGGCCGCGATGGTTTCACTGACCGGCGTACTCGAAATCGCAGGCGCCACCGGACTTTTGATTCCGCTTTTCGCACCGGCGGCCGCGATCTCCCTGGCGGTGCTCCTGGTCGTGATGTTCCCTGCCAATGTCCGTGCCGCACATACCGGCGAGGGCATCCACACCATGCCGTTGCCGGTACGCACCCTGGTACAGGTCGTATTCATCGGCGCCTGCGTACTCGCGGTCTTCTGACCTCTCACAGCGGTCGCGCATCAGGTCGTCCTTCCAGCTGCGCACCGGCGCTGGGCGTCCAATCGCTCGCCTGCTCGACTAGGGCATCGAATAATACGACCAGCGATCTGGAGTGCGCGGCAACCGATGTCCGGCCCGCTTCGCCTTGGCTACAAGCGACAGTCGATCCGTCTCAGTGCCCGTGAACAAGCCGCTCGTTGTCGCACAACGGCTTTCGACCATCCGAAGCGCCGACACCATCGCCGTCCTGGATGGCGGCACCGTAGCCCAGATCGGCACCCACGAGGAACTCCTCGCCACACCCGACGGCACCTACACGCGCCTGATCGCCGCCCAGTTCCACTGAGCGGTCCGTCTAAAGCGGGGTAGCCGCCTTGCGCAGGGCAGCAAGAATCGTTTCGACGGACTGTGCGCCGGAGATGCCGTAGGTGCGGTCGATAACATAGAAGGGGACACCCCCCACGCCGAGGTCACGAGCCTGACGAATGTCGTCGTCGACCTCATCGGCGAAAGCACCGTCGTCGAGCGCCTTGCGGGCGACCTCGGCGGGAAGTCCGGCCTCGGTGGCGAGCCGGACCAGCGTGTCGGTGTCGTCGATGGCCTCGCCTTCCATCAAGGCCGCGCGAAGAAGCCGTTCGTACATCGCGTCGGTCAGGTTGTGGGCGCCGGCGAGGTGAGTGAGGCGCAGGGCGTCGAAGGTGTTTGCGGTGACGGCCTTGTCCAGTTGATACGCGAGCCCTTCCTCGGCTGCCAGGGCACTGACGCGGTCGTTCATTGTCTTCGCCTGCCCAGGGGTGACGCCATGCTTGTGGGAGAGCATCTCGGAGGTGGGGATGTTCTCGCCGCGTAACTGGTTTGGGTCAAGCTGGTAGCTGCGCCAGATCACCTGGACATTGTCGGCGTGCTCGTACTGGGCCAGCGCCTTCTCCATGCGCCGCTTGCCGATGAAGCACCAGGGGCAGACGAGATCGGACCAGACTTCGATCTTCATGATTGTCTCCTTGTGTCGTTTCAGCAGCCGGTGCCGTCAACGGCGCACACGTCGCCGTCCTCGGCTTCGATCAGGACGAGAGCGGGTGTCTGCTCGTCCTCGGTGGTTTCTGTGATGCGTGCTTCGGGTTCTGCCATGGGACTCCTCCTAGCTCGAGGGATTTGATCGAGTCCTATACCGCGTCAGCGAGATTGGCGGCCAGCGCCTTGGCTCGGGCGGTGGCCTCGTCGTGGGCGCGGGTACGGGATGCCTCATAGAGAGGGAGCAGTTCGGCCATCGCCGGGTCGATCGCGGCGCCGGTCAGCTCCGACACGATGAACTCGACCTGCATGGCCAGCATCATCTCGAAGACGCCTCGGAGGTAGTTCTGTACGTAGTCGTAGCCTTCCCGCGGAGTACCGGGGCCGTAGGCGCCGCCGCGGCTGGCGATGATCGTCACCGGCTTGCCCGCGACGGTGGCCGCGCCCATGGCGGTCCGCCCGATCAGTACGACATTGTCGATCCACGCTTTCAGGGTGGAAGGCACCGACAGGTTGTACATCGGAGCCCCGATCAAGACGGCGTCGGCGGCCTCGAGTTCCTCGATCAGCTCCTTGCGCTCGGCGAACGCGGCAGTCTGCTCGACGCTGTGGTCCGCGGGATCGATGTAGCCGGCGTGCTGCGCGGCGGCGGAGATGTGGGAGACGGGGTGCGCGGCGAGGTCGCGATAGATGATCGCCCCTTCGGAGTGCTGCTCGAGCCATGCCTTGCGGAAGGTCTCAGCCACGGCGCGCGAAGCCGAGTCCGAAGTCGGCAGGACCGACGAGTCGATGTGTAGCAGGGTGGCCATACGAGCCTCCAGTGAGCTAAAAGAAATGCTCAGGTCATTTCTTACGGTTTGTATGTAGCCCCATGATGCGTCAGAATTGGGAGCGATACAAAAGGCACATTGATGTGCGTACCGAAAGGAGATGTGCGTGAGGAACACCCCGATACCCGCACCGCCCGGCGTCTCGCCCCCCGGAATCTGCGCACGCTGGCCGGCCGACAGCGTCGCGATCATCCGGCAGATCCTGGAGCGAGCCGGCGACAAATGGACCATCTTGGTCGTTGCATCCCTGCAGGACGGCCCGTCACGCTACACAGATCTACAGCGCGCCGTTCCGGGCATCTCCCAGCGCATGCTCACCCTGACCTTGCGGCAGCTCCTCCGTGACGGACTGGTCACCCGCACCGCCTACGCCGAGGTACCGCCGCGGGTCGAATACACCCTCACCAGCCTCGGGACCAGCCTGCTCGACACCATGCTCGCCCTCATCGACTGGGCAGGATCCCACCACGAAGAGATCAGAGACAACCAGATCCGCTTCGACGCCACCAACCCGGCCTGACCCGGCGGAACTCGCCGATCACGCGAATCTTCTATGATGCCAACACTTCTCGCGCAGGCGACCCCGCAGTGGTCAAGGCATCCGTGGGGAAACCCGGGCTTTCGCATCATCCCAGGGCAGCGGGGTCTCAGTGCTCGACACAGCCGACTCGACAAAAATCGGGTGGCAGATACGGCCGGCCATATCTGCCACGATTCGAGTCCCCATGAGTCTCTCCCACTGGGGAGCCATGAGCGCCAACCTATTCAGTCCGCTGGCCGGGCCGTGACTGACGAACGCGAGACGCCGGACTCGACCAATGAGTCGTCGACCGCAGGCGGATACTCCAGTGCTGCTCGCTGGGGCGAAACCCAGCCAGCAGCAGCGACAGGTGGCGGCGCCAGGCATCGGGAGCCCGAGCAGCGGTGTCATCCATCAAGCTTCGAATCGACAATATGCAGACGAAAACGTCTGTGAGAGCGAGATCCTCGCGCACTCGTTGTGCCGCCTTGGCCTCGGCCAGAAGTAGTCGAACCAGGGCCCCAGAATCGCATGCAGTGATCCCGAGCAGTAGCACCGCGAATATCACGTTGTGATGCGGGCGAGAATTAGCGCGCGCCATGGGTAAAGCTCCTCCCCATGAGTGTAATCGGAGCGATCACTCCGGTTAGAAGCGCAAGCAGAATCGGAGGGATCTCTCCTGCTGGGAGGTGTGATCTCGCTCTCCCATCGTGCAGATCCGCTCCGGCAGGCACCGTCATTGCGGACAGCGATGTGTTCAACGAACAAAGTTGTGCCTTTTGTAAGGCCCTAAATAGTTCTCTACCGTGTGGCAACGCACTATTCGTAACTATTCGAGGTAGCCATATGTCTTCCACCATCGCAGTCGTCGGTGCCGGCCCGGGCCTCGGCCGCGCTATCGCCCGCCGCTTCGGCACCGCAGGGCATCCTGTCGCTCTGATCTCCCGCGACGGAAAGAAGCTGCAGGGCATCGTCGATTCCTTGACAGCCACGGGCGTCACAGCCCGTGCTTACCCCGCGGACGTCACCGATGAGAAGGGCCTGACCAGTGCGCTGACCACCGCTGCCGAAGAACTCGGACGAATTGGCGTGCTCTCTTACAGCCCCGCGCCAACCTTCCCGAAGACGGCCGGACAGGTCCCCGACCTGAAGGCATTGGGGTTCACCACCGCGGCAGAGACCACTGCGGAATCCGTACGCCCGATGTTCGACATGCTCGTTGGAGGCGCATTGACCGCAGCTGCCGCGGTTCTGCCGGGTATGCGCGAAGCCCGCGACGGCGCCCTTCTATTCACCACCGGCACAAGCGCTCTCGTCTCGATTCCGGGCATGAGCAACTCCGGGATCGCTCTGTCCGGGCTGCGCTCGTGGGCCCGCGGCCTGCACTCCGACCTCGCCGATGAGGGTGTCTATGTCGGCCACCTGTGCATCGGCCTGCCGATCGTCCCAGGCTCGGGCGAGGGAGACCCGGACGCCTTGGCCGACCGCTGGTACCAGCTCACCCAAGTACGCGACACCTTCGAATCCACCGTCGGCATCTGAACGCCAGTTGCTTGGCCTTCGAAAGGCCCATCTACGCCTGGATCACCAATCGGGCGTAGAGATCACGTATACGGAAGTGGTGACCTCCGTGAAAGGCGTCGGCGAGCACCTCGAGAAGCGGTTCCGGCGGCAACAACGCGGCCACCCTCGATGGAACCTTCTCGCGGTACCACTGGCCCGGCCCGGCATCGGCGTCGTACCCGACGCAGTAGGTAAGCCACATAGTGCCGCACTCCGCACACCTTTCGACGCTCGCCTCACCGTAGCTCCAGGTCGAACGGTCAAGCTCGATTGATTGGCACTCGCACGACTGGAACGCATCTGCCGCACAACTACATTCGGACATCCGAGACTCCCGCCGTGCTGCGTTGCACAAGCGACCATGCACCCTGCTCACCCCTCATCGGCAGGGTCGACCGCACGAAGCGGACATCCGAGCGATGTCCCTCGGGCTCCGCTTAAACTTCTGTCGCGCAGAAATCATAACGCTGAACCAATCGGTCTGCGAAGACTCGGCATACCTCCGGCAACTAGCGCAAAGGGGCATCGGCTGTGCGCCGAGGATGAACTCTGGAAACCGATGAGGAACAAGAGATTCGCGCGGTTCGGAGTCAGCCATGGAACAGACGCCCACGAATGGCCGCTAGCACCGCCGACTTCGTTGCGGAGTCGATGCGGCCACTGATGGCCGCATGCAGGGTCGCTGTCGGAATCATCGGTAGATCGCCAAAAATTTTGAGGCCGTCGGGTGAGGATCCGAAGATCGGAAGCGGGGTTATGCCAAGCCCGTTACGAACAGCGGTGAGCACGGTGGTGAGATCCGAGCACTCCTTCACGATCTGGTGGTCTCGCCTGCCGAGCGCGGCCAGGGCTTGATGGCGCACCGCGCAGGGAGGGTTGAAGAGCACCAAGCGGTCTTGCGGGGCACCGTCGGTGCCGAACCATCGCACCGGCAACGTTCCCAACCGCGTGCTGCCACGCGCGGGGCTGGTGAGCATGAGAGCGATGTCGGCACGCTCATCGTGAACGAGGTCGCGGACCCGTGCACTGCGCGTCAGCCGGAGCCGGATCCGGCGGTCCGGCAACAGTGTCGTGAGCGTCGAAATGATTGTCGGAACAACGAATTCAGCGGCGTGTTCGGTGGCAGCGACCAGAAGTTCGTCGTCTTCGGGCGGGGCCAGGGCACGCACGGCTTCATCGTGGAACTGAAGGATCGCCGGCGCCCGCGCAGCGAGTTCCTCACCGTCACTGGTCAGGCCGATCCCGCGCCCCTGGGCGGTTACCAACCGGCAGCCGAGTTCCTTCTCGAGCTTACGAATATGACCACTGACCGCGGACTGGGACAGGTGCAACGCCTCAGCCGCACGTCGCACGCCAGAAAAGGCGACGACCGCGGTGAAACTACGTAATGGCGCGATGTCGAGTGTGGTCACAATGCCAGTCTGCCTCAAGATTGTTCACGATTCGTGAACGGTCTTGGTACGAGGAGGACCTGGGAGTGACCGTCTGGGTATGACAGATCGAGCTCTCTCACCGAGATTGGCTATCCCGACCGTCGTGCTGTACGCCGCCGGCTATCCGATCGGCGCGATGACGGTGGCAGTGATGTCACCGTTCCTGGTGATCCTTCTGCGATTCGCGTCCTCGGCTCTGCTGCTGTGGCTGATCGTTGCCGCACGACGCACGTCGCGTCCCGGCTGGCGGTTGGCCGGACACGCGATGGCAGCTGGACTGCTGACCCAGGGGGTGCAATTTCTCGCCCTGTATTGGGGTTTGGCGCACGGCGTGCCTTCCGGAATCGCCTCCCTGGTGATCGCGTTGAATCCGGTGGTCACCGCGACGCTGATGGCCCTCGCACTCGGCCACAAAGAGTCGAAGCAGGGAATGTTCGCACTCGCGCTCGCCACCGGCGCAGTGGTCTTGGCTTGTGCCCCGAAGATTGCCGTCGATCATCGGATAGGTCCGGGCATCGTGACCGTTGTCGTCGCAATGCTCGGTCTGTCCATCGGTGGCGTCTATCAGGGGCGGTACTGCCGCAACCTGGATCCGTGGCTGGTCACGGCGCTTGGTTTGACAGCCTCCACACCCCTCGCCGCGCTCTTGGCTGTCCTCACACCCGCGAAATGCGCCGACTGGCCCCGAGCAGCTGCCCTGCTGGCCGTCATGGTGGCCTTCAGTTCGATCGGTGCGACGACTTTGTATTCGGCCTGCATCAAGCGGTCCGGCCCTCGCGCCGCATCGATCCTGTTCGCCGTAATTCCTGCCGTCGCCAGCCTGATGGCATGGGCGGTCCTCGGAGAAAACCTGTCAGCGCTGTCGATCGGCGGATTGGCCCTGGGCGCGGCAGCCTGCATCATGCAGGCCAGAGCCGCCGGGCAGCGCGACCGCGATAAGACACCGGTCGAGAATCGGCAGGCTGAGCAAACCAGCCCGGCTCGTGACAACGACTGCCTACCCGACGGAGCCCATCTCTGAATCCTTTGAACAGAAATCGATTTCGGGCTATGAGGTGACCGCTGGAACCAGCTCAGAGTGCGGCCAGCTTCAGAGCGGTCCCGGTGGCCTCGGTGAGATAGAGCGTCTGTTGAGCCCGGCCACTACCGTCCAGCGTCACTTCGCCTCGCGGACCGGCGAATCGGCCTCGGCGGATCTCATCGGCCACCGATCTCGGATCGTCTCCTCCGACTCGACGGACCGCCTGCCACCAGATCGTGACAGCTTCGAACACCGACTCGCTCAACGTCGACAGCGGCGGCGCCCATGGACCGAACGCGGAGCGATAGCGATTGAGCAACGTGGTGTTGCCATCGGTGGGCAACTGTTCGAAATAGCCCGAGATCGTGTACAGGCCAGACGACGCGGCCTTTCCGACATGTTGAAGTGTCGATTCGTCCATCGCGGGAGCCAGGGTGAGGGCGTGGTTTCGCACTCCCATTGCGTGGCACTGACGTTCGAAGGCCGCGGCGTCTGCTCCTACGTGCGTCGATAGAACGACGTCGGCGCCGGAGGCCAAGATCGCCTCGATCGTCAGGGAGAAATCTCGTGTGCCCAGCGTCGCGTACCGCTCACCGACGATTTCCGCACCGAATTGCGGCAGGACCTGCCTGGCCACTACGTGAGTGCTGCGGGGCCAGATATAGTCGTTGCCCGCCAGGAACCACCGGCGCCCGCCCGCCAACTGCATCAAAGGCCTTGCGGCGGAGGATAATTGGTCGTCGTTGCGTTCACCGAGCTGTAGGCGGAGCCGCCCCTTCGCGCCGCCCTCGTTCATCAAGGTCTGCACCAGCAGGACATCGCATCCGGCGAGTGCCTGCGATACGGCAACGTACGTGGCCGAGGTGGTTGCTACCAGAATGGTCTTGCAACCGGCCCGGACCAACCGCCACGCCTCGGCCACACCGACCGATGTATTGGTGGCATCGTCGCCGATCAGCAATTCCACTGGCCGACCGTGTAGCCCGCCCTCGGCGTTGATTTCTTCGACGGCGAGAACGGCCAGGTGATCCGAGGCCGCAGCGAACAAGCTACCGGGACCCGACTTCGACGTGAGCAGCCCGAGGCGGGGATTCGGCGATGACAGGGATCCGACCGGATAGCCCCGCCGCCGCATCAGCCAGTGCAGTCCCGGCTCGTCGAGTTCGGCGAAAAGACGAACTCGTGTGCCGCCCTGATCGGGCTCGAATCGCAGCCGGATCCGCCCACGCCAGGGCTGCTCATGCACGATCTCGATGAGAGAGGGCGGTCGCACCGCGGCGATCCGGCCGATAACTTCCACCGTTTCCGACACCGGACCCGCGAAAGGCACCTGCAAACGTACTGCCGCCCCGACCGAGACATGGTCACAGGTCGCGTCGAAAACCCAACCTGCTCCGACGCCCGCGCCGAAAAGGCTGAAGACCACCATCGGCGGCGCGGCCATGCGCTCCTCGGAGTGCAGCGCGATTGCGACCATCGGACCATCCAGGATTATGCAGAGTGGGAGGTGGGGCTCCGATCGCGCGTCTGCAACTCCGCAGCACGCCCGGCGTCGGCGAGCGCGCCCTGGAACAGGGAATGTAGTACTTCGAGAACCTCGCGCGCGGAACCCGTGGGATCCACGGAATAGTAACGGAATCGGCCGTCTTTTCGCTCGGTGACCAGCCCAGCCCCGCGCAGTACCCGCAAATGGCTGGACACCCCGGTTCGGCCGATGGTGCCGACACCCTCGACCAACTCCCCCACACTGCATTCGTCCCGGTCGGCGAGAATGCCGAGAATCTGACGGCGCACCGGGTCGGCGAGTGCGTCGAACGCCAACTCCGCGCCCACCATCCGCCCTCTCCATTAGTCAGCCATGATTGACATATTCCACCATAGCCCACGCTGACCGGCTCGAGACAGGAATAACGGTGGATGAGTCAGCCACGGATACCTCGCCACACTGTGTGCTCCGGGGGTGTCACCTCGGCATACGCCGTTGTATGCCGCGGCGACCCGGATTGGGACCCTACGCCGCCGGTGGGACCGGGAACCCACCCACGGCCTGCTCGAAGGCCCGCGCCACCCGAAGTACAGTGGCGTCCTCGAACTGACGGCCGACGATCATCATGCCTACGGGCAGGCCCTCGGCCAGCCCAGCCGGCACGGTGCACGCCGGATGCCCAGTGATATCGAACGGCGCGGTGTTGCCCAGCATCTCCAGTGCGTCCGACAGCACCGAACTCGTGCTGGCAGTCGAGTCGGCGATCGGCTTCGGCCGCATCGCCAGGGTCGGCATCACGAGCACGTCGACTTCGGCGAATGCCGAATCGTAGGCGGCGGCAAGTTTGGGCGCGAGGTTGCGCGCCATCGCGTAGTACCGCCCGTGGGTCGTAGACAGTGCGTACTTCCCGGCCAGCAGCGCATTGCGCACGGTCGGTGCGAACTTCGAACCGTCTGCGTGCCACACGTCGCCGTAGTAGGCCATCACCTCCGGGTCGTAGAGCCCCTTCCAGTTGAAGCCGTACCCGTAGGTGTCGATCATCTGCGAGGTCGCGCCCTCGACAGCGATAACATTCCACATCGGCATGCCGTTGAGATGCCACGGCACCGAGACCTCACCGACCTTCAGACCCGCGCCCTCGAGCAGACCGATCGCGGCACGCACTGTGTCGTCGACGATCTGCTCGGATTCCGGCCGTCCGAAGCCCTCGAGGAGGACACCGACGCGCAGACCGTCGGCACCGAGGTCCAGCGCCGCGACATAGTCCTCCGGCACCAGGTCGCTGGGCTGACGGGGATCGAATCCGTCTCGCCCAGCGATCGCCTGCAGCATGAGCGCGACGTCGGTGACGGTGCGGCCCATCGGACCGAGATGGTCGAGCGTCGCCTCGATCGGGAATCCTCCGGTGTAGGGCACCAGGCCCCAGGTCGGCTTGTGGCCAACGATGCCGCAGCTCGACGACGGGATACGGATCGATCCGCCCTGGTCGCCGCCGAGCGCCAGGTCGACGGCGCCGGATGCGACGAGAGCGGCGCTGCCACTGGAGGATCCGCCCGCACTACGGGTCGTATCCCACGGGTTGGCCACCGGGCCCGTCGAGGCAGTGATGGAAGCGCCAGAGAAACACAGGTCTTCGCAAACCGCCTTGCCCGCGATGGTGGCCCCGGCATCGAGCAGACGGCGGACCACGGTTGCGTCGGTCGCAGGTACGTAGCCCTCGAGCAATGCCGAGCCGTTGGTCATCGGCACGCCCGCCACCGCCGTGTTGTCCTTGATCGCCACGGTGCGCCCGGCCAGCGGTCCATCGGCCTGTTCGGTGATCCCGGTGTGCACGTACCAGGCGTTGAGGGGATTCTTCCCGGCCGCGGGGAACGACCAATCCCGTTGCGGCGGGACCGGTTTCTCGGCGGAGTAGACCTTCTCGACGTCTTGCCAAGACGCGAGCAGTCCCGTCACAAACGGGGTGTATTCATCCATCTCCTCGGCTGACATACCGAAGCCGTAGCCAGCTGCTACGGCAGACAAGGCCGCATGGTCGGGAGTAGGAAGGGACACTGCGAACTCCTAAAGTTCTGCCGATTCCGGTGCGTCGGGTCGATCGCGCGCTTCTCGGAATCGGGATTCCTGCATCAATCGTGGATTGTTCAGTCGATATGTCCAGACATAGCGACATATTTATTTGATGAAGTCCGGTCCGCCCCTGTGGATTTCGGGGCGCGGACCGGACCCGAACCGCCGAACGACTCCGTCAGCGAGTCAGTGCTGGCGAGATCGCCACCGGATCCCGGTGCGCCTCATGGTGATTGGCATTGCGAGGGATTGCGAGCACGGCCTGAGCCTGCTGGTCGAGCAGTTCGCCCGACAGCACTCCCTTGCTGGCGAGTACCGTCTCCAAGGCGTCGAGCCAATGCGCGTAATAGCTCCACGGATCGTCGCCTTCGCCGCGCTCCCACCGCTGAATCGATTCGATCAGCGAAAGCTGGAACTCGCTCCACTGATAGTGCCCACCGTGGTACGCGGCCACCGCCATGGCAAAGGCGCGCAGCTCCCAGGGCTGGTCGAACGGGTGGTCATCGGTCCCGGGCATGCCGCAGACCAGTTCTTCGATTCGCCGACGGGTGTCACCGAGTTCGGCAGCGTCCGGCCGCGGCCCGGCGCTCATGACGCCGGGGCGGCGGCGGGGCCGACGCCGATCATCGAGTCCCTGGTGACCAGCGCTTCCAACTCTTCGACGCTGAGCCCCTCGCTGCCGGCGGGCCGCTGCGGCAGCACCCAGTACCGCAGTTCGGAACTGGAGTCCCAGACCCGGATTTCGACCGAGTCCGGGATCGGGAACCCGAAGTCCTCGGCGAGCATCTGGCGCGGCTCGCGCACGATACGCGAACGGAACGGCGGCGCCTTGTACCAGTTCGGCGGCAGGCCGAGAACCGGCCAGGGGTAGCAGGAACACAGCGTGCACACGAGCACGTTGTGGACGCTGTCGGTGTTCTCGACCACGATCATGTCTTCGCCCTGCAGCCCGCCGATACCCAGTTCGGCGCACGCGGTGGTGGCGTTGTCGAGCAGGCGGGCCTTGAAATCCGGGTCGGTCCACGCCCGCGCCACCACTTTGGCGCCGAGTTGCGGGCCGACTTCGTTCTCGTAGACCTCCGCGAGCCGGTCGACGGCCGCGGTGGTCAGCACACCCCGTTCGATCAGCAGCGCCTCCAGCGCTTTGACCCGAGCGGTGATCTCTTCCTGCGAACGCAGGACGGTGTCGGTGGATGCCATTGTCGCTCCTCAGTTTTCGGTCTCGGCGTGGTTGATGTACGGCTCCCAGACGTCGTAGTAGACGACGCCCTTCGGGTCGCCGACCTCGTCGCCCCAGAGTTCCTGCGCGGCGAATTTGACGGTGTAGACGTGTTCCGGCGCGTCCCCGCCACCATTACCTGCGCTGTCGGGGTAGATGTAGCTACCGCGCACGTCGGTGATCACGCCGGTCCGGCCACGGACGTAACGCGCTCGGCGGGTGTGGCCCGTGGGGCTGTCATCGGTGACGGTGACGACATCGCCGACCTTGAACTGGGCGACTTTGTCGGTCTCACGGGCGGCGTGGGCGCCATGCTTCACGGCCGCGTCGACGAACTCCAGCAGGTCCGGGTCGTCGCGCTCGGGCAGCGGCGCATCGGGGTTATCCAGGTAGAACTTGGTTCGTTCCTCCAGTTCGGCAGCGCTGAACACGCCTTTCAGCTCGGCGTGGTACTCCGCGGTGTGCACCCAGTGCTCGTAGTAGTTGGACAGCAGGTACTCGGCCGGGTCCATCTTCTCGATCCCGTGCCGGAATCCGTCGAGGTTGAAGATGCCCGCCCGAAAACAGCTGGCGAACAAGGCAAAAGCCACTTTCTCCCACTCCGCACGGAAGATCGGCTCCTTCTCCTCGACGAGGACGGGCCCGAGCCCGTCCGTCCCGCCGAGGTCGAAAACTCCATTCATGGGGATACTCCCGGTGATCATGGCGACCGGCGATGGAACGTCCGCGATTCGCCTCTTCGTGAATGTGCCAACGGGTGAGTTCGAGGCTCGAGACTCACCATCCCGGCAACCTCAAAGTAGGGACACAGGTACGACATGTCAATAAGTGCTGACCTATTTACTGATACGAAACAGGTCCGTAACCAGCGCGGACGCGCCGACGGGCACTCTCAACTCAGCGAATCCGAGGGCGAAGACCACCCGTCTGAAGCTTATATGTCAATGAGTCGACACTTATTGATTCGATCCGGATTCGCTTCTACCGTAAGCCGCCAACCAGGGCGGCTGCTGCCGAAAGGAGTCCTGCATGAGCATCGTCAGCGGAGGAGGTCGCACCGTTCGCAGGGGCTGGAGTGTCCGCAGGCAAGCGGCCGGTTTGGTCGCTGCCGTGGGCAGCCTCCACCTCGCGGCGTGGGGCCTGCTGACTGTGGCCGTGCTGCCACACCACTATCTGGTCGGCACACAGGTTTTCGGCATCGGGCTGGGAGTGACGGCGTACACGCTGGGACTGCGGCACGCTTTCGACGCCGATCACATCGCCGCGATCGACAACACCACCCGAAAGCTCATGACCGATGGCAAAAGGCCTGTGTCCGTTGGATTCTGGTTCGCGCTGGGCCATTCGACAGTCGTCGCGGTCCTGGCGGTGCTGCTCAGCCTCGGGGTCCACGTGACCAACACCCTGCTCGATGACAACTCCGCCACCAGAGCGACTTTGGGCACCATCGGCACCGTGCTCGCCGGAGTGTTCCTGTATGTCATCGCAATCCTGAATCTCGTTGCGCTCGCCGGCATCACCAGAACCTGGCGTCAGCTGCGCCGAGGCCAGTTCGACGCGGTCGAACTGGACAACATCCTCGCCCGTCGCGGTTTCATCAACCGACTGCTGAGCGGGCTGACCCGCTCGATCAGCCGACCCGGTCAGATGTTTGCCGTCGGACTGCTTTTCGGCATCGGATTCGATACAGCGACCGAGGTCGCACTGCTCGTGCTCGCCGGAAACGGGGCCGCCAGCGGCCTACCCTGGTACGCCATCCTCGTCGTTCCACTGCTGTTCGCGGCCGGCATGGCACTGCTGGACACCCTCGACGGCGCCTTCATGACCGTCGCCTACCGCTGGGCCTTCGCCAATCCCGCACGCAAGATCTTCTACAACGCGACCATCACCGGTCTGTCGGTCGCTGTGGCCCTGCTGATCGGCACCATCGAGCTCGTCGGCATCCTCCACGACGACCTCGAACTGGGCGACCCGATCACGACCGCCATCTCCGAGCTGAACCTCAATAACGTCGGATTCGCCATCGTGGCTCTCTTCGTAGCGATCTGGGCGATCGCGATCGGCTACTGGCGGCTGGCCGACGTCGAAGGGCGCTTCGAACCGCGCATCGCTGTGGCCGAAACCGCTGACACCACCGACTGATCCACGTTCTGGCCCGCACTGGGCATGCTTGGTCTCGAAACTCCAAGCGGCGGTGGGTTCTTCTGGCAGGACGGAGTCGGTTATCGAGACCCTCCGACGACAGGAACTGGGGCTGACTGGAAATCGCCACTACCGACACCTATCAGCTCGACCGCGATCCGCTCACCAGCCTCGAAAGTGTCGTTGAACGGCATGCCCAGGCCAGAGCAGCGTTCGTGACTTACGTTACGAACCGTTAAGTAAATCCACAACGGCTCGTAGGCTCGTGCTCATGGACGAGAAGCAGCGCGGCCGGCCCCGCAGCGCTCGCGCGCATCAAGCGGTCATGGAGGCCACTCGCGACCTCTTGGCCTCGGTTGGGTACGAACAGATGTCCATCGAGGCGATCGCGGCGCAAGCCGGAGTCGGCAAGCCGACCGTGTATCGGTGGTGGCGGTCGAAGGCGGCAGTGGTCGCCGAAGCTGCTCTCTCTGGATATCTCACCGGCAGTGCAGCTCCGCCGCCTGATACCGGCGACTTCGAAGCGGATCTGCGCCAATGGGTAACCGCGCTGACGCAGCGGCTCGACAACCCGGCCGACGCCGCGCTGTTCCGTGGTTGGGCGGCGGCGGCCGCCGACAGCGACACCGATACGCGGCGGCTTTACGACCAGCTCTCCGGTCCGAACCGGCAACAACTGATACACCGGCTCGAGGCCGCCGTGGCTGCCGGGCAACTACGCGCCGACGCCGACCTCGAAGCCGCCGCCGACGTTCTTATCGGCACCATGCTGTACCAGGTGCTCGCGCGCCATCCGGCGACAGCACCGCAAAGCAGCGTCGATGGATTTCTGGACATCTTCCTTGTCGGGCTGACCCGAGGAAGCGGGTGAGCTGCAATGAGAATCTCGAATGCCGCCATGCTCGCAGGCAATCCGGGGTTCCTGCTGGCCCAGGCAGGTCGGCAGGCGACCCGGAAACTCAACCGCGTACTGGGCAATTACGAGCTGCGGAGCCGCCATTACGCGGCACTCATGGGCGTGCACGAGAACGGCGGACTCTCTCAATCGGAGTTGGGCGCACTGCTCGACATCGACGCCAGCTCGGTCACGGTGGTCGTGGACGAACTCGAACGAACCGGGTACGTCCGCCGCGGACCGCATCCCACCAAATCCTGGTCACACCTCGTTCTGGCAACCGAGGCAGGGCGAAAGCTGTTGCAGCACATGAGCAACCCGATTGCGCACCAAACCAGAGCGATCCTCTCCCCGCTGACCGAACAGGAGCAGCCGCAATTCTTGGACATGCTCCGGCGAGTAGCCACGGCTGATCGAACCCCGTTCGACCGCACAGAGCCGAAGCTGGTTGCGCGGCCCAAACGTGCCGACGCCGCACAGAATTTCGAGCGCATCATGGCCGCAGCGCACCGTCTGCTGGACACCCGAGGATTCAACGCCACCCTCGATGAGATCGCCGCAGCGGCCGGGGTCGGCGTCGGCACCGTCTACCGCCGCTTCTCGAACAAACAAGAACTGACCTATCTGGTAGTTCAGCAATATCTCGAGGAGATGGCCGCTCAGGCCGAGAAGGCCGAGCAGCACCCAGACGCTTGGCAAGGACTCTGCGACTTCGTGCAGTACGCCGGTGAGCGGATCGCCAACAGCGTCGGATTCGGTCGAATGGGCGATGAAATCCATATCGGCACAGAGCAATACAGATTCGGTGTGGATCGGGTCGAAGCACCACTCGAGCGGCTGCTCGCTCGCGCGAAAGCAACCGGCCAGGTGAATGAGAATGCCGAGCTGTTCGACCTCCGCACGGTACTCACCGCAGTCGGACCGGTTGCCACGGTGTTCCGCACCGTCGACCCCGACCACTGGCGGCGATACCTGAGTTTCGCTTTGCAGGACATCCAGAACGATCCCCGCCGCGAACCGGCGACCGCAGCGTGCCAAGCATGCCCCACAAACATGCTCGAAGCTGCATCTACGCGATGAAATAGTCAGCAGCAGTGGGCATTTGACGGCTCAATGACCACATCAGTGCGACCAGCGCCACTCCCCCATCCATTGCTACTACGTCTTGTCGTAGGTAATCTACCTACCGGACGGTAGGCAAGCTTTCCACCACGCAGACAATGCATCGCACCCGCCTGCGCCTGTTTCGAGTCATTCGACAGCATCACGATCGCCAGGAGTTCCTCGTGTCCATCTACCTCTATCGGTGGGGCAAGTTCGCTTTCCGCCGAAAGTGGATCGTTATCCTCGTTTGGTTGGTTCTACTGGCCCTGACAGTCGGCATAGGCGCCTCGATATCGAAGCCATTGCAGGACCGGTTCTCGCTACCCGGCATACCCTCCGACCGGGCTACCGAAATTCTCGACGAACACTTCCCGGGCATGTCCAAGGAGATCGACCCAGCAGCCGTCGCCGGTACCTACGTCATCGGCGCGCCGAAGGGCGAGAAACTTACCGACCCGAAAAACGAGACCGCCTTGCGGGCGTTCGTGGCCAAGCTCGGCGAGCTGGATATCGTCGACCACAGCCGACCGCTCATCGATCCGATCACCGCGACCGGGATGATCGGGCAACCTGCGGGGATCGACTGCCTGGCAAGCAATCGGAGCAACCCACAATTCACGTCAGTCTGCAGCAGCGCGCCGCTCAACGTGCTCAACAGGACCTCGCCGGAGTCTGTGGCGACGATCAAGGTCAAATACAACATCGAGAAGCTGTCCGACATCACGAAGAAAGACCGTAAGAAGGCCAACGACGTCGCCGACGACGCCCGCGCGGCAGGCCTGCAGGTTTACCTGACCGGAGTGATCGCCGCCGAGCCCGAAAGCGGTGGAAGCTCCGAGCTGATCGGTATCGCTGTCGCGCTGGTCGTTATGGCTGTCGCGTTCGGCGCCGTCGTTGCCGCCTTCGTACCCGTGGTCACCGCGGTTCTCGGTTTGGCGGGTTCGATCGGCGTGATCTACTTTGGCAGCGCCTGGCTGACGTTGCCCACTTTCACCCCGATACTCGCGTCCATGATCGGTCTGGCCCTCTCCATCGACTACGCGTTGTTCATCGTGTCCCGCTACAAGCACGAGTTGGGCGTCGCCGATTCACCGGAAGAGGCGGCGGGCATCGCGATCGGAACCGCCGGATCGTCGGTGATCTTCGCCGGACTGACTGTCATAATCGCGCTGGCCGCGCTCAGTGTGGTTCGGATCGAATTCCTCACGTACATGGGCATTTTCGCAGCAGTGTCCGCGGCCTTCGCGGTGCTGGTCGCGGTTACTCTGCTCCCCGCGATCCTGGGCATGCTCGGCAAGTACCTGTTCAAACCCAAGCTGTCGCTGGTCGCCCAGCACGACCCCGAGGACGATACGGCCGTTACCGCGGGAATGCGGTTCGCTCGGGTCATCGCCAAGGCCCCCGTGTTGACATTGGCAGCAGGCGTCGCCCTGTTGGGCCTGCTCGCCGCGCCGGCCGCCGATCTGCAACTGGGTTTGCCCGGCGGCGAGTCCTTCCCGAAGGGCAGCCAGCTGCGAGAGGCGTACCAGCTGCAGACCGAGGGCTTCGGCGAAGGCTCCAACGGCACCCTCGTTGCAGCGGTGGACTTGACCCAGGTACCGCTGGAAGAACGGCAGCAAGCCGTGGCCGACCTCCGCAACCGGCTGGCAAGCAGTCCCGGGATGGACTATCTCACACCGTCGATCCCCAGTGCCGACGGACAGGCGGTGCTGTTCACCAGTGTGCCGAAGGCCGGTCCCAACGACGAGGCCACCAAAAAGCTGGTCGACTCCGCGCGTGACGCCGAATCGGAGCTCCACGCCGAGTACGGCATGAAGTACGGAATCACCGGCACCACAGCCGTATACATCGATGTGTCGGACGTTCTGCTGAGCAAGATCGTGCCGTACATGTCGCTCGTGGCGGGTGCGGCCTTCATCCTTCTCGTGTTGGTGTTCCGATCGATTCTTGTGCCCCTGACCGCCGCGCTGGGCTTCCTGCTTTCCATGGCGGCCACCTTCGGCGCAACCGTGCTCATCTTCCAGAAGGGCACCTTCGATCTCGTCGAACCGCATCCCCTGGTCAGTTTCCTGCCAATCATCTTGATCGGCTTGGTATTCGGTCTGGCCATGGATTACCAGGTGTTCCTGGTGACCCGCATGCGCGAGGAGTTCATCCACGGCAAGTCCCCGAAGGAAGCGATGATCAGCGGCTACCACCACGGTGCACGCGTGGTCACCTCGGCGGCGATCATCTTGATCTCGGTATTCAGTGCCTTCATGCTCAACGACAACGTCATCGCGAAATGCATGGGCTTCGCCCTCGCGGCCGGTGTCTTCTTCGACGCCTTCATCGTCCGGATGGTCATCGTCCCATCCCTACTGGCCCTGATGGGCAGGGCCGCGTGGTGGTTCCCGAAATGGCTCGACCGCATCCTCCCGGATGTCGACGTCGAGGGCGCCAAGCTCACCCAGCTGACACCGCGGTCCGAACATCAACCCCCGCTCACACCCGAGGAGCAACCGACCGCGGTCGGCTGACTCCAGCCTTGCCCCGCGGTTCGGCAACCAGTGCGATGACGGTGCCGAACCGCAGGGCCTCGACCGGCGAGCCCAGGGCTGCGGAGACCGTGAGAATCGCAAGCGAGGCACGCGATCTCACCACCGTCACCTATCTGACATACAGTCAGTAGTGGCCTGATATCCGCACGGAACGGAAAGAGAGTGGTGCGCATGCCCGCGGTAGCCAAGCAAGCCGAGGATTGGACAGAACCCGGCGCCCACCAGATCGCCCGCGGAATTCACCGTGTTCCACTCCCACTCCCGCTCGATGGACTCGACACAGTCAACTGCTATGTCCTCGAAACCGCCAACGGGCTGGTCGTCATCGACCCCGGCTGGTATGGGCCGGACACCGAAAACGCCATGACTGCGGCGCTGCGACAGCTCGGTTACCGCCTCGACGACATCGTCACTTGCCTTGCCACACACCACCATTGGGACCATTACTCCCAGGCGTATGCATGGCGCGCCACGCTCGGCTCCGAGCTGTTGATCGGCCGGGCCGAGCATCACAGCATCACAGGGTTTCGCAGCCGCTCCGGCCGGTTTCCCAACCATGCCCAATTGCTCGCCCGCTGCGGCGCACCGGAGCTCGCCCGCGAGCTCGCACGTACCCAGCCACCCGAGAACGAAGGCGGCGTCTCTTTCGGACTACCGGACGGCTGGCTCGACAACGGGGACCGTATCCAGCTCAACGACGGGGAGATCGAAGTCATCGCGACTCCTGGACACACACGGGGCCATGTCGCCTTTCGCCACGCCGAGAGCCGACTACTGTTCTCCGGCGACCATATTCTGCCGCACGTCACCCCGTCGATCGGTCTCGAATGGGTGCCCGAAGCGCATCCGCTTCGCTCCTACATCCGTTCTCTCGAGCTGATCCGCGACCTACCGGATTCGGCCGTGCTGCCGTCCCACGGCCCCGTGACCGCCAGCAGCCACAGCCGGGTCGAGGAACTCGTACGCCATCATCAGCACCGGCTCGATGAGATCTGCGACGAAGTCGCCTCAGGGTCGGCCACCGCATACGAAGTGGCTCACGCATTGCGATGGACCCGGCGGCATCGTCGGCTGGACGAATTGCCGATCGATCACCAGCTGTCCGCGGTCACCGAAATCCATGCGCACCTGGATGTGCTGACGATGCTGGGCCGGGTGAGCTACACCGACCACACCGACATTCGCACCTACGCACTCAGCGCATAAGCGTCGACTTACTGACTCTCGATGGGCAATCACCGGCGAGACATCGATGCTGGTACAAACATCGAACTGGTGAAATCGCTTGATGCTGAGCCACTCCGGAGCCGAGAAACCCGCGCCCCCTCATCGTTTTCCGTCGATTAACCGTATTGCAGTCCTGACATTCAGTCAGTAACCTAGCTCACGCCTGTGCGCCCTACGTGGCCGCGCAGGCGAGTCAGGGTTTGTTGGCGGTACCCGCGAGGAGACAGACGCGAGATGATGGCGGCAGCCACCGATACAGCGGTGGACCGAAGTTCCGGTAGTACCAGCTACCTCCAACGGCTCTGGCACCGAGCCCGCAAGCCTGGGTCGATCCGCACCAGGGTCCTGGCCCTTGTTCTCGTCCCCAGTGTCGCGCTGATGGTCATGGGAGGCACGTTCTCAGCAGTGCTGGTCAAGGATGGGCTCGACGCGCGGCGGTGGTCAGACGCGCTCAGTAGCCACATCCCGCTGCTGCTCGACTTCGTCGTGGCTCTGCAGTCGGAGCGAACCGGCAGCCTTCTCGCCGCGGCCGGGGATGCCACGGCCGCAGGCAAATTGGGGGCGCTGCGCACTACGACCGATTCCGTCCTGCAGAAGACGACGGACATCGGACCAGAGCTGCAGAATCTCAATGCCGAGGCGATTTCACGGTCCTTCCCGGCGTTCGTGGCAGCTGTACAGAAACTGCCGCCGATCCGCAAATCGGTTGATGAGCACCGGGCGACGTCGACCGATATCGACGGCTACTACTCCAACCTCACGGGCATTCTGGTCTCCGGGTTGAACGATATGGGGCGCGCTTCCAAGGATCCCAAGTCGGTGGGACTCGAGATGGTCGCAGCCAATCTCTGCCACGCCGCGGATCTGCACTCTCGGTCCGTGGGCCTTGCCAGCACCACACTCGCGAATGACAGCCCGTTGGCACCCCGCGAACGGTTGATGTATGAACAGCTCGCGGGCGGATTCCGCAGTCAGCTGGATGCGTCGGCACCGCAGATGACCGAGGCAGGCCGCAGCCAGTACGAACAGCTGACGGCGAGCCCGGATTGGCAACTGATCTCGAACGCCGATGCAGGGCTGAGCGAGTCCGGAGAGTTGTCAGTCCCGGCCTCCGAATGGACTGCGGCACAGGATCGTATCGGCGGCAAGTTGCGAACTCTCTGGAGCGACAGTTACCGCCACGCACAGGACGTCTCCTACGAGGAGGCGAACAAGCAGATCGAGCAGTCGTCGATCGCGGGCGTCGCCGCGCTCGTCGTAGCCATCCTCTCCTTGATCATCTCGGTGAGAATCGCCCGCACGTTGGTTCGACGACTTCGTTCGCTCCGCAACAAGACGCTGGAACTGGCGGACAAAACCCTGCCTTCGATGATGCGGCGACTGCAGGAGGGACAGTCGGTCGATGTCGACAGCGAACTCGGTCGAGCGGACGAGGGTAGAGATGAGCTGGGAGAAGTCGCAGAGGCGTTCCATTCGGCGCAGCGTGCCGCCCTCGCCGCCGCTGCCGCGGAAGCGGAGACGCGAAACGGCTTCAACAAGGTCTTCCTCGACATCGCCCGACGCAGTCAGGTCGTGGTTCACCAGCAGCTTGCGGTGCTGGACACTGCCGAATCCAAGCAAGATGACCCCGAGCACCTCGAATTGCTGTTCGAGCTCGACCATCTGGCCACGCGCGCACGCCGCAATGCGGAAAACTTGCTGATTCTCGGCGGCGGTCAGCCTGGCCGCAAATGGCGTCGGCCGGTCAGCCTCGAGGAGATTGCGCGCAGTGCGATCTCCGAGACCCGCGACTTCGCCCGGGTGAACGCGGTCCGGCTTCCGGAAGTCTGGGTGCACGGCAAGGTCGTCGCGGACCTCATCCACCTGCTGGCCGAGTTGGTCGACAATGCGACAGCCTTCTCGCCACCAGGCTCACCGGTCGCGGTGCGCGGCAATCTCGTCGGGAATGGTGCAGTCATCGAGATCGAAGATCAAGGGCTGGGAATCCGGCCCGAGGATCGCGATCGGCTCAACGAATTGCTCTCCAGCCCACCTGATTTCCAGCAGATGGCCAGCACTGGCCACCGGCAACTCGGTTTGTTCGTCGTCGGCCAGTTGGCGCAGCGGCACAACATCAAAGTGAAGCTTTCGGAATCGGCCTACGGCGGAGTCAGTGCCGTAACCCTGCTCCCCGCCGCGTTGTTGGAAGGGGTCGCCGAAGCCCAGCAAGCCGTGATCGAGGACCAGGGATTCCACGCCTACAACAGTCCGCTTCATCCGCTCGCCCCTACGAGCACGGAAGACATGCCTGATTTCTACGAGTCCTATTCTGCGCCCCGGGACGTCCCGCCTCCACAGCCGACGCGAGAGTCGTTCGCGTCCATCCAGATCGAGATTGAGCCGACCGAGCGACCCATCCCCGTGGTCCGCACTTCGGGCTCGGGTGACAGGGCCAGTCGAGCTCCTCTCCCGAAGCGCAGACGGCAAACCCACCTGGCGCCCCAACTGCAGATCGAGAACACGACGGCGGAGCACGCACTACCCCAAGGACCGCCTGCCGGTCCGACGAGAGGGCGGCGCAGCGCCGCTGACGCGCGAAACGCAATGTCCTCCTTGCAGAAGGGAACCCGCCAGGGACGCGGGTTCGACACCCAGACGATGAGTGGAAACGGATGGTCGGGAAATGAATAACTATGCGGCGGTGGGCGCCTCCGTCAGCGGTCTGGATTGGCTACTCGACGACCTGGTCGGCCGGTTGGCCGGCGCAGAGAAGGCCGTAGTTCTCTCCGAGGACGGACTAGTGATCGCGCGCTCCGGGAATGTTGTGCGTGAAGAGGCCGAACACCTCGCGGCGATGGCCGCGGCGCTGGGCAGCCTGGCCCGCGGAGTGGGCAGCCAATTCGCGAAAGGCGCTGTCCAACAGACCGTGATCGAACTCGAGTACGGCTACCTGGTGGTCACAGAGGCCGGATACGGCGCGTGCTTGGCGCTGCTCGCGTCGGCGGACTCCGATCTGGGAATGGTCGCCTACGAGATGAATGTGATCGTGCAACAGGTCGGCGACAAGCTGTCCGCGTCACCGCGCGTCCAGATGTCCGGCTCGATGACTCAGCAGCGGCCATGACATACGACGACCACGGCCACTGGCTCGACGACGATCCCGGCCCGCTCGTCCGCCCGTTCGCGGTGACCCGCGGACGTGCGGGACGGAATCTCCATGAACTGGACATGATCACGTTGGTCGTCGCGGTCCACTCCGCAACGGACACCGCGAGCTTGGATCGCGAATACGAAGAGATCCTCCGAATGTGTCAGGGGAGACCGGTCTCCATTGCCGAGATTTCCGCGCAATTGAATCTCTTGCTGGCTGCGGTCAAAGTACTCGTCAGCGACCTGATCGGCGCGGGCTATCTGATCTACCGATCCCCCACCAGATCTTTCGGCAACCCGGATCTCGGACTGCTACAGGCGGTGCTCGATGGAATTCGCAATGCGTGACACCACACGGGAACTCGGTGTCCAATCGGTCAAGATACTCGTCGCTGGCGGTTTCGGCGCCGGCAAGACGACCTTCGTCGGCGCGACAAGCGAGATCCCGCCCCTTCGAACCGAGGAACGACTCACCGACCTCAGCGCGAACGTCGACGACCTCACCGGCGTCGAGTCCAAGACGACCACCACAGTCGCACTCGACTTCGGCAGGATCACCCTCAACGCACAACTCGTGCTGTACCTGTTCGGCACACCCGGCCAGGAACGGTTCTGGTTCATGTGGGGCGAGCTGTCGATGGGCGCGCTGGGAGCGGTCGTACTCGCCGACACCCGCCGACTCGATCAATCCTTCGCCGCGGTCGACTTCTTCGAATCCCGTGGAATCCCATTCATCGTCGCGGTGAACTGCTTCGACGGGGCAGACCTCTACGACGAGGACGAAGTGCGCAACGCACTGGACATTCCCGACCACGTTCCAGTCCAACTCTGCGACGCCCGCGATCGCGAGTCCGCGAAGCTGGTCCTCGTCAGGCTGCTCGAGTATCTCATCGCAAACGCCGCTCCGACGAGAGCGTTGAGCTGATCGCCGATGGCCACCCTTGATCTCGAAATTCAGTGCGCCGCACCAATGGATCGAACTCACACAGGTTCCGTCCGAATCGGGACCCGTTTTGGGCCGAACTACCCTGTCTTGCCCGGCATCAGGTCGAGAGCCTTCCTGTCGCTGTCGACGAGCGTCTTCCAGGCAGGCATGGATAGTGCGAGCGCTGCCGCTCGTCCGTCTGTGAAGGGGTTCTGTGAGGGCAAGTACTCGTAGAGAGGAAGCAGTGCCCGGCTCAGTTGCTTGATCGGCTCGGCTTCGGCCTGGTTCTCCAGCACGTAGCCGACGTATCCCCCGAAGTCCTTGTCCGGCAGGTAGAGATCGAATAAATCGCTGACCGTTTGGTTGAGGGAGTAGATCGCTCTCCCAATCAATTCCTTCCACAATACTTTACGAGGAATCATATTCAAACGGACTATCGCCACCGGCACCGTGGCAGCAGGGCTGATCTTCGCCCACCGTCGATCAGATCAGCCTGTCGCTGACAGTCCTGAAGAAGACCTCTTACGGATCAGCCGACTGCGATGTCTTCGTTCAGATCGACCAGAGTAATCAGCTTCACTCAGGACATCTCGGCGGGCCAGAAGTGGACGGCGTTCGATGAAATCTGCGGCGGGGTGAACGGGCCGCAGACGAACTTCTTCGCGATCAGCCGAGGTAGCAGCCCCAGCCGGGTCAACTACCGGTTCGACAAGAAGGAGCTGGTCAGTACCAGTGGTCCGAACGATGCGCTCACCGCCGTTGTGACGGACGTCCTCGCCGGCGACATGTCCTGACATCACGTCGCTCCATCAATATCCCTAACTCACAAAGGAATTCATCCCAAGATGACTAATCCTCAATACCCCCAGCAGCCGACCCCGTACTACCCCCAGCCTCCGAAGAAGCGGCGCGTGTGGCCGTGGGTGCTCGGTGGATTCTTTGCCTGCATCCTGCTGCTGTTCGGCGGGTGTGCGCTGCTGATCGGCGGCGCGGCGCACGAAGTGGCCAAGCAGGAGGAGAAGCGGACCACCGCTGAGCCGGTAGGTTCGACTGTTCGGGACGGGAAGTTCTCGTTCGTGGTTACTCGGGTTGATCCGCCAGTTGGTTCGGTTGGCACCAACGAATTCCTGAAGAAGGATGCGCAGGGCGAGTACGTGCTGGTGTACCTCGATATCACCAACATCGGCGACAAGACCCAGACCTACTTCGGGGAGAACCAGAAGCTCGTCGATGATCAGGGGAAGCTCTTCAGCAATGACACTGCGGCGGAGCTCAATCTGAACACGAACGTCGCGAGCGATGTCAATCCGGGCAACAAGATCTCGGTGATTCTCGCCTTCGATGTGCCAAAGAGCACTGTGCCGGCCTCGGTCGAGCTTCATGACTCGGCGTTCTCGGGTGGCGTGCGCGTAGCCATCAAGTAGCCCGGCTCTCTGTTGGGGTTCGGTCACGAACCCCAACAGCCCACCAGCAAGGCCAATGCCGACTTCGACCCCAACGCCGCGGCGCCGATGATGCGGACCCAGAACATCTTTCACCTGGTCGGTGCGATCACCCGCTCGCACTGGAAGACGCCCAACGGGCTGTGAGCCCGACCGCAGCAGAGGAACTGTCTACCGGCCGAGGGTCCGATGCTGCCGCTGTCCTCGTCATCGCGATCGACGACACCGTCCTCGGTGGCCTCGGCGGTGACGATCACGAACGCCACGATGCCCTGGCCGGTGGTCTCGTCGGACGCGCCGACGACCGCCGCCTCCGCGACGCCGGAGTGGCCCACCAGCGCGGACTCCACCTCGGCGGTCGAGATGCGGTGGCCGGACACGTTCATGACGTCGTCGACGCGGCCGAGCACCCACAGGTCCCCGTCGGTGTCGAGCTTGGCGCCGTCACCCGCGAAGTACCAGCCCTTCTCGGCGTACCGCGACCAGTAGGTGTCCTTGTACCGCTCGTTGTCGCCCCAGATGCCACGCAGCATGGCCGGCCACGGCTCGTCGAGCACCAGGTACCCGTTGGCCTCGGTCTCGCCCAGGGCGACCGGATTGCCTTCCTCGTCAACGACTTTCGCGGAGATACCCGGCAGCGGGGTCATGGCCGCACCCGGCTTGGCCGCGGCGACACCCGGCAGCGGCGAGATCATGACGGCGCCGGTCTCGGTCTACCACCAGGTGTCCACGATGGGAGTCCGGTTGCCGCCCACCACATCCCGGTGCCAGCGCCAGGCCTCCGGGTTGATCAGCTCGGCCCACCGAACCCAGCAGCCGCCAGGGAAGCCCGGGACGCGACCAGCGGCCTGACCGTCGCAGTATCCGACCTGCAGCGCGCAATTCCGGGCATCTCCCAACGCATGCTGAGGCTTACTTTGCGACCCCATCGCCGCGACGGTCTGGTCACTCGGACCCGCTGACGCCGAGGTACCTCCGCGAGTCGAGTACGCACCGCCTCAGGGCGATTCTGTTCGACACCATGCTGGCCCTCAATCATTGGGCCGGTACGCATTATGAGGAAATCCGGCGGAACAAGGTCCGCCTCGACACTGTCGGCCCCGACTGAGCTGAAAGATCTTCATGCTCCGGTGATTTCGCCATACCTTGACACCAACAAATACC
The DNA here is from genome assembly GCF_042754085.1 of Nocardia sp. NPDC059236. Classification (NCBI taxonomy): domain Bacteria; kingdom Bacillati; phylum Actinomycetota; class Actinomycetes; order Mycobacteriales; family Nocardiaceae; genus Nocardia; species Nocardia sp. NPDC059236. The sequence continues at coordinate 30,510 of NZ_JBHZAF010000033.1, forward strand.
GGAGCGGCCCACAATGCTCCTTCGTGCGCCGAGAGCGTTGCCGTCGACGAGGAGGTAACGGGTGAGGCCTGGGCCCCATCGGGCGACCCGGGACCAGCTCGACGCAGATCCACGCAACCCGATTCTCTCGCCGCCAGCTCACGTCCTACGCGCCTACGAGGCCCGTAGGCTCAGCCACGAGGTCGACTACGGCTTTCGTGTCCTTGCGATGGACGTCAATCCCCGATATCTGCTCATCGGTGAACCGATACAGCGCCACGACCAACGTATCCAACGTGCGGCAGGTTTCCTTGGACGACAACGTCACGGCCATTTGGACAACGACCAGCTCACCTGCTTCGTCCGCCTGCCAGGAGTGCACGGTCACGTCCAGCGTTTCGTGAGCAGGGTCGCCAATTGCAGGAATTCTTGACCACCGATGTAGTCACCGCCATACGGCAGCCCGTCCGCCTCGTTGAGGACAACGCTCGGAGTGGATCAACTCCATCGCAGCCGGGATATCGCCACCGACAATCCACTGATGAAACCGGGCAAGGTACAGAAGGTTCCGCCCCAACGAACGGGCACCGGAGCGCCGGCGCTCCGGGTCCATCAATGTATGAAAGGCGGGAGCCTGAGCTACCCTGCCAGCTCCGACAGCGCGACTTCCAGGTAACGTGCGATCTCCCAGGCATCCTCGATGATGTCGGCGCAGGCGAGGATTCCGAAGTCGACGTGATTTTCGTAGGAGACTGCGGTGATGTTCAGGCCCCCAAAGGTTTCCGCCAAGGCGGAGACCGGATAGTTGCCGAGCAGACGAATGCCGCCGAGGTACACGGGCGTCTTCGGTCCTGGGACGTTGGAGATGAGCAGATTCGTCAGCGGCAGGATCGGCGCTGTCGCACGGAGCAGCCCGCGGGTGGTCAGCCCGTGTAGGAGGGGTGTCAACATCGACGTCACTTGATGCAGCATGGTCGGAGACTGCGACTGGAAGCGCTCCTTGGCTTCCAGCATGGCGCTGTGCGTCAGTTTCAGGCGGTGCTCCGGATCTGGTTCGCCGATCGGCAGTTCGCTGAACATGAGGGAGAACTGGTTGCCGGACGTGCCCATTTGATCCTCGGTACGGATCGATACCGGAATCGCAGCGAGGAGTGGCTTTTCGACGGACACCTCGTGGTCCAGCAGCCAAAGCCGGAGGGCGGCTGTGCAAACGGCCATCACCACATCGTTGATGGTGCCGTCGACGCGAGTTTTCACGGCTTTGATCTGATCCAGCGGCAGCGATGCGAAAGCGACCTCGCGCCGCGGGGTGAGCGGGCCGGTGAAAGGCTCGGCACGATACTTGGACCACAGATCTTCCACCGTGCGCAACAGTCCAGGCCCGGCTTCCAACACCGACCGGACACGGACAGCCTGGCGGTTGATCGTATTGGGGATCGTCCGGGTGAGCATTTCGATGGTGGACAGCGTCTTGTCGCGGCGGAGTCCAGCGTCGGGCAGCGGTTGCGGCGGGTGGCCGGGAACCGGATCGAGGATCGCACCGAGGACTTCGCCGGCCGAGACACCATCGAGCAGCGCGTGGTGCAGTTTCAGGTAGGCGGCTTGACGTCCGTCGGACAAGCCGGACAGCAAGTGGAATTCCCACAGTGGCCGAGACCGATTGAGCGTCTCAGCATGCCGCCGTCCGACGTACTCGGCGATGTCCTTGTCCGTCGCTCCCTCCGGGAGCCGGATGTCGCGCACGTGATAGCCGAGGTCGATCGTCGTGCAGTCTTCCCAGTACGGCACGTCCAACCCCAGCGGGACGGTCCGGACCCGACGGCGCAACGGCGCGAGCAGATGCAGCCGCTCTGCGAACAGTCGGCGCAACGAACCGACATCGAGGGGCCCATCCGGCGCATTGGCCGAATCCAGGATCATGATGCCGCCGATATGCGTTGGCGTGCAGTCTGTTTCGCTGTCGAGCAAATGCATGTCCAGCGAATTGAGTTGGCGTGGCTCCCCTGGCGTCGTCGCGGCGGGTATGACCAATGCCGGAACGGGAGCGGCGCCGGCCGTAACGGCCGATGTCTCTCCCGGTGTTGCGGTTCTGACGTTCGTGCCCTTAGGGCTGAGAACGGTGATGTTCGAGTATTCCACGGAGTCCTCCTGACCTCGTTGACTGTCCCGGGACAGCGTCCGTCGGCCGCGAGGAAGCCACGACGACGGACACAGTGAACCGATCCCGGTGATCACTGAGTTCCGTGCGTCACGGCACGGGCGCGATATTCATCTGTGGACCGACCGCCCTCGTTGGCTTCGGTCTTCTGTTACCTTCCGCTGATCGAGTGGATGCCGGCATTGGCCATGAAGATGGCGGCCACCACTAGGAGGATGACTGCCACGCCGAAGGCCACGAATCCGACAACCATGAGCCGGTCAGCACGATACGACTGAGACGACACACGTACCGTTCCACCGGTTTCCGGTTCCGGTTGGTGACGGCGCCTCAGCATGCGTCGAAATATCTCACCTTCGGTGCCGCCGCGAAGAACTCGCCGAACTTGCGAGCGGCGGACCGAAAGTGTTCGGAACCGGCATGTGCCTCGATCGCACCTTTGTCCGTGTACAACTCGAACAACGTGTACTGGCCCGGCTCCGTCTGCGAGCGGAGGAGTCGATACATCAGATTGCCCGGCTCATTGTTCGCGATCTGCTCGACGAGGTCCGCGACCAGAGCTTCGAACTCCGAGCCGCGACCGTCGACGACAGTCAAGTCAGCGATGATGGCGATCACGTTGATACTCCTCAATTTTCAGGGTGGTGGACTCGCTGACCGCGACCGAGATCGGAGACTGAATCAGTCCGTCCAAGACTGCTGTGGCAATGAGGTCGGCGATAGCGTCGGGGCCGTGTTCGCCTTCCTCGTGGTACCAGAAGATCACTGAATTCAGCATGCTGAGAATGCTGTTCGTGATGACGCGGTCGGCGGTGCGGAGGGCACCGACCGCGTGGCCGGCGTCGATCACGTCCTGCCATCGCTGCCGCACATCAGCACCCAGCCGCTGCAGGTCGAGCGCTCGGTCGCCGGTTAGAGCCGAGACGTCCCGCAGGTGGATCGCCACCTCGCGACGGTGCGCGATGATCAGTCGGACGTGGCTGCGAATGAGTTCGCGTAGCTTTTCGACCGGATCCCCTTCACCCTCCGCAATCAACCTGGCGTCCTCGTCCACCAGATCGATGTAACTGCGCAGGATCTCGAACAGCAACTCTTCCTTGGAACCGATGTGGTAGTACAGGGCACCGCGCTGCACCTGCGCGCGGTCACCGATCTCCGCAACGCCAGTACCGTGAAACCCTTTTTCGGCAAACAAATCTACTGCTGCCTCAACGATCCGCTCTCTGGTTTCCACCGTTTCCGCGGCGGGCGGGCGCCCGCGCTTGCGGACCGGCGCGGCGGTCATCGCGAGCCTCCTGCCGACCTGTGCCGAATCACTGGGTCGGACAACGCAAACCGTCGATGTCGATTCACACCGATCACCTCCTCGGCCGTTCTTCTGTTCGGATCTCGTAACCGCCGCGCTGCGGTCTTCAGTCCCGCTGCTGGGGCCAAGCGGGGATCGCGGTGAGGAAGTCGGCGGAGGGACCGAGCGTGTAGGTCGGCTTGCGCCGTTCCACGAACGCGGCCACACTCTCGGCGAAATCCTTGGACCCGATGAGGTCCATGAGCACCTGGGATTCCTGCCGATGCGCAGTCCACGGACTGCCCGACTCGGCCATTCCCCACATCATTTGCTTGGCCGCCGCGAACGCGACCGGGGCGACATTCTCGCCGATCTCCGCGGCAAGCGCATACACGGTGTCGAGCAAATCGGCGTCGGGGCACACCCGCGAGACGAGACCGGCCTGCAATGCTTCCTCTGCACCGAACATTCGGCCCGTGGCAACCCATTCCATCGCCCGCGACATGCCGACGAGCCGGGGCAGGAAGAAGGTCGAACCGGCTTCGGGGGTCAGGCATCGCCGGGCGAACACGAAGCCGAATCGTGCACTCTCGGAGGCGATCCGGATGTCCATCGGCAATGTCAGCGTCGACCCGATACCGATCGCGTGTCCGTTGATCGCTCCGATCACCGGTTTGCGCATGGCCGCGATCCGCAGTGACGCGAACCCGCCGCCATCGCGGGGAGTGCCGTCATCGAAATAGGCGCCGTTGTATCGAGCCTTGTCGAATTCGCCGGCGTTCGGGTCGAGATCGGCACCCGCGCAGAACGCGCGACCGCTACCGGTGACCACTACAACCCGGACCGAGTCGTCCGCCTCCGCCAGATCACATGCCGCGACGATCTCCCGCGCCATGGTGTAGGTGAATGCATTGAGCTTGTCGGGCCGATGCAGTGTGATGGTCGCTGTCCCCTTGTCGACAGCGTATTCGATTTCGGTGAATTCCATGTTTATCGCCTCCGTTTCAGCTACCGGTCAGAACTCGACCGCGACGCTCAATCCACCAGCAGCAGGAGCCATTCGGCCACACAGCCCGGCTTCGTGCCGCCCTCGATCTCGACGGTGACGATGATCGAGATCTGATTTCCCGCCGGGGTCGGCGTGACAGCGCTCAACTCGGCACCGGCCCGAACCCGGTCGCCGACCTTCACCACCGAGGGGAAGCGAACCTTGTTGCAGCCGTAATTGATTCCCATCTTCAACCCGTCGATGCGCCAAATCTGCTCAGTGAGCACGGGCATCAGCGACAGGGTCAGGAATCCGTGTGCGATGGGGGCGCCGAACGGTCCCGCGGCAGCGGCCTCCGGATCGACGTGGATCCACTGGTGATCGCCGGTCGCATCTGCGAACAGATCGACCTGCGTCTGTGTCACCTCGAACCAGTCGCTGTAGCCCAGGTGCTGACCGGCTTCCTGCTTGAACTCGCCGATCCCGTTGAAAATCTTCATGCTTCGCGTTCCTGACAAATCAGACGGTCGGGCCGCCGGCGACGTACAGGGTCTGGCCGGTAATGAATCCCGCACCTTCTCCAGCAAGGAAGGCCACCGCATTCGCGATGTCGTCGGGCTTGCCGGCCCGGCCGACAGGGATCTGCTTCACCACCGCGTTGCGGAAGTCCTCGAACGAGATTCCCATGCGCTCCGCGGTCGCCGCGGTCATTTCGGTTTCGATGAATCCCGGCGCGATCGCGTTCACGGTGATGCCGAACTTGCCCAGCTCGATCGCCAGGGTCTTGGTGAAGCCCTGCAGGCCCGCCTTGGCCGCGGAGTAGTTGGCCTGGCCGCGATTACCGAGAGCCGAGGTGCTGGACATGCTGATGATCCGGCCCCATTTGGCGCTCGTCATGTATGACTGCACGGCCCGGCTCATCAGGAACGCCCCACGCAGGTGCACGTTCATCACCGAGTCCCAGTCGCTCGCGGTCATCTTGAAAAGCATGTTGTCGCGGATGATTCCGGCATTGTTCACCAGCACGGCGGGCGTGCCGAGTTCGGTCGCGACCCGCTGCACGGCAGCTGTGACGCTGTCCTCGTCGGAGACGTCGGCGCCAACCGCCAGCGCGGTTCCACCCGCAGCTTCGATGTCCGCGACGACCGTCTTGCAGGCCGCCTCGTCCAGGTCGAGAACCGCAACGGCGAATCCCTCGGCGGCCAGCCGCTTCGCGGTAGCCGCGCCGATGCCGCGTGCGGCTCCGGTGACGATGGCTGCCCGGACGGTGTCAGTGGTCATTTCTTTGCTCCTGAAATTGGCTGGTTGGGTCCGTATGGTACCCGTATATTATATTGAGTGTCCACTCTATTAAATTAGAGCTGAGACTTGGGTTGGTGCTGACGGAGGACTCGGGTCAGGCGCGCCAGAGATGCGGGCCCGGCCGAGTCATCGCGATCGACGGAACTACTACGGAACCGCTCAATCGGGTCAGTGAGACCACGACTTCCGCAACATCGGCGGGATCGATCATGGCCGTCGGCGAGACTTTGTCGGCGAGGGGCGCGGTCATGTCGGTGGCGACGTAGCCGGGACAGACCGCTGTGGCAATGACTCCGGCCTCCGACTCTTCGACATTCAAGGTCTCGCACAGGGACGTCAACGCCGCTTTGGTTGCGCCGTAGGCGGAGTTCAGTGGTTCCCCTGCAAGTCCTGTCATCGATGACACTGCAATGACTTTCGCGGTCCTCTGGGAGGCCATTTCGGCGGTTGCCCGCAGCAGCGGCAGTGCATGCTGAACCATTACATAGGCCGAGCGGACATTGACCGTGAACAGCTTGTCGAAACGGCGCACCGGGAAATCGGCAAACGGGCCGATCGAGCCCATTCCGGCGTTGAGCACCAGCGCGTCGAGCCGATCGTATGCGGCGCTGTGTGCCTCGATCACGCGGATCACGTCGTCTTCGTTCGACATATCCGCTGTCACCTGTACGACGTCCGTGCCGTATTTCTCACGGAGTTGCTCGGCGACTGCCCTCAGAGAGTCCTCGGAACGAGCACACAGGGTCAGATCCCAGTCCTCGGCGGCGAGACGATCGGCGATGAGTGCACCGATCCCACGCGACGCTCCGGTGACGATCGCGGCGCGAGAGGCGTTCTTCCGGCTCATCGCGGAGCCATCCGGATAGCGCCATCGAGCCGGATCGTCTCACCGTTCAACATCGGGTTGGTGACGATGTGCTCGACGAGAGCAGCGTATTCCCTAGGATCGCCCAGCCGCGAAGGGTGCGGAATCTGAGCTTCCAGCGACGCGCGGGCCTCATCGGACAGACCGCGGAGAATGGGCGTGGCGAACATGCCCGGTGCGATAGTCATGACCCTGATCAGCGAACCGGCCAGATCGCGGGCGATCGGCAGCGTCATGCCGACGATGCCGCCCTTCGAGGCCGAGTACGACGCCTGTCCGATCTGCCCGTCGTATGCGGCCACCGAGGCAGTGTTCACGATGACGCCACGCTCCCCCAACTCCGGTTCGGTGACCGCCATGGCTGCCGCCGCCAGGCGGATGACGTTAAACGTGCCGATCAGGTTGACTTCCACCACTCGGACGAATCGGTCCAGCTCGAGCGGGCCTGTGCGGCCGATCGTGCGAGCCGGGTCGCCGATACCGGCGGCGTTGACAACCACGCGCAGCGGTCCGAGTTCGGTCGCGGCGGACACCGCAGCCTGCACCTGGTCCGGGTCGCGGACATCGGCGGGCGCGAAAACTGCTGCGGCGCCGAGCTGTTCAGCGAGTTCCGCTCCCGCCGAGGTCGGCAGATCGACGATGGCGACGCGGGCTCCAGCACCGATCAATCGTTCAACGGTGGCCCGCCCCAGACCGGACGCACCGCCGGTCACGAGAGCGGCGGATCCCGATAGTTGCATGAGTTCTCCTCTGTTCCAATGAATTACCGGTGCACACCCGAGGGTGTGAGAGTCCCCTTCGGGCGTGCACTGGCGCGACCGCCTGCCACGGTCACGACAAAACCCCCAGGCCCGCGTCGACGAGAACAGGAACGGCATCGCCGACGGTTTGGAATCCGTCGCCGACTGTCTTTCCGGCCAGATAACGCTGGTGGATGCCCTCGGCGATCACGGCGAGCTTGAAATAGCCCAGCGCACGATAGAACTCGAGATGCTCGAGCCGGTGCCCGGTCCGCTGCGCGTAGCGCTCAACCAGCTCGTCGGCGGTGAGGAATCCAGGATTGGCACTCGGGGCGTGGCGCACGCCCAGTACCGGTTCCGTTCGTGGGTCCCAGTACACGAGTAAAAGCCCGAGATCAGCCAGGGGGTCGCCCAGCGTGGCCATTTCCCAGTCCACGATCGCATTGATTCGGCCGACATCCTGTGCGTCCAGGATGGTGTTGTCCAACCGGTAGTCGCCGTGCACGATCGTTTCGCCCGCCTGTTCGGGAAGCGCCGCTACCAGAGCGTCGTGCAGCCGGTCCAGTTGGTCCAGCTCCCGGGTGGCGACCCGCGTCCACTGGCTGTGCCACCGTCGCACCTGGCGAACGAGATAGCCTGCCGGACGGCCGAAGTCGCTCAGACCGACCTCATCGAAGTCGACCGCATGCAAGTCGGCAAGCGCGTCGACGAGAGCCTGTGAACATGACCGTGCCTCCGCCGTCGACAGCGCCGCGGCCTCGTGACCGTCCTGAAGAGACCGGCCCTCGACGTAGGAGACCACCGCGAACGGAACGCCGATCACCTCGACGTCCTCGCACAGGGCGACCGGCTCGGCAACCGGGACACCCTGCCCGTGCAGCGCTTCCACGACTCGGTACTCCCGCGCCATGTCGTGCGCTGTCGGCGTGAGCGGACCCAGAGGCGGGCGGCGCAGCACCCATTTGCTCGTACCGTCGGTGACCAGATAGGTCAGGTTCGACTTCCCGCCGGCCAGCAGCGATGCGCGCAGCTCTCCCTTGACCGAGGAAACGTGGTTGGCAAAGTACCGATTCAGCGCGAGTAGATCAAGCCCTTCGGGCACCGCGGTGGTCATCGCGCCTCCCGTAGGACCCGTTTGGCGATCGCCCACCGATGTGTTTCCGACGGCCCGTCATAGATGCGGAACGGCCGGACTTCGCGGTAGAGCCGCGAAAGCGGCGCGTCGCCGGAGATACCCAGCGCACCGCAGATCTGTAGCGCACGGTCCACCACCCGGTTGACCGCCTCCGCCACGAAAGTCTTTGTGATGGAGGTGATCTGTGCACCGGACTCGCCGCGGTCCAGCTCCCAGCAGGCGCGCAGGATCAGTGCGCGGCTCGCCTCAATGTCGATCTCGTTGTCCGCGATCAGCTGCTGCACCATGCCGAGTTCACCGAGGCGTCCGCCGAACGCGCGCCGTTCGTTGGCGCGGTCGATGGCGATGTCGGCGGCCCGACGTGCGGAACCCAGCCAGCGCATGCAGTGCGTCATGCGCGCGGGACCGAGCCGCACCTGGGCGTAGTCGAAGCCCTTGTCCACCTCGCCCAGGACCGCGTCGTCGCCGACCTCGAGGTTGTCGAAGATCAGTTCGCTGTGGCCGCCGAACATGCTTTCGTCGAGGGTGTCGATATCGCGCTTGCGCGTGAATCCCGGTGTAGCGGTGGGAACCAGGAACATGGTCGCGCCGCCGCGGTCACCTGGTTCCCCGCTGGTGCGGGCCATGATGATGGCGAAATCGGCGCCGTTCGCGCCGGTGATGAACCACTTGTGGCCGTTGATGACCCACCCGGCCGATGTCCGCTGGGCCGTCGTAGCCAGCGCGCTCGGGTCGGAGCCCGCGCCCGGCGCGGGCTCGGTCATGGCGAAACAGGAGCGCCACTCCCCCGTCGCCAGCGGGCGCAGGAAGCGCTCACGCTGGGCCGGCGTGGCCACGCGTTCGAGCAGGTGCATGTTGCCCTCGTCAGGCGCGGCACAGTTCAGCGCGAGCGGACCGAACAGCGAATAGCCCGCTGCTTCGAAGACCGGTGCGCGGTCGCGCATGTCGAGTCCCAGACCACCGAACTCGGACGACACATGCGGTGCGAATACCCCGGCCGCTTTGGCCGCCTGCTGCAGCAGGATCCGCGGTTCGTCCGGCAGTGCGTGCGCAGATCCGGCGTAGGCGGTCTCCACGGGTAGCACTTCTTCGCGCACCAGCTTCTCGGTCCGTCGCGCAATATCGACGACCTTTTCGTCGAATTCGAACTGGATGGTCATGAGCGCGTCCGCTCGATCATAGGAAGACTCCTTCGTCTGGACCGGGATTCACCACCGGTCTGCTCCATGTCCGTCACTGTGGCTGGTCCGGGAAGTACCGGCGCAGTTCGCCTTTGAGCACTTTTCCGCTCGGATTCCGCGGCAGCGCATCGACGAATACGATCCGGCGCGGGCGGCGGAAGCCCGCCAATCTCGGCCGCGACCAGTTGATCAATATGTTCTCGGTCAGCTGAGATCCCTGGCGGGGCACGACGACCGCTGTCACCGCTTCGCCCCACGTGCGGTCCGGAACACCGATCACAGCGACCTCGGAAATCTGCGGATGCCTGATGAGCACGCGCTCTACCTCGGCAGGGTAGACATTCTCACCGCCGGTGATGATCATGTCCTTGAGGCGGTCGGTGATGAAAAGGTATCCGGCGGTATCGAAATGGCCCACGTCGCCGGTCCGCAACCAATCCTCGGAGACGCGCAGCCGCGCTGTCTCCTCAGGACGTCGCCAATACCCTTTGCTGCACTGCCCCGAACGAATCAGGATCTCACCATCTTGCCCGGCCGCCAGCCGCTCTCCAGTGAACGGATCGCGGATCTCGACCTCCACCCACGGGTAGGGCTTGCCAACGGCGGCCAGCAGCTCGCCGCGGTGGTCCTCGGGATCCAGTTGCACCACAGCACCACAGGTCTCGGTCAACCCGAACACCTGGATCAGCGGCGCATCGAAGCACTCCTGGACACGATGCAGAAGCGGCAGCGAAATCGGTGCAGCACCGTAGACGATCGACCGGAGGGCCGAGAAATCCGCTTTCCCAGCGCCGAGAACATCGACCATCATCTGCAGCATCGCCGGCGCGACCAGCACATTCGTGATCTTCAGCCGCCCCACGTCGACGACCAGCGCCGCCGCATCGAACTCGGGGACCAGTATGCACTGCGCCCCACGGAATAGGGCGACGAACGCCCACGCCGATCCGCCCATATGAAACAACGGCATGACCACTGACACACGTGATTCCGAGTCGACGCGCCAGTGTTCGGCCGCTTGGAACAAGTGAGCCAGATTGCCATTCGAGATGATCACGGCCTTGGGCAGACCGGTGGTGCCGGATGTGTAGAACTGGATGAAAGTCTCGTCGACACCGGCGACCGTGCCCGGATCCACGGGGTCCTCGGCATCCCGCCATGCCTCGTACCCCTCACCAATGGTCAGCCGGGTCACGTCCGATGGCGCGGCGAGCGCGAACTCGCTGTCGGTCACGACGATCCGGGCCTCGGCATCCGAGATCAATTCGGCGAGATCCGCGGCAGTCAGACGCCAGTTCAGCGGAGCCAGCACGGCCCCGATCTTGGCGCAGCCGAACACCACCTCGAAGAACTCAGGCCAGTTGCGGCCCAGGTACCCGACACGCTGTCCGCGAGTGACACCCGACCGCAGCAGCGCCTGAGCCACGCGGCTTGCCCGGTCGTCCAGCTCGGCGAAGGTCAGCGTCGCGTCCGCGCAGCGCAACGCGACGCTGTCGGGGCAGGTTCGGGCGAAATCCCGGATGGCCCGGACCGGATGGAAGTCGCCAGCCGATGTCACCGCTGATTCCCTTCTGCGCCTTGCATCTTCGTCTCAGCCCAACGCGATGGTGGCGGTGCCCACGATGGCGCGCCGGCCGTCCACGTCGGCCCACACGTCGCAATCGACCAGACGGCCCGGTCCGTCCTCGGTAACCGCGGTCACCTCACCGGACACGACGACGTCGTCACCGGCAAAGACGTTCGCGCGGAAGGAACAGGAGACTCGCTGCAAGGCGCTGCGCGTCCCGGCCCATTCGGTGAGCAGGTCCAGCACATAGGCCATGGTCGCGCCCCCCTGATTGACCTCACGGTCGCCCAGTCCGGCGCGGGCCACCGCGTCGAGGTCGAAATGAATCGGGTTCGAGTCCTGCAGAACGAGCGCGACGATCTTGATGTGATCAGCGCTCACCGCAGTGATCCGACGCTCGGGCAGCCGAGTGCCAACACGAATGTCATCGGTGAAAGTCACTGTGCGCCTCCACGCTTGAACAGATAGACGCTGGTCACCGCACCCGAATAGGTGCCGGTTTCATCGAAGATCTCCAGGCGCACGTCCAGGTTGTCGAGCCGCGAACCGTCGCGCGTGGTGCGCGAGCCCGTGGATGCGATGAACGCCTCGGCCCGGTAGCGCGCGCCGATGCTCAACGCTGCATGCTGCTCGATCTCGCAGTTCCCGAACAGGAGCGTGTCGTCCTCGGACTTCCCGGCCAGATCGCACAATTCGGTCACGCTGATGCCCAAGCACCGCAACGAGATCACTATGAACCACATCGGATGGGCGATGCCGGGCTCGGCTTTCGGCGCACGCAGGGCGTGCTCCAGGATGGCGTTCTCATGCGGTTCGATGACGAGGGCGCCGCCGAGCAGCCGGGTTCCTTCGAGCTTTTGCAGCTCTTCGATGGTTACTGTCATTCCTCCCGCTCCTCAGTACGACCTGGGCAGCCCGAGGGTGTGCTGCGCGATGTGATTGAGCACCATCTGCGACGACACCGGCGCCACCTGCTGCAGCCGGACGATGCCCCACAGGTCCGCGAGCCCATATTCGTGGGACATGCCGTTTCCGCCGTGCATTTGGATGGCGGTGTCGAGAGCCTTGTATCCGGCACGGGAGGCCAGGTACTTGGCCATGTTCGCGGTCTCACCCGCGGGCAGGCCCGCATCGATCTCGGCCGCGGCACGCCAGATCATGCTGGCGGCACCGGTCAGCTCGATGGTGGCCTCAGCGAGCGGGTGCTGAACACCCTGGTAGGTGCCGACCGGGACACCCCAGACATTGCGCTCGTTGACGTAGCGGACCGCCTTGTCGATCGCGTATCGCCCGACACCGAGGCAGATCACGGCGCTGAGCACGCGCTCCGGATTCAATCCGTCGAACAAGGCAGCGAGCCCGTTGTCGACCTCGCCGACGACCGCCTCGGCGGGCAGCCGGACATCGTCGAAGAACAAGGTGAACTGATGCTCGGGAGCGCCCAGCGCCGTCGGGATGTGCGTGCGGCTCAGCCCACGGATATTGGGGTCGTCGACGATGAACAACGTGAGGCGGCCACGGCCCGTCCGTTCATCCGTGCCGGTGCGCGCTACCAGCAGGAAGTGGTCACAGTGGTCGATGCCGGAGATGTAGTACTTGGTGCCACGTACGATCCAGTCGTCACCGTCGCGCTTGGCCCAGGTGGACACGTTGTGCGAGTTCGACCCGGCGTCCGGCTCGGTCAGCGCGAAGACGAATTTCTCCGCGCCGCTGGCGATTTCGGGCAGGTAGCGGCGCTTCTGATCCTCGGTCCCGTGACGGGGCAGCACACTGCCCGCGATGCCTTGCGACAGCACCATCGCCAGTTCCGGGCAGCCGCCCGCGGACAGCTCCTCGAGCACGATGGCGAGTTCGGTGAGTCCCGCGCCGCCGCCACCGTATTCCTCGGGAATGCTGACGCCCAGATATCCGCTGCGCCCCAACTGGTCCCACAGCTCGGCCATGGGTTCGCCGGTCGCTGCTTTGGACCGGTAGTACTCGTGGCCGAATTTGCCGACGATGTCGGAGACCGCGGCCCGCAGTTCCTTCTCCTCGTCACTCGGCCGCAGGGGCAGACAGAGACTATGGGTGGTCATCGATTTCCGTTTCCTTCCAAGTTCCGTGGACGCGCGCTTACCGCGTCACCGGCTTCGGTAGCGAGGGGCGCGCTTCTCCATGAAGGCGCGCGGACCTTCTTTTGCGTCGTCGCTGCGCACGACGCGCTCGGTCAAGGCGAATTCCAGCGCGAACCGCGGTTCATTCGCGAGGGCACGCACCGCGATCTCCTTCGAGGCACGAACCGCGAGCGGAGCGTTCGTCGCTATTCGGGTCGCGATTTCGATCGCGCGCGGCAGTTCCTGGCCTGCCGGGACGACCTCGTTCACCAACCCGCAGGCCGCGGCCCGGTGCGCATCGATGTGGTCGCCCGTCAGCAAAAGCTGCATCGCCATCGCCCACGGCACCTGCTGCGGCAGCCGCACGTGGGTGCCGCCGCCGGGCACCAGGCCCCAACGGACTTCCGGCACACCGAAAGTCGCGTGTTCGGCAGCGATACGGATATCGGTGCCGAGCAGGATTTCCAGGCCGCCGGCCACGCAGATGCCGTTCACTGCGGCGATCACAGGCTTGTGGACATCGGAGAAATACCGTTTGACTGGGTCGGAGATGAGGACGTCCAGTTCACCCCTGGTTAGCCGGGGAATCAGCTCGCCGAGATCACCGCCCGCACAGAATGCCTTCTCACCGGCACCGGTCACGATCACCACATGCACGGAGTCGTTACGCCGGGCCGCATCTGTCGCCGCAGCCAGCTGGCGAGCCATGTCGACCGTGAAGGCGTTGTGCGCACCGGGGCGGTCCAACGTAATCACCGCAACGGGTCCCTCGACCGAATAGCCGACTTCTCCGTCAGCCGTCACAGCTTGCACGGACGCACCGTTCTTACTGGCCGACACCGGCCCCACCTCCTTGATGCCGCTCAAAGCGGCAGTGCTGAAATGACATTCAGCGGTCGCAGCACTGGACACCGCCGAGCCGGTCAGAACGCCATCGTGGACAGGTCGATCCCGAGCGCCCGGACCTTGCGGTACAAGGTCGATCTGGCGATGCCCAGCGCATCGGCGGCGCGGTTCTTGTTTCCACCCGCCTCGCGCATAGCCGCGATGATGGTCGTGGCCTCGACCAACTCGAGACCGACGAGTTTGCGACGGGATGCCGCCGCCACCAAATTGGCCGGTAGGTCGCGAGCGCTGATGTACCCGTTCCTGTTGTCGCGTAGGACATCTCGAACAAGAATCCGCAACGACGCGATGTTGCAGGGCCACTCGAGTCTGGTCAGAGTCTGCACCGCGTCAGGCATCCAGCGAACGGGCTTCGATTGCTTGCCCGACCGCTCGAGCACGGCCACCGTCAGCGCTTCCAGCAGCACCGGCAAGTCCTCGAACCGGTCACGCAACGGCGGGACCTCGATCGACACAGTGAACAGCTCGAGCAAGGGGTTGGGCGTCAACTGGTCTACGCGGTCGCGGGCGGTCGCTAGTACCCGGATCCGTCGTGCCCGGCATCGCTCGATCAGTCCTGCCGTCACCGTCGCCGTGCCCCAGTCGAGCTCATCGACGTGGCGAATCACCAACACCGAGTCCAGCTCTGCGCCGGCAACCAACTCATCGAGCTTCACCAGCCACCGCTGCGGCCCTTCCGCCGACACCTCGATCGCGTCGATCACGTGAACCTGAGCATCCTCGGCCATGGCCCGAGCCACCGCCAGCCTGCCTGTCCCCCGTTCGCCGGCGATCAGGGCCCATTCGGCTCCGGATCGGCGGACCCGATGACACAGCTCTCGCCACCGCAGGCCGTTGCCGGCCAAGCCCTCTAAGTTCGACGCTGTTCTCAGCGCGCCCCGGCTCGCCTGCCGTTCCTCGATGGGCCGCACCTTCAGAACCGCACCGATCGCGCCGGTGCCGTCATTCACCTCACGACACGCGACCGACACCGCGGCACCGTCGGTCAGGACCATCTGCGATTCCGTATTCCGCTGCCGAATCGCCTGCGCGGCATGCTCCCAGAGCCGCGCCTGATCAACGGACGCGAGTACCCGCGCAGCAGTGGCATTCGTGATGATCGTCTGCTCGTCGAGCACGATCAGGGGGTGGCGGACGTCGCGATTCTCTGCCAGATACGCCTCGAGCAACAGACGCTCTCGGCTGCTCGACGATTCGAGCAGGCGACGCTGTACTTCCGCGGCCAGCTCGGTTACCCAGGCCAGCAGGATCGGGCTCGAGTCATCGGACCGGCAGGTGACAATCAGGCTGCCGACGATTCTGCGGCTCACCGGATGGACGATCGGCGCGCCCGCCGACGTGACGCCGATATATTCCTCCGAGAAGTGCTCGGGCCCCCGCACCTGGACCGGACTCCCGTCGAGCAGGCAGATTGCGCTGAACGTTCCGATCGTCGTCTCGTCCAGGGAGACCGAGGGGATGATGTTGCGCTGGTCGAGCCAGCGGGCCAGCCGCCGATCCATCACCCAGCGGCGCAGTAGTGTGCCGTCCCGATCGGTCACGGTGAGCGCGCACATCGACTGCTCCAGCACCGTTTTTCGCTTCTCGACGACCGCCTCGACAATTCGAGTCAGCTGGCCGTCCAATTCCGCGTCCGGGCGGCGGACCGGCTCCACGCAGTCGGGACGCAGGCCGTATCGCAGCGAACGCCGCCACGAGTCGAGCACCTGCGGCCTGAGTCCACTCCGCTGGGCGAAATCCTCATCCCACTGACCTTGAGTCAGCAATACTTCTCGTGCTCGCATGACATGGCGATACCGGTCGCCGTCACCCAAAACTGCTGGATAATGATGGATTTCGCTTGTTCGTACCGCATGGGCCGAGCCCCGGTTCGGAGCCATTGTGCTCGTCATTGCGCACCTCCCTGGAGCTTCGACCGTCGGACAACGGCAGTTTGAGGCCGATGTCCGTTGATTGAACATCATCCTGACCCACTACTGACATTCTGTCAAGAAGATGTCAGTGAGTTGACCTGAGACCGGATCGCCAGGAGGGTGCCGGCCAGTAGTACATGTACGTCGGTGCGGGTGAGGAAGCCGCGGCGGAGCCATTCGTCGGTCGCGGTCGTGACAAGCGATTGAAATGCTCTGATCTTCGATCGATTGCTCTCGATCGGAGCAATCCGTAGCACCACCAGCAGGCGGTCTTCCCACGCCCGCATTCCGCCCTGCAGCACCGCGTCGACTTCCGGATCCCGTCTCGGTGCGCCTGCCCGGAGCATGCTCAGATATGTATGCCGGTTCTGTTCGACCAGCTCCAGCCATTGATCGAACATGCGGGATACGTCCGTGCCGACATCGCCACTCGACTCCGCGACCAGCGGCGGCTCCGGAAGATGCGCAAATCTGCGGACAACCTCGAGATACAAGGCGCGTTTGGTACCGAAGTGGTGATGCAGATTCGTCCGCGTCGTCCCGGCGGCCGCGGCGAGCTCGGCAGTGGATACCGTTTCATATGCCTGCTGCGCGAAAAGGCGTTGTGCCGCAACGAGAATCTGCTCTCGTCGATCTTCGGCCTCGAGACGTATCCGCCGCGACGTGTCCGACTGTGTCATGTGCCGACTTTAAGGGCGCGACGTGTCCGATTACCCGAATGTAGCGATGTGGGACAACCAAGCGGTCGACGATCGCACCCGATCCCGCGCATACATGCCCCATTCACCGAGAATTCACCGTTTCCTGGACAATACTGACCATGCGTCAGTACGTTGGGGCTCGGTTAGTTTCTGATGAACAGGAGATTTCATGGGCCGGGTAGACGGGCACATCGCCATCGTGACGGGCGCCGCTCGGGGCATGGGCGCAGCCCATGCGCGAACACTGGTACGTGAAGGCGCCCAGGTGCTGCTCACCGACGTGCTGGAGGATGAAGGCCAGCGACTGGCGGACGAGCTCGGCGAGCGCGCCCGATTCAGCAAGCACGACATCACCTCTCTCGGCGACTGGGAGCGCGTGGTCGGTACCGCCGAGCAGGAGTTCGGCGGCAATGTCGACATTCTCGTCAACAACGCCGGCATCGGAGTCGCAGCGCCGATCGAGACCACTACCGAGGCGGACTATCGGCGGGTCATCGACATCAATCAGGTCGGGCCATTCCTCGGCATGAAATCGGTGGTCGAGTCGATGACCCGCGCCGGCGGCGGATCGATCATCAATGTTTCCTCGATCGCGGGATTGGTCGGCGAGGCCTACGCGATCGCTTACACCGCATCCAAATTCGCCGTTACCGGCATGACCAAGGTCGCGGCCAAGGAACTGGGTCCGCGCGGGATCCGGGTCAATTCGGTGCACCCCGGCGTGATCGCGACTCCGATGGTCAACGACCTGTCCCCCGACGTCGAGGCTGTGCTCGCCGCAACCACCGCGGCCACCCCGCTCGGCAGGGTCGGCAAGCCCGAGGAAGTCAGCGCCGTGGTCCTCTTCCTGGCCTCGGACGAGTCCCAATTCGTCAATGGAGCCGCCTACGTCGTCGACGGCGGATACCTCCGCTGACCCAGCCCCTGCGAAGCGCTGCCCGCGCTTCGCAGGGTGAGCGGTCGCCGATCCACACAGCACGCGGCCGTCTCTTCTTGTTTCCATGTTGGGCAATCGATTCAAAGAGATACGAACACCCGGTCGGGGGTAAGTGAATATGGACAGCACAGCCGTCCGGAAACTCGCCGGAACAGCGCTGGCGACAGTGACGATCATGATGGGGGCGACAGTCACCGCGGTACCTGTCTCGGCGGACCCCGGCGGATTCGCTCCGCTTGACCGTCCCGGACCCTCGCTCTCGGTGCCCAGTGATCAACTGGCCGCAAGCGTCTCCTGCACGGCCAACGCCCGGGGCGCCGATCGAAACGTCGTATTGTTCGTTCCCGGAACGGGTTTCACTCCGCAGGAGGATTACGGCCTGAATTGGTTCCAGGCGATGGATCGCCTCGGGTGGGCCTACTGCTCGGTGACCGAGCCCGACCATGCTCTTGGGGATGCCCAGATCGCCGCGGAATACGTCGTCAACGCAATCCGGTACGTGTACGGGATCAGCGGACGCAAGGTGGACGTCATCGGGCACAGCCAGGGCGGCACCGAACCCCGCTTCGCACTGCGCTTCTGGCCGGATCTGCGCGCGCTCGTCGAGAAGTATGTCGGTCTCGCGGCAACCAACCATGGCAGCGTGATCGCCGATGCGACCTGCAACGGCCTACTCGGCTGTGCTCCGGCAGTTTGGCAGCAGACGACCGGTTCGAACTATGTTAGCGCGATGAACTCCGGTCAGGAGACCTTCGCGGGGATCTCCTATACCGACGTCTACACCCACACGGATGAGGTCGTGCAGCCGAACCTCGACAGCCACGGCAGTTCGAGCTTACGCACCGGCGACGGCGAAATCACGAATGTCGCGGTCCAGGACATCTGTCCGTTCGACATCGCCGGTCATATCGGCGTCGGAACGTCCGACCCGGTCGCCTACGCCATCGTCATCGATGCGCTCACCCATTCCGGTCCCGCTGACCCAGTGCGGGTTTCGCGCGAGGACTGCTCGCACGTTTTCATGCCAGGCGTAGATCCGGTTACGTACGCCGCCGAGGAAGCGGCGATTGTCGCGACGGCCGCAGCTCGGCTGCTGGTCCATCCGCGGGTACCCGCCGAGCCGAAACTCCAGCCCTACGTCTACAGCGAGTGATCATGCGATGACGTATCGGTGCCGGGCTTGCGCCCGGTACCGATACCCGCAGAGCTCAGTGGGGAGTACACACCTCGGATCACCCTCTCCCACACCGGCTCTGCGTGCTCAGAAGTCCCCGTGACAACGATCGTTCCGGACAACCAAACGACCCTGGACTTCGCCCCGCTCCAGGCGCTCATAGCCTTCGCGCAACTCGGAGAATCGAATCTCCTGGACCACGGGCTGCAAGCGCCCTGCGGCGATCTCACCGTAAATGGCGATCAGATCGTTCTTGTCCGCTCCGAGGGAGCCGAGCAACTGGATGGAACGGGCGACCAGGCGTGGACCGTCAATCGTGACTTCGTTGGCGCCCAACCCGACCAGAACGACGCGGCCGCCAGTCTGTACCGCTTCGACGGCAGCCGCTGTAGTCGTCCCCATGCCGGCGAAATCGATGATGACGTCGGGCCGGACCTCTCGCAGTTCGGAGGTGTCCGAGAAGCACTCGATCGCGCCGAGTTGCCGGGCGGGCTCGAAGGCCGCCGGGTTCACGTCGACGCCGTACACCCGAGCACCGGCGTTGTGGGCCACAGCAACACCGTTGAGGCCGAGCCCGCCCAACCCGATCACACCGACCGTCTGATCCTTACTGACGGCACCCGTGCTGAGCACCGCGTGGTAGGCGGTCGCGATCGAATCGGTGGCCACGGCGGCTTGCCCGAACGAGATGCCGTCCGGGATTGGGACCAGCGCGAACAGCGGCGCCAGAATCATGTCGGCGAAGCCGCCGTCGGTACTGAGACCGGGGGGCGAACCCTTGGGACGCCCCGTGCGGATGCGACAACAGGCCCACTCCAACCGGATCACCGACCGAGAACCCGGCCGAATCGCCCTCGCCCAGAGCCAGAATCGTTCCCCCGACCTCATGCCCGAGGACAATCGGCGTGTGCGAGACGTACGGCGCGCCGTGCATGACGTGCAGATCCGAATGGCACAGGCCCGCCGCCTCGACCCTCAAGACCGCCCAGCCCGGGCGTGGCACCGGGTCGGCGATGTCGACCAGTCCGAGCGGTTGGCCCACACCATGAAATGGAAGGCTTTCAACACAACTCCTGCGAACAGCAACCGATTGCGCAATAACGTATCGGGTACCGGGCTTGCGCCCGGTACCCGATACCCGCAGAGCTCAGCGGGGAGAACACACCTCGGATCACCCTCTCCCCCGCCGGGCTCTGCGTGATCAGAAGATCGTGTAGCCGCCGTCGACCACGATCTCGTTGCCGGTATGGAAGGTCAGCGCTGGGTCCCCGAGGAACGCGGCGACCTCGTAGAACTCCTCGGGATCGGCCCATCGCCGCGCAGGGGTGCGCGCCGTGGTCACCTGCATGAACTTCTCGTCCGCCTGCAGATGGGTGTTCATCGCGGTTCGGGTCCAGCCCGGAATCAGCACGTTGCACCGGACCTGATGGCGGGCCAGCTCGACCGCCAGGGTGCGCGCCAACCCGATCAGGCCGGTCTTGCTCGTGGCGTACGCGGCCTGTCCGGCACCGCCGTAACGGCTGATCGTCGAAGAGACGACAATCATCGAACCGCCGGTACCCTGCGCGACGAACCGCCGTGCGGCGGCACGGCTGCAGAGGAAACCACCGTCGAGGTTGGTGCGCAACACCCGATGCCACGTGTCGAGCGACATCTCGGTGATCGGTGCGGCCTCGGCGATGCCCGCGTTCGCGACGAAGCAGTCGAGTGGGCCCAACTCCTCGACGGTGCGCTCCATCGCCTCGTCGACCGCCTGCTCGTCGGTGATATCGCATTGCACCGCAGTCGCTTTCACGCCGAGCGCCCGGATCTCATCGACGACCGACACGCTTTTCTCGACATTGCGCGCCCACACCGCGACATCGGCCCCGGCACGGGCCAAGCCCACTGCCATGGCATGGCCGATACCGCTGTTGCCTCCGGTGACGACGGCCGTCCGGCCGGCCAGCTTGCCTTCGCTCATCGGCCCACCTGAATATTCGGGAACGGAATGTCCACAAGGTTGGCCAGCGCCGCTCGGTGACGCTCGGGCGTGCCCAGCGCGATTGCGCTGCTTTTGGCTCGCTTGAGGTACAGGTGAGCAGGGTGCTCCCAGGTGAATCCGATACCGCCGTGGAACTGCACGCACTCCTCGGCGATCTGCTGGGCGATGACAGAACAGTGCGCCTGAGCCAGCGAGGCCGCGATCGGCAGATCTTCCGAACCTGTTGCCGCGCATTCGGCCGCGTAGCGGGCGACCGCGCGCGCTTGGGTCAGCAGCACCCACAGGTCTGCCACACGGTGCTTGATCGCCTGGTACGACCCGATGATTCGGCCGAACTGACGACGAAGCCGCAGGTACTCGATCGCCATCTCGAGGCAACGCTCGGCCAGTCCCAGCTGTTCGGAGGCCAGCAGCACCGCGCCGATACGCAGGGCGGCATCCACTGCGGTACGGGCGGCTTCACCCTCCACGAGGACTTCCGCCTCAACACCGTCGAATACGAGATCCACCAGTGGACGAGTCATGTCCAGCGACACCACCTCGGTTCGCCGCAGTCCGTCAGCACCAGCCTCGACCCGGTACACGGCCTCACCCACCGGGACGAGGAGCACGTCGGCAGCGGTGGCATCGGCGACCGAATTCACTGTGCCGTACAGCTTCCCGTTCCGGATCTCGACATCGCCGAAGCGATCGCCCGGGGCAGTGCTGAACGGCAGCGCTACCGCGGCGACGAGTGCTCCACCTGACACGGCAGCGAGCAGCTCGGTCTGGCCGAGTTCCAGTAGCAGCGCCGTTGCGATGCCACCGGACCCGAGGAAGGGCACAGCGGCCACAGAGCGGCCGAGCTCCTCGGCGACGATCGCGGTCTCACGCCAGCTCGCGCCCGCCCCACCGGCAGACTCCGGCACAGCCAGTGCGGCGCAACCGATTTCGACCGTGAGCGCGTTCCACAGCTCCAGGTCGGTCGTGGTGTCGCTTTCGGTCCGAGCCAGTACGGCATCCCACGGGCTGCGCTTGTCCAGCAGAGCCCGGACACTGCCTCGCAGTTCCTCCTCGATCTCCGAATAGAGCAGATCGCCTGTCACCGGCGTCGTGATGTCGGTCATCGCGGCAGGTCCTTCCAGGGGATGTCCTTGTCCGCCCGGGCCTCGGCGGGCAGCCCGAGCACTCGCTCGGCGATGATGTTGCGCATGATGTCGGAGGTGCCGCCCTCGATCGAGTTGCCCTTCGCGCGCAAGAACCGCCAGCCCGCCGACTCGTCGGCATAGTCGGCCACGATGACCGGTCGTCGCGCGGTGTAGTCGGTGTACCGAAGACCTTCCTCGCCAAGGAGTTCCAGTTCGAGCGACGAGATCTGCTGGTTCAGCCGAGAATAGGTGAGCTTCGCTCCGGACCCCTCCGGTCCGGGGAGACCGGCGGCCTGCTGCTGACGCAGTCGCTCCGCAGTGAGCCGGGCGGCCTCCGCCTCGACCCAGAACCGCACCACCTGGTCGTGGAGCCCGGCCCGACGCAACTCGGGCCGGCTACGCCAGGTGCGCACCAGTGCACCGATTGTGCCGTTCTCACGCGGAATCGTGCCCGCGCCGATGGCGACTCGCTCGTTCATCAGCGTGTGATTGGCGACCGCCCAGCCCTGACCGACCTCGCCGAGCAACTGGTCCTCGGCGATGCGCACATCGTCGAGATAGACCTCGTTGAATTCACTTTCACCGGTGATCTGTCGCAGTGGCCGGACATCGACGCCCGGATCGTGCATATCGCAGATGAAGAACGACAGTCCCTTGTGCTTGGGCTGCGCCGGGTCGGTGCGCGCCACCAGAATCGCCCAGTCCGCCTGGTGCGCAAGTGAAGTCCACACCTTCTGACCGTTGACGACCCAGCCGTCGCCGGCCGGCTTCGCACTCGTGCCCACGTTGGCCAGATCGGAACCGGCACCCGGCTCGCTGAAGAGCTGGCACCACAGTTCCTCGCCGGTCCACAGCGGGCGCAGCCATCGCTGCTTCTGCTCCGGGGTGCCGAAGCGCAGGATGGTCGGCGCGGCCAGATTGAGGCCGATGAAGTTCAGCTCGGGCCGATTGTCCGGAGCACCGGCTGCCGCGAAGAGCGTGTCGACTTCGGGCTGCAGAGCCGGCTCCAAGCCGAGTCCGCCGAGTCCTTCCGGGTAGTAGACCCAGGCGAGCCCCGCGTCGAAACGAGCTCGCAGGAATTCCTGCGGGTCGGTGGCGAGCGGGTCGTGCTCGCGCAGGAATTCGCGCACGCTGGCGGCGAGACCCTCAGCGTCGAGAGCGCTCTTGGTGCTCACGAGTCACCTTTCCTCAGAATTTTGATCAGGCCTTCGCAAAATGCGCGATATCGAGGATCTGGCCGGTGCGCTCCTCCGCCCACACGGCGCGCACCCGGGTGCCGACGGGCAACTGCGCCCGAACCTCGTTCGGGTCCGACAGATCCAGCCCGTGCACGTAGTGCATGAGCAGCGTGGAGGCGCCGTCGAGCCGAATGCCCGCGATGGCGTAGGGCGGGGTGGGCCCGCCTCGGAAGCTCTGCCACGCAACGGTGAACGCCTCGACGACGCCCTCGGGCGGCAGCTCGAGCCACTCGTCGGTGCGCACGAAGCACGACTCGCAATAGGCCTGCGGTGGGACGAACACCCGCGCACAGTCCGGGCACTTGTTGGCCAGGATCTTCTGCTCGGTGAGCCCCGCCATGAAGCGGCCCCAGGTCGCGCCGAGGTGGATGTCGTAGTTCAGGTCCCAGTGGACCCGCTGCGTCGTGATGGTCACGGGCGCTCCATTCTTTCGAGGATGGCAAGGTTCTCGAACTGGAAGAAGGTGCCGCCGGTGCCGTGCGCGAGACCGCGCCGCGCTCCTTGCACCTGCATCTCCTCCGGTGCGTCACCCATGAGTTGCAAAGCGATGTAGACGTAAGGGGCCAGTTCGCCCGCGACACCGGCATTGGTGCACAGCGGTCCACCCGAAAGGTTCGTGGGCAGGTCGCCGCCGATTTCCGTTGCGCCGGAACGGAGCAGGTCGATGCCTCCGCCGGGTGGGGCGAATCCGAGAGCCTCCAGCTGCATCGGCTGCATCGGCGCGTAAGGCGCGAACAGCTCGACGACATCGATCTCCGCACGCGGGTCGCGGATGTCGGCGATCTGATAGACCTTGTGGGCCAGGATCGCCAGGTTCTCCATAGCGGCGAAGTCGTTCTTGCCACCACCGAGATACGGGTCGCTGGAGGTCGCCATGGCACGGATGACGACCGGTGTCGGCCGCAACCCGATCGCGCTGTCCTCGGAAGTGATAAGGAGCGCGTTGGCCGAGGTGGAAACCGGGCACACCATCGCCATCGTCATCGGATACGACAACGGCTTGGCCGACACCACGTCCTCGACGGTGAGGGTATTGCGCAAGTGCGCGTATGGATTACGCGAGGCATGCTCGTGCGCCTGCACCACGCTCACCGCGAAATCCTCGACGGTCGCGCCGAATCGCTGCTGGTAGGCGCTCGGGTAGAACGCGCCCATGTGGTAGGCGCCCATGCCCAATGGTTGCTCGACGATCATCGGCGAGTTCGTGTTGATCGCCGACTGCAAATCCTCGGCACCGTAGAACGTCGGCCCGCCGACGCAGAGCACACGCTGGCGGTCACCAGACCGCACCTGGCGGGCGGCGACCTGCATCAGGTTGCCACCGGTGGTGCCGCCGGTATTGATGATCGACACCGGCAAATCCGTGCCCAGGCCGAGCCTGCGCACCACATGCTTGGCGCCGAGGACAGTGCCCTCGAAACCGTCGATATTGCCGATCACGATGCCGTCCAGTGAGTCCGGCGAGGCGCCCGAGTGCTCGAGCGCGGCCCACACCGCCTCCTGCACGAGCTCGAGCGATGAGCTTTCCTGCTTGCGCGGCGACGTGGCACGAGTAATGCCCACTCCCGCGATCACTGCCCGCGTGGCCATCAAACCTCTTCCAGGACAAGGACGGTCGCGGTCTCCGCGACGGGTCCGGTGAGCAGGTCGGTGGAATGCGACACAGCGCGGCCACCGTTCTCCTCGAGCCACGACACCGCTTCGAGCAGGCGAAGTGCGCCGTTGGCCACGCCGGGGTAGGCGCTGGCCGCGCCACCGGAGGGAGACACTTCGGCATCCGCCTTGCTCAGGCCGAGCGCACCGAGGGTCGGCGCGAGCAACGCCGGTGTGGCAGAGGTGAGCTCGACAGCCTGAATCTGCTCGCCGGGATCGGTCAGACCGGCCCGGCGGTAGGCCTCCTGCCCTGCACGGCGCGCAGCGACGGCCGGATCTTCGAGCCACTGCCCGTCGGCCGTGGTGTCACCTGTCGCCTGGCCCCAGCCCGTCAGCACAGCACGCGGGTGTCGCGCCCGGCGGGCCCTGGCCAGGGATCCCAGCACCACAGCGATGGCTCCGGTGCATTCCGCGGGCAACATCAGTTCGCGCAGAACGCCATTGACCGGTGCCGACGACAGGACGTCAGCGGCGCTGACCGGTGACGTCCGGGCGGCCCTACTACGGCCGGCTCCTCGGGTGATCGACGCCGCCGAAATCTCCGCGAGTTGCTCTTCGGTCAGGATGCCCGAATCGACCACATAGCCCGCATGCAAGCCGAAGATCGTCTCCGCCGTCAGACCGACCGGCCGATCGAAGTGCGGCTCGAACCCGAGATTCGAAATCTGCTGGAGGAACTGGCGCCGATCAGGTCCCGACACCTCGGGGTTGTAAACACCCACGGCGAGCGCCAGATCCGCGTCCCCCGCAGCGATGGTCTGTGCCGCAGCGATTATGGCCTGTCCGGCGTCACCCTCGATGCGGTACGACTGTGCTAGGTAGCCGCCGCTCGCGGCATTGGTCAAACCGCTGGAGATGCTGCGGCCGTCGTAGATGTCAAGCGACGCCGTTACCGACAGCCCGAGTTCATGCTTGCGAATTCCGGCTTCCCGCAAGGCGTTCGACACCGCATCGAAGACCAGTTCGTCGAGAACGGCATCGCTTTCGGCGACCAGCGGCGTCGCCGCGATTCCCAGGACCGGGATCGGATCGCGAGCCTCGGAAGAGGGATTGAGTCCGCTCACATCGGCCCCTGGTGAAGATGGGCGCTGATCGTCATGGGCGTCAGAGCCTTTCGATGATCGTGGCGTTGGCGAGCCCGCCGCCTTCGCACATGGTCTGCAGGCCGAAGCGCTCGCCGGTGGCCTCGAGGTGGTTCACCAAGGTGGCCAGCAAACGCACGCCCGACGCGCCGAGCGCATGTCCCAGCGCGATCGCTCCGCCGCGCGGGTTGAGCTTCTCGGGGTCGGCCTGCAGGTCGTGCTGCCACGCCAGCGGCACCGGCGCGAATGCCTCGTTGACCTCGTACGCTCCGATGTCATCGATCGACATCCCGGCGCGCGCGAGCACCTTCCGGGTGGCGGGGATGACGCCGGTCAGCATGATCAGCGGATCGTCACCGGCGACAGCGAATTCGTGGAAACGCGCGCGGGGACGCAGGCCGAGTTTCGCGGCACGCTCCTCGCTCATGATGAGCACGGCCGACGCGGCGTCGGTGAGCGGCGACGAGTTGCCCGGAGTGATGCTCCATGCGATTTCGGGGAACCGCGCGGAAAGCGCGTCGTCGACGAACGACGGCTTCAGGCCCGCCAGGCCCTCGGCGGTGGTGTTCGCCCGGAGGGTCTGGTCCTGGTCGTGCACCTGCCCACCGACGGTGATCGGCACGATCTCGTTGGCGAACCCACCCGCCGCGGCGACCGCGGCTGCGCGCTGGTGCGACCGTGCCGCGTAAGCGTCGAGAGTCTCCCGGTCGAGCTTCCATCGGCCGGCGATCAGCTCAGCGGCCACACCCTGATTGATGAGCCCCTCCGGATAGCGCTGTGCCAGCGGATCGATCGGGTCTTGCCCGATCGAAGCGGTTCCCATCGGCAGTCGGCTCATCGACTCGACGCCGCATGCCACCACGATGTCGTAGGCACCCGACATGACGCCCTGCGCGGCGAAGTGGGCGGCCTGCTGGCTGGAACCGCACTGCCGATCGACGGTGGTGCCGGGAACCGACTCCGGCCAGCCCGCGGCGAGCACGGCGCTGCGCGCGATGTTGTTCGTCTGCTCGCCCACCTGCTGCACACAACCGGCGATGACATCGTCGATCTCGGCAGGGTCGATGCCCGTGCGCTCGACCAGCGCCTGCAGCGTGTCGGCGAGGAGTCGGACCGGGTGCACACCCGACAGCGCGCCTCCGGGCTTACCCCGACCTGACGCCGTACGAACAATGTCGACGATGACTGCCGACCTCATTGTGGCCACCTCTCCAGATATCGATTGGTTGGACTCCGACGCCGTGTAGCTGAGCAGCCAGAAATCCGTTCTTTCGAATCTAGGAAGAAAAAAGCCTCGCGATATGTCGCAAGCTGCTACAGGCGGAGCCCATGGCAACGCCCACTCACTCAACCAGCGTGATCTGCTCGGCGGTGCTGGATGGCCCACCACACTTGGACCGACACATGCGCGGCCCGCAGATCGGCGCCAGTTTGCTGTTCGAACCGGGAAATGCGGTAGCGGACCGTGTTCGGGTGTACGACGAGACGCGCCGCGGTGGCATCGATACGCATTCCGGACTCGAGGTAGCACTCGACGGTCTCGACCAGGGACCGTGCCATGTCGCCCTCACCGAGCGGATCGAGAAACCGGCGGGCCAGTTCACTTCCGAAATCCGGATCTACCGTCACCATGGGCAACAATCCGAGCCGGTCCAGATCGGCGATACCACACACGCCGTAGACAACAGCGGTGGATAGCATGCGGCCGGCGAGCCGGAACGAACGCGGCAAGTGATCCAACCGCACCACAGAGCCGATACCGATCACACCGTCGATTCCGGCATCGAAAACCGCGGAGGCGGTAACGAATCCGGCGATGTTGCCGTCGACCACGGCAGTCAGGCCACGGCCAGGCACGCCCCCGAGCACCCTGCACAGTTCGACAGTGGCGACACTGTCGCCGGCGCCGATGCGAACGGCCCGATAGTCGGCGTCGAGTTCGAGGCCGAAACGCTGAGCGCCGACTCGGACATCGGCGGGACCGAGCAGACCGAGCAGCAACCCGCGCACGAATTCCGCTCGCTCCTGCTGGTCCTGCCGCGCCAGCTCGAGCTCCACCTCGCGGTGGCCGCCCGAGAACGCCATAGTGGCCTGGTCGACGATATCGAGCAGGTCCCGCGTCACCTCCAGCAAGTTGCGGTCGGCGAGCCTGCCGGAGCCGGCCACAGCGGCGAGGACGTCAAGGACCTCCCGGACCGCGATACGACAACCATTCTGGACGTCCACCAGCGAAACGCCCTGCCGGGCACGGGTTTCCCCAAATTCCCGCAACGCTCGGACATCGTCGTCGGTGAGCGGCCGCTCCTCCCGGAAGGCAGCGAACAAACGATCGACGAGTCCGCGCGTATCGCGGCCGATGGCCGTCGCCGACAGCACACCGTAGCCGGGCATCTCTGTGCGCGCCCGCGTCACTATCCGATCCGTCAGTTGGGGCGCATCGCGTTCGGCGCGTGCCAGTAGTCGCCTCTTCGCGGTGGTAGGACGATGGGACTTCGTCATTTCGATCGGCGCCTGCGCAGCCACTTTATGAAAACCGACAAATCCCGCGGGTGCGCTTCGACACGATTTCCATGGCCCAGATCACAGGGCGGCCTCGATACTCGGCACACCTTGACCACCGATGTTCGACGAGGACCCCCATGTATTTGACTCAGGGCCTGCACCGTTCCGCACAACAGCACCCGGACGGCATCATCACGATCCACGGGGGCCGCACCCGCACCAACCGTGAAAGCCTGGACCGGGTGTCGCGACTCGCGAGCGCGCTGCGCGAACTCGGAGTCGGCGACAACGACCGGGTGGCCATGCTTGCGCTCAACTCCGACCGCTATCACGAGTACCTGTTGGCGGTACCGTGGGCGAACGCGGTGCTCAATCCGGTCAACACTCGTTGGAGCCCTGCGGAAATTGCCTACTCGCTGCGGGATTCGGCCACGCGGGTCCTGCTCGTGGACGACACCTTCACGGCCATGCTGCCTGCCATCCGAGCGGCGTACAACGGCCTCGACACCGCCATCCACTGCGGCGATGGCCCCGCCCCCGACGGCATGCCGTCCTACGAAAGCCTTGTGGCACAGTCTGATCCGATCCCAGACGCTCGCCGTGGCGGCGATGACCTGGCGGGGTTGTTCTACACCGGTGGCACCACCGGGTTCCCCAAGGGCGTGATGCTCAGTCACGCCAACCTCACGACATCCGCCCTGGGCGGAGCCGCCTCCGGCTTTCTCTTCCGGCCCGGCGGCACCTTCTTGCACTCCGCCCCCATGTTCCATCTCGCCGACCTCGTGAGCTGGTTGGGACAGCTGCTGATCGGGGTAACCCATGTCATCATTCCGAGCTTCGATCCTGTCGCGGCGATGGCCGCCATTGAAGACCACCGGGTGACCTCCACCGGCCTGGTGCCGGTGATGCTCCAGATGTTCATCGACCATCCGGACGTCATAAACCACGACCTGTCGAGCGTCGAGCAGGTTATGTACGGCGGCTCGCCCATCTCCCAGTCCGTACTGGAGCGGGCCATGAAGGTCTTCACCAACGCCGGATTCACTCAGGGCTACGGCATGACCGAACTCGCCCCAACTGCCACATTGCTCGGCCCTGCGGAGCATCTCGACGGGCGCCTGCGCTCCGCTGGAAAAGCGATGCCGCACTGCGAGATACGCATTGTTGACAGCGCGGACACGGAGGTGGAGCGCGGGACCTTCGGCGAGGTAGTCGTCCGAGGTGGACACGTCATGCTCGGCTACTGGAACAAACCGGAGGATACCGCCGCGGCCGTCCGGGACGGCTGGATGCACACCGGCGATGCCGGGTACATGGACGACGACGGCTATATCTATATCGTCGACCGACTCAAGGACATGATCGTCTCCGGCGGTGAGAACGTGTATTCCGCCGAGGTGGAGAACGCCGTCGCCGCCCACCCGGCCGTGGCCGCCTGTGCGGCCATCGGCGTACCGGATCCGACCTGGGGCGAACGCGTCCACGCCATCATCGTCTGCCATCCTGGTCAGACCGTCACCCTCGACGAGATCCGTGAGCATGCCAAGAATCGCATCGCCGGGTACAAGGCCCCGAGAAGTATCGAAATCGTCGATGCCCTACCGGTTTCCGGCACGGGTAAGGTCCTCAAGCGCGTCCTCCGCGAGAAATTCTGGAATGCCGAAGGGCGACAGGTGAACTGAGGCGACCGCAGGACTGCCCAGCACCATCAGGCCGCTCCTCGGCTGGGGGAACGATCGGATTCGGGCCACCACCGAGAGGGCCGAGACCGCCGTCCGGTCATTCGAACCTAGCGAGAAGCCGGCCACGCGGAATGTCGCAATCCGCTACAGCGCAGATCGTTTCCCCTGCTCGGAGGCCTGTCGCAGCGGTACGCAGGTACGGCACAGGTATTTCTCCCGTGTTGCCAGTCACTTCCCATGGCCACGCTGATCGAACGCAATCGGCGAACCTCGGAAGGAAATACCAGTGTTCACACAAAAGTTGCTGAAAAGGCGTGTCATTGCCAGCGCGGTGGCCCTGGGGGTGACGGCCGCGTTGGGGGCGTGCTCATCGAGTACGAACAACAATCCGGCCGTACCCGAGGACACGGCTGCGAAGTCGCCGGCCACTGGTCCCGAGGTCGATGTCTGGACGATCGCCGCGACAGGTGGGGTCACCGCGGCCCCGCAACCGGGCGCAGGAGTC
The DNA here is from genome assembly GCF_042754085.1 of Nocardia sp. NPDC059236. Taxonomy (NCBI): domain Bacteria; kingdom Bacillati; phylum Actinomycetota; class Actinomycetes; order Mycobacteriales; family Nocardiaceae; genus Nocardia; species Nocardia sp. NPDC059236. Next base: position 61,207 of record NZ_JBHZAF010000033.1, read on the forward strand.
AAGGCCGCGGCCCGGTACATGAACGACCACGGAGGAATCGGCCCGAACCACCAGAAGGTGGTGGTGAAGGCCTGCGACACGCAGTTCACTCCGCAGGGCGAGATCCAGTGTGCCCAGCAAGCAGCCGACGATCCACAAGCGATCGCCGCGGTGGCCCCGCAGGATGTGCTCGCGGTCCAGCAGTTCACGACCGTGCTGCAGAACGCCGGACTGCCGAGCGTGGGCGGGATTCCGGTCGCACCCTCCGACTTCACGAATACGATCAACTTTCCGCTGGTGACCACCAATTTCGGCGCTGCGGCGTGCGCTGTGCTGACGGCGCACGCGGTCAAGGCGAACACGGTGGGTTTCGCCACCGTCGATATTCCGGCCGCCGTCGACGTCACCAACGATGGTGTCGGCGCGGCAAAACACGCGGGGCTCAACGCGACCGGACCGGTGACCTTCCCCGTCACGACTACGGATGTGACGCCATTTGTGTCGCAGGTTTCCGAGAAGGGAGCTGACGCCGTGGTTCTCGCGGCCGCATCCCAGGGCACCGGCGCCTGGCTGGCGGCCGCGGCACGGTTGGGCAAGAGCAAGCCGACCTGTGTCATCGACGGAACCGTTCCGAACCAGGTCCTCGGCGGGCTCGGCGAGCAGGCCAAGGACTTCTACGCCGCGTCCTTCCTGCCCGACGCGTCGTGGACTGGGTACCCGATGCTCGACAAGTTCCGCCAGCAGGCGCAGGCCGAGGTCTCCGAAGACAAAGCAGCGAGCCTCGACGCTTCGAACAACACCGAGCTGGTCATGCTCGGATGGGCCGCGATGCAGGCCGTGCAGCAGGGAGCGGCGAATGTGAGTGGCGCGCTGACCCGCTCCGATTTCCTTGCCGCGCTGAACAATACGACGGTCAAGATCGGTGAGGGCTCGACGGCGCTGCTGCCGCCCGTCGACTTCTCGAAGCCGAACTCGAACCCGAAGTACACTCGTCTGTTCAACACGAAGTACTTCCTCAAGAAGTGGGACGTAACCAAGCAGGCTTTCGTTCAGGTGCAGGGTGCCGACACCCTCCACGCCGACGAGCTTGTGCCGTAGGCGATTCGACGAGTCCACCCGGGCCGACGGCGATCAGCGGCCCGGGTGTCATTGAGGAAGCATGCACATGACCAACGTCATCCAATACGCCCTGCTCGGCCTAGGGCTGGGCGCCATCTACACGCTGCTGGGCCAAGGCGTCGTTCTGATCTATCGCGGTTCCGGCGTTCTCAACATCGCGCACGGCGGTTTCGCGATGTTCGGCGCGTACCTGTACCTGCAATTGCACGTCCCGAACAGTCTCGGCGCAACGTATTCGTCACAGCCTGGCTGGCCGGTGCTACCGGCCTTCATTGCGGCGGTATCTGCCACTGCGGCAATAGGTTTTGCCACCGACCGGCTCCTGCTGCGCGGCATGCGCAACGCATCACCGTTGTCTCGGCTGATTGCCACCGTCGGCGTCCTGCTGGTGCTCATCGCGGCGGCCAGCAAGATCTGGGGAGCATCACCGCCGTTCGTTCCCGCGATCCTGCCGACGAATATCTGGCAGCTGAGCCCTTCCGTCACGCTCCCCTCGAGCTATGCGTGGATGGTCGGGATCGCCGTCGTGATCACGATCCTGCTGACGGTCGTATGGCGGTTCACGCGGATCGGCTGGGTGACAGCCGCTGTCTCTCAGAACGAGCGGGGTGCCGCTGCCCTCGGTATCTCACCCGGATTCGTATCCTCGGCGACATGGACCGCCGGCGCTGGGCTCGCGGCGGCAGCCGGGATTCTGCTGACTCCGATTACGCAGGTGTCGGTCGGCAGTCTGAGCTTGCTCATCATCCCGGTGCTGGCCGCACTGCTTCTCGGCGGATTCCAATCGTTTCCCTCCACCCTAGCGAGCGGCATGTTCGTCGGTGTCGCCCAGACGGTGGCGGTGAACTACAACGACTTCTTCGAGCAGCACCTCCACATCACCATGACTTCCGACGCCTTCCCAGTGCTCGTCGTACTGCTGGTGATGATCGTGCGCGGGTCGTCGCTGCCACTGCGCGGTCACATCGGCGAGCGGCTACCCGCGATCGGCACCGGGCGGATTCGCTGGTGGATTGTGTTGCCGGCCATCGCGATCGGATTGGCCTTGATCGTCGGCCTGTCGAGCAATCCGACGGTGATGGCGGCCCTGGCGGTCACCTTCACCGTCGCCACTCTGCTGCTGTCCCTGGTCGTTCTCATGGGCTACGCCGGGCAGATCTCCCTTGCGCAGTACGCGCTCGCTGGCGTCGGCGGCCTGCTTGCGGCCCGGCTGGCACAGCGATCGGGCCTCGATCTGATTCCTGCTCTGGCAGTGGGCGTCCTGGGCGCGATGCTCGCCGGGCTGGTTATCGCGGTCCCGGCGTTGCGCCTGCGCGGCGTCAATCTGGCGGTCATCACGCTTGCCGCGGCGTGGGCCGTTCACGATATGGTCTTCACCAATCCCCAGGTGTCGGGTGAGACCGCCGGGGTCTCCGTCGGCCGTGCGACGTTACTCGGCTGGGAAATCAGCGGACAGACACACCCGGGCCGGTATGCAGCCTTCACACTGGCGATATTCGCATTGGCATGCGTGCTCGTCGCGAACATCCGGCGCAGCAGGCTCGGACGTCACATGATCGCGGTTCGCTCCAACGAGCGCGCGGCCGCGGCATCCGGAGTTTCCGTCTTCCGAACCAAACTGCTTGCCTTCGCCATCTCGGGCGCGATCGCAGGATCTGCCGGCACCATGCTCGCATTCCAGTACGAGAGCACCAGTTTTGTCACCCTCGATGCCTTCACGTCGCTGCTGGCGGTCGCGTGGGTGGTGATCGGCGGGGTCGGATTCATCGTGGGAGCGCTTGTCGGCGCGTTGCTCGCACCGGGTGCAGTGCTGTCATTGCTCGGATTGCATTGGCACGGTTTCGGTGAGTGGCTGGCCCTCATCGGCGGCGTCGGCGTGCTTTTGGCGGTCAGATTCAACCAGGACGGCGTTGTCCACAGTCTTGGGCGTGCGATCCACCAGGGTGCCGCGAAAGCTACGCGGGCCCGACCTGCATCGCATCGGGCGGACGATGTCACCGCGGCTGCCGCGATCGAACCCACATGCGTTGTCCCACAACGGCTTCACATCGAGAATTTGACCGTCCGTTACGGCGGTATCGTGGCTGTCGACTCGATCGGCATCAACGTCGACCCAGGCGAAGTGGTTGGCCTCATCGGCCCCAATGGCGCGGGCAAGACATCGCTGATGGACGCGGTGTCGGGATTCGCGCCCTGTGCGGGCAGCATCTGGCTCGGCCACGAGCGCATCGATCAGTGGTCGGCGCATCGACGAGCCCGTTCCGGGTTGGTCCGCTCGTTCCAAGGGTTGGAGCTCTTTCCCGAAATGACGGTGCTGGAGAACCTTCAGGTCCCCGGCCATCACGACGGAGGCGTGCGAACAGTAGCGGAGGTCCTGCGCCCACGACCGATCCGACTGTCCGAGGTCACGCTGGCCGCGATCCAGGATTTCGGTCTCACCTCGATCCTGCACAAGTTCCCGGACGAGATCTCCTATGGACAGCGGCGCCTTGTCGCGATCGCGCGGGCAGTCGCGGCCCAGCCGTCGGTACTGCTGCTCGACGAACCGGTGGCGGGCCTGAGCGAGCACGAGTCACAGGAGTTCGCCGTCCTGGTGCGGCAACTCGCCGACGCCTGGGGAATGGCGATCCTCGTGATCGAACACGACATGGGTTTCGTCATGAACACCTGTGACCGCATCACGGTGATGAACTTCGGCAAGCACGTGTGCACCGGCATCCCGGACGAAGTCCGCACCGACGAAGCAGCGATCGCCGCCTACCTGGGCGACGAGGCGAACACGGCCCCAGCCGACCCAATCCCCGTCTCCGAGACGGACACCCATGCACCGTCCGAAGCGAGGCTGTGACGATGACCGATCCATTGCTCGAGACACGAGGACTCCACAGCGGCTACGGCGGCGCGGAGATCGTCCGCGACCTGACCATCACCGTCCACCCTGGCGAGGTTGTCGCTCTCCTCGGCGCGAACGGCGCCGGGAAGACGACGACCCTCCTCACCCTCGCTGGAGAGCTGAAACCGCTCGCTGGAGAAGTCCTCATCGGCGGCCGAGTATCGACCGCGGCCTTGCACAAACGTGCACGCCAGGGGCTCGCCTTCGTCACCGAGGAGCGATCGACCTTCGCCAATCTCACCACTCGTCAGAACCTGACCGTAGGACGGGCGGACATCGCGGCGGCGACCGCGATCTTCCCCGAGCTGCAACCGCTCATGTCACGCGGCGCGGGCCTGCTGTCCGGTGGCGAGCAGCAAATGCTCACGCTCGCACGGGCTTTGGCTCGCCCAACGAAATTGCTTCTGGCAGATGAACTCTCACTGGGACTCGCACCGAAGACAGTCGGCCAACTCCTGACCGCCGTGCGGGCCGCTGCCGACGAGCGCGGCCTCGGCGCTTTGCTGGTCGAACAGCACGTCCACCGTGTCCTCGACATCGCCGACCGCGTGTACCTGCTCCACCACGGCCGAATCCAGTTCTCCGGAACCGCAGCCGAAGCCCGTACGAGCATCGACGAAATCCAGGCCACCTACCTCACCTCGACGGCGGCGACCGGCAACGAGCCGAGGAGCGGCGTGGCCGTCCACCGATAGTCCGCCGACTTCACCACTGGGACAGGGGCTTTACCGAAACCGCTAAACCGTCCCGACCAGGCTGGCCCACGGACATTGTCACAAGCGAGGTGTACTGACCTGAGAGGTTAGGAACGCGGCTGGCTGGTGGGTGTCCGCCGAGTGCGGTGTGGCCGCGATGGTGATTGTAGGTGTGGAGCCAGTCGGTGAAGGCGGCGCGGCGTTCGGCTTCGGATCGGTAGGGGCGTGCGTAGGCCCATTCTTCGAGCAGGGTGCGGGTAGGCTCGGCCGAGCGGTGAGGTGCCAGCATTGTGCTGGTCCTTTTCCGCTCGACCTGCCCCCGAACCGGACATGCCCGTTTCCGAGCATCCGGCTCTCCAGTGACTATTACGCGAGTTGCAGTGCGGGGCTGGCATGGATGTGGTTGTGGCAGTCACGGCAGACCACGAGGGTCTTGCGCCGTTTGTCGGCCATGGCCCGCTCCCATGCCTGTTGGGTTGCTCCGGCCGGAGCGAGATCTGCCAGCCTGCGGATGTGGTGGACTTCGATGTCCTCGCTCCGCTGGCAGAGTTCGCATTTCCCTTTCAGTAGCCGTTGGATCAGCTTCTTGTGGGGATAGATCGGCCGGTGCGGCTGGCGGTCGGTGAGGACCGCTGCTTTGTTGCGCCGCAAGGGAATTCCGCCGAACCGTGCGATCAGTGGCTCCCTGCTGGTGCGAGCGAGGCTGGCCTCGAAACACACTCGAGGCCCGTGCGATGTCGCGACCTTGGTTTTGTGTTTGGCCGCCATCTTCGACACCGACGAGCGGTGCTTGCGTGCGAGGGTCTTGAGCATGGATGTCTCCATGACCCAGCGCAGCCGGTGAAGCCGCTGAACATCGTTCGCGAGCAGGTAGTACTGGACGATGCCCCGATACTCGGCACCGAACTTGCCGACGATGGTGTAGTCGTCTTCGTTGACAATCCGGTCGCGGCAGGCGGGTTTGCCGGGTGCCAGGTAGGGGGCGCTCTTCGCGGTGATCACGGCTCGGGGAACGCGTAGTACGACGGCGCCGTTGGCCGAGCGGCGATTGCGCTTGTCGGTCGCCGACGGTCGCCGCGTTCTGCGGTCGCTCCCTGAAACGTGGATCTCGTAGCCGAGGAAACGGGCCCGGCCCGTGCGGGCGTGGGTGATCAGCGTCTTCTCCTGTGACAGAGTCAGTTTCAACTCCGTGTGCAGGAATTCCGCCAGGCGCTGTTTGATCTGCTCGGCCTCGGCCTTCGGTCCGACGAACCCCAGCAGGGTGTCATCGGCATAGCGGCCAGTTAGCGCAGCTGCGGTAGCCGGGATCGTTCGGATCCTGGCTGGGCAGGCTCTGCAACTGTTTGTAGAGCGACCGAACTTCAGCGCGGTCGCCGTGCCGTCGAGCCCGCACGATGGCGGACTCGATCCTGCGGTAGTCCGGATTTCGTGCCCGGCGCGTGCCCCGGGTGAACTCCGGCATCAGCACTGTCTCGACAAAGCGGTCCAGCTTGTGCAGATAGATGTTGGACAGGATCGGGGACGTCTCCGCCAGAATCGCGAGCGTGACCTCATGGTCGAGCGATCCGAAGCAGTCGGAGACATCACCCTCGATGAACCAAGTCGGGCCGGTCCAGGTGTTGACCACCTCCCGCAGCGCGGTGTGGCAGCCTCGTCCCGGCCGGAATCCGTGGGAGCGGTCGGAGAAGACCGGCTCGTAATACGCCTCCAACAGCAGGCGCACGACTTCACCGACCAACTTGTCCGACCAGGTCGGCAGTCCCAGCGGACGCAGTTTCCCGTTCTTCTTCGGGATGTGCGTGCGCCGCACCGGATGAAACCGATACCGCTCGGCGCGTAGCGCGCCGATGATGCGGTCGATCTTGCCCAGCGACATGCCGTCCACGGTTTCCTGTGTGACCCCGACCGTCATCGCGCCCTTGTTGGCGTAGATGCGGCCGTAGGCCAGCAGATACAACTGCGGGTTGAACATTTGTCGATACAGCTGTTTCAGCGGCAGGCCCCGCCTGCCGCGCTCACGCAGAACATCCAGAACCGTTTCGGCGCTCTGCATTACGCATACCTCCCGATCAGTGAATGCTCACATCACCTGGTCTGCTTCGCCCTGCGGACGGCTTTCCCGTCCTCCCTGGCCGGGCGTGACTCCGGCGACTACTACCAGACCTCCGTCGCCATAGGACTCGCGTCCCGTAGGCGATCCCACGTTCGTCGTCATCGCACGTGGCAGCGTGATTTAGGCGTCCCACTCATCTCCTTGAATGCCCTCACTGGGCATCGCTCCCTGCCCCGAAGGTTGCGCCGCCGTTCAACAGGGCGGCGCAGGGCCGGCGCCGGTTTCAGGCGTCTTTCCGGCGGATGCGAACTTCCATCTTCTGGAGATTGGGATTCAGGCAATCCAGGTTGCCATGTCACGCGGGTCACCCAGAGCACCGTCCCCAACGCCTGGACCCAGCCTCTGGTTTGCTGGCATGCTCTTGTCCCCGTTAGCCTTTCGGATCCGGGTAAGCCATCCGACCCAGGAACCTCCCTTCGAATCCCTCCCGGCTCATGCCGGGGATGCGACGACGCGCCTCGTGGCGCACTTGAATCGTTCGACCTTGCCGTTGGTCTGTGGCCGATAGGGCCGGGTGCGTTCGTGTGTGATGCCGCCCGCGGCCAGCTCGGACCGCCAGAGCTGTGAGATGTAGCAGGAACCGTTGTCGGTGAGGACTCGTTTGACGGTGATTCCGTTGGCGGCGAAGTATTTTCGGGCTCTCCGCCAGAACATGACAGCGGTTTCCTTGCGTTCGTCGGGCAGGATTTCGCTGTAGGCCAGGCGGGGCGGGAGTGGTCGTCCACGGCGTTGTGCAGGTAGCTGCTGCCGACGTGGCTGCTGCCGTTGTGGCGCAACGTTTTTCCTGGTGTGCGGGTGCGGTTGCGTTTGCCGATGCGGCGGCCGACGGCGCGGTGGCCACCGCCGTCGGGGATGTTGCCGAGTTTCTTGATGTCGACGTGGATCAGGTCGCCGGAGGCGTCGTGTTCATAGCGGCGGACCGGTGCTGCGGTGGCTCGGTCGAGCCACCGCAGCCGGGCCAGGCGGTAGCGGGCCAGGACTCGGTGCACGGTGGAGGGATGTAGCCCGAGCAGGTAGGCGATGCGGGCCGGTCCCCATCGGCGCAGCAGCCGGATTTTGATGATGCGGCGTTCGGTGCGGGTGGGCGTGCGGTTCGGGCTGTGGTGGGGCGGCTGGATCGGTCGCTCATCCCAGCGGCGCCGGCTGCTCGGTAGCGGTCGGCCCACCGTTTCGCCGTGGTGGGTGAGACCTGGAATCGTTCGGCGGCTCGGCGTAGTGGCCAACCGTCCTCGACGACGCACCAGGCCGGCCGTAACCGGCCCAGTTCCGACAGCGGGGCATTACGGTGGGACACGAAGACCTCCGGAAGTGAATGCGTTCCTAGACAGCTCGCACTTCACTCGGAGGTCTTCGTCATGTCAGCTCGCCACGCCGTCACCAACGTCCGTGGTCAGTACAGCTGATATGTAGGCGGGTTCTGTCAAGTGGCAGGTGAAAGCGGTCCCGGTAACGGCGGTTGCCGGGACCGCTTTCGTGTGCGGTCGAG
>NZ_JBHZAF010000034.1:0-51722 GCF_042754085.1 Nocardia sp. NPDC059236
CCCGCTCGACCGCACACGAAAGCGGTCCCGGCAACCGCCGTTACCGGGACCGCTTTCACCTGCCACTTGACAGAACCCGCCTACATATCAGCTGTCCGGTCTCGGCGGCCTGGCCGAAGAACCGCAAGGCACTGGCCGCGTAGAAACCGTTGCGGAGCGACGTGAATGGCACGCCGCGGACGAGCAGCGCCTCCTCGTCGGCGGCGTGGTCGCGGCAGGCCTCGAAGCGGGAGGCTGGGCTGGCGCCCATATGGCTGGTGTAGAGGATGCGGCGCGCGCCTGCCGCCGCGGCGGCGTCGATGGCTGCGCGGTGTTGTCGGATGGCCTCCGCGCCGAGCTTGTCGACCGACACGACGAGCACCTGGTCGGCGCCCTCGAAAGCGTGGGACAGGCTGTCGGGGTCGGTGAAGTTGCCCTGTCGCACCCGTACTCCGCGGTCGGCGAGGTCCTGCGCCTTTCGCGGGTCGCGGACACTCACGCCCACCTGGTCCGCGGGCGCCCGCATCAGCAGGCTCTCGACAATCCGGCGGCCCAGCAGCCCGGTGGCTCCGGTCACGATGATCATGCTGTTCTCCCTGTCGATTCCAATGGAAACGCTATGTCGATAACAGTGATACTTCCGCCGGAAACAGTCAAGCGTTATCGTTGATTCATGACATCGCCCACGTCACGTACGAGCGCCACGACCAACGTCGAATCCGACGGCACGGCGTCGGCTCGCGATCAGCATCGGCAGCGTGTCATCGAAGCCGCGGCCGATCTGCTCGAGCGTGGGGGCCGGGACGCGGTGACCACTCGCGCGGTCGCCGACGCGGCCGGATTGCAGCCACCGGCGATCTACCGGCTGTTCGGTGACAAGGACGGGCTGCTGGACGCCGTCGCGGAGTACGGTTTCGCGAAATTCGTGGCTGGCAAACGCATCGACCCCGACCCGGCCGATCTCATCGAAGACCTCCGGGCGGGGTGGGACCTCGCGGTCGAGTTCGGCCTGTCCAACCCCGCGCTCTATACCCTCATGTACAGCGAACCCGCCGGCGCCGAGTCGGCCGCGTTCCAGGTCGGACTGGAGATCCTGCGCGGACGCGTCCGTCGGCTCGCCGCGGGCGGCTGGCTACGTGTCGACGAGCAGCTAGCGGCCGGGATTATTCACGCCACCGGCCGGGGTGCGGTCCTGACCTGGCTGTCGCTCCCGGAAGCCGACCGCAACCCGGCCCTGCTCACCGCTCTCCGAGAGGCCATGGTCTCCGCGGTCACCACCGAACAGCCTGCCGTTCGAGACGCCGGCCCGGCGGGCGCTGCTCGCGCTCTGCGCGCCGTCCTCCCCGAAGAGACAACGCTCACCACCGCCGAGCAACACCTGCTCCGAGAGTGGTTGGACCGTCTCGCAACCGACCACTGACCGCGCCACGCAGCGTGGTCGGGACTCGACCGGGCACTACCATCCCCTCGTCGACCCCGAAAGAGGTTGCGCCTCAGCGGTTTCGTGAGGAGGACCCCGAGGACTATGAGTTCGTGGTGAGCACCGATTGGGTGACGCTGCGGTCGATGACCGGCTACCGGCTGGTCCGGCTGGCCGGAAAGGTCGAGCCGGACCGATGGGACGAGCTGGTCTCGGTGTTCGCGGCGCAGGGCTGGAAATTCGGCGGCGAACTCTACGACGGCGACACGATTCTCGCCAAGGTCGAGCCTTAACCGATGTTCTTGGCGAGCAGGAGGTCGAGCACCCGGGTGTATTGGTCGGGGAAGTCCATGGGAACGATTCCGTAGTGGGCGGACTGGGTGTGGGTGGTCAGGTAGTCGGCGAGTTTGGGCATGATCGCTGCCGCGTTGTCCTTGGGCCAGGCATTGTCGGCGAAGCTGGTGAAGTTGATGTACTCGAGGGTGTTGGCGGGGTCGGCGGCGGCCTTGTCGAGACAGGCTTTGACGTAGTCGAATTTGTCGCCGCCGGAGGAGCCGAAGTTCGAGGAGCCGGAGTCGAGGCCGGCCAGGCCGTGGTCCTTGTAGTGGTCCTGGAGATAGATCCGGTCGGTGCTGAAGACGCCGTTGTCGCCGCCGGGCCATTGCAGGCAGCCCAGGGAATTGGCGAACTGGGCGATGAGGACGATGCGGCCGCGGGCCTCACCCAGCGCGGGGAAGCGATTCTCCAGCCAGAACAGTGAGCGGTAGCCCTTGGTGTCCAGGTAGCCGTTGAAGATTCGCGCGAAATCGGCGCCCACGTCGTTATTGGTGCCGTCCTCCTTCTTGACCCGCATGACGAGGACTTCGCCGGGATTGCCGGCCAGGAAGGCCCGGCACTGGTCGAGCACCGTATCGAAGGTGATGCCCTGGTAGAAGGCGCTGTGGTACACGCCGAAGGAGTCCGCGGTGTGGTCCTGCGGGCCGTTGCAGCGGATGTCCAGGAAACGGATGCCGTGCGCGAATTGGTCCGGGAGCGACCAGTTCTGGGTGTGCGCCCACTCGGTGCCGTTGGCGGCGCTGGTGCAGCAGGAGTCGTGGGTGCCGGGGATGGTGAGGCGCAGCAGTGACGTGGCGTCGGGGAGCGCGGACATCCATGCCTGCGGTGGTGCGCCGACGGTTCGCGCGTGCGGGATCGCCTGCGCCGCAGGGCTGCTCAGGCCGGTGGCGAGCGCGCCTGCGGCGGCGGCGAGGGTGGTGCGGGCGAAGTCTCGGCGGGTCAAGCTCATAGAGCGGGGAGCCTAATCTGGACAATGGACCAAGATCGCCGTTTTGCCTGAATTGGGTGATCAGCCCGGTTCGGTGGTCAGGGTGATGGTGGTCCAGCCGCCCACGTGGATGCGGTCACCCTCCTGCAGTGGCACAGGCGTCTTCGGCGGGATGGGGTGCGGGCTGTCGTTGAGACAGGTGCCGTTGGTGGAACCCAGGTCGGTGACCGTGAGCGTCCCGCCGTCGATGTGCAGGATGGCGTGCGAGCGCGAGACCGCGATATCGGCGGGCGCGACCGAGAGGTCGATATCGGGGTGCACGCCCTGCGAGACGCTGCGCTTGCCGATCAGGATATTGGGCCCCTGCAAGGGGATTCGGCGGTCAGGGTAGTAGCCGGGGAAGTCGACCCGCTCCAGATCGGGTCCCTTCTGTGCCTGCATGCGCGCGTAGTGCGCCCGGTCGGCGGAAATGGTGGCGACCCAGACCGGCGCTGCGGCTCCGTTCTCGACCGCCCCGGACTCGGCGCCGGTCGGCGCCGGCTCCGCGCTCACCGCTGGCGCGGGCGGAGGCGGCGGCAGCGCCGAGTCGTGTCCGCAGTTCTCGCAGAACCGCCCCTCCGAGGGTGCCCCGCAGGACGGGCACACCGCGAGTTGCGGTGCGGCACCACCGAATTGACCGCCCATCGGCGCACCACAGAGATCGCAGTAGTCGGTGGCGGTGGTTTCGTGCCCCTCGATGCAGAGCGCCATCACGGCTCCTTGCGGACTCGGGCGGTCTTGGTGGAGCGGACGTCGAGGGCCATCTCGTCGGCGGGATCGATCTTGTTGCGCAGGCGGATGGTTCCGGTCCGCTCGTCCACCACGTCGACGACACTGAGCAGCAGCTTGGCGGTGTTCTCATTGCCCGACTCGCTGGCCAGGTGGTACGCGCGCTGGAGTTTGGCCGTGGCCGTGGCGAAGTCGCCCTGCTTGCGCGCGGTCAGGCCCTCCTGAACGGTCTGGGCCAGCTCGGCCTGTCCGGTGTAGTGCGCGACCCGGCGGCTGATGATCGCCGACTTGTCGGTATCGGTCGTCCAGGCCGCCTTGACCAGACCCTGCCCGAGCACGTCGCCCTCGGCCAGCACGCTCACCCGCGCGGCCAGCTTCTCCCGATCCGGCGCCGCCGGCTCGAGCTCCAGTTGGATGTGATAGTCGCGATCCTCGGCGCCCCAGGAGCCCAGCGGATATTCGCCCACCTGCGGCCCCACCTCGGTGCGTCGCGCGGTGAGATCCTCGATGAACGGCGCGACCTGCTTGAGGAACACGATCTTCGCGCCCACCGGTGTCCACACCCGCATGGTCAGGTCCGGAATCGCCTTCTCCATCGACGATTCCATCGTGGCCGCGAAATCCTGGGCCAGCAGGTCCGCGGTCGCCACGGTGTCGATCGTCCCGTGCAGCGCGGAGGCGATGGGGCGCACCTCGTTCGGCTCCCAGTCCACCCCGACGCCACGGCAGTCGCAGGTGAAGACACCGATGGACTGGCGGATCTCCTCCGCCAGCCGCTCGGGCGTCTCGTGCTCGTTCTTGCCGTCGGTGAGCAGGATCGCGTGCACCATGGCCCCGGGGTGCTGCTGGGCGATCAGGCGTGACAGTCCCAGCCAGGTGCCGATCGCGGTGCCGCCGTGCGGAACCAGCTTGTCCAATGCTCGCCGTGCGTTGGCGCGCTCCTGCGGGCTGACCACCGCCGAGGGCCCGCGATGCGGAAACACCACCTGCGCCTTGTCGGTACCCTCCACGATCGCGAACCGGGTGCCGTCGGGCATGACGTCCAGCGCCGCCAGCGTGGCCCGCCGGGCGCCCGCGAACTTGTCGGCCGCGCCCATGGACCCGGAGGTGTCGATGATCAGGATCTCGACCCGCGGCGGCGGCGCCACCGACACCACCAGATCGCCGGTGGCCTCGACGGTCACGATGGCGTCGACCGTGCGCACCCCCTCGGCGAGGAATGCGTTCTGATCGATGGCTACCGAAATGCCTTGGTTCTCAGCGGAAGTCACGGTGTGTCTCCTGATGGTGCGAGGGACGGGACGGGTACGAGGGCGACGGTGATGTTGTCCTTGCCGCCCGCACCGAGTGCGTGCTCCACCAGGGCGCGCGCCGCGGGCAACGGCGCCAGCGAGCCGGTGAAGCGGGACAGGGCCGCTGCCTCCGGGAGGTAGTTCCACAACCCGTCGGTGCACACCAGCAGCACCCCGGGCGCGTCGGTGTGCAGGGTGCGCACGCAGGTGGGCGACCACTGGTGTTCGCTGTCGGCCCCCAGCCAGCGGGTGAGCACGTGCGCGTGCGGGCCGTCCATGGCGGTGGCCGCGTCCAGCACGCCGTTGTCGACCATGGCCTGCGCGAGGGAATCGTCGACGGTGAGCCGGTCGGAGTCGTCGCCGCGCAGCCAATAGGTGCGGCTGTCACCGACATTCGCGACGGTGATGTCCGCGCCGCCCTCGGCGTCGAACTGCACGATCGCCGAGACATAGGTGCACGACGGTGCTTTCCCGTCCGGCGAGCCGACCGCCTTGACCGCGTCGGCGGCGGCGGTGAGCCCGGCCATGACGCAGTCCTCGGCGGGCCGGTCCGCGGCGAGGGCGGCCAGGCAGGCATCCAGCCCCGCCCGGGCCGCGGCACCCGAGGCGGCCTGCGGGTCCTCGGAGGTCGACACCCCGTCACAGACCGTGATGACCGCGGCGGCCGGACGATTCGGCACCGCGCCCTCCAGCACCGCCGCCGCGACCGCGTCCTCGTTGCGGGCGTGCAACAGGCCGCGATCGGTGATCAGGCACGCGGTGCCCAGGTCGAACTCGAAGCGATCCCGCTCGGGCCCGAGCTCACCACAGGTGGCGCAGTAGCCGTCCGGGTCGAATTCGCTTCCGCCGCAGCCGGTGCAGTCGGGCGGCGGACCGGATTCGACGGTGGCCGTGGTGCCGGTGGGTGCGAGCCGGGCACTGCGCGCCGCCTCGGCCACCGGCACGGTCGAGCCGGAGCCGGGCCGGAATTCCTTGGGCGGCAGCGCGATCACCCGGATACCGAGTTTGCGGCCGCAGGCCTCGCAGAACCGGTCGGTGTCGGCGACGAAGGTGCCGCAGTGCGGGCAGCGGGCCGTCACAGCAGCGTCCTCGGGCGCACCGCATTGGCCTGCTCCACCAGGGCGATCCGTTCCCACATGTCCTCGGTCTCGTGCGCCAGGTCGCGATAACAGCGTTCCAAACCGGTGCGTACCCCTTGTTGATCGAGCGCCACCCCCAGCAGCGGGGAGTGGTCGGTGGGCACCCTGCCCAGGCGCAGCCAGCGCAGCGCCGCGTCCAGGACTCGCAGACGGGCCTGCGCGGCACGGCGTTTCGAGTCGAGGGTCAGACTATCGATGCGTTTGCCGGCATCGCGAACCAATTGTTCGGTCAGCTCGGCGGGCTCGGCGACGGCCAGCAGCGTCTCGACGGCGGTGACCCCGGCCTCGGTGTGCACCGCCGAGGCGGCGTCGACCTGATCGAGCACCGTGACCGCGCCCGCCCGGTCGCCGGTCGCGCGCCGCAGCCGGGCCGCGCCGAAGGCGGCGCTGGTGAAGGAGCGGTCGGTGCGCCAGACCAGGTCGTAGTAGCGGGCGGCCCGCTCGCGCGCGGTCTCGGGGTCCAGTCCGTCCGCGGCCATGAGCTCGGCGGTGACGGCCAGGGCCAGCTTCGGGGCGGCCTCGCCCGGCAGGGCGCTGTAGAGGGCGTCGAATTCGGCTGCGGCGGCGGGCCAATCGCGCTGCAGCAGGCGGGCCAGGCCCGCGAACCAGGTCAGCCGCCAGTCGCCGGACAGCGTCTCGCCCACCGCGTCCAGCCGGCGCAGCGCGTCGTCCGGATCGCCGAATTCCAGTGCGGCGCGGATCAGCCGGAGCGGGATCTCCACCGACTCCTCGCGGCCGGTGACCACCGACTGCAGGCCCGCGGTGATCTCGCGCTCCAGGTTCTCGGGCGTGACCGCGCTGGTGGAGGCCAGCAGTGCCGCGCCGCTGTCGCTCGGGTCGACCAGTGGAACCTGCAGCGCCGCAATGAGGGCGCGGGGATCGCCGGGCAGCTGGTCACCGACGCCGAACACCCCGCGCGGCGGGCCGAACCGGGTGGACAGTCCCGGCCGGGGCCGCCCGTCCTCGGTGGCCAGCACCTCGCGCAGAATGCCGGTGAGCTGATCGCCCATCTCGGTCATGGAGGTGAAACGCGCGTCCGGCTCGATATCGGTGGCGCGCACCAGGAATCGGTACAGCGATTCGTGGCGGGCCATGAGCGGTTCGAGCTCGGGACCGGGCAGCGGGCCGAGTTCGTTGTTCACCGGCGGGATCCGCATGATGAGCGCCGCCAGCGTGCGGCCCACCGTGTACACCTCCGACGCGACGGTCGGCCCGGTCTGAGCGATCTCCTTGGCCTGGTAACCCGGTGTGCCGTAGATGGTTTCGCTCTGATCGTGCAGGCCGACGACCGCGCCGAGGTCGATGAGCTTGAGCTGCTCCTCGGTCTGCATGACATTGTCGGGTTTGAAGTCGCAGTAGGCGAGCCCGCGGTCATGGAGGTACTCGAGCGCGGGCAGCATCTCCAGGATGTAGGCGATGGCCCGCGCGGGCGGCAGATACCGCTGATCGGCCGTGCGCTGTTCGCGCAGCAGCTGTTTGAGCGATTTACCGCCCACGTACTCCATCACGATGTACCCGACCGGCTTGGCGTCCGGCCCGGTGTCCTCGGCGAAGTTGTAGATCCGCACGATATTCGGGTGATCGACCTGCGCGAGGAACCGCTTCTCCGCCACGGCCGCCCGCATGGCGTCCGCGTCGCCGGTATTGAGCAGGCCCTTGAGGACCACCGGCCGGTCGTCGACCTTGTGGTCCACCGCGAGATAGATCCAGCCCAGGCCGCCGTGCGCCAGCGGGCCGAGCACCTCGTACTGGCCGCCCACCACATCCCGGCCGGACAGCTTGGGGGTGAAGGAGAATCGCGTCCCGCAGTGGGCGCAGAAGCCCTCGGCGCGACCGGGCTGACCATTGCGGCTGCGCCCGACCGGCCGATTGCACCTACCGCATTCGCGATGGTTCTCCGGCACCTCCGGATCGACGAGCACGGCCTCGCCCGGATCCCGGCGCGGCACCGACGGCACCTTGACCATGCCGGCACCGAGCCGGCCGCGGCTGGCCCCGGAGGCTCCCGACCGCCCGGTGCGCACCGAGCGCCCGCTGCGGGAGGACCGGCCGCTGACCGTCGATCCTGTGCTCATCGCCGACGCGTGCCCGGTGTCGTGCGCGGTGGTGGCCAGCGCCGACGGCGACGCGGGCGCGCTGCCGCAGACATCGCAGTAGCCGTCGACAATCGTTCCGGTGCAACCGGGTTCGGCACAGCGGTCGGAGCCGACGACAGCGCTCGCCGCGCCGGAAGCGCTGGTCCCGGTCGACGTGGTCGGCCCGCCCCCGGTGGCCGCGGGCGCCGCGCTCGGGGCGGTGCCGCAGACGGTGCAGTAACCGTCCTCGATGGTCCCGGTGCAGCCGGGCTCGGTGCAGTTCATGATCGCCTCCCCGATTTCTGGTCGATGAGCTGGCGGTAGTCGGTGATGGCGCGGGTGACCGCGGCCAGATCGCAGGGCCGGCGCGAGAGCAGCCCCGCGGCGATGCGGGCGGCGGCGAGCACATCCTGGTCCTCGGCCACCCCCAGCCGGGCGGCCTTGGCACGGTAGGAACTGAACCGCCCCTTCAGTTCCATCCGCCGATCGAGCAGCCCCTGCGCGAGTTGTTCATTGCGGGTCGCCGCGTCGAGCGCCCCGGTGATGCGTTGCCGCAGCTCCCACAGCACCGTGGGCACGGGCGGATTGGCTTCCAGCGCGGTCAGTTCCGCGCTGTACACGGCACTGTCGTCCGGATGTCGGGGGAGCGGCGCGGCCAGAATGGTGTGCTCCACCTCGGCGCGGGCGCGATCGGCCCGCTCGTAGGTCTTGCGCAGCGCCTCGACCCGGGCCCTGGACCGTTCGATCGCCGCGTCCCAATCCGTCGAGATGGCCCGCAGTTCGGTCAGTACGGTCGCGGCCTCGCGCATGCGCCGGGACAGCTCGCCCAGGCGACGGTCGAGCGCATCGGGTGCCAGGGCCAGGGGATCGGTGGCGACCTGCATGGCGAGGGCATCGATATCGCTTGTCAGCGACTGCAATTCGGGAATCGACATGCCGGTGCGGGTCAGCTCCGCCTGCAGCGGCGCGATATCGGTCATCACCCGGGTGTGCACCGCCTCCACCGCGTCGAGCACCCGCACCACGGTCGGGAAGGCCGCGCGCATGCGGTCCAGCATCTCGGTGATGCCGATCAGTTCGATCTGCTCGCGCGGCCCGCCCAGCGAACGCTGTGACATCGGAATCGTGCTGCGCGACACCTCGACCGGCTGTCCGCGCAGCAGGCGCGTGAGCTCCTCCCGGTCCAGTGCGTCCAGGCGTCGCCGCCCGCGCGCGGTCCGGGCCTGGTCCAGCACGGTGCCCAGCCGCCCGAAGTCCTCCCACATGAGTTCCAGCGCCGCCCGCGCCGGCGCCCAGCGCTGCTCGGTGACACCGGTGGGCGGGAAGCGGCGCAACAGCACCAGCCCGGGATGCTTGTCCAGTTCCACCAGGGTCGCGGCGATGGTCTCGATTTCGCGTGCCCGCTCGGCGATTTCACGATCTATCTCGGCGACGCTGAGAATGTGCCCAGGATTCTCGTGCATGACCGGCTCAGTCGCTGTACTTGGGCGCCGGGGGACCGTTGGACGGCCCGAGCACGCTCAGCCGCTGGTTGTAGATCCGCTGCCAGGTACCGTCGGCGCGCACCCGCTCCAGCACGCCATTGACGAACTGCACGAGATCCGTGTTCTGCTTCTGCACTCCGATGGCGTACACATCGGTGGCCATGGCGTCGCCGACCACCTCGAGATTCGGGTCCTGGATCTTCAAGCCGTACAGCAGCGGCAGGTCGGTGCTGGCGGCGTCGACCTCGCCCTGCTGCAGCGCGGTCAGGCAGTCCAGCCAGTTCTCGATCCCGATCACGATGGGGCGCTGGGGAAGTGCGAACACCGCGTCCAGCGTCGTCGAGTTGGGGATACCGCAGACCTTCTTGCCGCCCAGATCGGCCGCCGAGCGAATGCCCGAGCCCTTGGTCACCAGCACCCGCTGGTCGGTCTCGAAATACACGGCGGAGAACTGGACCTGCTGGCGGCGCGCGCAGGTCGGCGTGAAGTTCTGCACGACCAGGTCGACCTCGTTGTTCGCCAGCGCATCCGCGCGGTGGGCGGAGTCGATGGGATGCAGGTCCACCCGGCCCGGGTCGCCGAACAGGTCGCGGGCGATCTCGTGGGCGAGATCGATATCGAAGCCCTCGAGCTCGCCGGTCGACGGATTGCGGTAACCGAACAGGAATTGGTTCTGGTCCACCCCGATCCGGATCTTCCCGCCGGCGACGATGTTCGCCATCGTCGACCGGGCGGGCATGGACCCGGGCTGCGGTTGCGGACTCAGCGGCCGCAGGCTCGCGGTCGGGTTACAGGACTGGTCGGCGCGCTGATTGGGCGCGGTGGCGAGGACGGTGGCGCCCGCCGGCAGCCGGCTGCCGGACGGCAGCTGGAAGGGCGCGGCATCCGGCGTCGACCCGCACGCGGCGGCCAGCAGCGCCACGGCTGCCACCATCAGCATCCGCATCCGCTTCACAGGAACTCCTTCAACCGCGGCCACACCCCGACGACGATCGATCCCGCCGCCGCCAGCAGCAGCACCAGCGTGCCCAGCGGGCTCAGGGTGAGGGCATTTCCGGCCGTGTTCACATCGTCGCGCACTTCCTGGCGGGTGCGCTCGAGTTCGGTCTTCAAGGCGTCGTCGAGGGCGGTGAACTGGGCCGCGGATCCCGCGCCGTCGGTCTTGATCGACTGGTCGACCGCCCCGCGATAGTCGTTGGACTTGTAGGCGGCGAGCTCCTTCTGATGGCCGTCCTGCCAGCCCGAGAAGGCCTTCGACGCCGCGGAATTGCCGCTCAGCAAGCCGGCCAGATCCGCGCGCAGCTGGTCGCTGCCTGCGGTGAAGCGCTGCTCGCTGGCGTCGACGTCGCCGCGGGTGATGAGCTGCAGCGTCTCCTCGGTGCGCGCCTGCTGGGCGAGAATCCTTGCCTGAGCGAGCTTTTCGAAGCGGGCGGTGGCCCCGGTGTCGATGGCCGCCGTGGTCGCGGCCGTGGTGGCCAGGACCCACAGCAGCGCGACCACCGTCAGACCGCCGGCCGTGACCACGCCCGGATTGATCCAGCGGTTGGTGCGCCGCACCAGAATCCACGAGCCGTAGCTGCAGGCCGCGAGCAGCAGCACCAGCGTGCCCGCGCTCCACCAGGGCAGCCCGGTGATCGCGCCCTGATCGCTGTGCAGCTGTGCGAGGCGAATGTGCTCCAGTTCGCCCGCGTCCTTCAGGATCGAGCCCTGCATGAGCGCCGACGCCTGCCGCAGATACGCGGAGCCGACCGGCAGGCCCTGCCGGTTATTGGCCCGCGCCGCCTCGACATAGCCGGTGTAACTGGGCAATTCGGCCGAGATCCGGCCCAGGATGGTGCGGGTCTCGGCGTCCGCGGCGCCGGTGGTGGCCTCCGCGAGCGCGGCGGCCGCGTCGGTCAGCGCGTTCTCGTAGCGGATCCGCACCTCGGGCGACTCGATGCCGCCGGAGAGATAGGCCGTGGACGCCGCCGCGTCGGCCGTGGACAGTGCCACGTACAGCCGCTGCGCGGCATTGGCCAGAGGTTCGGTGTGCGCCAGGACGGTGTCGTGGCGAGTGATCTTGGTGCTCTGCTGATCGGCGGTCACCAGGCCGCCGAGCAGGGCCAGCAGTGCGAGGGCAGCGCCCACCGCACCGATGACGCCGGGCGCGGTGCGCACGAAGCGCCGCGTCCATTGCATGCCCCCGCGAGTGATCGCCGCTGAGCGACTGCGAATGGTCGCCGGTAAGCGACTCCTCAACTCCGTTTCCCCCGTTCGACCGGCCGATGCTCCCCGTAGCCAGATCGTACGGTAGCGATCGCACCCTGTCGATCGAGTTCCAACCGGTCGGAATTCGCTGAGCGGGTCCATCATTTCGAATGCACGTGCATTCACGACCGCACCATGAAATCCAGATTTAACCGCGTGTAATCGCCGGGAAATGTTCCGGCACAACACTTGGTTCACCCGATGTGACCTTAGACACCTTATGTCACAACGTAATTTAGTGCTGGAGCGGGTCTGGTGCCTGCCCGCTCCGCGGTGAGGTAGCGCTGAACCATGTCACCGTATCCCGACTGGCTGAATCCCGGCGACAATGCCTGGCAGTTGGTAGCTGCGACTCTAGTCGGCCTGATGAGCATTCCCGGTATCGCGATCTTGTACGGCGGTCTGGTGCAACGCAAATGGGCCGTCAATACCATGCTCATGGCGTTCACCGGATTCTCGCTGGTCCTGGTGGTGTGGGTGCTGTGGGGCTTCAAGATGGGGTTCGGCGAGCCCGTCAAACTGGGCCCAGGAATACTGCGGGCCGCAATCGGCAAGCCGCACACAATTCTGAGTTCCAATAATCAAGAGCAGGCCGTGATTCCGCTGCTCGACGGACTCATGCCCAAGTTCCGATTCTCCCAGACCACGCTGGCCTACTTCCAGTTCGTGTTCGCCGGCATCACACCGCTGCTGTTCCTGGGCAGCGTGATCGGGCGCATCAATTTCAAGGTGTGGCTGATCTTCGTCCCGCTCTGGTCGACGCTGGCGTATTCGGTCAATGCATTCCTGATCTGGGGCGGCGGCTGGTGGTCGCAAATGGGTGCGCTCGACTACTCGGGTGGATATGTCATCCACCTGGCCGCGGGCACCACGGGCTTCGTGGCTGCGGCGGTCATCGGCCCGCGGCTGACCCGCGACCGGGAACGGGCGGTGCCCAACAACCTGCCCATGGCCGCGGCCGGGGCGGGCATCCTGTGGCTGGGCTGGAACGGCTTCAACGGCGGCGACCCGTACTTCTCGGGTGCGGATGCCTCACTCGCGGTGATCAATACCAATCTCGCCACCGCGGTCGCGGTGCTGACCTGGGTGATCTGGGACATGCTGGCCGGTCCGTCGCGGCGGCCCAACTTCCTGGGCGCGGTCAACGGCATGATCGCCGGCCTGGTCGCCATCACCCCGGCGGCGGGCTTCGTGAACAGCTTCGGAGCCATGGTGATCGGTCTGATCGCCTCGACCCTGGTGTGGCTGTCCTGGAACAAGCTCGGGCGCACGCGGCTCTTCCGCAAGGTCGACGACACCCTCGGCGTGGTGCACACCCACGGCGTGGCCGGGCTGGCGGGCGGCATGCTGGTCGGTGTGCTGGCCGATCCGAACATCCGGGTGTACCTGGGCACCGGCGGCGCGGCCGACGCCACCTACGGCGGCTGGCTCTACGGGCACAATCCGAAACTGCTGCTCTGGCAGGCGGGTGCGGCCGCGACGGTGATCGTCTGGGATGCGCTGGTCACCTTCGTCATTCTCAAGGTGCTGAGCCTGTTCATGAGCCTGCGCATGCCCGACGACGTGCTCGAGACCGGTGACGTCGGAGCACACGAGGAAGAGGCGTACCCGGACGACACGCTCGTCCACGCGCAACCGTCCGTGCGGAAAGCGGTGCGAACGGAAGCGGCGGTGCGGCAGGACGGAGCGGAGATTCCGGCCAAGGAATCCTGATGTCGGCGCCGCTGCACCTCGGCGGCATGATCGGTTACCACAATATGGACCCGGGCGGCGGTGCGGACGCGAAACTCCTCACGCTGGTGGTGCCGCCCGGCCTGTTCGATCAGATCAAACAGGCCCTCGCCGCCTTCGGTGTGCGGCGCATGGTGGTCACCCAGGTCTATCGTGTGGACGACCGTGACAACCGCGTCGAAAGCTATCGCGGACAACGTTTCGAAACCGATGTCTCCGCCGGCCTGCGAGTCGAATTACTCGCCCGGACCGAGGATGTCACCGACCTGGTGCGCATGATCGGCCGGATCGGCTCCAACCACGAAGCCTCCAATATCCAGATCTGGATGATCGACGCCCGCCGGTTGTGAACGGCCGGAAAACTCGATTGCCGCGCTCCCGCCCCGATCGTATGGTCGAGGCGGGAGTGTGCCGTGCTGATTCGAGGCGGCGCGGCAATTCATCGGTGGGAGTTCGGGTTTGGCAGTGCTGTTGGCCTTCGGCGTGGTCGCGGAACGTGATCGGCGCGCCTGGCTGGTCGAGACGGGGGAGGCGATCGAGCACGACGGGCCCGAGGGCGCGGCGGTCGTCCTGGGCGCACGGGACAGCGATCCCGCCCGCGTGGCCATCGCCTGCGCCGACCTGGCCGGGCTCATCGAGCTCGGCGGCACCGTAATCGCCGGGGCCGGAATCGATCTGGGCGACGGCTTCGTGTCCGCGCGGCTGGCGGGCGCCGGCGGTGACCGGCGGGACGCGGTGCTGGCGGCACTGCGGGTGCTGAAGGTCGGCGGCGGGTGGCGGCTGGGGGAGCGGACGGCGACCCTGGTCGCGCTGTTCGGGGTGACGGCCACCAAACCCGTGGGTGCGGCCGCCGAGCAGGCTATCGGCGAGGGGCGCTGGGCCGCAGTGGTACTGGCGTCCGCGGCGGCGGATCTGCTCGGACCCGAGCAACTGGTGCGTGTGCTCGAGCTGCGCGCGCCCGACGGCATCGATCCGGTGCCCGACGGCGCGGCGTCGGTGCTGGCGGCGAATCTGGGCCGGGTCCTCGAACCCTGTTCGCGCCCGCGGCGGCTGGAGCTGGTGCTGGATCTGTGGGAGCAGGTGTGCGCGCGGCAGCGGGCCGTGCTCGAGCGCGAGCGGCTGCTGGCGAGCCACGATCTGAGCGTGCTGGCGTCGCTGCGCGAACGCTCCGACCGGTTCTACGAGCAGCAGCTGGTCGAACTCGTCCAGGGATCGACCCCGGGGCCGCTCACCCTGCCGACGGCCATTCGATTTCGCCCGACCTGGCGCAATCTCTGGAAGCACTGCGTCGAACGGATGATCCAGGACGCGCTCGCGGCCACCGTGCTGCTGCGGGCCGCGGTCGCGGTGCACGAACTCGGGGTGGTCGCGGGCATCGACCGGGTGCGCGAGGAGATCGCCGTGGTCTCGGGGATGCTCACCTCGCGAGAGATCAAGGCGGCCAGGTATCCCGTCGGCGAGCTGAACGCCCTGCCCGTGCGGCCCGGTGTCCATGTTCGTGAGATCGACGCGTGGCTGCGGCAACAGCAGCCACGCAACGCCGCCTACGAACGGTTCGTGCGCGCCCGGATGCGGACCGCGCTCGCCTCCGCGATCGTGGTCGACGAGCGGTGCCGGATGTTGCTCGGCATCGAAATCCCCGCACGGTCGTTCCCGGCGGAACACTGGGATTCGAGCTCGCTGCGGGCCTGGCGCGCGGTCGCCGGTTATACCGTGCAGCGGCCACCCCA
Organism: Nocardia sp. NPDC059236; assembly: GCF_042754085.1. NCBI lineage: Bacteria > Bacillati > Actinomycetota > Actinomycetes > Mycobacteriales > Nocardiaceae > Nocardia > Nocardia sp. NPDC059236. Next base: position 15,130 of record NZ_JBHZAF010000034.1, read on the forward strand.
GGACTGGCGTTTCGACCCGATGGTGCGCGTCCATGGTCGGCCCGGCCTCGCGGTCCGGCTGGCGGGGGATCCCGCCGCGGCCGAGCATGCCTCCGACCTGCTGTGGCTCGCCGACCTCGCCGATGCCATGGCGCGGGCGCGCGGACATGAGGCCGCCGTGCCGACGCACTACTACCGGGTACCCGACTTCGAGACGAATCCGGCGGCACCGCAACCGGATCCGCTGACGCCGCGGTCGGACTCCATACCGCTCGCGGTCGCCGGAGCCGCCCAGCTGGTCGACCTCGGGGCGACCGTCCCTGCCCGGTGCCGGGGCTGGGCGCGCCTGTGCGCCGGACTGGTGGGCAGCGGTGTCGTGGCCGCCGCGCTCACCAGCGAATTCGAGGTCGCCGAACCGGTCCTCGCCCACGACGGTGCCGGGTTGCCCGGGACGTCGCTGCGGATTCAGATCGCCCGCACCGCCACCCGGCTCGCGGAGTGGTCGGACCATATGGGCAATTGCATTGCGGGACAGTGGTATCAAAGTCAGGCCGTGCGCGGGCGCAGCATCCTGCTCGGCCTGCGCGACGAGCACGACCACCTCCAGGTCAATGCCGAACTGCGCCGTGCCGGCCGCGGGTGGACGGTCAGCGAGATCGCCGGACGATTCAACCGGGAAGCCGATCCCGCAGTGCGGCAGGCGGTCCGGGACTGGGCCGCGACCCTCCGCGTCGAGGAGCCGGAACCTGATCCGGTGGAGTTGGTGACTGCCGAGCTGCCCGCTCGGGCCCGGCGGTCGGCACCTGATCCGGTCCGTGAGGTCGGTCCCGCACTGCACGAAGCGGTCCGTAAGGCGATGGTCGAGTCGGAAGCCGCCCTGCGCGTCCTCGCCGCTCTGGCCGGGGACACCGACGGCGATCCCAAAACGCTGACCGCTCTGCGCCGTTCGGGCATCGACCGGCTCACCGCCCTGTGCGCGACCTTCCTCGACGCCAACCCCGCCGCCCTGCCCGCCGTGTGGACCGCCAGCGGCAGCCGCCCCCTCGCCGCCGCGATCGAATCCCTGGACGCCGCCCTCCTGACCCGCTACCCCCGCCTGCCCACCGTCACGGCCGATGCGCCCGTACCGTCGAAACGGCTGCGCGCCTTGATAAAAGAGCCGGACATCGCCACCGCCCGCAGCATGGACCTGATCGCCCAGCGCGTCCGGGCCGCCATCGGCCGCCTTGCCCGCCGCGGCGACCCCGCCCTCACCCACGCCATCACCCGCCACCCCACCCCCGACCTGCTCTGCCCCCTGATCCTGGCCACCACCTGCACCCCCACCCACTCCACCCCGGTGACCGCGATCAGCGCTCCCCGAGCCACCACCGTCCCCGGCTACCCCGCCACCTCCCTCTCCGCCCCCGAGGGCCCCTGGCTCACCGCCTGGCCCGCCGCCCTCGAACTCGGCACCCCCGACCCCGGCCCCGGCCACGAAACCTTCTGGTCCCACATAGCCGACCACGGCCTCCTCATCCCCACTGTCTGGCTCGGCTCGGGCGGCTGGCCGGCCCTCTGGTCCCGAGCCCACCGGGAATAGCGTCGCCCTCCCTCGAAGCTTCTCGGACCGTGCTCACGGTTGCTGGTTGCTGTTGTTCGCCGTGATCGGATCCGGCGACCGGTCGACGGCTTCGGACTGGTTCTGCGGATCGCCTCGGCGTAGGAGGCGCGTAACCGTGTGTGCCACAACGCGGTACGAGAGGTAGGCGGGCACGATCACCAGCAACACCATGCGCAGCGCTATCAGGGTGGCGGCGACTGCCAGATAGCCCACGCTCATGCCGTCGGGGGAGCCGAATCCGTGTCGCTCCGACAGTGCCGCCAGGACGGGGCGCAGGGCGAGGTACAGGATGATCGGGATCAGTGGGAGCCGGATGAGACGCCATCCCGCGCGCAGCCACTGGGTGGCGGGAATTCTCATGCGGCGAGCTCCGGGCCGGAGGTGAGGAAGGCGAGTAGGAGGGCGTTGCCGATCACGCCGCCGTTGGCGAAGCGCAGGCGGTTGCCGCTGCGCAGGGGGAGGCCGGCGAGGTCGGTGGTGCGGAACAGGCGGGTGAAGATGCCGCGGTGGCCGAGGGCGCGGGCCGGGGCGAGCGCGAAGCCGGTGGCCGAGACCGATATTCCGAGGATGACCGGACCGCTGTCGATGTCTCCGGTGCCATCGGAACCCCGGCCGTACTCGTGGATGGCGCTGAAGCCCAGGATGTTTCGCTCCTGGTGGAACAGTCCGGTCGCCAACTCCTCGGCCAGTGCGCGGCTCGCGAAACCGGCGAAATAGGCCCCCAGCCCGGTTCCCGAGGCGCGTGGGGCATCGTGCGCGTGCGCGTCGACTCCCATGCGCTGCACCAGCAGTCCGGTGCCTCGATCGATCTGGACCGCGCGGACCTGTTGCGCCCAATGGGCGAGCACCGCCGTGTGGTCGACGCCGGTCGCGCGGCCGTGCACCGCGATGGCCGCGGCGACCGCCGCCACATCGGTGGGATAGGCCTCGCCCGGAAAGGTTTCCAGCAATGCGGTGGGCGAGGCGAGCAGGCGGCGCTCGTAGGAGGCGACCAGCGCGTCGTCCTGGGCAGCGAGGTCGGGCGGGAACGCCGGGTCGACCAGCCGCGCCATCCCGAGCGCGAGCGCGGGATACGAAAGATACGCGTGCCCGTGCGGACTGTCCGGAACCGCCAGCCCATCCTCGCCGTTCCAGGCCGCGGTGAACAAGTCCCGCATCTCCGGCCGCAGACTCTTCGCTGCCGCACGAGTCGCGATGGGCGCGAACCGTTCCCGCCATTCCGGGTGCGCCAGACACACCTGAGCCAACCCCAGGGCGGTCATCTGATGCGCGAGCAGCCCCCACATCCCGGTGATCTCGCCACCCGCGCCGCCCTCCCGCAGCTGATCATCGGCATCCTCGAACGCCACCAACTCCTGCGCAAGCCCGCGCACCCGCCCCGAATCCCCATCGAACCACGCATCGGCATCCCGCCCACACCACCAGCCCGGCACCAACGCCGCCACCGACAACGCAGCCAGCAGCCCGGCCAGAATCGCAACCCAACGCCGAAACCTGTGTGCTCGAAGTATTTCGATCGAACTCCCCATGAGCCGAACGTACATTCCCCACCCGACCCACTGCGACAACGATTTTCACCCCGATCCATCGGCAGCCGGGATCGCAGTGCGCAGTCGGCAACAAGATCAGGGAGCTCTCAGCGACGGAAATCGGACAGATTTCCGCAGCAGTGAGAGCTCCCTGATCTTGGTTGCTGGATGCTCCTGATCCGGTCAGAGCTTGGTGACGGCGTCCAGGACTTCCTGGGTGGTGGCGGTGACGCCGAGACGGGGGAAGATCTTCTCGACGGAGTGGGTGTGGGCGGCGGGGTCGCGGTCGGCGGCGGCGTCGGTGGCGACGATGACGTGGTAGCCGTGTTCGTGGGCGGCGCGGGCGGTGGATTCGACGCCGATGCTGGTGGCGATGCCGCCCAGGACGATGGCGGTGACGCCGCGGCGGCGCAGGTGCAGGTCGAGGTCGGTGCCGTGGAAGGCGCCCCACTGGCGCTTGGTGATCCGGATGTCGGTGGGCTGGATGTCGAGTTCGTCGAGGAGCTCGTCCCAGCCGGGCGGCGGGGTGAACGCGCCGGCGGGCTGCATGGTGCGGCCGGGCGGCATGTCGCTGCCGTCCGCGGCGAAGGTGACGCGCACCAGGACGACCGGCAGGCCCTTGTCGCGGAAGGCCTTGGCCAGCTCGGTTCCCCGGCGCACCACCTCGTCCGCGGGGTAGGGCTGGGTGGGGGCGGCGACGATACCGCGCTGCAGGTCGATGAGAACCAGAGCGGTGGTGGGATCGAGCAGGGTGTCGGTCAAGGTGCAATCCTTCTCTGGGAGTGGTGATTCCGGTCAGTCTTCGGTGAGCCGGGCGAGCAGCGGGATCGCGGCGATGAGCGAATCCTGTTCGCCCGGCGAGAGTTTGGTCGTGATCGCGGTGGCCAGCCAGTCTTCCTTGGCGTCGTGCGCCAGCCGCAGCAACCGCTGTCCCGCCTCGGACAGTGACAGCAGCACCTGCCGCTGATCGGTCGGATGCGGCGCGCGCACCACCAGCCCGCGCTCCTCCAGCACGGCGAGGGTGGTGCGCATGGACTGCGGCCGCACCCGCTCGGCCCGCGCCAGATCGGCGACCGACATCGGCCCCTCGTGTCCGAGCCGGCTCAGCGCCACGGCCTGCGAGGGCGTCATCTCGATCCCGGCCCGGGCCGTCCGCAACTGCCGCAGCAGCCGACTTGCGGCCACTCGCAGTTCGCTCGCGGCGGCGGCCACTGCTGCGGCCGACCTGTCCTCTCCGTTCACGCTCACCGGCCCAGAGTGCCACAAACAAAGTCAAACTTGCAAGTTTGCCTGTCGAATTTGTGATCCGGCCAAGCGGTCGCGGAGGAAGCGGGTGATCTCCGCGCGCGCCGCTCTGGCCTGGGGCACCAGGCCGGGCATCGTGATGAACGCGTGTGTCGCGCCGGGGTACTCGGAAAGCTGTGTGGGCGTGCCGGACTCGCGCAGCCGCAAGGCATAGCGGCGGCCCTGGTCTGCCAGGGGGTCCAGGGTCGGCACCACCACCAGGGCCGGGGCGAGCCCGCTGAGGTCGTCGGCATGCAGAGGCGATACCGCACGAGGATCGGAGCCGGGCGGTACTGCCAACTGCCGGAACAGGTTCAGCTTCGGCTGGCTGAGCGTCGGACTGTCCGCGTACCGGGAGATCGACGCATAGTCATCGAACGACCCGGCCAGATCGCTCGCGGGGTTGACCAATACCTGTGCCCGCAGCGTCAGGCCGGACGCCTTGGCGCGGATCGCGGACAGCGCGGTGATCAACGCGCCGGTGCTCTCCCCGGCGACAGCCACCCGTGTGGGGTCGACTCCCCAATTCCCGGCGTGATCCACGATGTGCCGCAGCACATCCCAGCCGTCGTCGGCGGCCGCCGACAGCGGAATCCCCGGCGCGAGCAGGCGATGCTCGACCGACACGACGACCGCGGGCAGCCGCGCCGCGAGATGACTGTTCCCCCAATCGCATTGCGCCGCCGTCCCCGCGAACCCGCCACCGTGGACATGCACCACCAGCGGTGGCGTGCCGCCGCGTTCGCCCGACGGCCGATACACCCGGACCGGGATCACGCGATCACCCAGCGCCACCTCCTCCCAATCAATAGTGGTGCCGCGCTCCGGAAAACCGGTGATCACCCGCACTGCCCGCGACCCGAAGAGACGATTGGCCGCCTCACTGTGTGTCGCCAACTCCGCGGCCGTCAGCGTCTCCCAATCCGGGTCCTTGCGCAGGGCGTGCAGCAGCCGAATACCCAACGGCGGCCGCTCTCCCGTGTCCGCCCGGTTCGTGTCATTCCTGTCGTGTCTGAACATGCCCCCAGCCTCGGCGGCACCCCGCCGGAGGTATTGAAGAAATGTTCCCGTTCCGGGCCACGGGCCGGGCTGACGTCTGTCCGAATGCCGCCAGCGCGATGGCTGATTCCCGCCGGTCATCGGGGATCGACTGGACCAGAGTAGGTGAGGAAGAGAGAAGGCGACGAAGGAGGAAGCGATGCGCGTGTACACCACGATGGCCAGCCCGGTCGGAGAGTTGCTGCTGGTGGGGGAGCTGCGGGGCGACTCGGTGGAGCTGACCGCGGTGTCGATGGCCGGGAGCAAGAGCCTCCTGGTGGAGGGGGAGTGGACTGCGGACGCCGAAGCGTTCGCCGAGGTGGTGGGGCAGCTGACCGCCTACTTCGCCGGGGAGCGGAGCGAGTTCGATCTCCGATTCGGCAGCGCCGGAACCGATTTCCAGCGGCGCGTGTGGAGTGCCCTGGAAGAGATCCCCTACGGGACCACCACCACCTACGGGGAGATCGCGGCGCGCATCGGCGCGCCCAGGGCAGCCGTGCGCGCGGTGGGTTCGGCCATCGGTGCGAATCCGCTGCTGATCGTGCGACCCTGTCACCGCGTGATCGGCTCCGACGGCTCGCTCACCGGGTACGCCGGGGGAGTGGAGCGCAAGCAGCAACTGCTGGCCCTCGAGCGGGCCGCATGACCACCGCTGCCCTCGGCTCGGTGTGGGCCGGCCGGGTCGCCCAGCAGGAATGGGCGGCCCTGGCCGGTGAGCTCGACGACCACGGCCACGCGCTCACCGGTCCGCTGCTCACCGCCGCCGAATGCCGGACCCTCGCAGGGCTTTACGACGAGGAGGAGCATTTCCGTTCGACGGTCGACATGGCCCGCCACCGTTTCGGCTCGGGCGAATACCGCTACTTCACCCATGACCTCCCCAAGATCGTGGCCGAGCTGCGGTGGGCGCTGTATCCGAAACTGCTTCCCATAGCCCGGGATTGGGCCGCCCGGCTGGGCCGGCCCGGCACCTGGCCGGAACGCCTGGACGAGTGGATCGCCCAGTGTCATCGGGCCGGTCAGGTGAAGGGCTCGCAGATTTTGCTGCGCTACGGTCCCGGCGACTGGAATGCCCTGCACCGGGACCTGTTCGGCGACATGGTGTTTCCGCTCCAGGTCGTGATCGGTCTGGACGCACCGGGCGTGGACTACACCGGTGGTGAATTCCTCATGGTCGAGCAGCGCCCGCGCGCGCAATCCCGCGGCGCGGCCATGGCGCTGCCGCAGGGGCACGGCCTGATCTTCACCACCCGCGATCGCCCGGTGCGCGGCACACGCGGCTGGTCGGCCGCGCCCATGCGGCACGGGGTGAGCCTGGTGCGGTCCGGTCAGCGCCACACCCTGGGCCTGGTCTTCCACGACGCCTGAGAGGGGAGGGCGATGGCGTACACCCTGCTCGGCGCGGACGGCCGCCCGTATGCCAGCCGGACCCCCGGCGTCCTGGGCGGCCATCGCCGCCTGAAGATCTACGGCCGCCTGGACTGTCCGGCCGCGCTGCGCGCCCTCGCCCGCGGCGGCTACACCGCCCACCGGGTCTTCTTCGCGGACGAGGCCACCGCGGTCGCGGCCGGCTATCGCCCCTGCGCGGTGTGCTCGCGGTCGGCCTATCGGGAGTGGCGGGCCGGACTCACCAACTGATCGAGACCGGTTGGTAGCTAATACGCTGGACCCCATGCTGACCACGTTGGCCGTGGAGAACTGCCGGTCCCTGCGCAAACTGCGGGTGCCGCTCGGCCGCCTGAACGTGGTCACCGGCGCCAATGGCAGCGGCAGATCCAGCCTCTACCGCGTCCTGCGCCCGCTCGCCGACTTCGCCCGAATATGGCGCGGTCGCCGGCCTGGCCTGCGAGGGCGGGCTCGAATCGACCATCTTCGCCGGAACACCCCGCTCGTGCCGGCCGATCCGCAACGAGCGCCGGACCTGCTGGCGCTGCGCGAGCGCATTCGCTCGTGGCGCTTCTACGGCCATCTGCGCACCGACACCGCGGCCCCCGCCCGCGCACCGCAGATCGGCACCCGCACCCTGGCCTGCCGAGGATACCCAGCTGGTGGTGGTGAGCCATTCGGACGAACTGATCGGTGTCATCGACGAGTACGCCGACGACGCGACCATGATCGAATTGCTCGAACAGGAAGGCGTGACGACGATGGCGGGACAGGAAACAGCGGATGAACCGCCCTGGTATTGGCTGGACCGTTAGTCGCTCGGTGACGTGGAAACTTATTCTGGGGACGTGAGTGTGGAAACCATCGGTGAACCGGGACCGCTGCCGCGTGGCCGGCACGGGCTGACCCGCGAACAGGTGGAGGCCTCGCAGTACCGGCGCCTGTGCACCGCCGTGCTGGAGGCGGTGGGTGAGCTCGGCTTCGCGGCCACCACGGTCGCCGATATCGTGACCCGCGCGCAGGTGGCGCGCCGCACTTTCTACGCGGTATTCGGCGGGAAGGACGAATGTTTCGCCGCCGCATACGATCTCGCGGTCGGCGCGGCACTGGAACAGTTGCAGGAGACCGTCACCGGCCTCGAAGGCGTGAATTTCGCCGACCGGGTGCGGATTTCCTTCGAGATCTATCTCGGCGTGCTGTCCATGCAGCCCGGTGCGGCCCGCGCACTGTATGTCGAAACCCTGGCGGCCGGACCGGGATTGGTGGAACATCGGCTGCGCGTCCATGAGCGATTCGCGGACTACATCATGGCGGTGGCCCGGGTCGGCGTGCGCGACGGCGATCTGACCGCCGAACCCGATCGGCAGCTGGTCGACATGCTGCTCGGCGGCATCGACGATCGGGTGCGCGCCTGCCTGCACACCAAGGGCGCCCAGGCGCTGCCCGAACTGGCGCCGTTGTTCACCCGCACGGCCATGGCCATTGTGAGCACTCCGGCCCCCTGACGGCTGTTGGTCGCCACAATCGCCCGGCATCCACGCCGGGCCGCGCTGTCACCTGGCACAGCGCCCGTGACACGGGCCACAGCACGCTCCTACGGTCGCAATCGGATTCGACGCGTTCGGTCGGATCCGCTGGACGCAGTAGGAGATTTCATGAGGCCGACCATCCGTACCCTCGGCAGTGCCGTATTCGCCAGTGCCACCGCCTTCGCGGTCGCGTTCTCGACCGGCGTGGCGCGCTCCGAGCCGGATTCCATCGCCGATTCCGGCAGCAGTTCCGGCTCGGCGACCGTCAGCACCGCCTCCGACACCGTCGGCGTGGGCCCGGAGATGTCGTCCTTCCTGGCCGCTTTCGGCTACGGCCTGACCCACCCGGATGCCGCGCCGCCCGGATCCAACGACTGGAACTGCAAACCGACCCCGGAGCACCCCAATCCCGTGGTGCTGGTGCACGGCACCTGGCTCAATACCTACGACAGCTTCTCGTTCCTGTCCCCGCAGGTCGCCCGCGCCGGATTCTGCGTCTACGCCTTCAATTTCGGCCGTGAGACGCCGCTGGGCGGCGGCGGTGTCGGGCCGATCCTGCCGGGCCGCTACGGTGTCGGGCCGATGGAGGACTCCGCCCGGCAGCTCGGTCAGTTCATCGATCGGGTGCTGGCCGCCACCGGCGCGCCCGCGGTCGACGTCATCGCCCACTCCCAGGGCGGACCGGTCACCAGCCAGTACCTGAAATTCGAGGGCGGGCTCGGGAAAGTCGGCAAGGTCATCAGCTTCGGCGCGACCACCCACGGCACCTCGTTGCTCGGCATCGCCACCCTCGGGCGCATCATCACCGATCTCGGCCTGAACATCCTCGGCTTCTACGAGCCGCTGATCGGCCAGGCCAATACCGAGCAGGTCCTCGGCTCGCCGTTCTATGCCAAGCTGAATGCCGACGGCGACACGGTGCCCGGCGTGGCGTACACCGCCGTCGGCACCACCCACGACGAGATCTCCAACCCCTACGAGTGGACCTTCCTCACCCCGGGCCCCGACGCCCCCGTGGAAAACATCACGCTGCAACAGGATTGCCCCGAGGACATCTCCGATCACCTCACCATCATGTACTCGCCCCGGGCGGCCTCCATTGCGCTGCACGCCCTGGACCCGGCCGCCCATCCCGACCTGGTCTGCACCTTCAACCCCTGGATGATCGGCGGCAGCGGGCACATCTGAGCGACGTCCGGGGGCTCTCGCTCCCGAATCACCAGCACGAGGGAGGCCGGGGACTTGCCCCGGCCCTCTGGCTTCTCTCCGAAAGGGACCACGATGACGATCGGCGATGCCGTCGAAACCGGCAGTTTCGCAATGGAATCCGACCTGCCGCGCGGGCATCCTCTACTACCCGGGGAGGATCCGTTCTACCGTTCGCCGATCGACCCGGGATCGGTTGCGCCGGGCACGATCCTGCGGTCGCGGCCGGTGCGGCTCGGCCTGTTCGGGCGCATTCCGCAGCGCGTCCGAGCCTGGCAGTTGCTGTACCGCAGCACCGATCTCAACGGCCGGCCGGAGGCGACGGTCACCACCGTCCTGCTGCCCTGGGACGCGGAACCGTCCGCGGACCGCCCGCTGGTGTCGTTCCAGTGCGCCATCGACGCCGTCGCGCCGAAATGCTTCCCCTCCTACGCTTTACAGCACCGCGCCCGCGCGCTGGGCGCCATCCCGCAGGTGGAGTTCCCGCTCATCGCCGCCGCACTGGCCCGCGGCTGGGCGGTCTCGGTGCCCGATCACGAGGGCATCAACGGCCACTTCGGCGCGGCCCGCGAGCCCGGCCACCGCGCCCTCGACGGACTGCGCGCCGCCCTGCGCTTCGCGCCGCTGAGCCTGCATCCGCGCACCCGAATCGGCCTGTGGGGCTACTCCGGCGGCGGTCTGGCCACGGTGTGGGCGGCCGAACTCGCCGCGAGCTACGCCCCCGAACTCGATATCGTGGGCGCGGTCGCGGGCTCACCCGTGGGCGATCCCGCCTCGGCCTTCGTGCGCCTGAACGGTTCTCCCTTCGCGGGATTCGCGATGGTGTTCACCTCCGGGCTGCGCCGCGCCTACCCGGAACTGGACGGCTGCGTGCAGGGTCTGGTGTCGGCGGAGTACCTCGAACTGCTCGACCGCGCCGAATCGATCGCGACGTTCCCGCTGCTGGCCCGCTATGCCGGCCGAAATGCCAACCGGCACATCAAAGGTGGCCTCGGCGCGCTGCTGACCCGGCCCGAGATGCGGGCGGTGCTCGACGACATCCAGCCGGGCGCGCAGGCTCCCGCCATGCCGCTGTTCGTGGTCCAGGGCGTCAACGACGAGGTGATCGCGGTCGCCGATGTCGATGCGCACGTGCGGCGCTATCACGCCCGCGGCGCGCATGTCCGCTATCTCCGCGACCGGCTCAGCACGCATCTTCCCTTGCAGTTCATCGCGATTCCGGTGATGGTGGACTGGCTGGCCGACCGCCTGGCCGACCGACCGCTGCCGCCGTCGGAGGTGCGCACCGTCTGGTCGGTGGCCGCCTCGCGGCGCGCCCTGTCCGAGCACCGTCACTTCGCCGCGCTGCTGGCGACCATGGTGTCCGGCCGCCCGATCCGCACCCGCTCGGACTTCCGATAGCTGCGCGCCACCAGCGCGGACCGCAGATACCACAGCCCGGACGGCTGGGCCGGATCGAATCCGGTGAGCTGCCCGATCCGTTTGAGCCGATTGTCGACGGTATTGGTGTGCACGCCCAGCACGCGCGCCGTATGCCGTCGGCTCAGGTCGTTGCCGATGTGGCGGCGCAGGGTTTCCAGCAGCTCCGGGTAGGCGTCGAGCGGATCGAGCAGGGTGCCGAGGTATTCGCGGGCCGGGCCCGGCCGGGTCAGCTGGTACTCCATGGCCAGGTCGTCGAAGCGGTGCAGGCCGGGCGCGCACTCCAGGCGGTGCACCATGTCCAGCAGCTCGTGCGCCTGCTCGGCGGCCTCCGGAATGCGATGCGTCTCGGTGTGGATGACGGTGGCGGTCACCGGAACCTGTGCGGCCGTGGACAATCCGTCGACCAGGTCGCCGAGTTCGGCGGGCGTCACCTCGGCCGCGGGCAGCAGCACCGTGCCGCCGTCGGCGCTGAGCAGCGACAGCGCCCGGCCCCGACCGCCGCGGGCCAGCTCGGACTGGACCCGCCGCAGCTTGCGGCGGGCCACCACCTCACCGTCCACCCGGGGATCGTCCTCGCCGGGATGCGACGGAATGCTCAGTGCCAGCACGTAATACGACTCGTCGATCTCGATGCCGCCGGCGCGGGCCATGGTCGAGGCGGGGTGCCCGGCCAGTAGGGCCGACGCCACCGTGTGCACCGCGGTGTGATGCTCGGCTACCACCGCCCGGTGCTCGCGCACATAGGAGACCGCGAACGCCGAATCCACGATGGCCAGCACCTCGAACAGCCGGCGGGCGGTGACCGCGAGCCGGGCGTAGTCCTCGGGCCCGGTGGCGTCCACGATGAGATCGAAACCCACGGCGAAGCCGTCGTGCACGGCGCGGTGGATGGTCCCGATGGGAATACCCTCGCGCGCCCAGTCCGCGCCCGCGCGCTGCAACCGTTCGACCTTGGCGCTCACGTCACGGCCCTCCAGCACCCCGGCCGCGAGTTCCAGGCAGGTGCGGGTGACGGCGGTGACCTCCCCGCGCAGCGCGTCCCCGGGCAGGGTGCCGCAGCGGGCCACGTGTTCGGCGAAGTGCGCGACCAGGGCGGCGGACAGGCCGCGCGCATCGCGCAGCGGTCCGGAAATCGGTGCGGCCGTGAGGGGTTGCGTTGCCTTGATCATGCGCGAATCCTCCACAGCTGTCTGGGAACGCCAGCGTTCCTACTGGCCCGTAACAGTAGCGTGGGTCACCTGGCGCGGCAATATCGATTGACCTCTTCCGCCGTGCACGGCCCATTGTCAGGACGTTTTCCGGCGCGGGTCAGGAGTACGATCGGCCGTATGGAAAGCCCGGTTCCGGCAGCGGACGCCACCGAGATCACCGACAAGCGACTGCTGCGCGGCTCGCGCACCCGCAAGGTGGTGCTCGGCCGGGCCGTGGACATCGCCTCGCTGGACAGCCTAGAGGGCTTGAGCTTCGGTCGCCTGGCCACCGACACCGGCCTCAGCAAGGCGGGCATCCAAACCCTGTTCCGCACCAAGGAAGCCCTGCAGCTCGCCACCATCGACTACTTCCGCACGGTCTTCGTCGACACCGTCACCCGGCCCGCCCGGGCGAAACCCCGTGGCGCCGAACGCCTGCGGGCCCTGATCGAGCTGTGGATCGACTACGCCGCCGGCCCCTGCTTCGAGGGCGGCTGCTTCCAGTCCGCGAACCTGGCCGAATTCGACAGCCGCCCCGGGCCGGTGCGCGACGCGCTGGTGGCCAATCAGCAGGACTGGCTCGACCTGCTGGCCGGTGAGCTGTCCTACGCCTGCGACCACGGCGAAATCGCCGCTCTGGACGCCGATCTGGCGGCCTTCCAGATCGACGCGGTGCTCGCAGCAGCGAATACCGCACTGCGTCTGGGGGACGACAGTGCGGTGTCGAAGGTGCGCCGGACTGTGGAGGGCTTCCTGACCAAACCCTGATCAGCGGTGAGGCCCTTCGGGTTCGGGCCCGCGCACGATCAGCAGCCGGGCTTGGTCCAGAAGGCCGTGCCCTCGACCTGCACCACCGGGCATGCGGTCTTGTCCCGGCTGCGTCCGGCATTGCTGTCGACGGTGCTCACGAGGGCGTCGGCGCGGGCCCGGCCCATCAGCGGGTGGTTCTTCAGGACAGCGTCGACGGTGCCGCCGTCCGCGTCGATGGTGAACGGGCAGGACACCGTCGCCGTTCCGTTTCCCGGCATCGGCTGGACGCCGGTACACAGCGGTGTGGGCATGACGATCCCGTTGACAGTGAGCACCATCTGGTACCACACGGAGATGTCGTCCGGGTGCGACGCGGGGATCGCCGCCGTGCCGAAGGGTTGCCGTGCGCTGGTCAGGGTTTCGATCGCGGTGCAGTCCGGTCCGCACGGGTCGCTCCAGCTGCCCGCGACGGTGATCTCGGTTTCCGAGTCGGTGGCGTTCTCGGTCGCGGTGGCCGCGGTCCGGAGGTCGCGGTAGAGCCCGGCCACCAACGCCGCCGATCGCCGGGATCCGCCGCGGCCCACAATCCGTGCACCGACACCACCGCCGGGTTCTCGACTGTCATTCCTGCCCATCCACATACCGATAGCTCACGCGTTAGCGCCGCGTGCACTATAAGCTGCCCGAAGCTGTGAACGGGGTGCGAAATGGCCTGTCGAGTGGGCGAATTGTGACAGTCACGGCATGATCAGGGAGTGGTGAGTTTTCCCGGCAGCAGTGTCCTCGTAGGGCGGGCGGCAGAGGTGTCCGCGCTGGTCGAGGCGGTGGGTGATCCCGGTACACAGACGGTGTTGATCGCGGGGGAGGCCGGGATCGGGAAATCCCGGCTGGTGGGGGAGTTCACCGAGCGTTTGGACTCTCGCGCGATGGTGCTGCTCGGTCGCTGCCCGGAGCTGGGGACCGGGGGCGTGGCCTACGCGCCGTTTCTGGCGGTGCTGCGCGGGCTCGTGCGGCAGCTCGGCGGCGAGGCGGTGGCCACGCTGCTGCCGCCGCATCCGGCGCTGGCGAACTGGCTGCCGCAGTTGGCCGTTCACACCGGCGGCGCCGCCCCGGAGGCCGACCGCATCCGCCTGTTCGGCGAAATCCTCACGCTGCTGGAGCAGCTGGCCATGACCCGGCCGGTGGTGCTCATCCTCGAGGATCTGCACTGGGCCGATGACGCCAGCCGTGAACTGCTCACCTTCCTGGCCGCCAATCTCGCCGACGCGGACGCCCTGCTGGTCGGCACCTACCGTCCCGGCGAGGCCGGACCGCTGCGCGGCCTGGTCGCCGAACTGCGCCGCAATCCGGGCGTGCGGGTGCTGGAACTGCACCCGCTGACTCGCCATGAGGTGGGCCGCCAGCTCGCCGCCCTGCTCGCCCGCGAGCCCGAACCCCGGCTCATCACCAAGGTTTTCGAACGCAGCGGCGGCAACCCGCTGTTCGTCGAGGCGCTCGGCCAGTGCCCCGACCAGCTGCCCGCCGACCTGACCGATCTGCTGCTCGGCTTCCAATCCGGCCTCTCCGCAGACGCTCTCGCCGTGGTCCCCCCGGCCGCCGTCCTCGGTTCCCCGATCCACCACGAACTGCTGGCCGCCATCGTCGACCTACCCCCGGACGAACTGGACCGCGCCCTACGGGAATTGGTCGACCGCCACCTGCTGCACACCACCGAGACCGGCTACGAATTCCGGCACGGCCTCATCCGCCAGGCCATCTACGATCGGCTGCTGCCCGGTGAGCGCACCCGCCTGCACGCCCGCGCGGCCGCGGCGCTGCGCGCCCGCGGCGAGGCCCTCGACGCCGAATCCCGCGCCGACCTGGCCCGCCACGCCCGCGCCGCCGGGGATCTGGAGCAGGCCCTGCGTGCCTACTGGTCGGCCGCCACCGCCGTCCCCGCCACCCACCCGGAACGCCTCCGGCTCCTCGAACAGATCCTCGTCCTCTGGGATCGGGTGCCCGCTGCCGAGCAGATCCTGCCCACCACGAAACTGGCTGTCCTGGAACAGATCGTCGACGTCGCCGTGGCCTGCGGCGCGACCGAGCGCGGCATCGCCGCCGCCGACGCGGCGCTGGCCCTGCTCGACCCCACCGGCGACATCGCCCCGGCCGAGTCCGCCACCGGAAGTACCGAGTCGAGGTCGGGCCGCCGCTCGGCCGGCCGGGACGACGGCGAGCGCGCCGCCGATGCGGCCGCCGACCGGTGCGAGGTCGAGCGGGTGGCGCGCATGTATCGGCGGCGGGCGTACCTGCGGGGGACCACCGGGGCCGGACCGGGAACGGATCTGGCGCGGGCACTGCAGCTGTTGCCGGTGGCGGGTGCCGGTGCGGAGCGGGCGGAGGCGCTGGTGCAATCGGCCTCCGCGCGGATCTTCCGAGGGGACGCCGCCGGGTCGGCGTCGGACGCCCGTGCCGCGTTGGTTATTGCCCAGCGACTGGGGGCGGACGCCCTCGTGGCGCGGGCGCACGCCCATCTCGGGCTGGCGGGGGCCGCCGCGGCGGAGGTGGCGGGGGATGGTTCATCCGGGCCGGAATCGGCGGTCGCGGACGAAACCGACTGGGCGCTGGATCATTTCGCCGAAGCGCACCGGGCGGCAGCCGCGGCCGGGGACGCGCGGATCGTGGTGGATGTCGCCACCTGGGAATCGGCGGTGCTGGTCGCGGCCGGGCGGTACGAAGCCGCCATCGCCGCCGTCCGGCAGGGACTGCGGGCCGCGCACGAGTCGTTCCGGTTCTCCGAGTCCGCACCGATCCTGTTCGTCAAATGGGCGCAGGCGCTCGCCGCGCTCGGCCGCTGGGACGAGGCCCGGGCCGTGGTCGACGAGACGCAGTTCGACCAGTTGCCGCCGCTCAGCCGGGCGGCGCTGACCCTGTGTCTCGCGCGAATCTCCCTGGCGGAAGGGAACATCGGCGCGGCGCGGGAAGCGGCGGCCGAGGCCGGGCGGTTGCTGGGTGACAGCCGGTGGGCCGCGCAATATCGGCTCGAACTCGTCGCATTGACCTGCGCCGTGGACTCGGCGGCGGGCGACGAGACCGGGGCGGCGGCGGTGCTGGCCGGCGTGCTCGCCCAAGGCGACGGTGCCGCAACCCTGTTCGCGCATCCGCACGACGCATGGCCGCTGGTGGCGCTGGCCGCCCGAACCGCCGGAGCGCCCGCGGAACTGCTCGCGCTGGGTGACACGCTGCCCGCGGTGTCGCCGGTCGATGCCGCCTATCGCGCCGTCTTCACCGCGCGGCTGGCCGGTTCGGCGGCGCGCTGGTCGGAGGCGGTCGCCGCCTGGCGCGCCGTCGAACGGCCGTACGAGATCGCCGCCGCATTCCTGGAAGCGGCGGAATCGTATGCGGCCGAAGGGAATCGAGCGGCCGCAGACCTGGCCGTGCGCGAGGCCGCCGAGATCGCGGCCCGGCTGGGTGCACTGCCGTTGCAGGAGGCGGCCGCACGGCTGGCCGACCGGGCCCGCCTCACCGCCGGGCGAACGGCGGAAGCGCCGAAACCGCACGGCGGCACCGTGTCCGGCCGGCACGGCCTGACTCCGCGCGAGCTGGAGGTGCTGCGGCTGGTCGCCAAGGGCATGAGCAATCGCGGCCTGGCGGCCGAGCTGTTCATCAGCGCCAACACCGCCGGTGTGCACGTCTCCAGGATTCTCACCAAGCTCGGCGTGGCCAGCCGGACCGAGGCCGCGGCCTTCGCACACGACCACGGCCTGCTGGCATCCTCCGGTGACAACGACTGAGGCTCAGGGCAATCGGGCCGGCAGGTCGAAGAGCCGGAAGATCTCCTCGACCTGGTAGGCGATCAGGTTGGTGACCAGGCCGTCGCGAATCGTGAAGACCTGCAGGGTGTGCAGGGCGTACCCGTCGCCGTCGCGGACGTAGGCCGCCAGTGCCGGCTGGCCATTGGCCCCGATCGGCACCAGGCGCCAATCGCTGCCGTTGATGTCGAAGACACGCGCCATGAACCCGATGTAGTCCGCGCGCCCGACGTACCAATTGAGCATGGGCGGCATCTCCATGATCACGTCGTCGGACAGCAGCTTCTCCAGCGCCGCCAGATCGGCATTGCGGAACGCGGCGACATAGCTGTCGACAACGGCCCGCTGCTCGGCGCTCTCGGACACCTCGTCCTCGCGAATACCGCTCTGGCTCAGCGTCTTCCGGGCCCGCTGCAGCGCGCTGTTCACCGCCGCCGGGGTCATGTCCAGCGCCCGCGCCACCTCGGCGGCCGGCCAGTCGAGCACCTCGCGCAGCACCAGCACCGCCCGCTGCCGGGCGGGCAGCTGCTGCATGGCCGCGACCAGCGCCAGCCGCAGACTGCCCTGGGCCACCGCGGCTTCCGACGGATCGCCGAGCAGCGCGTCCGGAATCGGTTGCAGCCAAGGGATTTCCCCGCCGTGCACCAGTGCCTCGCGCGGGTCGTCACCGGGTTCGTGGCCGAGTCCGGAGGGCATGGGCCGCCGACCGCGCTGTTCGAGCGCGGTCAGGCAGGCATTGGTCGCGATCCGGTACAGCCAGGTCCGCATCCCGGCCCGCTTCTCGTCGTAGCTGTCGCGTGCCCGCCAGGCCCGCAGGTAGGTCTCCTGCACCAGATCCTCGGCGTCCTGTACCGACCCGAGCATGCGATAGCAATGCGCGAGCAATTCCCGTCGGTAGCGGCCGGTGTCCGCCTCGAAGTCCACGTTCGCCATGCTCTTGCTCCTCGAATCCGGGCCCCTGCTCCGCGAATCCAGGCCCTGCCGAACTTTGTACACCCGCGGCGATGAATCGGGCACCGCCCGCCGGTAGGTACTCGTGAGCCGCTCACCGCGGCCGCGATCCGAGGAGGAAACCATGACCGACACCGCCGTACAGACCGACCGCGAGGCCGTCCTCGACGTCCTGACCAACCTCTACCGCGCCTGGGCCGCCAATGACGCGGATGCCTTCGTCGCCGACTACGACCCCGACGCCACCACCGTCGTGCTGGGCGTGGTGAACGTGGGCCGCGAGGCGGTCCGGACCTCCATGGCCGCGGGTTTCGCGGGCCCGCTGCGGGATTCGCACACCGTCGACGAACCGCAGTCGGTCCGCTTCCCGGCCCCCGGCACCGCCATCGTGGTCAGCCGCAGCGCGGTGGTGCCCGCCGGGGAGACCGAGCCGCCGGCCGACGGCTGGATCGTGGCCACCTGGGCCCTGATCCAGCGTGACGGCCGCTGGCTGGTGACCTCGTACCACAACTGCCCGGCGTAGCCACCCGAATGTCCGGCGCGTCCCGGACATGAGCGAGCCCCCTCCGGACAGGCCGCCGGAGGGGGCTCGCACACGCGTTCGCGTCGCCGTTACGGCACGACCTCGACGGTGTCACCCGGGTTCAGATAGTTGAAGAACTCGCGCGCCCCATCCGGCGTCATGCGGATGCAGCCGTGCGATTTCTTGTCCACCGGTCCGATGTGGAAGGCGATGTCCCCGTTGAAGAACACCGCGTATTCCATCGGAGCGTTGTGCATGGTGCTCCAGTGGAACGGCTTCTTGAACGACACATGGAACACGCCCGGCGGCGTCTCGAATCCGGGCATGCCGTGCGAGATGGGCGTGGGGCCGAAGACGACCTTGCCGTTGTCCATCAGCCACGCTTCGTTGCTGCCGAGCTTGAGGCAGGCGCGAGTGCCCGCCGTCTGGCACGGCGCGTTGACATCGCTGGGTGCGATGCCGGGGACGATCGCCGGAACACCGGGTACGTCCGGACCACCGGGCCACAATGGTTCGGCTTGCGCGGGCGCCGCCGCGAATCCTGCGACCGCCACACCGGCGATGACCGCCGATCGCGCCGCCAAGCCGAGGGAACTTCTGCTCATCATCGAGTTTCGACCCTCTCCTAACCTTGGCCCGCCGCCCTGTTCGATGCCGCTCTCAGGGCAAAGGGACATTGTTCGTTGGCACAAGCATGGGACCACTGGGTACCGGTGATCATTCTGACTGGTGGAAATCGAGATTCGCGGGATAAACCGCGACAGGCGCGCCGACACGCCCGAATTCACCGAACAGGTGGCAGCGTGCGCTGATTCGGGTCGACTCCGGTCGGCCGGTGCGCGCCATTGTTGGCGACATCCGGGCGCGGCGCGTTGGCGGATCCGCGAATCTGCTGGTCGTCGGGCGGATTGTCGCAGTAGTTCCAGCTGTTGAAGACGGGCACCGTGGCGATGAACGCGGGCACGGTCCGGGTCGGATAGTTGCACCACGGCCGCAGCCAGGCGTCCACGATGGTGTAGAACTCGCCGTCGTGGGCGGGCACGCCCATGGCGGAGGAGCCGACTACCAACGCCGGGAACAGGGCGCGCAGCGCGGGCACCCGCAACAGCGCGGCCCGCACGATGGCGGACATGGTGGTGGCCAGGCTGTGGATCGGATCCATGTTCCGGTCCAGTACCGCATCGGCGATGCCCAGCTGTCCGGGTGCGCGGTCGAGGAGTTGCCGCAATTCGGCGTCGGCGATGCGGGCCTGGTCGACCACGACCGACGCATTGCGGGTCAGCGTGCCGAGATCGGGCTGCGCGTGCGAGGTGGTGCCCGCGATGACGCGCAGATTCTCGATGAGGCTGACCGTCTGCGGCAGCCGGTTGTCCAAACCCGTGGTGGCGATGCTCAATCCGTCGATGAGTCCGCGCAGCTGATCGGGCCCGCCGCTGAGCGCGGTGTCCAGATTATCGAGGATCACCGCCAGCTTGTCCGGATCGATCTGCGCGATGAGCTCGCTGGTGTTCGTCAGCGTCTCGGAGACGGGTGTCGGTGTGGTGATCTTGCCGGGGTTGAACCGCACCACCTGCCCATCGTGCAGATAGGGCGGATTGTCGGTGTTGGGCCGGAAGTCGATGTACTGCTCGCCCGCCGCCGACAGCGCCGAGACCGCGATCTGGGTATCGGCCGGAATCCGGTACCGCTTGTCGATTTCCGCGACCGCCGACACCATGGCGCCGCCGCCGATGATCTGGATCGCCTTGACCGATCCCACCCGGTACCCGCGCCAGGTGACGTCGTTACCCGCCTGCAAACCGCCGGAGCGATCGAGCTGAACGGTGACGGTGTAGGTGCTGCCCGGTGCGCGCACCCGCGCCACATGGATCGCCAGATACGCCGCCCCGACTGCGAGTAGCAGGATCAGAGCAAGGTTCGAGATCAGTGTCTTGTGCCCGTGCAGCACGCTCAAATGGCCCGCCTCCACCGCTGATCAGCGCTAATCGGATCGATGCATAGCAAACACCAGGCGAAACTGCGCGCTATCTAACCACAGTCGGGGCGTGGAATCCGGCGTGGGCGGGCCCGGGCGGGGCGGACCGCCCTCGGGCACAGGGTGAGTGGTGGATCAGGCCGTCCCGTATGCGGCCAGGTGGGCCTCGACGGCCTTCACGGCGAGGCCGACGCCGTCCTCCGCGGCGATCCGGGCGGCGAGCCGAGTGGCATTGTCGCGCAGGGCGGTATCGGTGGTGGCGCGCTTCAGCGCGGCGGTGAGCCGGTCCTCGGACAGCTTCGAGTAGGGGATGGTGGCCGGGCTGACGCCGACATCGATCAGGCGTTGCGCCCAGAACGGCTGGTCGGCGTACACCGGCGCGCCGATGGCCGGCACGCCCGCGCGCAGGCCCGCGGCCGTGGTTCCGGCGCCGCAGTGGTGGACCAGCGCCGACATGCGCGGGAACAGCCAATCGTGCGGCACCTCACCGATGGTCAGTACATCGTCGCCGGCGACATCGAGTTGCAGCCAGCCGGTCTGCACGATGCCGCGCACGCCCGCCCGCCGCAGCGCGGCGCCGATGATCGCCGACATCCTGGCGCTGCCCGCGGCGCTGTCGACCATGCTGCCGAAGCCGAGGAAGACCGGAGCCGGTCCGGCGTCGAGGAAGTCGACCAGGTCGGCGGGCGGTTGCCAGTCGTCGGGGCGCGGCGGCCACCAGTACCCCGTCACCTCCAGGCCGGGCCGCCAATCGCCCGGGCGCGGCACGACACTGGGCGAAAAGCCGTTCAGGATGGGCCATTCGGCCGCGGTCCGGCCGCGGCGCAGGTCGAAGGCCGAGATCGGCGGGAGTCCGAGTGCGCGGCGGAACCCGGCGATGGTGCCGGCGTAGAAGCGGTCGTTGAACCAGGCGCCGAACTCGCCGGCCAGCCGGTTGCCGCGGGCGCCGAAGTCGTAGGCGCCCAGGGCCGCCGGGGCGTGGGCGGCGGTCGCGGACAGCGGCTGGAATCGCAGACCGATCGAGGGGATGCCCTTGGCCTCGGCCAGCGGCAGGCCCGCGTACTCGGTGGGCGGCGGCAGCAGCAGCACGTCGGCGGGTTCGTCGAGCAGCGTCTCGATCATGCCGAGTCCCATGCTGCGAACGCCGCTGGGGGAGGAGAACTTCCAGCCTGCCGCGAGCCGGTTGATATCGGTGTCGGTCATATCGATGTCGATATTGAGCGGCATCTGCCGGAATTCGAGCCCGCACCCGGTGATCTGCTCGGCGAACATCCAATGCGAGGCCACCACGACCTCGTGCCCGGCGTCGCGCAGGCCCACGCCCAGTCCCGTCAGCGGGGCGATGTCACCGCGGCTGCCGATGCCGACCAGGATGATCCTGCTCATCGCACCTCCACGGTCTCGAGGATCGACAGCCACCGGGTGACGATGGCCCGCATCCGCTCGGCCCCCAGTCCGCCGTCGGGCGAGTGCACCGAATAGTGCACCTGCTCAACGCCTTCGGGCTTGCTGGTGCCGAGGAATATGCTCAGATCGAACATGGTCAGCCGGGACTGTTCGCGCGACTGCGCGTCCGGAATCCACACGCCCACATCGCCGAGGAAATTGAAGTAGAACTTGGGGAAGTTGAAGGTCAGGAAATGCGGCCAGCTTTCGGGGTGATGCCAGCACAGCAGGGTGAAGTCCTCCGGGTGCGGCGGATAGGTGGCGATGGCGTCGCGCAGGCGCGTCTCGAGGCCGCCCGATACCGGCCGCAGCAGCCAGGGGTAGTCGTCGGAGATCCAGGCGACCGTGCGCGACAGGTCGGTGCCCGGCCGCAGGCGGCTGTAGCGGCCGTGTTTCTGCACCTGAATGGGCCGTGCCACGCCGGTGGCGTCCTCGATGGCCAATCCCAGTGCCACGAGCAGGATCCGGGTGTAGCTGGCGTCGTAGGCCGCGGGCAGCTCCACCAGCAGCCGCTGGGCCAGCGCGCCGTCGATGACGCCGTCGAAATGTGCCGATTTCGGTGTGGCCGAACGGATCTGCTGATTGGGTTCGCTGTCGGAAGCCGCCAGCCAGTAGTCCCGCTCACCCACCCGGGTGGGCGCGTGGCCGTCGAGGAACTCCGCCCACTCCGAGCCGGTGGTGGTCTCGGGCGCCAGCGAGATCGCCTCTCCCGCTTCCCATTGCCGGACATAGGTGGCGATGTCGTCCCACAGCACCCACATGGCGACACCGTCGATGGCGACGTGGTGGGCGGTGAACAGCAGAATGTTCACGTCGTAGGAGCGGGTGAGCAGTACCGCGGTGACGACCTTCCCGGCGGGCGGATCCAGCCGCAGGTTGGCCCGGGCGGACTCCGCGTCGATCAGCTCCATGAGCGCGCCGGGGTCGAGGCTCTCGATATCGATGGTCCGCACGTCGACGCGGGCCGGGTCGATGACGCCACCGGATTCGGGTTCGATCTCGCAGGCCGCGCCCTCGCCGTAGCTGTAGCGACTGCGCAGGGCCTCGTGCGTGTCGATCAGGGTATTGACCAGCCGCTGAACCTCTTCCAGCCCCATCGCCACCGGCACCGGGCAGGGAATGGTGACACCGAAGACGGCCGGGTCGGGGTCCCAGGTCAGGAATTTCTTGGCGGCGGCCGTGAGCCGGCCGGGGCGCAGATCGGTCATGCTTGTCCTAGCGATCGGGTACTTCGAAGGCGAAAATTGGTGTGGGCCAGGGCGATCGGGCGATGCCGGTGGGCTAGCCGAGGGCGGGAGCGAGCTCGATGCGTGAGAGCACCTCGTCGCCGAGCAGGCGCAGGGCGGCCCAGCCCTCCTCGATCGGCAGCCCGCCGATCAGGGGGTTGATCAGGATTTCGGTACGGCCGCCCGCGATCTGGTCCCGCAGCTCGCCGGGGGTGAGGATCTCCAGGTAACCGTGCGCCCGCAGCGCATCCACCGAATCCGGCACCGTCTCGTGCGGGCGCGGCACCCCGTCCCGCCGCCACGACGCGTACTCGCGGATCTCGGTCAGAATGTGCGGGCCGTAGCTGTGCCAGGCCGCGTCCGGATCGGTGTGGAGCAGGGTTAGTCTGCTGCCGGGTTCGGGCTTGTGGACGAAACCCGCTGTGCCGCAACGCGCCAGCTCCCGGTGATAGAGCTCCTCCACCTCCGGCATGGCCATCGGCAGCGACAGCGGCAGCCCGAACCGCGCCGCCCGGCGCGCGGCCGCCGCGCTCATCCCGGCGATGAGGAGTTGCGGATGGGGTGTGCTGCAGGGCTTGGGCGTGACGTCGAACGGTTGCCCATGGATCTGGATGGGTTCGTCCCGCCAGGCCGCGATCATGATCTCCAGGGCCTCGTCCATGAGCTTGCCCCGACGCGTGAAATCCCGGCCCAGCGCGGCGTATTCCTCGGGCCGGTAACCGATTCCGGCGACCACGGTCAGCCGCCCGCCGCACAGATTGTCCAGCACCGCCAGCTCCTCGGCCAGCCGCACCGGCTCGTAAAGCGGCACCAGCAGCGCGCCGATGCTGATCCGCATCCGCTCGGTCCGCGCCGCCACCGCGGCGGCCAGCAGCAGCGGCGCGGGCAGCCACCCGGTCCCCGAGCCGTGGTGCTCTTCGCAATTGACGACCGTGAACCCGACCCGATCGGCGTACTCCGCCATCTCCAGCGCGGTCCGGTACCGCTCGCGATGCCCGGCCGCCGGGTCGTTGACATTGGTCATATTGAGCCGGAGCGCGGCCACCACGTTCATTCAGCCAATATCGACGCCGAAACCGCTGTCCGGCAATACTCTTCGCCGCCCCAGCCAGGTACTCGGCGCGGGCCCGCGACCACCGCGAGAGGCTCGCCGTCTACCGGTGCTATCGGCAGGGGTACCGGAAGCGTCAGGGGGATGCGACAGGATGCGGAGTGTCGTCGAGGAGGCCGAGTTGTGCTGCGCGGACACCGATCTGGAAGCGGCTGCGCACCTCGAGGCGGATCATGAGGTCGGCGATGTGGCGGCGGTAGCTGCGCAGCGACATGCCCAGCCGGCGGGCAGCGGCCTCGTCGATCAGACCGAGGTTGAGGGTATAGAGCACGGCGCGGGCGGTGGGGGTGATCTCGACGCACGCGGTGTCGAGGTGCCCGGCCAGGCCGTGGCCGGACTGCCAGCTCAGCAGGGCGAACTGGTGCAGGGCGCGCAGCAGGGCTGGTTCGCGGACCAG
Source organism: Nocardia sp. NPDC059236 (assembly GCF_042754085.1). Classification (NCBI taxonomy): domain Bacteria; kingdom Bacillati; phylum Actinomycetota; class Actinomycetes; order Mycobacteriales; family Nocardiaceae; genus Nocardia; species Nocardia sp. NPDC059236. The sequence continues at coordinate 39,466 of NZ_JBHZAF010000034.1, forward strand.
GTAGGCGTAGGGGTGGTCGGCTCCCGCGCCGCTCCACAGCACCGCCACCGTGCGGTCGATGATCAGCACATTGTGAAAGTCGTTGTCGGTGACCCGGATCTGCGCGCCCTGCGAGGAATGCCGCAGCAGCGGCCGGCGGTCGCGCAGTTCCAGATAGTCGGGGGAGTAGAGCAGCCGCACCTGCTTGCCCGCGGCCAGCAGGTCGTCCACGACGACCTGCCCGAGCCGCAGGTGGTCACTGGAGTGGGTGGGATTGGAGACCGCCACCACCGCCTCTCGCCGGGCATGGCGGAGCAGGTGGTGGACGTCCTGATCCCAGTGCCCCTCCTGGCTGAACCGGACGATGCCGGTGGCCTGGGCGCCGGTCTGCTGTCGCTGCATCACTTCCCCGATCGTGACACGGGCACCGGTCGCTCCCGGTGGATCTGGCAGCTTCCTGCCAGCCGGGCGGATCCGGCCTCGCGGCTTCCTACCTTTCAGCCTATGCACATCAGTTTCAGCGATGAACAGAATCGGCTGCGCAAGCGGCTGCGCGAGTATTTCGCCGACCTCGTCACCCCGGAGGTCCGGGCGGCGCTGCGCTCGGGTCCCGGCGGCGAGCACGGCGACGGGACCGTCTACAAGGAGGTGGTGCGCCGGCTGGGCGCCGATGGCTGGCTGGCTCTGGGCTGGCCGGAAGAGCATGGCGGACAGGGCCGTCCGATGCTCGATCAGCTGATCTTCCTGGACGAGGCCGCCGCTGCGGGCGTGCCGGTGCCCTATCTCACGGTGAACACGGTCGGGCCGACCATCATGCGCTACGGCACCGCGGAGCAGCGGGCGTTCTTCCTGCCGAGGATCGCGCGCGGCGACGTGCACTTCTCCATCGGCTATTCCGAGCCGGATGCCGGGACGGATCTGGCCGCGCTGCGCACCCGCGCCGTGCGCGACGGGGACGAGTACGTCATCACCGGCGAGAAGATGTGGACCAGCCTCATCGAATACGCCGACTACGTGTGGCTGGCCGCGCGCACCGATCCGAGCGCCGGCAAGCACGCCGGGCTGTCGACCTTCATCGTTCCCACGGCGGCCCAGGGGTTTTCGTGGACCAAGGTGCACACCATGGCCGGGGTCGGCACCAGTGCCACCTACTATTCGGAGGTCCGGGTGCCCGCCGCCAATCTGGTGAGCGGGGAGAACCAGGGGTGGGCGCTGATCACCAATCAGCTCAATCACGAACGCGTGGCGCTGGCCTCGGCCGCGCCCCTGCAGGAATCGCTGCGGCAGGTGACCGAGTGGGCGCGCGCCACCGTCCTGCCCGACGGCTCCCGGGTCATGGACGCCGAATGGGTACGGCTGCACCTGGCCCGGGTGCACGCGCACGCCGAATATCTGAAGCTGCGCAACTGGCGGACCGCGTGGGCGGCCGATCGCGGTGCGCTCGGCCCGGCGGATGCCTCCGCCACCAAGGTCTTCGGGACCGAGTTCGCCATCGAGGGATATCGGCTGCTCATGGAGGTGCTCGGCGCCGAGGCGGTGATCCGCGCGGATTCCCCGGGCGCGCTGCTGCGCGGGCGCATCGAACGCTGCCACCGGTCCGCGCTCATCCTGACCTTCGGCGGCGGCGTCAACGAGGTGCAGCGCGACATCATCGCCAAGACTGCCCTCGGCCTGCCCGTCACCCGCTGAGAAGAGGAGTAGCACCATGGATTTCGAATACACCGACGCGCAGCGGGAACTGTCGGGACTGGCTCGTGAGCTGCTCGCCGACTGGGCCGGCCGCCATCCCCGGCCCGGCGACACCGGATTCGATCCGGACCTGTGGCGGGCCATGGCGGGCGCGGGCCTGCTGGACGCGGCGCTGCCCGAGCGCGTGAACGGCGGCGGCTACGGACTGCTGGAACAGTGTGGCGTACTGACCGAGATCGGCCGGACCGTCGCTCCCGCACCGTATTCCACGAGTATCGCGGTGGTCGCGGCCACATTGGCCGAGTTCGGTGACGACGCGCAGGTGCAGCGCTGGGTGCGGCCGCTGCTGCGCGGCGAGACCACTGTGGCGTCGGCGCTCGCGCGTGACTTCGTCACGTTCGAGGTCGAGCGCGGCGGGAACGGCTGGCGCATCCGGGGTTCGCAGTCGGTCGTTGCGGACGCGGCCTTCGCGGACGGATTTCTCGTCGAAGCCCGGTGCGGCGCGAATTCGATGCTGCTCCTGCTGGATCGGGGCGCTGACGGCGTCACCGTGACCGGGCAGCACGTGGTGAACGGGACGGACGCGGCGGTGCTGGAACTGCGTGGTGTGCACGTCCCGGATCAGGATGTGATCTCCGCTCCCGAGGCCGCCGCCTGGGCCCGGCGCCGCGCGGCGGTGGCCGCATGCGCGCTGCAACTCGGCATCCTCGAACGCGCCCTGGAGATGACCTGTGAATATGCCCGCACCAGAAAGCAATTCGATAAACCCATCGGCTCGTTCCAGGCTGTGCGCCAGCGCCTGGCCGACGCCCATATCGATGTCGAAGCCGTTCGCCTGACCCTCTGGCAGGCCGCCTGGCGCGAATCCCACGGGCTCCCAGCGGAATCCGAGATTGACGTGGCGAAATTCTGGGCGGCCGAGGCCGGTCACCGCGTCGCCCACACCGCCGTCCACATCCACGCCAGCACCGGGATCTACCTGGACTATCCGATGCAGCGCTACTTCACCGCGGCCAAACGCGCCGAGTTCGAGGCGGGCGGCGCCACCGCGCACCTGCGCACACTGGGTGCGCGCCTGGATGCGGATCTGTCCTGAGAGATTCGGGGAAGGGGGCCGGAGGCGCCGCCGGCCGGTGCCGGCGGCGGCTATCCGATCTGCATGAGCCGGATGCGCACCCCTCGTGCGCACGCGGACACGACCTCATCGCGCGCGAGTACCCCGGGTGTTGCAGACCCGGGGAACCCGCGTGTCTGCACGCTCCCACGGGCCGATAAAAACCGAATAAACGTTCTCTATCCGGTGGCCGGTCCCGGTGCGAACAGCGTCGCCAGTGTCGGTGCGGGCAGCCCGGCGCGGCGGAAGATCTCGGCCGCGTCGGCGTGCTCGCGGGCGGCGGCCTCGTGATCGCCGCGGGCCGTGCGGGCGGTGGCGCGGAGGGACAGCGCCCGCGCCCGGTCGAGGGGGTCGGCCGCCTTGCTCAGCAGTCGCAGGGCCTGGGTGGACTCGCTTTCCGCGGCGGCGTCGTTCCCGGCGCGCAGGTGGATCTGGGCCAGCCGGGTGCGCGCCCAGCCCTCCCACAGGCGCACGCCATTGTGATGGGTCATGCGCACCGCGTCCTCGGCCAGTGCCAGCGCGAGCGCGTGCTCGCCGAGCATCGAACGGGTGGCGGCCAATTCGTGGGTGGCCCAGCCCAGCGCGACCGCGTTCGACGACTCCTGGGCCAGCGCGATGGCCCGCTCGGCCACTGCCACCGCTTCCGCGTACTGGCCGGATTCGCACAGCGTGCGGGTGGCCAGGGCCAGGATCCACGCCTCCAGCGACCGATCGTCGAGTGCGCGGGTCCAGGCGATGGCATTGGCGTAGTGCCGATGCGAGTCCTTGGTATTGCCGGTGCGCCGATCCGCCACCCCGAGCAGGATCTCGGCCAGCACCTGCAACCGGCGCTCGGCGTCGTCGGCGGGCTGCGAAATCGGTTGCAGGAACTCCAGACTCGCCTCCACCTCGCCCAGCCCGATCTGCATCATGGCGCCCAGCGCCACCCGCAGCCGTCGCGCGCTGGCGTGGTCGCCGTCGCGGATCGCGGTGTCCAGCAGGGCCTTCAGGCCGTCGGCGAGCTCGCGGGCGCGGCTGCCGGTGTCCATGAGCTCCGACATCACCCAGGCCAGATCGGCCGCCAGCGCCACCGCCCGCCCGCCGAGCCGGGCCGCCTGGCGGTGCAGTGCGATGATCACCGGCCGTTCGACATCGTTCCAGGACTGGCCTTCCGCCCCGCCGGCGAAGGTGTGGCCCGGCACGGTGGTGGGCACCAGCAGCAGCGTGGTGTTGCTGTAATCCAGTGCGCCGAGCAGGTTCTTGGTGCTGGCCAGGTAGTAGTCCAGCAGCCGGACCACGATCTCCGATTCCCGTTCGCCGAGATCGCGGTTCGCGGCGGTCCCGGCCAGCCGGGCCGCGAACAGCCGCAGCAGGTCGTGGAAGCGGTAGCGGCCGGGCGCGGGCGTCTCCAGCAGGCTCAGATCCACCAGCGATTCGCACACCAGCTCGGCCCGCGCCACCGGCACGCCCAGCAGCGCCGCGGCCCCGTCGACCGGGAAGTCCGGCACATCGGCGCGGGCCAGCATGCGAAACGCCCTGGCCTGCTCGGTGTTCAGCTGCCCGTAGCCGAGGCGGAAGGCTGCCTCCAGGGTGAGGTCGCCGGTCTGCAGCACCTCGAGGCGCTGGCTCTCATCGGCCAGCCGCTCGGCCAGCGAGGCGATGGTCCACTGCGGCCGCACCGCCAGCCGCGCGCCGACGATGCGCACCGCCAGCGGCAGGCAGGCGCACTGCTCGATCACCGCGTAGGCCGCATCCCGTTCGGCCGCAACGCGTTCGGCGCCCAGGATGCGGGTCAGCAGCGTCATGGCCTCCGCGCGCTCCAGCACGTCGAGGCGGGTGCGCCGCACCGCGGGCAGTTCGGTGAGCGCGGAGCGGCTGGTGATCAGCACCGCGGTACCCGGCGTGCCGGGCAGCAGCTGCGCCACCTGGGCGCTGTCGCGGGCATTGTCGAGCACCACCAGAATCCGCTTGTCGCTCAACAGTGTTCGCAGGTGCGCGGCGCGATCGTCCACAGCGGGCGGGATATCGCCCTCGGCGACCCCGAGCCCGCGCAAGAATCCGCCCAGCGCGTCCCCGGGCGGGATCGGTTCGGGGTCGACGCCGCGCAGGTTCACATACAGCTGCCCGTCGGGGAACCGGTCACGCACCTGATGGGCGATGTGCAGGGCGAGGGTGGTCTTGCCGACCCCGCCCATGCCGCCGACCGCCGAGATGGCCACCGCCGGTCCGTCGCCGGTGAGCTGGGCCGCGATCTCCTCCGCGACCCGGGACCGACCGGTGAAATCGGCGATGTCGGGCGGCAATTGGGCCGGGGTGACCACCGCGCGGGCGGGCCGCAGCACGGGCGGCAGCTCGGCGCGCAGGATCCGCGCGTGCACGTCACTGAGTTCCGGTCCGGGCTCCACGCCGACGCCGTCGACCAGGGCGCGGCGGGCGCGCCCGTATTCCTCGAGCGCCTCGGCCTGGCGGCCGGAGTGGTACAGCCCGGTCATGAGCAGTGCGCGGAAGCGTTCCCGCAGCGGATGCTCCTCGATGAGCGGCCCGAGTTCGGCGACCGCTTCGGCGCTGCGGCCGGTTTCGATATCGAGGGCGAGGCGGTCCTCGAGGATCGAGAGCCGCCACTGTTCGAGCCGGGCCCGCTGCCGCTCGGCATAGGGCCCAGGCAGTCCGCCCAGCGCGGCGCCCTGCCAGCGGACCAGCGCCGACTCCAGGGTGTCGCGGGCGCCGCCCGGATCCTCGTAGCGCAGCCGCTCGGCCGCGGCGACCTCGTCCTCGACGTCGTGAATATCGGTGCGCCCGGGCGGGAGTCGCAGGGCGTAGCCGTCGCCGATGGAGATCAGCAGGGTGGAGGGTCCGCGATTGACGCGGTCGGGTTCCAGCTCGCGCCGCAGCTTGGCCACGTGGGTGCGCAGCGCGGGCACGGCGCGCAGCACCGGGTCCTCGCCCCAGATCCCCTCGACGAGCTCGGCGGCGGTGACCGCCTTGCCCTCGCGCAGGAGCAGTGCCGCCAGCACGGCGCGCCGCTGTGGCGGACCCAGATCCAAGGGCGTGTCCCCACGCCATGCGCGGACCTCGCCCAGTACGGCAAATCTCAGCAAACCGGCCTCCCCGTTCGGGAGTCTAGAGGGGTCGAGACAGCGACGATTCGCCGACTATCCTGCACCGATTCACGCCTTCCCTCGGGGAATGGGTCCGTGGTCCGGACCGTCACCCATCCTGCGCGTCGCATCGGCCATTGGTGGGTCATTGGCCGCTTCCAAGCAGCGAGTCCGACTCTGATCGCGGGCGCCGCACCGAGACGGCCGCCCCCGATCGTCTTGGAGGCACCCCATGCGGCTGAAGTCCGCCACCGTCATCGCCGTGTGCGCCGTGGCCCTGGGGCTGGCCGCCTGCGAGGCGCAGCACGGGTCCACGGGTCCGGGCGGCGTCGGCACGCCGGCCTCGACCGTGGAACCCGCTGCCGACCAGCAGCGCGGGCACGGGCGCTTCGTCGCCACCACCGAGCACCTGACCAGCAGCGGCAAGGGCAGTGTCGGCTTCGACATCGACGTGCCGCAGGTACGGGTCGAGGGCACGGGCGTGAACTGGTCCGCCGGACGGGAATTCAACGACGCCATGGTGCAGGGGCTGTGGACCTACGTCGACCAGCACCAGGATCCCGCGGTGATCACCGACCCGAACAAGTCGAGCACGGTCGAGCGCATCGGGACGCACGTGCTCAGCGGGGTGCTGTACCTGCGCGTCGACTTTCACGGCGCGCACCCGGAGGACCGTCTGTTCTCGCATGTCACGAATATCGATACCGCGCAGGAGGTCACGCTCGCGAGCCTGTTCACCAACGAGCAGCAGGGGTTGAATGTGCTGGCGGCGCAGACGAAGACGCAGCTGACCCGCACCCGGGTCGCCGATGTCGTCCGGTTCGACGACGTCAAGGCGGCCGCCACCACCTTCCAGGTCTGGACCGTCACCCAGGCGGGACTGCACGTGTACTTCCCGCAGGGGCAGATCGGGCCCGAGGCGGCCGGCGTCGTCGACGTCACCGTCCCGTGGTCGGATCTGAACGGCGTGCTGAAGCCGGGCATGCTCGCGGTGCTGTCGAGCTAGCGCCGGTCCCGGCCGGCCGCCACGCCGATCGAAACCGGACGGCCGGTCGTGCCTGCCACGTAACCTGTGGACGTGGCAATCGGTGACACGTCGCGCGGCGCGGCGCGGCCCGGAATCGCGCTGGCCACCGTCACCGCGGTCCTGTTCGTGACCTTCCTCGACACCACCGTGGTCTCCGTCGCGCTGGCCGACATCCGGTCGGAGCTCAGCACCGATGTCGTGCTGCTGCAGTGGGTGGTCAATGCGTACACCCTGGTCTTCGCGAGCCTCATGCTGGCGGCGGGATCCCTCGGCGACCGGTGGGGACGCAAGCGGGTCATGGTCGCCGGGTTGGCGATCTTCTGTGCGGGATCGGTGATTTCGGCGCTGGCGGCGAGCGTGCCGATGCTCATCGCCGGTCGCGCGGTCATGGGACTGGGCGCGGCCGCGTCCGAGCCGGGCACCCTGTCGGTGCTGCGGCAGGTCTTCCCCGATCCCCGCGCCCGCGCCAAGGCGCTCGGGGTGTGGGCGGCGGTGTCCGGTCTCGCCCTGGCCGCCGGGCCGGTGCTCGGCGGCGTACTGGTCGGGGCGTACGGCTGGCGATCGATCTTCTGGTTCAACCTGATCCTCGGCGTGGTGGTGCTGGCCGCCGCGCTGCGGTACGTGCCCGAGAGCGCGGATCCGCAACCGGGGCAGCTGGATTGGCTCGGCTCGCTGCTCGGCGCGATCTTCCTCGGTGCGGTGATCTATGCCGCGATCAGCGGGGAGAACCGCGGATACGGCGTGCGCTCGGTGGTCGTGCTGTTCGTGCTGGGCGGGCTCGCGTTCCTCGCGTTCGTCGCCGTCGAGAACCGGGTTCGCAACCCCATCTTCGACTTTCGCTATCTGCGGCTCCCGCCGGTGCGCAGCGCACTGTTCGTCGCCTTCGCGGTCTACTTCGGGGTCTTCTCGATCTTCTTCTTCACCGCGCTGTATCTGCAGGTGATGATTCACTACTCGGCCGGGCGGACCGCGGCGGTGTTCACGCCGATGGCCGTGGCGATCATGCTCGGAGCGTTGGCCGCCGGATTCTGGGTCGCTCGTACCGGCGCGCGCACGCCGATGATCGCCGGCTGTGTCGTGGGTGCGGCGGGCATTCTGCTGACCCGGCACGCGCTGGACGGCACGGTGGAGTTCGCGCCGCTGGCCGCCACCCTGGCCATCGCCGGTCTCGGGTTCGGCGTCGCCGTGGTGCCGCTCACCGCGGCGGTGCTGACCGGTGTGCCCGCCGAGCATTCGGGCATGGCGGCCGCGGCCACCAACACCATGCGCCAGGTCGGGGCGGCGGTGGGCGTCGCGGTCCTCGGCTCGCTGGTCAACGGCTTCCTCACCGCGGACCTGCGGATCCGCCTCACCGAGCTGGGCCTGCCCGCCGTCCTGCAACCCATCGCCATCGACGCGGTCGAACGCGGCCGCATCCCACCGGGCCTCGACCTGGCCACGGCCATCAAATACGCACCGCACGTCCACGAGGTCCTGCAGACGGCGACCGTGGCCTTCCGGCACGGACTCGATGTGGCGCTGGTGGTTTCGGCGCTGGCGATCCTGACGGCCGGGGCCTTCACCGCGCTCACCGGGCACGACGCCGACTCCGTGCGCTGGTGGCGCGAACTGCCCCCGGCCCTGGGGGCTTTCGTCATGGCGACCGGAATCCTTTCCGTCGGAACGCATCTCACGGGATACGAGACGGTCTCGCGGCTGCTGCTGGCGCTCGCGGGCATCATCTGGCTGGTGCTGGCCGCCGATTTCGTTTCCCGGCAGCTCTGGGATCACGACCGCTGGGTATCCGAGGCCGACACCCCGGCCGCCCTGACCGCGGTGGCCGCAACGACCGTACTGGGGACCCGGCTGTGCCTGCTCGGCTGGCAGGCCGTGTCCATCGCCCTGCTCGTGGTCGCGACGGTGGTGTGGCCGGTGCTGCTGGTCATGGTGATCCGGCACTGGAACCGGCGGATGCCAGGCGCGGTCTTCCTGGTCTGCGTGTCGACCGAGGGTCTGTCGGTGCTGGCGGCCACCCTGGCGCAGGACGGCGCCGGCGACTGGCTCGCCACGGCGGCACTGGTGTGCTTCGTGCTCGGATTGCTGTTGTATCCGGTGGCATTCGCGCATTTCGACATCGCGGAGATCTGGCGGGGTGCGGGGGACCAGTGGGTCATGACCGGTGCCCTCGCGATCTCGGCCCTGGCCGCCTCGAAACTCAGCGCCTGGCAGCGGTGGACGGGAACCCCGCACACGGTGCTCGGGGCAGTGACGCTGGCGCTGCTCGTCGTGAGCCTCGGCTTCTACGCGATTCTGGTCGGGGCCGAGGTGATTCGCTTCCGCCCCGGATACAACGTGCGGCGATGGGCGACGGTGTTCCCGCTCGGTATGACGTCGGTCGCGGCGCTCTCGACCGGCGCCGGGCTGTCGCTGTCCTGGGCGCGGACCCTCGGCCGTGTGCTGCTCGTGGTGGCGATCGTCGTCTGGCTGCTCGTCGTGGCGGAACTCGCCGCGACCCGCCGACCCGGCGGTACCGAGCCCACTCGGCTCACCGGGGCGTCGGATCCCTGAGTGACGGTGTGCCGGATGGTGATCGGGAAAACCGATTGCGCCCGAGCCGATCCGCCCGGCACGATCGTCGGCATGTTCGCACAGTCCATCGCCGCATTCCCCGCAGTCGCGGGCGCGATGGCTGCTGCCCTGGTGGTCTTCGCCTTCGACGGCGCACGACGCTGACCTTCTCCGGGACGTCCCGGGACCTCAGACGGGGAAGGTCGGCTCGCTGCTGAGGTCCCCTCGAAACCTTGACTCCCGGTTGGAGAACCAATCATGGCCAAGCAGGCCTATGTCCGCACCAAGCCGCACCTCAACATCGGCACCATGGGGCATGTCGACCACGGCAAGACCACACTGACCGCCGCCATCACCAAGGTGCTGGCCGAGCGCGGCGGCACCGCCTTCGTCCCGTTCGACCGCATCGACCGGGCGCCGGAGGAGATCGAGCGCGGCATCACCATCAATATCGCGCACGTCGAATACGAGACGGCCACACGGCATTACGCGCACGTGGACATGCCGGGGCATGCCGACTTCGTGAAGAACATGATCACCGGCGCGGCCCAGCTGGACGGGGCCATCCTGGTGGTGTCGGCGGACGACGGCGTCATGCCGCAGACCGCCGAGCACGTGCTGCTGGCCCGGCAGGTGGGTGTCGAGCACATCGTGGTCGCGCTCAACAAGGCCGACATCGCCGACGGCGAGCTGCTGGAGCTGATCGAGCTCGAGGTGCGAGAGCTGTTGTCCGCCAACGGTTACGACGGCGACGGCGCTCCTGTCGTGCCGGTGTCGGGGCTGCGGGCGCTGCAGGGTGACGAGCACTGGTCGGTGCAGCTGCTGCGCCTGCTCGACGCTGTCGACGACTATGTGCCGATGCCGGTGCGCTACCTCGACGCGCCGTTCCTCATGCCGGTGGAGAACGTGCTCACCATCACCGGTCGCGGCACCGTCGTGACCGGTGCGGTGGAGCGCGGGCGCATACAGGTGGGCGACCGCGTCGCGGTGCTCGGCTTCGGCGGCACGATCGAGTCGGTGGTCACCAGCCTCGAAACCTTCGGCCGGACCATGGAATCGGCCGAGGCGGGCGACAATGTGGCGCTGCTGCTGCGCGGCGTGCAACGCGGTCAGGTGGCGCGCGGCCAGGTGGTCGCGGCGGTCGGCAGCATCGCGGTGCACACCGGGTTCACCGCGCGGGTGCGGCTGCTGACGGCGTCCCAGGGTGGTCGGCGCACGCCGATCGTCACCGGATACCGGCCGCAGTTCTTCGTCCGCACCGGTGACGTCTCCGGTCAGGTGGCGGTGCCGGAGGGCCGCGCGATGCCGGGCGAGACCGTCGAGGTGGCGGTCACACTCGACCGCGCGATCCCGCTGGAGCCTGGGCTCGGCTTCGCGGTCCGTGAGGGCAACCTGACGGTCGCCGCGGGGACGGTCCTCACCGTCGACGGCTAGCGGCGAACGAATCCCGGCCACCGAGGGTGGCCGGGATTCTCTCATCCCACGTGCGAATCGTCCTCGACGATGGGGTCCATGGAACGTGGGCACTATGGGGACGACCATCGGGCATTCGCCGAACTGGCACGAGGTTTCGTGCGCAAGGAGGTCGCGCCGCACTATCTGGAGTGGGAAGAGGCGGGGATCGTGCCGCGCTCGATCTTCGCGCGGGCAGGAGAGCTGGGGCTGCTCGGATTCGCGGTACCGCAGACCTACGGCGGGCTGGGGGCGGCGGACTTCCGCTTCAATCAGATCCTCATCGAGGAATTCATGGCGGGCGACGGCGGGGGAGTCGGGCTGAATTTCGCGCTGCACAATGACATCTGCACGCCGTATCTGGTGGAACTGACCACCGAGGAGCAGCGGCAGCGGTGGCTGCCGGGATTCGTGGCGGGGACGCTGATCGCCGCGATCGGCATGACCGAGCCGGGCGCGGGGTCGGATGTCGCCGGAATCCGGACGGCCGCAGTGGATATGGGCGATCACTTCCTGGTGAACGGCGCGAAGACGTTCATTACCAATGGGATCAATGCCGATCTGGTGATCACGGCGGTCCGGACCTCCGCCGAGCGGCACAAGGGCGTGACCCTGATGGTACTGGAACGCGGGATGGCGGGCTTCGAACGGGGGCGCAACCTCGACAAACTCGGCTTGCACTCGCAGGACACGGCCGAGTTGAGCTTCACCGACGTTCGCGTGCCCAAAGAGAATGTGCTGGGTGAGGTGGGGCGCGGCTTCGAATACCTGATGCGCAACCTGGCTCAGGAGCGCGTGCAGATCTCGGTGGCCTGTCTGGCGCGGGCGCGGGTGGCGCTGCGCACGACCATCGAATATGTCGGCGGCCGTGAGGCTTTCGGGCAGCCGATCGGGGGGTTTCAGAACACCAAGTTCACCCTCGCCGATGTTGCCACCGAGGTCTCGGTCGCCGAGGCGTTCATCGACAAGTGCGTGCTCGAGCTGAACGCCGGTCGGCTCACGCCGGCCGATGCGGCCAAGGCCAAACTGTGGGCTTCGGAGATGGAATTCCGGTGTATCGATCGGTGTCAGCAGTTGTTCGGCGGGTATGGGTACATGCGCGAGTATCCGATTGCGCGGGCGGCGGCTGATGCGCGTATTACTCGCGTGTATGGCGGAACCTCCGAGATTATGCGCGAGATAATCGGCCGTGACCTGAATTTGACCGACCGGTCTCGGGGTGGGAATTAACGAATTATATTGCGATACTGGACAATTCGGATTCCTTGAATGATCTTCGAGCGGTAGAATGGGGGTATGGATTGGGGTGGGCAAATCATCGATGACATCACCGCGGTGGACGCGGTCGGTGTGGTGGGTGACGCGCTCGATG